>NZ_JBICVX010000007.1:0-166050 GCF_043199435.1 Streptomyces sp. NPDC048604
GCCCCCGGCGCCCCGGCGCAACCCCCCCGGCGGGGGGCGGGGGGGTGTCGGTAGCCGGGACCGGGGCCGGGGGGGGCCCCGGGGGTTTGCCCCGGGGGGCCCCTCGCCGTACCCGGTACCTCAGCCGCGCTGCCGGAGCAACCTGCGGGTGGCGGCGGACCAGCGGACGGAGACCTCGTTGCCGAAGCCCTCCAGCCGGCCGGTCACCCGCGACCAGCGGTCCTGCGCAGCCCAGATCACCCGGACGGACGAGCGCGGCAGCAGCAGCGCCCGCAGATGCTCGCCCCGTGTAGCCAGGGCGGCCAGGCCCGTGCGCACCTGCGTCACCTCACCGGCCGGATCCGGAGCCGGGCGCGGATCGGGCGCGTACAGCACCTGCTCCACGGCCCGGGCCACCCGGTGCACCGCGTCCGCCGGATCGCCCTGCAGATGGCCCAGGCGCACGATCCGCGCCGCCGCCTTGCGCAGGGTCAGCGACTCGTCCGGCGTGATGCCGTAGTCCCACGCCGTGTCGACCAGCTCCCGCCAGGCCGCCAGCGTCCGCCCGGCCGCGTCCCCGGACGTGTCCGCCGGACCGGCGGCCAGCCGCCCGGCCCGTACTCTCGCCCGCCACAGCAGCGGCAGCGCGAGGAGCGCGAGCAGCGCCGCCACCCCCAGCGCGATCCACACCGCCAGGAGCCAGACCGGCGTCCCGCCGTCCGCCGCCCGGTCCGCCTCCGTCTGCTCGGGCCGGCCGCACTCGCCCTGTCGCTGCAGCTGCGGCGAGCAGCCGGCCGAGGCCTTCGGCGGCGCCGGCGCCAGGGCCGACTCGCTCGCCGTCGGCTCCGCGGGCCCGCTCGACGGGCCCGACGGCGTGTCCGGCCGGGTGTACGGCGGCACCGTGCCGCGCTGCGGCGTCGGCTCGAAGCGGGTCCAGCCCACGCCCTCGAAGTACAGCTCCGGCCAGGCGTGCGCGTCCCGAATGCCGACCGAGATCCGCCCGTCCAGCTGCGTGGTGCCCGGCATGAAGCCGACCGCGACCCGCGCCGGGATGCCCAGCGTCCGGGCCATCGCCGCCATGGAGAAGGAGAAGTGGACGCAGAAGCCCTCCTTCCGCTGCAGGAAGCGGGTGATCGCCTCCGCGCCGGTCCCCGAGGAGACCGTCGTGTCGTAGCGGAAGCCGCCGGACCGGGTGAACCACTCCTGCAGCGCCACGGCCTGCTCGTACGCGTTGTCGGCCTTCCCCGCCACCCGCCGGGCCGTCGCGGCCACCTCGGCGGGCAGCGACGCCGGCACCTTCGTGTACTCGCGGCGCAGCGCCTCCGGGGCCTCGGGCGCGTTCGCCAGCTGCCGGGCCGTCGGCTCCACCCGCAGGCTGGAGACCGTGTACCGGACACCCCGGGTGCTCTGCTTCTCGTCGCCGACGAGCATCCGCCCGGTCGGCTCGTACCGCCAGCGCCCGCCGATCTCGACCTGGGTCGCCGGGAACGGCATCGGCAGCCACTTCTGCTCGTACGACTCCGAGGCCACGAAGTTGCCGGTCACCTCGGTGCGGGCGACGGCGTCGCCCAGGCCCTGCGGCTCCGGCAGCCGGTCGGGCACGTCCTGGACCGACCGCTTGGAGGACTTCCACGAGGTGCCGTCGAACTGGTCGAGCGCCACCAGACGCAGATACAGGTCCGAGGTCTCGGTCGCGTTGGTCCGGTAGCTGAGCACCTCGCGGTCCTCGGGCTGGTTCAGGTTGTCCTGCAGCGAGACCAGCGGGTTCACCGCCGAGATCGTCCCGCCGCGGCCGCCGCCCGACCCGGTCCCCGGGCCAGGACCGCCGAACATGCCGCCGCTCATCGCCGGCAGCGCCGCCGGCACGGCGAGCGCCACGCCCATCGCGACCACGCCGATGCGCCGGCCCGTGCGGGTGGGGGAGGACGCGGTGCCGTCGGGCTCGAGGCCGGCCGCCCGGCCGGCGGACCGCGGCACCCCGCCGAACACCCGGCCCCACTGGGACAGCCGGTCGCGGCCCTCCGCGAGCAGGAGCAGCAGATAGCCGGTGGCGGCGAGCAGGAACCACGCCCAGCTCGCGTTGCCGCCGGACAGCCCGGCGGCCACCGAGTACAGCGCCAGCAGCGGCAGGCCCGCCGGGGCGGCGAGGCGGAACGTCACGGCGAGCGCGTCCACCACCAGGCCGATCACCAGCACTCCGCCGACCAGCATCAGCCGGATGCCGTCGGTGGCCGGCGCGGGGCTGGCGTACCGGCCGACGTCCGCCGCGCCCGCCTCGAACAGCGCCGCGAACGCCGTGAACGCCTGCGGCCCCGGCAGGAAGCCGAGCACCGCCTGCTCACGGACGAAGACCAGCGTCAGCGCCAGCAGTGCCGCCAGGGCCTGCGCGCCGATCGTCAGCGGACGCGCCAGCGGCACCCGCCGGGTCAGCGCGCCCACGCCGCTCAGGACCGCCAGCAGCACGGCGGCCGTCACGATCCACGACGACGGCTGGACCAGCGGGATCAGCGCCCCCGCCGCCATCAGCGTCGCGGCGTACGCGCACAGCGTCAGCCTGGCCCGGCCGCTCATGACCGTCCCCCCGGGTGGTTCGTCGTACCGAAGCGCGCGCCGGCCGCAGGGGCGGCGCTCGCGCCCGCGCCGGCGGCCTGCTGCCACAGCGCGGTCAGCGAGGTGCCGGGCCGGACCGGCACCGCGGTCCAGCCGGCGTCGCGCAGCGTGCGGAGCCGGGCGTCGACCGCGCCGGACACGGCGCCGCCGGTCAGCCAGTCCCCGGAGTCCAGCACGAAGGCCACGGCCGCGCCGCCGTGGCGCCGCATCCGGCCCAGAAGCCTCGCCTGCTCCTCGTCCAGGTCGCCGAGGAACGCGATCAGCAGCCCGCTGTCGGTGCCGCGCAGCACGTCGGACGCGCGGGAGAGCCCCGCGCCGTCCGAGTGGTCCACGACCGCGAGGGCGTCCATCAGCAGGCCCGCGGCCTCGGCGGAGTCCGCGGCGGCCGAGGCCGCGAAGCCGTCGCCGCCCTCGCTCGGCACGGCGGTGCCGTCGTCGGTGAGCAGCCGGACCGAGAAGCCCCGCTCCAGCATGTGCACCAGCACGGACGCCGCGCCGGACACCGCCCACTCGAAGGCCGAGTCCGGGCCCGCGCCCTGGAAGGCGCTCCGGCGGGTGTCGAGCAGCACCGTGCAGCGGGCCCGCTGCGGCTGCTCCTCGCGGCGGACCATCAGCTCGCCGTAGCGGGCGGTGGACCGCCAGTGGACCCGGCGCAGGTCGTCGCCGTGCCGGTAGACGCGCGGGATCACGTCGTCGTCGCCGGCCAGCGCCACCGAGCGCTGCAGCCCGTCGCCGTACCCGGCGCCCTCGCCGCCGAGCCGCACCGGCGGCAGCGGCTCGGTCCGCGGGATCACCGTGAGCGTGTCGTACGCGCTGAACGAGCGGGTGAGCTCGCACATCCCGAACGGGTCGCTCAGCCGCAGCTGCAGCGGCCCCAGCGGGAACCGACCGCGCAGATCGGAGCGGACCTTGTACGAGACCTCCCGGCGCCCGCCCGCCTCGACCCGGTCGAGCACGAAGCGGGGCCGCGGGCCGAGCATGTACGGCACGTGGTCCTGGAGCATCAGCAGCCCGGTGGGCAGCCGCGACACGTTGTCCATCCGCAGGTGCACCCGGGCCTCGGAGCCCGCGGGCACCCGAAGCGGCGTCAGCCGGCGGCTGCCCGCGACCCGGTAGCGGGTGCGGTACAGCACGAGCACGCAGATCAGCGGCAGCACGGCGAGCAGCAGCCCGACGCGCAGCAGATCGCCCTGGCCGAGCACGTACGCGCAGACGCCCGCGGCGACCCCGGCGGCGAGGAAGGACCGGCCGCGGGTGGTCAGGCCGGACAGGGCGGCCCGCAGGCCGCCCCGCTCCTCGCCCTGCCGCCCGCCGTCGCGTCGTCCGCCGTCCGGTCCGCCGTCCGGCGCGCCGCTCTGTGCCGCGGCGGGTCCGGCGGCCGCCATCACAGCCGCCGGGCGCCGGGCTGCTGCTGGCCGTACAGCGGGCCGGCAGGCGGCGCGGTCTGCGGCGCGGCCTGCGGGACCGGGGTGCGCTGGAGGATGTCGAGGACGACCTGCTCGGCGCTGCGCCGGTTCAGCTGGGCCTGTGCGGTCGGCAGCAGCCGGTGCGCCAGGACCGGGCCGGCCAGGGCCTGCACGTCGTCGGGGAGCACGTAGTCGCGGCCGCTGAGCGCGGCGGAGGCCTTGGCGGCCCGCAGCAGATGCAGCGTGGCCCGCGGCGAGGCGCCGAGCCGCAGGTCCGGGTGGTTGCGGGTGGCCGAGACGAGCTCGACCGCGTACCGGCGTACCGCCTCGGCGACGTGCACGGTCCGCACCGCGTCGATCAGCTTCAGCACGTCATGGGCGTGCGCGACCGGCTGCAGTTCGTCCAGCGGGGAGACGGAGCCGTGCACGTCCAGCATCGCCAGCTCGGCCTCGGGGCTCGGGTACCCCATGGAGACGCGGGCCATGAAGCGGTCCCGCTGCGCCTCGGGCAGCGGGTAGGTGCCCTCCATCTCCACCGGGTTCTGGGTGGCGACCACCATGAAGGGGCTGGGCAGCTCGTAGCTCTGCCCGTCGATGGTGACCTGTCGCTCCTCCATCGACTCCAGGAGCGCCGACTGCGTCTTCGGCGAGGCGCGGTTGATCTCGTCGCCGATGACGATCTGCGCGAAGATCGCGCCCGGCTTGAACTCGAAGTCCCGCCGCTGCTGGTCGTAGATCGAGACGCCGGTGATGTCCGAGGGGAGCAGGTCCGGCGTGAACTGGATGCGCCGCACCGAGCAGTCGACCGACTGCGCCAGCGTCTTCGCCAGCATCGTCTTGCCGACGCCCGGTACGTCCTCGATCAGCAGATGTCCCTCGGCGAGCAGGACGGTCAGGGCGAGTCGTACGACCTCGGGCTTGCCCTCGATCACGCTCTCCACCGACCGGCGGATCCTGTCCGCCACGGTCGTCAGATCTGAGAGGCTCGCTCGCTCGTCATAGGTCGTCACCCCGGCCCTCCTCGCCGAACAGGACACCGGGTCCCCAGTCGTTCCGAGGGGGTGTCACCCGAGCATTCTTGTCAGGGCCGACGCGTCATGTCACTTGCGCGTGGACAAGAGCCTCGAATATGCCGGGGTTTGCCGGTTTCCGCCCGGGATCCGGGCGGGGTCCGGGCGGCGATCCGGGCGCGGACTCAGGCCGGGTCGATCTCGCGCAGCAGCCCGGAGTGCACGTCGAAGACGAAACCGCGGACGTCGTCGGTGTGCAGCAGGAACGGGGAGGTGCGCACCCGCTGCATCGACTGCCGCACGTCCTGGTCGACGTCGCGGAAGGCCTCGACGGCCCAGGCCGGCCGCTGGCCGACCTCCATCTCCAGCTCGTGCCGGAACTCCTCGGTGAGGGATTCCAGACCGCAGCCGGTGTGGTGGATCAGGACCACGCTGCGCGTGCCCAGGGCCCGCTGGCTGATGGTGAGGGAGCGGATCACGTCGTCGGTGACCACACCGCCCGCGTTGCGGATGGTGTGGCAGTCGCCGAGCTCGAGACCGAGCGCGGCGTGCAGGTCCAGACGGGCGTCCATACAGGCGACGACGGCGACGTTCAGGACGGGGCGGGCGTCCATTCCGGGGTCGGTGAAGCCGGCGGCGTAGCGCTCGTTCGCCTGGACGAGACGGTCGGTGACCGTCCCGACGGTGCGTATGGCGTCGGCGGTGTCGGCAGAGGGGTGCGCGGAGGTCGACATGTCTACGACGGTAGTGGTCACGCCTCTCCTCGGCCCGCTGTGAGAGTGGACAAAGAACGTCAATGCGGCTTGTTGTGAGGTACTCCACAGGGGGCGAAACGCGGCGCTGACCGGTTGATTGACCGGGCCTGCCCGTGGACTAGAGTTGCGCGCAGTTCACGGAGACATTGCGCGATTTCAGTGGTTTCTGTGGTTTCTCCCCGCGTGGGCGGCGGCTGCGTACGGGGGCCCGGCTGTGACCCGACCCGTACGGAGCGCCGCTCCGGATTCTGAGAGGGCGGCATTGAGCAACGACCGACACGTCCCGGTGATGCTCCAGCGGTGCCTGGACATGTTGGCCCCGGCGCTGCGCCGGCCGGGAGCGGTCGTCGTCGACTGCACGCTCGGCCTCGGCGGACACAGCGAGGAACTGCTCAAGCAGTTCCCCGAGGTGCGGCTGATCGCCCTTGACCGGGACACGGAGGCGCTGCGCCTGTCCGGCGAGCGGCTCGCCCCGTACGGCGAGCGCGCCACCCTCGTCCACGCCGTGTACGACGAGCTTCCCGAGGTCCTCGACCGGCTCGGCGTCCCCCGCGTCGACGGCGTCCTGTTCGACCTGGGCGTCTCCTCCATGCAGCTGGACGAGGCCGGCCGCGGCTTCGCCTACGCCCAGGACGCCCCGCTCGACATGCGCATGGACCAGACGACCGGGATCAGCGCCGCCGAGGTGCTCAACACCTACCCGGCCGGCGAGCTGGTGCGGATCCTTCGTGCGTACGGCGAGGAGAAGCAGGCCAAGCGGATCGTCTCGGCGATCGTGCGGGCGCGCGAGAAGGAGCCCTTCAGCAACAGCGCCCGGCTCGTCGAGCTGATCCGCGACGCGCTGCCGCAGGCCGCCAAGCGCACCGGCGGCAACCCGGCCAAGCGCACCTTCCAGGCGCTGCGGATCGAGGTGAACCGCGAGCTGGAGGCGGTCGAGAACGCGATCCCGGCGGCCGTGAAGGCGGTCCGCGTCGGCGGCCGCGTGGTCGTGCTCTCGTACCAGTCGCTGGAGGACCGCATCGTCAAGCAGGTCTTCGCGGCCGGCGCGGCCAACACCGCCCCGGCCGGACTGCCGGTGGTGCCGGAGAAGTACCAGCCGCGGCTGAAGCTGCTGACCCGCGGAGCCGAACTGCCCACCGAGGAGGAGGTCGCGGAGAACCGGCGCGCGGCCCCGGCCCGGCTGCGGGGCGCGGAGCGGATCCGGGAGGACGAGCCTTCGTGAGGAACGGGGACGCACGGTGACGAAGCAGGGGCCGCTGAAGGGCCGCGCCGCCCGCCTGGGACGGCTCATGCCGTCGGGGCCGAGCACGGCCGCCCGCACCCCCTTCGTCCTGCTGGTCGTCGTGCTGCTCGGCGGCGGCCTGATCACCCTGCTGCTGCTGAACTCCGCCCTCAACCAGGGCTCCTTCAAGCTGCGCGACCTCAAGGCCCGGACCACCGAGCTCACCGACGAGGAACAGGCCCTCCAGCGCGACGTGGACGACTACTCGGCCCCGGACGCGCTGGAGCGCCGGGCCCGTGAGCTGGGCATGGTGCCCGGCGGCAGCCCGGCCTTCCTCGACCCGGACGGCAAGGTCCGCGGCGAGCGCTCGGTGGCCTCCGCGCCGCCGGAGCCGTCCCCGAGCCCGACGCCCCCGCGCACCCCCGCCGGCCCCGGGACGAACACCTCTCAGAACCCGCCGCAGAGCACCGCACAGAACGCCCCGCAGCAGAACGCCCAGCAGTCCCCTGCGGCGCCCCCGTCCGCACCCCCGTCCGCGACCGCACCGACGACCTCCGGCAGGTGACGCCGTGCCCCCCAAGGAACCCCCGGGCCGCCGGGTCCCCGGCCCCGCGCGCCCGAGGCCCTCGTCCTCCGCCGCCCCGCGCAAGCCCGCCCCCGCACGTCAGGCCCCCGCGCGCCGCCCGGCCGGTGCCCGGCCCGCCGCCCGGCCGCGCCCCAGGGCCCGCACCATCAAGCTCGGCCGCCCCAAGCCCCGGCTGCGCCTGGTCTCGGTCGGCCTGACCCTCGTCATGCTGGCCTTCGTCGTCCGGCTGCTGCAGGTCCAGGCCGTCGACGCCGCCGCGTACGCGGCCAAGGCCGAGAAGCACCGCTACCAGGAGTACACGCTCTCCGCCGACCGCGGCGAGATCACCGACCGGGCCGGCATCGCGCTGGCCGCCAGCGTCGACGCGTACGACATCACCGCCGACCCGAAGCTCTTCACGCCCGAGGAGAGCAAGCGGACCGACGCCCCCGAGCAGGCCGCCGCCCTTCTCGCGCCGATCCTCGGCAAGCAGCCCGCCGAGCTGGCCAAGAAGCTGCGCACCCCCAAGTCCCGCTACGCGCTGCTGGCCCGCAAGCAGACCCCGCAGGTCTGGAACCAGATCAAGGACCTGAAGAAGGTCTACGCCCAGAAGTCCCGCCCCTCCCAGGGCGGCAACGGGATCAACCTGCTCGGCGGCATCCTGTCCGAGCGCAGCACCAAGCGGGTGTACCCGAACGGCGAACTCGCCGCCGGGATACTGGGCTACGTCAACGCCGAGGGCCGCGGCGCGGGCGGCGTGGAGTCCATGCTCGACAAGGACCTGGCCGGCCAGGACGGCAAGATCCGCTATGCCCAGTCCGGCGGCCGCGAGGTACCGACGGCCGGCTCCCGCGGCACCCCCGCCGTGCCCGGCGCCGACATCGAGCTGACCATCGACCGGGACATCCAGTGGGCCGCCCAGCAGGCCATCACCGAGCAGGTGAAGAAGTCCAGGGCCGACCGCGGCTACGTGATAGTGCAGGACATCAAGACCGGGGAGGTGCTGGCCATGGCCAACGCCCCCGGCTTCGACCCGAACGACCTCAGCCAGGCCAACGCCGCCGCCATGGGCAACGCCGCCCTCCAGGACGCGTACGAGCCCGGCTCCACCAGCAAGGTCATGTCCATGGCCGCGGTGTTGGAGGAGGGCGTGGCCGCCCCCGACACCCATGTCACCGTGCCCAACCGGCTGCACCGCGGCGACCGGCTGTTCAAGGACGACATCGACCACCCCACCTGGTACCTGACGCTCAACGGCGTCCTCGCCAAGTCCAGCAACATCGGCACCATCCTGGCCACCGGCCAGCTCGGGGACACCCAGGCCGAGTCCAACAAGGTCCTCCACTCGTACCTGCGCAAGTTCGGCATCGGCAGCCCGACCGGCCTCGACTACCCCGGCGAGACCCCCGGCATCCTCGCCCCGCCGCAGAAGTGGTCGACCTCGCAGCAGTACACGATCCCCTTCGGCCAGGGCCTGTCCGTCAACGCCATGCAGGCCGCCTCCGTCTACTCGACCATCGCCAACGGCGGTGTACGCATCGAGCCGACGCTGGTCCGCGGCACCAAGGGACCCGACGGCGGCTTCACCCCGGCCGCCGAGCCCGAGCAGACCCGGGTGATCAGCGAGAAGACCGCGAAGACCCTCGCGCGGATGCTGGAGTCCGTGGTCGGCGACGAGGAGGGCACCGGCACCAAGGCGGCCATCCCCGGCTACCGGGTCGCCGGCAAGACCGGCACCGCCAACCGCGTCGACCCCGAACTCGGCCGGTACAAGGGCTACACGGCGTCCTTCGCCGGCTTCGCGCCCGCCGACAAGCCCCGCATCACCGTCTACTGCGCCATCCAGAACCCCACCAAGGGCAGCCACTTCGGCGGACAGATCTGCGGACCCATCTACAAGAAGGTCATGGAGTTCGCCCTCAAGACCCTGCACGTCGCCCCGACCGGCGCCGAACCTCCCCGGATGCCGGTCGCCTTCACCCCCTGAACCGGCGGGAGCACCACCAGTGAGAACGATCACCCCGGAACCCGGGAACCGGACGCCCGACGACCGCACCCCCGCGGGCTCATTTAGCCCTGCGCAGGGTGCGCCCGGTACGCTCACCGCCGTGCCACAAGCTGATCAGTACCGAAGCGCCCCGCCCCGCCCGGCGCAGCCCTCCCCGACCCCGCTCGGCGAGCTCGCCGCCCGGCTGGGTGTCGAGACCCAGGGCCGGGCCGAGGTGACCGGGATCACCCACGACTCGCGGGCGGTACGCCCCGGGGACGTGTACGCGGCCCTGCCCGGCGCCCGGCTGCACGGCGCCGACTTCGCCGCCCAGGCCGCCGGCCTCGGCGCGGTCGCGATCCTCACCGACCCGAGCGGCGCCGAGCGCGCCGCCGCGACCGGACTGCCGGTCCTCGCGGTCGGGGACCCTCGCGGCAGGATGGGCGAACTCGCCGCCGAGATCTACGGCCGGCCCGGCGACGGACTGCTGCAGCTCGGCATCACCGGCACCTCCGGCAAGACGACCACGGCCTACCTCGTGGAAGGGGGCCTGCGCGCAGCGCTGTCGACCAAGGGTGGTGGTGGGCGACGGGAGGGAGGCCTGCGGGCGGCCGGCCGGCGGACCGGGCTGATCGGCACCGTCGAGATGCGGATCGGCGACGAGCGCATCAAGTCCGAGCGCACCACCCCCGAGGCCACCGACCTCCAGGCGCTGTTCGCGGTCATGCGCGAACGCGGCGTCGAGGCGGTCGCCATGGAGGTCTCCAGCCACGCCCTCGTGCTCGGCCGGGTCGACGGCTGCGTCTTCGACGTCGCCGTCTTCAACAACCTCAGCCCGGAACACATGGAGTTCCACTCCGACATGGAGGACTACTTCCGGGCCAAGGCGCAGCTGTTCACGCCGAAACGCAGCAAACAGGGCGTCGTGAACCTGGACGACGCGTACGGCCGCCGGCTGGTGCAGGAGGCCGGCGTCCCGCTGGTCACCTTCTCCGCCGCCGGCGACCCGGCCGCCGACTGGCGCGCCGAGGACGTCGTCCTGGGCGCCGCCGACTCGACGTTCACCGCCGTCGGCCCGAAGGGCGAGCGGATCACCGCCACCGCCCCGCTGCCCGGCCCGTTCAACGTCGCCAACACCCTCGCCGCGATCGTCACCCTGGCCGTCGCCGGGCTCGACCCGCAGACCGCCGCCGACGGCGTGGCCGCCGTGCCCGGCGTGCCCGGCCGCCTGGAGCGCGTCGACGCCGGCCAGCCGTACCTCGCCGTCGTCGACTACGCGCACAAGACCGACGCCGTCGAGTCGGTGCTGCGCTCGCTGCGCGAGGTCACCGAGGGCCGGCTGCACGTCGTCATCGGCTGCGGCGGCGACCGCGACGCCACCAAGCGCGGCCCGATGGGCGCCGCCGCGGCCCGGCTGGCCGACACCGCCGTACTGACCTCCGACAACCCCCGCTCCGAGGACCCGCTGGCGATCCTGCTCGCGATGCTCGCGGGCGCCGCCGGGGTGCCGGCCGGGGAGCGCGGCGACGTCCTGGTCGAGCCCGACCGGGCCGCCGCGATCGCCGCGGCCGTGGCCCGTGCGGAGCCCGGCGACACCGTCCTCGTCGCCGGCAAGGGCCATGAGCAGGGCCAGGACGTCGCCGGCGTGATCCGCCCCTTCGACGACCGCGAGGTCCTGCGCGACGCGATCGACCACCGTCACAAGAACAGTCAGGGATGAAGCAGTGATCGCCCTCTCCCTCGCCGAGATCGCCGAAATCGTCGGCGGGCAGGCGTACGACATACCGGATCCGTCCGTGCGGGTCACCGGTCCCGTCGTCATCGACTCCCGCGAGGTGCAGGCCGGCAGCCTCTTCGCCGCCTTCGCCGGCGAGCAGGTCGACGGCCACGACTACGCGGTGCGCGCGGTCGAGGCGGGCGCGGCAGCCGTTCTGGCCGCCCGCCCCGTCGGCGTGCCCGCGATCGTCGTGGACGACGTCCAGGCGGCGCTCGGCGCGCTCGCCCGCGCCGTCGTCGAACGGCTCGGCACCGACGTCGTCGCGCTCACCGGCTCCGCCGGCAAGACCTCCACCAAGGACCTGATCGCCCAGGTCCTGCAGAAGCACGCGCCGACCGTGTGGACGCCCGGCTCGCTCAACAACGAGATCGGGCTGCCGCTCACCGCGCTGCGCGCCACCGAGGACACCCAGCACCTGGTCCTGGAGATGGGCGCGCGCGGCATCGGCCACATCCGCTACCTCACCGGCCTGACCCCGCCGCGCATCGGTCTGGTCCTCAACGTCGGCACCGCCCACATCGGCGAGTTCGGCGGCCGCGAGCAGATCGCCCAGGCCAAGGGCGAGCTCGTGGAGAACCTGCCCGAGGACGGCGGCGTCGCCGTCCTGAACGCCGACGATCCGCTCGTCCGCGCCATGGCGAGCCGCACCAAGGCGCGCGTCGTCCTCTTCGGAGAGGCCCCGGACGCGGCCGTGCGTGCCGTGAATGTCCGGCTCATGGAGAACGGACAACCCTCTTTCAGTCTTCACACACCCACCGGGTGCAGTGACGTGACCTTGCGCCTGTACGGTGAGCACCACGTGTCGAACGCGCTCGCCGCGGCCGCCGTCGCCCATGAGCTGGGCATGCCTGTCGAGGAGATCGCCACCGCGCTCTCCGAGGCCGGCACCCTGTCGCGCTGGCGCATGGAGGTCACCGAGCGTTCGGACGGCGTCACGATCGTCAACGACGCCTACAACGCGAATCCCGAGTCCATGCGAGCCGCCCTGCGCGCGCTCGCGGCCATGGGCAGGGCCGCTCAGGCCAGGGGGGCGCGGACGTGGGCGGTGCTCGGCAAGATGGCCGAGCTCGGCGACGACTCGCTCGCCGAGCACGACGCGGTCGGGCGGCTCGCCGTCCGGCTCAACGTCAGCAAGCTCGTCGCGGTCGGGGACAGGGAAGCGTCCTGGCTGCAACTGGGCGCATATAACGAGGGTTCGTGGGGTGAGGAGTCGGTGCACGTGTCCGACGCGCAGGCGGCGGTCGACCTGTTGCGCAGAGAACTGCGTCCGGGGGACGTCGTGCTGGTGAAGGCGTCCCGGTCGGTGGGGCTGGAGCAGGTGGCCCTGGCGCTGCTCGACTCGGGGAGCGAGGTCGCCGGCCGATGAGGCAGATCCTCTTCGCGGGAGCCATCGGGCTCTTCCTGACCCTGATCGGCACCCCGCTGCTCATCAAGCTGCTGGCCCGCAAGGGATACGGGCAGTTCATCCGGGACGACGGCCCGCGCACCCACGGCAGCAAGAAGGGCACGCCCACCATGGGCGGTATCTCCTTCATCCTGGCCACGCTCATCGCGTACGCGCTCGCCAAGGTCATCACCGGCGAGGACCCGACGTACTCGGGCGTCCTGGTGCTGTTCCTGATGGCCGGCATGGGCCTGGTCGGCTTCCTCGACGACTACATCAAGATCGTCAAGCAGCGCTCGCTGGGTCTGCGGGCCAAGGCGAAGATGGCCGGCCAGCTGATCGTCGGCATCGCCTTCGCCGTGCTGTCGCTGCAGTTCGCCGATCTGCGCGGACTGACCCCGGCCTCCACCAAGATCTCCTTCATCACCGACTTCGGCTGGGCCATCGGCCCGGTGCTGTTCGTGGTCTGGGCGCTGTTCATGATCCTGGCCATGTCCAACGGCGTGAACCTGACCGACGGTCTGGACGGACTGGCCACCGGCGCCTCGGTGATGGTCTTCGGCGCGTACACCTTCATCGGTCTGTGGCAGTTCCAGGAGTCCTGCGCCAACGCGCTCGAACTCACCAACCCGAACGCCTGCTTCGAGGTCCGCGACCCGCTCGATCTCGCGGTCGTCGCCTCCGCCCTGATGGGCGCCTGCTTCGGCTTCCTGTGGTGGAACACCTCGCCGGCCAAGATCTTCATGGGCGACACCGGTTCGCTGGCCCTCGGCGGCGCGCTCGCCGGTCTCGCGATCTGCTCCCGCACCGAGCTGCTGCTCGCGCTGCTCGGCGGCCTGTTCGTGATGATCACGATGTCCGTGGTCATCCAGGTCGGCTCGTTCAAGATGACTGGTAAGCGGGTCTTCCGGATGGCTCCGCTGCAGCACCACTTCGAGCTCAAGGGCTGGTCCGAGGTGCTCGTCGTGGTCCGTTTCTGGATCATCCAGGGCATGTGCGTCATCGTGGGTCTGGGCCTCTTCTACGCGGGATGGGCATCCGAGAAGTGAGCGAGACGGTGGACTGGAAGGGCAAGCGGGTCACGGTCGCGGGACTCGGCGTCAGCGGAATCCCCGCGGCCCGCGTCCTGCACGGCCTCGGCGCGGTCGTGACCGTCGTCAACGACGGCGACGACGAGCGCGCCCGGGCCCAGGCCGCGGAGCTGGAGGCGGAGGGGATCACCGTTCGGCTCGGCGACGGGGCGACGCTGCCCGAGGGCACCGAGCTGATCGTCACCGCCCCCGGCTGGCGGCCCGACAAGCCGCTCTTCCAGGCCGCCGCCGAGGCGGGCGTCGAGGTCTGGGGCGACGTCGAGCTCGCCTGGCGCCTCCGTGGCCCCGACGCCGCTCCCTGGCTCGCGGTCACCGGCACCAACGGCAAGACCACGACCGTGCGGATGCTCGCCTCCATCCTGGAGGCGGCCGGTCTGAAGACCGCCGCCGTCGGCAACATCGGGGTCTCGCTGCTCGACGCCGTCCTCGGCGACGAGCGGTACGACGTGCTCGCCGTCGAGCTCTCCAGCTACCAGCTGCACTGGGCGCCGTCCCTGCGGGCCCACTCCGCGGCCGTGCTCAACCTCGCGCCGGACCACCTCGACTGGCACGGCTCCATGGAGGCGTACGCCGCCGACAAGGGCCGGATCTACGAGGGCAACCAGGTCGCCTGCGTGTACAACGCCGCCGATCCGGCCACCGAGCGGCTCGTCGAGGACGCCGACGTGGTCGAGGGCTGCCGCGCGATCGGCTTCACCCTCGGCACCCCCGGTCCGTCCCAGCTCGGCGTCGTCGAGGGGATCCTCGTCGACCGGGCCTTCGTCGAGAACCGGCAGAAGAACGCCCAGGAGCTCGCCGAGGTCTCCGACGTCCGGCCGCCGGCCCCGCACAACATCGCCAACGCCCTCGCCGCGGCGGCCCTCGCCCGCGCCTTCGGCGTCGAGCCGAAGGCCGTACGCGACGGGCTGCGGGCCTTCCGCCCCGACGCGCACCGCATCGAGCACGTCCAGGACGTCGACGGCGTCGCGTACGTCGACGACTCCAAGGCCACCAACACCCATGCCGCGGAAGCCTCGTTGGCGGCGTACGAGCCGATCGTCTGGATCGCCGGCGGCCTCGCCAAGGGTGCGACCTTCGACGAGCTCGTGCAGAAGTCGGCGAAGCGGCTGCGCGGCGTGGTGCTGATCGGCCAGGACCGGCGGCTCATCGCCGAAGCCCTCGCGCGACACGCCCCCGAAGTCCCGGTGGTCGACCTCGACCGGACCGACACTGGGGCGATGTCGGCGGCGGTCCAGGAGGCGGCCCGGCTCGCCCGGCCCGGAGACACCGTCCTGCTGGCCCCGGCCTGTGCCTCCATGGACATGTTCGTCAACTACAACAAGCGCGGCGAGGCGTTCGCGGACGCCGTCCGTGCCCTCGCCGGCGCCGGGCCCGTCTGACCTGACCAGCCTCAGGTCCGGCGCGGCCGCGCCGGACTCGACTGGAGGGGACAGCGACTGATGCCGACCAGGATCGCCGGAGCGCGCCGGCCCTCCGCCGTACGCGGCGGGGGGCGGGCCCCCGCATCCCCGCGGCGCCCCCGCGGCGGCCTGCGGCGGAGCTACGAACGGGCCCGGCGGGCCTGGGACCGGCCGCTCACCGCGTACTACGTGATCATGGGCGCCGGCCTGCTGATCACCACGCTCGGCCTGGTGATGGTCTACTCGGCGTCGATGATCACGGCGCTGAAGTACGACCTGCCCGCCTCGTACTTCTTCGGCAAGCAGTTCCTCGCCGCGCTCATCGGCGGCGGACTGCTCCTGCTGGCCTCCCGGATGCCGGTCAAACTGCACCGCGCGCTGGCATACCCGCTGCTGATGGGCACCGTCTTCCTGATGGTGCTGGTGCAGATCCCCGGGATAGGGCACTCCGTCAACGGCAACCAGAACTGGATCTACCTGGGCGGCCCGTTCCAGCTCCAGCCCAGCGAGTTCGGCAAGCTGGCGCTGATCCTGTGGGGCGCGGACCTGCTGGCCCGCAAGCACGACATGAAGCTGCTGACCCAGTGGAAGCACATGCTGGTGCCGCTGGTTCCAGGAACGTTCATGCTGCTGGGGCTGATCATGCTCGGCGGTGACATGGGCACCTCCATCGTGCTCGCCGCGATCCTGTTCGGCCTGCTGTGGACCGCGGGCGCGCCCACCCGGCTGTTCGCCGGAGTGCTCGCGGTCGCCGGGCTGATCGGTCTGATCCTCATCAAGACCAGCCCGAACCGGATGAAGCGGTTCGCCTGCATCGGGGCCAGCGACCCCGGCGGGGAGGGGGACCCGTGCTGGCAGGCCGCGCACGGTATCTATGCTCTGGCATCAGGCGGATGGTTCGGTTCCGGTCTGGGTGCCAGTGTGGAAAAATGGGGCCAACTGCCTGAAGCGCACACCGACTTCATCTTCGCCGTCACCGGGGAGGAACTGGGGCTGGCGGGGACGCTGTCGGTACTCGCCCTGTTCGCGGCTCTAGGCTATGCGGGTATCCGCGTGGCCGGACGCACGGAGGACCCCTTCGTCAGGTTTGCCGCGGGAGGCGTGACCACCTGGATCACGGCGCAGGCCGTGATCAACATCGGTGCGGTGCTCGGTCTGCTGCCGATCGCCGGAGTCCCGCTCCCGCTGTTCTCGTACGGAGGGTCGGCCCTGCTGCCGACCATGTTCGCCGTCGGGTTGCTGATCGCCTTCGCGCGACAGGAGCCCAGCGCGAAAGCGGCCCTGGCCATGCGCCGCCCCGGCTGGGGCAAGCGGGCCGGGGTGAGATGGAAGTCGATGCGACGGCGCGTCAAGAAGCGTCCGTCCGGAGAGCGGTGAATTTCGGTGCATGTCGTACTCGCCGGTGGGGGGACCGCCGGCCACATCGAGCCCGCGCTCGCCCTCGCGGACGCCCTGCGCAGGCAGGACCCCAGCGTGGGGATCACGGCGCTGGGCACGGAGAAGGGTCTGGAGACCCGGCTCGTGCCCGAGCGGGGCTACGAGTTGGCGCTCATCCCCGCCGTGCCGCTGCCGCGCAAACCCACCCCCGAGCTGATCACCGTCCCCGGGCGGCTGCGCGGCACGATCAAGGCCGCCGAGCAGGTCCTGGAGCGCACCAAGGCCGACTGCGTCGTCGGCTTCGGCGGCTATGTGGCCCTGCCCGGCTATCTGGCCGCCAAGCGGCTCGGCGTGCCGATCGTGGTGCACGAGGCCAACGCCCGGCCCGGCCTGGCCAACAAGATCGGCTCGCGGTACGCGGCCGGGGTCGGCGTCTCCACCCCCGACTCCAAGCTCCGGAACGCCCGCTACATCGGCATCCCGCTGCGGCACACCATCGCCACCCTCGACCGCGCCCGGGTGCGTCCCGAGGCGCGCGCCGCCTTCGGCCTCGACCCCAACCTGCCGACCCTGCTGGTCTCCGGCGGTTCGCAGGGCGCGCGCCGGCTCAACGAGGTCGTCCAGCAGATCGCCCCGGTGCTCCAGCGCTCCGGCATCCAGATCCTGCACGCGGTCGGCCCGAAGAACGAACTGCCGCGCGTCGACAACATGCCCGGAATGCCGCCCTACGTGCCGGTACCGTACGTGGACCGGATGGATCTCGCGTACGCCGCGGCCGACATGATGCTCTGCCGCGCGGGCGCGATGACCGTCGCCGAGCTCTCCGCCGTCGGGCTCCCGGCCGCGTACGTGCCGCTGCCCATCGGCAACGGCGAACAGCGGCTCAACGCCCAGCCGGTGGTCAAGGCGGGCGGCGGACTCCTCGTCGACGACGCGGAGCTGACCCCGCAGTGGGTGCAGGGCAACGTCCTGCCCGTACTGTCCGATCCGCACCGGCTGTACGAGATGTCCCGCGCTGCCGCCGAGTTCGGCCGCCGGGACGCCGACGACCTGCTCGTCGGCATGGTGTACGAGGCGATCGCCGCCCACCGTCAGCGGTAGGGCGGCCGGAGGGAGACCCCAGGTGGCAGCCGGACCGACGACCGCAGAGCAGCGCGCCCCGCGCGCACCGAAGGACCCGTCGGCCCGGCCGCCCGGCCCCCCGGGGGGCTCCGGCCCCCTCGCCCGGCTGCGCGGTCCGCGCGGTCTGATCGCCGCGGCGGCCGCCCTCGTCCTCGGCGCCGGCGGGATCTGGGCGTTCTACGGCTCGTCCTGGCTCCGTGCGGAACATGTGAAGACTTCGGGCGCGAAGGTCCTCACCCGGGCCGAAGTGGAAGCCGCCGCGGCGGTCCCGCTGGGCTCCCCGCTCGCCTCCGTGGACACCGCCGCCATCGAGGCCCGGCTGCTCGACCGGCTGCCCCGGATCGACGCGGTGGAGGTCTCCCGGTCCTGGCCGCACGGAATCGATCTGAAAGTGACGGAACGAAAGCCCGTCCTGCTGGTCGAAAAAGGCGGAAAGTTCATCGAAGTGGACTCCGTCGGCTTCCGTTTCGCCACCGTCGACCGGCCGCCGGCCGGCGTCCCCCGGCTCGTCCTGAACGCCTCCCGCTCGCCCAGCCTGCGCCGCTTCGACGCGGACCGGCTGCTCATGGAAGCGGTCCGCGTGACGGGCGAACTCCCGCGGAAAATCGCCCGGGACGTCCGTGTCGTCAAGGTCGCCTCGTACGACTCCGTCACCCTGGAGCTCGGAGGGGGCCGCACCGTGTTCTGGGGGAGCGGCGAGGAGGGTGCCGCGAAGGCCCGGGTGCTCACCGCGCTGATGAAAGCGGAACCCGAAGCGGGACACTTCGACGTCAGCGCTCCCACGGCCCCTGCGGCCTCGCGGAGTTGACGTGCATCACCGCTGGCCAGCACCCTGGTTGGCCAGCGCTACGGGTGATCACATAGGGTGAAAAGAAAAACGGGAGGTTCGGCGTGTTCGTTGAACGTGCGCCACTTGTCGACTTAGTGTCCTGTTCGGAAGAGTCCAGAGAACAGAGACACTGGTAACCCTAAACTTCAACGTTAGGGTTCGGGTCGGCATTTCGGACCGTCCCAATCGGCATCCGTCGTCGTGACGCGACTACCACCGCGCAGCGGCGACACGTAACTCGAGGCGAGAGGCCTTCGACGTGGCAGCACCGCAGAACTACCTCGCAGTCATCAAGGTCATCGGTGTCGGCGGCGGTGGTGTCAATGCCATCAACCGAATGATCGAGGTCGGTCTCAAGGGCGTCGAGTTCATCGCCATCAACACCGACGCACAGGCGCTGTTGATGAGCGACGCCGACGTCAAGCTCGACGTCGGCCGCGAACTCACCCGGGGTCTCGGGGCCGGGGCCAACCCGGCAGTCGGCCGCAAGGCGGCAGAGGACCACCGCGAGGAGATCGAGGAGGTCCTCAAGGGGGCCGACATGGTCTTCGTCACCGCCGGCGAAGGCGGCGGCACCGGCACCGGCGGCGCGCCCGTCGTCGCCAACATCGCGCGCTCGCTGGGCGCCCTCACCATCGGCGTGGTCACCCGCCCGTTCACGTTCGAGGGCCGGCGCCGCGCCAACCAGGCGGAGGACGGCATCGCCGAGCTCCGCGAAGAGGTCGACACCCTCATCGTCATCCCGAACGACCGGCTGCTCTCCATCTCGGACCGCCAGGTCTCGGTGCTGGACGCCTTCAAGTCCGCCGACCAGGTGCTGCTGAGCGGTGTCCAGGGCATCACCGACCTCATCACCACCCCGGGTCTGATCAACCTCGACTTCGCCGACGTCAAGTCGGTCATGTCCGAGGCCGGTTCGGCGCTCATGGGCATCGGCTCGGCGCGCGGCGACGACCGCGCGGTGGCCGCCGCCGAGATGGCGATCTCCTCGCCGCTCCTCGAGGCGTCCATCGACGGCGCCCGCGGCGTGCTGCTCTCCATCTCCGGCGGCTCGGACCTCGGTCTCTTCGAGATCAACGAGGCCGCGCAGCTGGTCAGCGAGGCGGCCCACCCCGAGGCCAACATCATCTTCGGCGCCGTCATCGACGACGCCCTCGGCGACGAGGTCCGGGTCACCGTCATCGCTGCCGGCTTCGACGGCGGTCAGCCGCCGGCCCGGCGCGACAACATCCTCGGCTCGGCCTCGGCCAAGCGCGAGGAGCCGGCCCCCGCGCCCCGCGCCACCGAGACCCCCCGCAGCATCGGCGGCCTCGGCACCGTGAGCCCGCGCGAGGACGCCCCGGCCCAGGCCGAGCCGGTCCCGGCGGCGAGCGAGGCCCCGCTGCAGCCGGCCACCCCGCCGGTGGTCCCGCCGGCCCGCCCGTACCCGGACACCCAGGCCGAAGAGCTGGACGTTCCGGACTTCCTGAAGTGATAGGGCAGCACGACCTGACGAGCGGCGCGCACTTCGCCTTCACCGATCGGTGGGGCGGGGTGAGCGCCGCTCCGTACGAGGAGCTCAACCTCGGCGGCGCCGTGGGCGACGACCCGGACGCGGTCCGGGCCAACCGGGCCCGCGCCGCCGGAGCGCTGGGGCTCGACCCGGCGCATGTGGTGTGGATGAACCAGGTGCACGGCGCGGACGTCGCGGTGATCGGCCCCGACTGGGCGCCGGGCGCCGAGCTTCCCCCGGTGGACGCCCTGGTCACCGACCGGCGGGACGTCGCGCTCGGGGTGCTCACCGCGGACTGCGTCCCGGTCCTGCTCGCCGACCCGGTCGCCGGGGTGGCGGCCGCCGCCCACGCGGGGCGGCCGGGGATGGTCGCCGGAGTCGTCCCCGCCGCGGTCGCGGCGATGGTGGAACTCGGCGCCGAACCCTCCCGGATCACCGCCCGCACGGGCCCGTCCGTCTGCGGCCGGTGCTACGAAGTGCCGGAGCAGATGCGCGACGAGGTCGCGGCGGTACAGCCGGAGGCCCGCGCCGAGACCAGCTGGGGCACCCCGGCGGTCGACGTCGCGGCCGGTGTGCACGCGCAGTTGGCGGCCCTCGGGGTCCGCGACCGGCAGGCGTCCGCGGTCTGCACCCTGGAGTCGGGCGACCACTACTCGTACCGCAGGGACCGCACGACGGGGCGACTCGCGGGATTTGTCTGGTTGGACAGTTAGGCAGAGAGATGACGGACCGCAGAACCCAACTCGCCGAGAACCTGGCCGGGGTGGAGGAACGTATCTCTGCCGCCTGCGCGGCGGCCGGCCGCAAGCGGGAGGACGTGACCCTCATCGTGGTCACCAAGACCTACCCCGCGAGCGACGTGAGGATCCTGCACGGACTCGGTGTGCGCCATGTCGCCGAGAACCGTGACCAGGACGCGGCGCCGAAGGCCGCCGCCTGTGCGGATCTGGATCTGACCTGGCACTTCGTGGGCCAGTTGCAGACCAATAAGGTCCGTTCCGTGGTGGGTTATGCGGATGTGGTGCAGTCCGTCGACCGTTTGAAGCTCGTCTCCTCTCTCTCCGCGGCCGCGGAGAACGCGGGGCGGGAGGTCGGCTGCCTGGTCCAGGTCGCGCTCGACGCCGAGTCGGACCAGCGGGGCGCCCGCGGCGGCGTCGGACCGGACGGCGTCGAGGAGTTGGCCGCCGCGGTCGAGGCGGCGCCGGGTCTGCGGTTCGACGGACTGATGACGGTCGCGCCGCTGGCCGGTCCCTACGAGGGCCGCCCGCGTGCGGCGTTCGATCGGCTGATGGATTTGTCGACTGCCCTGCGCGCGACCCGTCCGGCTGCGAACATGGTGTCCGCTGGGATGAGCGCGGACCTGGAAGAGGCCGTGGCGGCCGGAGCGACACACGTACGCATCGGCAGCGCGGTACTCGGAGACCGCCCCCGGCTCGGGTAACGTCGCGAAGCAAGTCAAACCACAGCAGAAAATATGGTCATTCCCGCAGACAGCGGGCGGACCCCGTGGATCGTTGACGCGCTTGGCGGCGCTGTGACATGCAGGGCAAGGGCGATCCATCACAGAGCGGAGGACTCGGAGAATGGCCGGCGCAATGCGCAAGATGGCGGTCTACCTCGGCCTCGTGGAGGACGATGGGTACGACGGCCGGGGATTCGACCCCGACGACGATTTCGAACCCGAGCTGGAGCCGGAGCCGGAGCGCCGGCACCAGCCGCCCCGCCAGCTGGAGCGCGAGGAACCGGTGAGGATCGCGGCGCCCCCGGCGCAGCGCGAGCCGGTGCACGTGCCTGCGGCGCTGTCCGCCGAGAGCGGCCGGCCGGCGCGCATCGCCCCCGTGTCATCCATCACACCAGAACGCCCGAGCCTGGAGAAGAGCGCACCGGTGATCATGCCAAAGGTCGTGTCCGAGCGGGAGCCGTACCGCATCACCACGCTGCACCCGCGGACCTACAACGAGGCCCGCACCATCGGGGAACACTTCCGCGAGGGCACGCCGGTGATCATGAACCTCACCGAGATGGACGACACGGACGCGAAGCGACTTGTCGACTTTGCCGCCGGTCTCGTCTTCGGGCTCCATGGCAGCATTGAGCGCGTGACGCAGAAGGTGTTCCTGTTGTCGCCTGCTAACGTCGATGTCACGGCGGAGGACAAGGCCCGCATCGCAGAGGGCGGATTCTTCAACCAGAGCTGAGTACACGACCGAGTACGAACCGGCCGCGAGGCCGGTGGGAAAACGCGAGAGCACGGGAAACAGGGGAGAGGGACGCGCGGGATGAGCGTGGCACTACATGTGATCTACATCGCGCTGACGTGCTTCCTCGTCGTGCTGATCTTCCGGCTGGTCATGGACTACGTCTTCCAGTTCGCACGTTCATGGCAACCCGGCAAGGCGATGGTGGTGGTCCTGGAGGCCACCTACACTGTCACCGATCCACCGCTCAAGCTTCTGCGGCGGTTCATCCCGCCGTTGCGTCTCGGGGGCGTGGCACTCGACCTGTCCTTCTTCGTTCTGATGATCATCGTCTACATCCTGATCTCGGTGGTGAGCAGCGCGAGGTGAATGTGGACGATACGGTCTTGCCGACTGCCGACGACTACGTAGAGGTGAAGAAGAGATGCCGCTGACCCCCGAGGACGTGCGGAACAAGCAGTTCACGACCGTCCGCCTTCGAGAAGGCTATGACGAGGACGAGGTCGATGCCTTCCTCGACGAGGTCGAAGCCGAACTGACTCGTCTGCTCCGCGAGAACGAGGACCTGCGCGCCAAGCTGGCCGCGGCGACGCGTGCCGCCGCGCAGAACCAGCAGCAGGGCATGCGCAAGCCCCCGGAACCCCAGGACCGCCCCGGTGGTCCGGGCGCGCCGGTGCCCGCCGCCATATCCGGTCCGCCGGTGCAGCAGCAGCCCCCGATGGGTCCGCCGCAGCTGCCGTCCGGCGCCCCTCAGCTTCCCCCCGGCCCCGGCGGACACGGCCCCATGCAGGGCGGCCCCATGGGCCCCGGCCCGATGCAGGGCGGCCCCATGGGCGGTCCGATGGGCGGCCCCATGGGTCACCCGCAGCAGCAGATGCAGCAGCCCGGTCAGGGCCCCGGCGGCGACAGCGCCGCGCGTGTCCTGTCGCTGGCCCAGCAGACCGCCGACCAGGCGATCGCCGAGGCCCGCTCCGAGGCGAACAAGATCGTCGGCGAGGCGCGCTCCCGCGCCGAGGGCCTGGAGCGGGACGCCCGCGCCAAGGCGGACGCTCTTGAGCGGGACGCGCAGGAGAAGCACCGCGTCGCGATGGGCTCCCTGGAGTCCGCCCGCGCCACGCTGGAGCGCAAGGTCGAGGACCTGCGCGGCTTCGAGCGCGAGTACCGGACCCGTCTGAAGTCGTACCTGGAGTCCCAGCTGCGTCAGCTGGAGACCCAGGCGGACGACTCGCTGGCCCCGCCGCGGACGCCGTCGGCCCCGTCGCTGCCGCCGTCCCCGTCGATGGCCCCGGCCGGCGCGAGCGCGCCGTCGTACGGTGGCAACGGTGGGATGGGCGCAGCCCCGTCGTACGGCGGCCAGCAGCAGATGTCCCCGGCGATGACCCAGCCGATGGCTCCGGTCCGCCCGCAGGCCCCGCAGCCGATGCAGCAGGCTCCGGCGCCGATGCGCGGCTTCCTGATCGACGAGGACGACAACTGAGGCGGCACGCGCTGAGCGCGTAGCCGGGTCGGCAGTCGAGGGCCGGGCCCCTGGTCAAAACCAGGGGCCCGGCCCTTTGCCGTGGGCGTGGGCGGTTGGGGGTGCGCCTGGCGGGGTGGGGAAAGCCAGAAGGCCCGGCCCCCTCGGGGGCCGGGCCTTCTGGTTGTGTCCTACGCCTTGCGGAGGCGGAAGGTGAGGGCGAGGGACTCGTCCTCGAAGGGGGCGCCGTACGTGTCGTCGGCCTCCCCGCTCGCGCAGTCCGTAGCCAGGACCTCGTCCGCGATCAGGGACTCGTGGGCCGTGAGGGCCTCCGTGACCTCCGGGTCCTTGGACGTCCAGCGCAGGGCGATGCGGTCCGCCACGTCCAGGCCGCTGTTCTTGCGGGCCTCCTGGATCAGCCGGATCGCGTCACGGGCCAGGCCCGCCCGCCGCAGCTCCGGCGTGATCTCCAGGTCCAGGGCGACCGTCGCGCCCTGGTCGGAGGCCACCGACCAGCCCTCGCGCGGGGTCTCCGTGATGATGATCTCTTCCGGGGTGACGGTGATCGTCTCGCCGTTCACCTCCAGCTGGGCCTCGCCGCCGCGCAGCGCCAGCGACAGTGCCGCCGCGTCGGCCGCCGCCACCGCCTTCGCCACGTCCTGGACGCCCTTGCCGAAGCGCTTGCCCAGCGCGCGGAAGTTCGCCTTCGCCGTGGTGTCCACGAGGGACCCGCCGACCTCGGAGAGCGAGGCCAGGGAACTGACGTTCAGCTCCTCGGTGATCTGCTGCTGCAGCTCCTCCGACAGCGCCGCGAAGCCCGTCGCCGCCACCAGCGCCCGCGACAGCGGCTGCCGCGTCTTCACGCCCGACTCCGCACGCGTCGCGCGGCCCAGCTCCACCAGGCGCCGGACCAGCAGCATCTGCTCCGACAGCGCCGGGTCGATCAGCGCCGCGTCCGCCTCCGGCCACGTCGACAGGTGCACCGACTCCGGCGCGTCCGGCGTCACCGGGACGACCAGGTCCTGCCACACCCGCTCGGTGATGAACGGGGTCAGCGGGGCCATCAGGCGCGTGACCGTCTCGACGACCTCGTGCAGGGTGCGCAGGGCCGCCTTGTCGCCCTGCCAGAACCGGCGGCGCGACCGGCGCACGTACCAGTTCGACAGGTCGTCGACGAACGCCGAGAGCAGCTTGCCGGCGCGCTGCGTGTCGTACGCCTCCATCGCCTCGGTGACCTGCACCACCAGCGTGTTCAGCTCGCCGAGCAGCCAGCGGTCCAGGACCGTGCGCTCGGCCGGCGCCGGGTCCGCCGCGCTCGGCGCCCAGCCCGACGTACGGGCGTACAGGGCCTGGAAGGCCACCGTGTTCCAGTACGTGAGGAGCGTCTTGCGGACGACCTCCTGGATCGTGCCGTGGCCCACGCGCCGCGCCGCCCACGGCGAACCGCCCGCGGCCATGAACCAGCGCACCGCGTCCGCGCCGTGCTGGTCCATGAGCGGGATCGGCTGCAGGATGTTGCCCAGGTGCTTGGACATCTTGCGGCCGTCCTCGGCGAGGATGTGGCCCAGGCAGACCACGTTCTCGTACGACGACTTGTCGAAGACCAGGGTGCCGACCGCCATCAGCGTGTAGAACCACCCGCGCGTCTGGTCGATCGCCTCGGAGATGAACTGCGCCGGGTAGCGGCTCTCGAACAGTTCCTTGTTCTTGTACGGGTAGCCCCACTGCGCGAACGGCATCGAGCCCGAGTCGTACCAGGCGTCGATGACCTCCGGCACGCGGACGGCCTCCAGCGAGCAGCCCTCGGCGGTGCAGCGGAAGGTCACGTCGTCGATGTACGGGCGGTGCGGGTCAAGGTCCGACTGGTCCGTGCCCGTCAGCTCCGTCAGCTCGGCGCGCGAGCCCACGCACGTCAGGTGGCCGTCATCGCAGCGCCAGATCGGCAGCGGGGTGCCCCAGTACCGGTTGCGGGACAGCGCCCAGTCGATGTTGTTGTTCAGCCAGTCGCCGAAGCGGCCGTGCTTCACCGAGTCCGGGAACCAGTTCGTCTTCTGGTTCTCCTCCAGGAGCCGGTCCTTCACCGCGGTCGTGCGGATGTACCAGGACGGCTGCGCGTAGTACAGCAGCGCCGTGTGGCAGCGCCAGCAGTGCGGGTAGCTGTGCTCGTACGGGATGTGCCGGAACAGCAGGCCGCGTGCCTGGAGGTCCGCGGTGAGCTGCTCGTCGGCCTTCTTGAAGAAGACCCCGCCGACCAGCGGCACGTCCTCCTCGAAGGTGCCGTCGGGGCGGACCGGGTTCACGACCGGCAGGCCGTACGCGCGGCAGACCTTGAGGTCGTCCTCACCGAACGCGGGGGACTGGTGGACCAGACCCGTGCCGTCCTCGGTGGTGACGTACTCCGCGTTGACCACGTAGTGGGCCTCCGCCGGGAACTCCACGAGCTCGAACGGGCGCTGGTACGTCCAGCGCTCCATCTCCGCGCCGGTGAACGACTCGCCCGTGGTCACCCAGCCCTCGCCGAGCGCCTTGTCGACCAGCGGCTCGGCGACGACGAGCTTCTCCTCGCCGTCCGTCGCCACGACGTACGTGACCTCGGGGTGCGCCGCCACCGCCGTGTTCGACACGAGCGTCCACGGGGTCGTCGTCCACACCAGCAGCGCGGCCCGGCCCGCGAGCGGGCCGGAGGTCAGCGGGAAGCGGACGAACACCGACGGGTCGACGACCGTCTCGTAGCCCTGCGCCAGCTCGTGGTCCGACAGGCCGGTGCCGCAGCGCGGGCACCACGGGGCGACGCGGTGGTCCTGGACCAGCAGGCCCTTGTCGAAGATCTGCTTCAGCGACCACCAGACCGACTCGATGTACGCGGGGTCCATCGTCCGGTACGCGTCGTCCAGGTCGACCCAGTAGCCCATCCGGGTCGTGAGCTCGGCGAACGCGTCCGTGTGCCGGGTCACCGACTCGCGGCACTTGTCGTTGAAGGCGGCGATGCCGTACGCCTCGATGTCCTTCTTGCCGGAGAAGCCGAGCTCCTTCTCGACGGCCAGCTCCACCGGGAGGCCGTGGCAGTCCCAGCCGGCCTTGCGGGCGACGTGGTAGCCGCGCATGGTGCGGAAGCGCGGGAAGACGTCCTTGAAGACGCGGGCCTCGATGTGGTGCGCGCCGGGCATGCCGTTCGCGGTGGGCGGGCCCTCGTAGAACACCCACTCGGGGCGGCCCTCGGACTGCTCCAGGGTCTTGGCGAAGACCTTGCTCTCGCGCCAGAAATCGAGCACGGCGTGCTCGAGCGCGGGCAGGTCGACCTGGGCGGGCACCTGGCGGTACTGCGTCATCGATCTTCCTCCGGCGGACTGTTCCTCTTCCGTCCGGAGGGACGAGAGGCCCGCGCGTGCGCGGCTCCCGCGGTACCACCCTCCTTGGCCCCGGGCGCGAACGCCCCGAGCCCCCTCATTGGGGTCGCGATGCCGGTTCTACTGGCCGCGGGGTGTCCACGGCGTTCTTCCGGCGGCTCCGGGGTGATGCTTCACATCGGGCTCGCCCCCGGGCTCTCACCGTCCCCGGGTCGCTCATGGCTGCGTGCGACGCTACTCGTCCCCATCCAAGCCTTTCGCTGGAGCCCAGTGTACGGGGCCTCAGCGGCCCCGGCGGACCGGTTTTCCGCATGCGCTCCGAAGGGGCCGGACGTGACCCGAATGGCCATACGGGGCGGCGCGGACTTCCGGGGGGCCCGCGCGGCGGATTACGGGGCGGGGAGCTGGGCACAACGGATGCAGGCTCGTCGCATGCGCGCACGGGGAGGGTGCGAACGGCGGCGTGCCCCGTTGCCGCGGGGCTGGTGTCGATTTATCGTCCCAGCACGATTCGCGAGCAAGATCACAATATGTGAAGGGGCCGCGACATGGCGCCGAAGAAGACCGCCGAGACCGCCGGGAAGAGGGCGGCGACGGCACGTTCCGCCGCCGCCTCCGAGGCGGCGGCGAAGGACGTGTCAGGGAAGAAGTCGGCGGTCGGGAAGAAGGCGGCGGCCGGCACGGCCACGAAGACAGCCGCGAGGACAGGAGCGAAGAGAGCCACGAAGACGGCAACGAAGGCGGCTGCGAAGACCAACGCGAAGGACGCCGCGGCGAAGGACGCCACGAAGGTCGCCGACAAGGAGACCGCCGCGACCAAGGCCAAGGCGGCCGTCAGGAAGACCGCGGCCAGGAAGACCGCCGCCAAGAAGGCGGCGGCCAGGAAGACCAGGGCCGCGACCGCGGCGGAGCAGACGGGAGTCGGGACGGTGGCAGCGAAGAAGACCGTGGGGAGTACGACGGTGACGGAGGGCGCGGCCGACGCGGGCGCGGTGCCCGCGGCCCGGCCCGGCGAGCTCGCCGTCCGCCCCGGAGAGGACCCCTGGACCGCGGCGGAGGTCTCGGAGGCCCGTACCGAGCTGATGAGCGAGGTGCTCCGGCTCCGGGCGGAGATCCAGTCCTCCGAGGACGCGCTCAGCGGACTCATGCGGGACTCCGGGGACGGCGCCGGCGACGACCAGGCCGACACCGGCACCAAGAACATCACCCGCGAGCACGAGCTGGCCCTCGCCGCCAACGCCCGCGAGATGCTGGAGCAGAGCGAGCACGCCCTGGAGCGTCTCGACGCCGGCACCTACGGTCTGTGCGAGGCGTGCGGCAAGCCCATCGGCAAGGCCAGGATGCAGGCCTTCCCGCGCGCCACGCTCTGTGTGGAGGACAAGCAGAAGCAGGAACGCCGGGGCTGAGCCCGCACGTGTGTGCCGTACCCTCGTGGGCAGTCAGGCACCTAGGGTTGAGGGACTCACGTGGCAGAGGCGGAGCGCATCATCGGTACGCCGGATTCGGAAGGGGCCGAAGGGGCCGACGAGGCTGCGGCGCAGCCCGCCGAGCAGCCCCGCGGCAGGCGGAGGATCCTCGCGCTCTTCCTCGTCGCGCTCTTCGCCTACCTCCTCGACCTCGGCAGCAAGATCCTGGTCGTGGAGAAGCTGGAGGGCCACGAGCCGATCCGGGTCATCGGCGACCTGCTGAAGTTCGAGGCGATCCGGAACCCCGGCGCGGCCTTCGGCATGGGCGAGGCCTTCACGATCATCTTCACCTGCATCGCGACGGTGGTGATCATCGTGATCGTGCGGCTGGCGCGGAAGCTCTACAGCCTGCCGTGGGCGATCGCGCTGGGCCTGCTGCTCGGCGGTGCGCTGGGCAACCTCACCGACCGGATCTTCCGGTCGCCGGGCGTCTTCGAGGGCGCGGTGGTCGACTTCATCGCGCCCGCGCACTTCGCGGTCTTCAACCTCGCGGACTCGGCGATCGTGGTCGGCGGCTTCCTCATCGTGATCCTGTCGTTCCGCGGGCTGGACCCCGACGGCACCGTCCACAAGGACTGACAAGGCATACTCGACGGGTGAGCACGAGTCCCGAGATCCGCACCCTGCCCGTACCCGATGGCCTGGAGGGCGAGCGCGTCGACGCCGCCATCGCCCGTATGTTCGGGTTCTCCCGTACGAAGGCGGCCGAGCTGGCCGCCGCAGGGAAGGTCCTGGTCGACGGCTCCGTCGTCGGCAAGTCCGAGCGGGTCAGCGGCGGTGCGTGGCTCGAGGTCGAGATGCCGGGCGCCCAGGCCCCGGTGCAGATCGTGGCGGAGCCCGTCGAGGGCATGGAGATCGTCCACGACGACGACGACATCGTGGTGATCGTGAAGCCGGTGGGCGTCGCCGCCCACCCCAGCCCCGGCTGGACCGGCACCACCGTGATCGGCGGCCTCGCCGCCGCCGGCTACCGGATCTCGACGTCCGGCGCGGCCGAGCGCCAGGGCATCGTCCACCGGCTCGACGTCGGCACCTCCGGCCTCATGGTCGTGGCCAAGTCGGAGCGGGCGTACACGCTGCTCAAGGCCCAGTTCCGGGAGCGCGTGGTGGACAAGCGCTACCACGCCCTGGTGCAGGGCCACCCGGACCCGCTGAGCGGCACCATCGACGCGCCCATCGGCCGGCACCCGAACCACGACTACAAGTGGGCCGTGACCGCCGACGGCAAGCCCTCGGTGACCCACTACGACCTCCTGGAGGCGTTCCGGGCGGCCTCGCTGCTCGACATCAAGCTGGAGACCGGCCGCACCCACCAGATCCGGGTGCACATGTCCGCGCACCGGCACCCCTGCGTCGGCGACCTCACCTACGGCGCCGACCCCACCCTGGCCAAGCGGCTCAAGATCACCCGGCAGTGGCTGCACGCGGTGCGGCTCGGCTTCGAGCACCCGTCGGACGGCCGCTGGGTCGAGTTCGAGAGCTCGTACCCGGCAGACCTTCAGCACGCCCTGGACACGATCGCGGCGGAGAGCGCGTGACCGCCGAGGCCTACGAGGTCCGCGAGGCGCACGCCCACGACGACCGGGACGCCTGCTTCGCGGTCCGCCACGAGGTCTTCGTCGTCGAGCAGAACGTGCCGCAGGACATCGAGTACGACGCGTACGACGAGACGGCCGTGCACGTCCTCGCGGTGCGCGCGGACGGGCTGCCGCTGGGCACCGGCCGGCTGCTGTTCGGGGACGACGCCCTGGGCAAGACCGGCGGCGACGCCTCCGTCGGCTCGCTGGGCCGGCTCGCGGTCTCGAAGGCGGCCCGCGGTCTCGGCGTCGGCGCGGCGCTGGTCCGGGCCATCGAGGACGCGGCGCGCGAGCGCGGGCTGACCGCCGTCGACCTGCACGCGCAGACCCACGCGCTGGGCTTCTACGAGCGCCTCGGCTACGCGGCCTACGGCCCCGAGTTCCCGGACGCGGGCATTCCGCACCGGGCGATGCGCCGCGTGCTCTGAGGCCCGGAGCACGGTCCGCCCGTACACGTGCACGTGGTGCCTTCCGGGCGAATCGCCGGGCGAGTGGCAGGGTTGAGCCCTCCGTCGACCCACCGGAAGGCACGAGGGGCGCCCCGTGGACCAGTTGGCCCTGCTGTTCCTGCTGTTGCTCGGCGCGCTGCTGACCGTGCCTCTCGGGGACCGCCTCGGACTGCCCGCGCCGGTCCTGATGACCCTCTTCGGGATGGTCCTGGCGCTGCTGCCTCTCGTGCCCGACGTCGAGGTCCCGCCCGAGCTGATCCTGCCGCTGGTGCTGCCCCCGCTGCTGTACGCCACCGTGCAGCGCACCTCCTGGCGGCAGTTCACCGCCAACATCCGGCCCATCCTGCTGCTCGCCGTCGCCCTGGTCTTCGTCACCACGGCCGCCGTCGGCTTCGTCGCCGACTCCATGGTCCCGGGGCTGCCGCTGGCCGCCGCGCTCGCCCTCGGGGCGCTGGTCGCCCCGCCCGACCCGGTCGCCGCGACCGCCGTCGCCGGCTCGCTCGGGCTGCCGCGCCGGCTGGTGTCGATCCTGGAGGGCGAGGGCCTGTTCAACGACGTCACCGCGATCGTGCTGTACCACGTCGCCATCGCGGCCGTGGTCAGCGGCTCCTTCTCCTGGCCCGAGGCGCTGCTCGCCCTGTTCCTCTCGGCGGTCGTCGCCCTCGCCGTCGGGCTGACCATCGGCTGGCTCGCCAACCGGCTCATCGAACTCCTCGGCGACGCCACCCTGCAGACCGGGCTCACCCTCCTCGTGCCGTTCGTCAGCTACCTGCTCGCCGAGGAGCTGCACGGCTCCGGCGTCCTCGCGGTGCTGGTGACCGCGCTGTTCCTCGCCGAGTTCGCCAGCGACGCCGACGACGTGATGGGCCGGCTCGCCGGGCAGACCTTCTGGCAGGTCGTCGACACCCTCGTCACCGGCATCGCCTTCGGGCTCATCGGCCTCGAACTCGTCCATGTCTTCGGGGTGTCGGCCGGACGGGTGGGGACGATGCTCGGCTGGGGCGCGGCGGTGCTCGGCGTCGTGGTCGTCGTCCGGCTGCTGTGGCTGCTGCCCGCCGCCTGGGTGGCGAAGAGACTGCACACGCTGCGGGACGTGGACGAGGAGATCCCGACCAGCTGGCGCGAGTCGGTCGTCATGTGGTGGTCGGGGATGCGTGGGGTGGCCTCGGTGGCGCTGGCGCTCGCCATCCCGCTGCGCACCGACGCGGGCGAGCCGTTCCCCGCGCGGGAGGAGCTCGTGTTCATCGCCTTCTGCGTGATCCTGGGGACCCTCGTCGTCCAGGGGCTGACCCTGCCGTGGCTGGTGAAGCGGCTCGGCGTGGAGGCGGACGCGGACGCCGAGCGCAGTCTGGAGCGGGAGCTGGCGATCCGCGCCGCCAAGGCCGCCAGGCGGCGGCTGACGCAGATCGAGGAGGTCGAGGACCTCCCGGAGGAGGTCCAGGAGCGGCTGCTGCGCGGCGCGTACGACATCGGGGCCCGGATCAGCCCGGACATGCTGGGCGAGGAGCGGCGCGACGCGCTGGTGCGGCGGGCCGAGCGGCTGAAGGAAGTGCACCGGATCCAGCGGGAGATGATGTCGGCCGCCCGGCACGCGGTGCTGGCCGCCCGCAGCGAGCCCGGCGCGGACCCGGAGGTCGTGGACCGGGTGCTGCGCCAGCTGGACGTGCGCAGTATGCGGTAGCGCTTCGCCGGCAGGGGACGGTGGTCACACGGGCGTACGTCGTGGCTGGTCGCGCGGTTCCCGGCGCCCCTGTGGGGCGCTGCCGACCGTGCCCCCGCGGGTGGCAGGATGGCCGTATGGACATCATGCTCTTCCACTCCGTGTACGGACTGCGTCCCGCCGTGGAGGCCGCGGCCGAACGGCTCCGGGAGGCCGGGCACCAGGTGTGGACGCCGGACCTCTTCGACGGCCGGACCGCCGACTCGACCGAGGAGGGCATGGCGCTCAAGGACGGGATCGGCAAGGACGAGCTGCTGAAGCGTGCCGTCCTCGCGGCCGCGCCGTACTCCGACCGCGGACTGGTGTACGCGGGCTTCTCGTTCGGCGCGTCGGTCGCGCAGACGCTGGCGCTCGGCGACGAGAAGGCGCGCGGGCTGCTGCTGCTCCACGGCACCTCGGACCTCGCGCCGAACGTCTCCGTCGACGACCTGCCGGTCCAGCTGCACGTCGCCGAGCCGGACCCGTTCGAGCCGGACGACTGGCTGTCGGCCTGGTACCTCCAGATGCGCAAGGCCGGGGCGGACGTGGAGATCTACCGCTACGCGGGGGCCGGGCACCTGTACACCGACCCGGACCTGCCGGACTACGACGCGGAGGCCGCGGAGCGGACCTGGGCCATCGCGCTGGCCTTCCTGGAGAGCCTGTAACCGCCCGCGCCGCGGCCGGGTACGCGCAAGGGCGCGGCGGGAGCCTCCCGCCGCGCCCTCATCGCGTCATGCGGCTGTTCAGCCGGCGCGGTACGCGGTCCACATGTTGCTCATCCGCGCGACCTGGCCCGCGGTGAACTGGTACATGCAGTTGTCGTACGTGTAGTCCATGAAGTTGTGGATCGGGTCCACGCCCGCCTTGGAGGCGCAGGAGTCACGGCCGGTGGGGCACTCGTACGCCGGGGACTTCTCGGCCGGGGTGTCGGAGACGGAGTCACCGGCTCCGTTGCAGCCGCCCTGGAACGTGTGGTACAGGCCCAGCCAGTGGCCGACCTCGTGGGTGGCGGTGTCGCCCTCGTTGTAGTTGGCGGCGGAGCCGCCCGGCAGCGAGGAGTCGAGCACGACCACGCCGTCCATGGACGGCTGGGAGTTGTACGAGGACGGGAAGGTCGCCCAGCCGAGCAGGCCGCCGCCGAGCTTGGCGGTGTAGAAGTTCAGCGCGCCGGCGCCGCCCTTGCGCAGGGTGGACTTCATGTCCTTCTCGGCCTGGGAGCCGGAGGACAGGTTGTACCAGGTGGCGTTGTCCGTGTAGTCGGTCGAGGCCAGCGTGAACTGGAAGTTGCTGTTCACGTTGCCGGTGCCCTGGCCGCCGTAGGCCGCGTTGAGCACTGCCAGCTGGTTGTTGACGGCCGTGGCGGAAAGCTTGCCCTGGGTGCCGCTGTGGATGACGTGGAAGTAGACCGGGATGTTGACCACGGCGGCAGCGGAGAGGCTGCCCTGGGCGCGGCCGTTCGCACGGACGGCTTCCAGTCTCTTCTGCAGGTCCGCGTCCATGGCCTTGGCCTGGGCGGCGGAGATCTCGTTGGGCTCGGCCGCGTGGTTGGCGTGGCCGGGCTTGGCCTCACGGGCGCCGGAGACGGCGGCGGAGCCGTCCGCGCACTCCTCGGCGGAGGCGAGCGCCGCATCGGTGGAGGCGGCCGCGCCGGTGGGCGCGGAGAGGGGGGCCAGGGCCAGGGTTCCGGCCATGGCGACAGCGCCGAGCAGACGACGTGACATACGCGGCGATATACGAACAAGAGCACGCACTGGTGACTCCTCGCGGGGGGTTGTGGAGAGGTACTTCCTCGCCACTCGCGGGGAGATTACGCGTCCATGTCAGAGGCGGATGAGCGTTGAACAAGCCCATTGTTTCGGTGGGCAATTCAGGACATCGGGAAGAAATTTTCCTGCGGCGCCCGGAGTTTGAGACGTGGACGTAACGAAAGGAGTGCCGACGACGGGTGGTGTGTCCGGATTCGATCTCCGTGACTCACCACCCGTCGCGATGATGTGATCTTCAGTTAACAGAAGCGCGTGTGGCTGAAAATCGACCCTCAGCGGACCGGCGCGTACACCCGCTCGACCTTCTGCGTTCCCGTGCGCGTCCGGTAGGAGCGCGTCCAGGAAGAGACCGCGTCCTGACGGGTCTTGTCGGAGACCGTGTAGTAGTCCATCTGCGACTGCTCGGACGTCACGTCGAGCACGCCGTAGCCGTGGCGGTCCATGTCCACCCACTTCACATGGCGGTTGGCCGCCTTGATCGCTCCGGCCGCGACCAGGGACAGGGTGCCCGGGGCGACCTTGAGGAGGTCGTCGAGGTTGTCCGAGGTCACCGAGGTGACCACGAACTCCGTGGCCGCCGAGGCCGAGAAGGGGTACGTGGAGGCCTTCACCGGCACGTCGTTCGCCCAGGCCATGTGGATGTCACCGGTCAGGAAGACGGTGTTCCGGACGGACTGCTGCGCCAGGTGGTTCAGCAGCTCCTTGCGGTCGTCCGTGTAGCCGTCCCACTGGTCGACGTTGACGGCCAGGCCCTCCTTCGGCAGGCCCATCAGCTCGGCCAGCGGCTCCAGGAGATCCGCGGAGACCGAGCCGAAGGCGACCGGCGAGATCATCACCGACGTGCCGACCAGCTTCCAGGCGGCGTCCGAACCGGACAGGCCGGCCTTCAGCCAGTCGAGCTGGGCGCGGCCGGTGATGGTCCGCTCCGGGTCGTCCACCTTGCCGCTGCCGACGCTCGCCTGCTCGGAGCGGAACGAGCGCAGGTCGAGCAGATGCAGATCGGCCAGCTTGCCGAAGCGCAGCCGGCGGTAGACCGTGCCCTCCGTGGAGGCGCGGACCGGCATCCACTCGAAGTACGCCTGCTTGGCGGCGGCGACCCGGGCCGCCCACTCGCCCTCGGCGCCCGGCGTGTGGTTCTCCGCCCCGCCCGACCAGGCGTCGTTGGCGACCTCGTGGTCGTCCCAGATCGCCACGACCGCGTGCGCCGCGTGCATCGCCTGCAGGTCGGCGTCCGTCTTGTAGTTGCCGTGCCGGGTGCGGTAGTCGGCGAGCGAGACGATCTCGTGGGCCGGCTGGTGGCGGCGCACGACCTGGTCCTCGGCCGGGTAGGCGCCGCTGGCGTACTCGTAGATGTAGTCGCCGAGGTGCAGCACCGCGTCCAGGTCGGCCCGGGCGGCGAGGTGGCGGTACGCGGAGAAGTAGCCGGACTCCCAGTTGGCGCAGGAGACCACGCCGAAGCGGACGTTGGGCGCGGCGGCGTCGACCGCCGGGGTGGTACGGGTCCGGCCGACCGGGGAAACCGTCCCGCCCACGGCGAAGCGGTAGTAGTAGCGGGTCGCCGGGCGCAGGCCGCGGACGTCCGCCTTCACGGTGTGGTCGGCGGCCGCGGTCGCTCTGGCGATGCCGCGGGCCACGGTGCGGGCGAACTCGCGGTCCTCGGCGACCTCCCAGGTCACCGTGGTGTCGGGGCCCTTGCCGGAGCCCGGCACGGCGTCGGGGGTCGGGGTGACGCGCGTCCAGAGCAGGACGCCGTCGGGCAGCGGGTCGCCGGAGGCGACGCCGTGCAGGAAGGCGGGTGCGGAGGAGTCCGCGGATGCGGGGGAGGCGGCGCCCGCGAGTGCGGGGACGGCGACGGCCGTGACGGCGGCGGCCTTGACGACGGAGCGGCGGCTGGGCGCAGAGGATATGAGACTGGTCACGGGGCGTCAGATTACTGACGAGTACGTCACATCCGTAGGCGAAATCCGGAAAGTTCGCCGAATCTTCCGCCCGAAGACGCCCGGCCCCGCCCCCTTCGCGGGGGCGGGGCCGGCAATCGCTTCCGACGGGGTGTCAGCCCTTGAGGGCCTTCTCGACCGCCGCGGTGTACTCGGCAACCGTCATCGGGGCGTTCTCGCTGCCCGCCGCCGTGACCGCCTTGCCGTCCATCTTCAGCGTCGGCGTGCCCTTCACACCGCTCTCGTCGAAGGACGCCGACATCTTCATCGCCCAGGCGTCGAAGGTGCCGTCCTCGACGTTCTTCCGGAACTGCTCGTTGCCCTTCAGGGCCGTCACCGAGTCCGCGACCTCCAGGAGGTACGAGTCCTTGGCGAACTTGTCGTCGTTCTCCTCCGGGTGGAACTTCGCCGAGTACAGCGCCGCCTTGTACTGGAGGAACGCCTCCTGGCTCACGTTCAGCGCCGCGCCCAGCGCCGACAGGGCGTTCTTCGAGCCCTCGCCGCGGGTGGCGTTGTCGATGAAGGTGGCGCCCACGTACCGCACCTTGTACTTGCCGGCGTCGACGTCCTTCTTCAGCGTCTCGCCGACCGCCTGCTCGAAGCTGGCGCAGACCGGGCAGCGGGAGTCCTCGTACAGCTCCAGCGTCTTCTTCGCGGTCGACTTGCCGATGACGACGGTCGTGCCGTTCTCACCGGTCGTGTTCTGCGGCGCGGTGACGTTCTTGGCGTCCTTCGCGGCCTCCCACTGGGTGGGCTTGTTGGCCTGGACGACGGCGTAGCCGATGCCGCCCGCGATCGCCAGGACGGCCACCGCGGACACACCGACGACCACCTGCCGGCGGACCTTGTCCTTCTTGGCCTGGCGCTCGCGCTCCAGACGCAGCCGCTCGCGGGCCGCCGCCTTGTTGGCCTGGCTGTTGCGTGCACTCATGATCGTGATCTCCGTACGGGAAAGAAAAGGGAAAGGGGACTGCGGTGCTCAGGCGAGGACGAAGCCCGGGCACGGCGGTCCACGCCGTCCGACGGAGTGCACGAGAAGACCGGGCACGGACCCGCGCGGCCGGTCCGCCGGACGCGCGCCGCGGCGCGCCGCCCGGCGCGGGACGCGGGCCAGCGCCGCCACCAGCAGCAGCGGCCGGAACGCGGCGGCGGCCGCCGCTCCGACCAGCCGGGCCACCGCCCGCTCGCCGTGCCGCAGCCAGGCCGCCGCGCCGAGCCCGACCGCCACATGGGCGGCCAGCAGCAGCCACGGCAGGGCCGGATCGGAGGAGGTCAGCAGCGCGGCCGCCGCGCCGGTCTCGGGGGCGGCCACGCCCGGCAGCGGCGCGCCCACCGCGCCGCCGCAGAACACGTCCACCCCGACGGCCTTCAGCGAACCGGCGACCGGGCCGCCGGCAGGGCCGTAACAGACGTGCTGGCCCGAGGTGAAGACCGTGTCGGCCGCCAGCTCCAGCGGCACGAGCAGCCCCGCGATCGGGGCGAAGCCCCGCTCCCGGCCGGCCAGCGCGTACGCCACGGCGAACACGCCACCGGCGATCGCGACGAGCGTCAGCAGGGGGAGCGGGACCCGGGACAGCAGCACATGGGAGCCGGCGGACAGCGTCACGACCATCGCCGTGAAGACCGCCGCCCGCAGGCCCCGGAGCCGCGTCCCTGTTTTGTCCATAGCGCAGAGAGTGTGCCATGCCTTCCTGTAAGACCGTCCTAAGAACCCGATGAGAACGGGCCCCGACGCCGGGGGAAGGCCGGAACGGACCCCTTACAGCCCCGGGATCCGGCCGTTGCGGAACAGGTCGACGAAGATCTGGTGGTCCGCCCGCGCCCGCGCCCCGTACGCGTGCGCGAAGTCCACCAGCAGCTCCGCGAAGCCCTCCTCGTCCGCCGCGATGGCCGCGTCGATGGCCCGCTCCGTGGAGAACGGCACCAGCGAGTGGCCGCTCTCGTCGTCCGCCGCCGCGTGCATCGTCGCCGTCGCCCGGCCCAGGTCGGCGACCGTGGCCGCGATGTCCTGCGGGTCGTCGATGTCCGACCAGTCCAGGTCCACCGCGTACGGCGACACCTCGGCCACCAGCTGGCCCGCCCCGTCCAGCTCCGTCCAGCCCAGCCACGGGTCGGCGTGGTCCTGCAGCGCCCGCTGCGAGATCACCGTGCGGTGCCCCTCGTGCCGGAAGTAGCCCCGCACCGCCGGGTCCGTCACATGGCGCGACACCGCCGGCGTCTGCGCCTGCTTCATGTAGATGACGACGTCGTTCTCGAGGGCGTCGCTGTTGCCCTCCAGGAGGATGTTGTACGAGGGCAGGCCCGCCGAGCCGATGCCGATGCCGCGCCGCCCGACCACGTCCTTCACCCGGTACGAGTCCGGGCGGGCCAGCGAGGACTCCGGCAGCGTCTCCAGGTAGCCGTCGAAGGCCGCCAGCACCTTGTACCGCGTCGCCGCGTCCAGCTCGATCGAGCCGCCGCCGGGCGCGAAGCGCCGCTCGAAGTCGCGGATCTCCGTCATCGAGTCGAGCAGCCCGAACCGGGTCAGCGACCGGGCGTCGCGCAGCGCGCCGAGCAGCGCGCCGTCGGCCGTGTCCAGCGTGAAGGGCGGCACCTCCTCGTTCTTCGCGCCGGAGGCCAGGGCGTGGATCCGCTCCCGGTAGGAGGCGGCGTAGATCCGGACCAGATGGGAGATCTGCTCGTCGCTGAGCGCCTTGGTGTAGCCGATCAGGGCGAGCGAGGCGGAGAGCCGCTTCAGGTCCCAGGTGAAGGGGCCGACGTACGCCTCGTCGAAGTCGTTGACGTTGAAGATCAGCCGGCCGGTGGCGTCCATGTACGTGCCGAAGTTCTCGGCGTGCAGATCGCCGTGGATCCAGACCCGGCCGGTCCGCTCGTCCAGGAACGGGCCGCTCGAGGCCTCCTCCTCCAGGTCCTTGTAGAACAGGCACGCCGTGCCCCGGTAGAAGGCGAAGGCGGAGCCGGCCATCTTGCGGAACTTGACCCGGAAGGCCGCCGGGTCCGCGGCCAGGAGCTGCCCGAAGGCGGTGTCGAAGACGGTGAGGATCTGCTCACCACGCTCGGCGGCGGTGGGCTGCGGGACCGACATCGAAGGTGCCTCCTGGTGCATGACAAATGGGACGGGTCGTCCGCTCTCTCAACGCGCGACGGTACTCCCGAGTGCCCGCCCGCCCGTCACCCGACCACCACCCCCCAACGAGGGGCTTCGCCCCGCAGTATCCATCCCGGTGTCAGTCCGGAGACGTAGACTTCCACGCTGTCCCCCCAGGAATTCATCGGAGGCCTCCCACCGTGACCAAGCCGCCCTTCACGCACCTCCACGTCCACACCCAGTACTCGCTGCTGGACGGTGCCGCGCGGCTGAAGGACATGTTCAACGCGTGCAACGAGATGGGCATGACCCATATCGCGATGTCCGACCACGGCAACCTGCACGGCGCCTACGACTTCTTCCACACGGCCAAGAAGGCCGGCGTCACCCCGATCATCGGCATCGAGGCGTACGTGGCGCCCGAGTCCCGGCGGAACAAGCGGAAGATCCAGTGGGGCCAGCCGCACCAGAAGCGGGACGACGTCTCCGGCTCCGGCGGTTACACCCACAAGACCATCTGGGCGGCGAACTCCACCGGACTGCACAACCTCTTCCGGCTCTCCTCCGACGCCTACGCCGAGGGCTGGCTGCAGAAGTGGCCCCGGATGGACAAGGAGACCATCTCGCAGTGGTCGGAGGGCCTGATCGCCTCCACCGGCTGCCCCTCCGGCGAGCTGCAGACCCGGCTGCGCCTCGGCCAGTTCGACGAGGCCCTGAAGGCCGCCTCCGAGTACCAGGACATCTTCGGCAAGGACCGGTACTTCCTGGAGCTGATGGACCACGGCATCGAGATCGAGCGCCGGGTCCGCGACGGGCTCCTGGAGATCGGCAAGAAGCTCGGCATCCCGCCGCTGGTCACCAACGACTCGCACTACACGTACGCGCACGAGGCCACCGCCCACGACGCCCTGCTGTGCATCCAGACCGGCAAGAACCTCTCCGACCCGGACCGCTTCAAGTTCGACGGCACCGGCTACTACCTGAAGTCCACGGACGAGATGTACGCCGTCGACTCCTCGGACGCCTGGCAGGAGGGCTGCCGCAACACCCTCCTGGTGGCCGAGCAGATCGACACCACCGGCATGTTCGAGCCGCGCGACCTCATGCCGAAGTTCGACATCCCGGAAGAGGGCTACACCAACACCACCTGGTTCAAGGAGGAAGTGCGGCGCGGCATGATCCGCCGCTACCCGGACGGCGTCCCCGAGGACCGGCAGAAGCAGGCCGAGTACGAGATGGACGTCATCATCCAGATGGGGTTCCCGGGCTACTTCCTCGTCGTCGCCGACTTCATCATGTGGGCCAAGAAGCAGGGCATCGCGGTCGGCCCCGGCCGAGGCTCCGCGGCCGGCTCGATCGTCGCGTACGCCATGGGCATCACCGACCTCGACCCCATCCCGCACGGACTGATCTTCGAGCGCTTCCTCAACCCCGAGCGCGTCTCCATGCCCGATGTCGACATCGACTTCGACGAGCGTCGGCGCGTCGAGGTGATCCGGTATGTGACCGAGAAGTACGGCGCCGACAAGGTCGCCATGATCGGCACGTACGGCAAGATCAAGGCCAAGAACGCGATCAAGGACTCCGCCCGCGTGCTCGGCTACCCGTACGCGATGGGCGACCGGCTCACCAAGGCCATGCCCGCCGACGTCCTCGGCAAGGGCATCGACCTCAACGGCATCACCGACCCCTCGCACCCGCGCTACAGCGAGGCGGGCGAGATCCGGGCGATGTACGAGAACGAGCCCGACGTGAAGAAGGTCATCGACACCGCCAAGGGCGTCGAGGGCCTGGTCCGGCAGATGGGCGTGCACGCGGCCGGCGTGATCATGTCCAGCGAGCCCATCGTCGACCACGCCCCCGTCTGGGTGCGGCACACGGACAACGTCACCATCACGCAGTGGGACTACCCCCAGTGCGAGTCGCTCGGCCTGATCAAGATGGACTTCCTGGGCCTCAGGAACCTCACGATCATGGACGACGCCGTCAAGATGGTGAAGGCCAACAAGGGCATCGACCTCGACCTGCTCGCCCTGCCGCTGGACGACCCGACGACCTTCGAACTGCTCCAGCGCGGCGACACCCTCGGCGTCTTCCAGTTCGACGGCGGCCCCATGCGGTCCCTGCTGCGGCTGATGAAGCCCGACAACTTCGAAGACATCTCCGCCGTGTCCGCGCTCTACCGCCCGGGCCCGATGGGCATGAACTCGCACACGAACTACGCCCTGCGCAAGAACAAGCAGCAGGAGATCACGCCGATCCACCCGGAGCTGGAGGAGCCCCTCCGGGAGGTCCTCGACGTCACCTACGGCCTGATCGTGTACCAGGAGCAGGTGCAGAAGGCCGCCCAGATCATCGCCGGCTACTCGCTCGGCGAGGCCGACATCCTCCGCCGCGTGATGGGCAAGAAGAAGCCCGACGAGCTGGCGAAGAACTTCACCATCTTCCAGACCGGCGCCAAGAAGAAGGGCTTCAGCGACGAGGCCATCCAGGCCCTGTGGGACGTGCTGGTCCCCTTCGCCGGCTACGCCTTCAACAAGGCGCACTCCGCCGCGTACGGACTGGTCTCCTACTGGACCGCCTACCTCAAGGCGAACTACCCCGCCGAGTACATGGCGGGCCTGCTGACCTCGGTCAAGGACGACAAGGACAAGTCCGCGGTCTACCTGAACGAGTGCCGCCGCATGGGCATCAAGGTGCTCCCGCCGAACGTGAACGAGTCGCAGTCGAACTTCGCCGCGCAGGGCGACGACGTGATCCTCTTCGGCCTCACCGCCGTCCGCAACGTGGGCTCCAACGTCGTCGAGTCGATCATCAAGAGCCGCAAGAGCAAGGGGAAGTACAGCTCCTTCCCCGACTTCCTGGACAAGGTCGAGGCGGTCGTCTGCAACAAGCGCACCGTCGAGTCGCTGATCAAGGCCGGTGCCTTCGACACCATGGGCCACACCCGCAAGGGCCTGGTCGCCCAGCACGAGCCGATGATCGACAACGTGGTGGCGGTCAAGCGCAAGGAGGCCGAGGGACAGTTCGACCTGTTCGGCGGCATGGGCGAGGAGGAGACCAGCGAGCCCGGCTTCGGTCTCGACGTCACCTTCACCGAGGACGAGTGGGAGAAGTCCTACCTGCTCGCGCAGGAGCGCGAGATGCTCGGCCTGTACGTCTCCGACCACCCGCTCTTCGGCCTGGAGCACGTGCTCTCCGACAAGACGGACGCCGGCATCCAGCAGCTCACCGGCGGCGAGCACGCGGACGGCGCGGTCGTCACCATCGGCGGCATCATCTCCGGCCTCCAGCGCAAGATGACCAAGCAGGGCAACGCCTGGGCCATCGCCACCGTGGAGGACCTCGCCGGCTCGATCGAGTGCATGTTCTTCCCGGCCACCTACCAGCTGGTCTCCACCCAGCTCGTCGAGGACGCGGTCGTCTTCGTCAAGGGCCGCCTGGACAAGCGGGAGGACGTGCCCCGGCTCGTCGCCATGGAGCTGATGGTCCCCGACCTGTCGAACGCCGGGACCAACGCGCCGGTGATCCTCACCATCCCCGCCCTGAAGGTCACCCCACCGATGGTCAGCCGCCTCGGCGAGATCCTCAGCCACCACAAGGGCAACACCGAGGTGCGGATCAAGCTCCAGGGCCCCCGGAGCACCACCGTGCTCCGGCTCGACCGGCACCGCGTCCAGCCGGACCCGGCGCTGTTCGGCGACCTGAAGGTGCTGCTCGGCCCGTCCTGCCTGGCCGGCTGAGCCCCCTCGCCCGTACGCGGGAGGCACGCGGGAGGCACGCGGTACACACGCGTTAGGGGCGCGCCCGTCGTCACGGGCGCGCCCCTTTTGCCTACGGCTTCAGGCCACGTCAGTTGTGGCCGAAGCGCTTCTGCCGGCCCTTGCGGGCGATGTCGCTCGGCGTGACCTGCGAGGCGCGGTTCTGCGCCTCGGACTCCAGCGACATCTGCTGGGCCTGCTGGGCGCCGCGCTCGGCCGGCGAAGCGGACTGCTGACTGCGGTTCTGCTTGCGGTTCTTGGCCATGGGAGTGATGCCTCCTCGAAGGGGTCTGGGGGCCAGGGCCGCTGTCAGACTCACACAGGGGGAGAAGCGTCGCATTTTGGATCATTACGGACCGTAATCGCGGCACGCCGGGAAAACCGAGTGACTTCCGCCACGCCGATGATCCAGTTCCCGCTGTCTGCGCAGCGACGGTCGGGCAGACTCGAAGGAACCCGAAGCACTTCCGATCCCGAGGTTCCCGAAAGAGGGTGGAACACGTGGACCGCTGCGTCGTTCTGGTGGACGCCGGCTATCTGCTGGGCGCCGCCGCGAGCCTGCTCGCCGGGGAACCGGCCCGCTCCCGCATCACGGTCGACCACGCCGCCCTCATCCAGGGCCTGCGCGAACGCGCCGAGGCCGACACCGCCCAGCCGCTGCTGCGCATCTACTGGTTCGACGGCGCCCCCGACCGGGTCCCCCAGCCGGAGCACCGCCGGCTGCGCGTGATGCCCCGGGTCACCGTGCGGCTGGGCGCGCTGACCCGCAGCGACGGCCGCTGGGCGCAGAAGGGCGTCGACGCGGCCATGCACGCCGAGCTCACCGAACTGGCCAGAAACCGCGCCTGCTCGGACGTCGTCCTGGTCACCGGCGACGGCGATCTGCTGCCCGGCCTGATGTCCGCCAAGGAACACGGCGTCGCCGTCCACCTCTGGGCCGTCCAGGCCGCCGACGGCGACTACAACCAGTCCGAGGACCTCGTCGCCGAGGCCGACGAACGCCGGGTCCTGGACCGCGAGTGGATCACCCGGGCCGTCCGCGCCAAGGACCTCACCGGCGTCTGCGCCCCGCCGCCCGCCCCGCGCCCCGAGATCGCCGCCATCCTCTCCGCCCCGCTGCCCGAGGCCGCGCTCGCCGCCTCCGCCGAACGGGCCGCCGAAGCCGCCGCCGCGGCAGCGGCCGCGGCGGCCGCCAACGGTGCGGAGGCCCCCGCGGCCGACAGCCCGGCCGCCCCGCCCACCGGAACCGAAGAGCCGGCCGCCCCCGCCCCCGGCGGCAAGTCCGTGCCCACCCCCAAGGACCTCGCCGGACTGCGCGGCCCCGGCAGCCACCCTCCCGCCCCTCCCGTCGGCGCGACCCTGCGCTGGTCCTCCGACCGCGGCTGGATCGACCGCTCCGGCGGCCCGCTCGGCGAGCCCGCCGAGACCGCCTCGCTGCCCACCCTCGCCCAGCTCACCAGCGCCGAGCAGCGCTGGGCCGACCGCGAGGAGGACATCACCACGGTCGGCGGCGACCCCTTCGAGGTCGGCCAGGTGTTCGCCCGCCGCTGGATGGAGCGGCTCCCGGAGCAGAGTCACGTCCAGCGCCTCGCCGGCATGTACCCGCGCGTCCCGCACCGCATCGACGGCGAACTGCTGAGGTACGCGGCCCGGTTCGGCCTGCTCGCGCACAAGGACGACCAGATCGACGAGCACGACAGGTACGCGATCCGGGCCGGCTTCTGGCGCGAGATCGACGTGCGCGCGGCCGCAGAACACGCCCCCGCGCCCGAGCAGAGCCGGGGACCGGCGTAGGCTCCTCCCTCGTGAGTACGGTGTGCGTGGTGCGGGATCTGGTCAAGACGTACCCCGCCACGCGCGGCAGCCGGGGGACCCCGGCAACGCCCGAGGTGCGCGCCACCGACGGCATCAGCCTCGACGTGCGCGGCGGCGAGATCTTCGGCCTGCTCGGACCCAACGGCGCCGGCAAGTCCACCCTGGTCCGCCAGCTCACCGGTCTGATGCGCCCCGACTCCGGCACCGTCCGGCTGCTCGGCCACGACCTCGTACGCCACCCCGAGCGCGCCGCCCGGCTCGTCGGCTACCTCGGCCAGGAGTCCACCGCCCTCGACGAGCTGACCGTCTCCCTCGCCGGCGAGACCACCGGCCGGCTGCGCGGACTGACCGCCCCCGCCGCCCGCGCCGAGCGGGACGCCGTCCTCGACGAGCTCGGGCTGACCGAACTGGCCGGGCGGCCGCTGAAGAAGCTCTCCGGCGGCCAGCGTCGGCTCGCCTGCTTCGCCGCCGCCCTCGTCGGCGAGCGGCCGGTGCTCGTCCTCGACGAGCCCACCACCGGCATGGACCCGGTCGCCCGCCGCGCCGTCTGGGCCGCCGTCGACCGCCGCCGCGCCGAGCACGGCGCCACCGTCCTGCTCGTCACCCACAACGTCATCGAGGCGGAGACCGTCCTCGACCGGGTCGCCGTCCTCGACCGCGGCCGGGTGATCGCCTGCGACACGCCCGCCGGACTCAAGGAACGCGTCGCCGGCGAGGTCCGCGTCGAACTGGTCTGGCGCGACCGGCCCCCGCTGGACGTCCCCGAGGTCGCCGCGCTGCAGCCCTCCGCCGCCGAGTCCGGCCGGCGCTGGGTGCTCCGGCTGGCCCCCGAGGAGGCCCGGGCGGCCGTCGCCGCGGTCACCGGCGGGGCGGCCTTCGCCGCCCTCGACGACTTCACCCTCGCCACCCCCAGCCTGGAGGACGTCTACCTCTCCCTCGGCGGGGCGACGAAGGGCCTGGTGAAGGCGTGAGTCCCAGCGGCACGCGGAACGCAGGCAGTGGAATCGGACAGGAGCAGCGTCAGGTGAGCATCGTGCCCGCGGAGGCCACGTCCACGACGGGCCGCGCCCCCGCGTGGGACGAGACGGGGGACCCCGTTCCGCTCGCCCCACGCGCCCGGCTGCTGCCGGCGCTCGCCGCGGTCTACCGGGCCCAGCTGTCGAGGGCCCGGGTGGCCCGGATCCCGCTGCTGTTCGTGGCGACCTTCCAGTCCGTCGGGATCATGGTCCTGATGCGTGGGGTCGTCGACGGCGGCCCGGAGGCCCGCGCCGTCGTGGCCGGCTCCGCCGTCCTCGTCGTCGCGTTCGTCGCGCTCAACCTGCTCGCCCAGTACTTCGGGCAGCTGCGGGCCGGCGGCGGACTCGACCACTACGCCACGCTGCCGGTGCCGCCCGCCTCGGTCGTGCTCGGCGCGGCGGCCGCGTACGCCTCCTTCACCGTGCCCGGCACGGTCGTCACCGCGGTGGCCGGCTCCCTGCTCTACGGGCTGCCGCTGACCCACCTGTGGATCCTCGCCGCCGTGGTGCCGCTGGCCGGCGCGGCGCTCTCCGGGCTCGGCGCGGCCCTCGGCCTGCTCGCGCCCCGGCAGGAGCTGGCCACCCTGCTCGGCCAGCTCGGCATGTCGGCCGCGCTGCTGCTCGGCGTGCTGCCGGCGGAGCGGCTGCCCGGCGTGATCGGGTACGCCCGGGACCTGCTGCCGTCCACGTACGGCGTCGAGGCCCTGGCCCGTACCTTCGACCCGCACCCGGACTGGGCCGCCGTGGGGCTGGACCTCGCCGTGTGCGGGGCCGTCGGCGTGGTCTCGCTGGCCCTGGCGACCTGGGCGTACCGGCGGGCCGCCGTCCGCTGAGACCACCCTCCGATGAGGCGGGCCGTCGCCCCGCCTGGCACGATGGCGGGGTGACCGCTCCTCTGACGCCGCCTCACCAGCCGCCCTCGCAGCCCCACGGCGCGCCGTGGCCCTCGCCGTACCCCGAGCCCACCCCGGACCCCGGGCCGGCGCGCGACGTGCGCGGCGTGTTCGCGGTGCTCGGGCTCTCGCTGCCGCTCGGCGTGGTGTTCGGGCTGATGTGGCTGTGGCTGGCGCCGCGGATCCCGCTGATCTCGGACGGCAAGGCGGTCTTCCTGGAGAACAGCGAGGGCGAGTCGGCCATCGGCGCCGACGGCACTTTCGCGCTGCTCGGCCTCGGCTTCGGCGCGCTCGCCGCGCTGCTGGTCTTCCTGTGGCGCCGTCAGGGCGGCGTCGCACTGGTCCTCGCGCTGGCCGTGGGCGGCATCCTCGGCTCGGCGGTCGCCTGGGGCGTCGGCACGTTCCTCGGCCCCACGGACGACGTGGTCGCGCACGCCCGCGCCGTCGGCAAGGGCGTGCCCTTCGACGCGCCGCTGGAGCTGAACACCCTGGGCGCGCTGCTGGCCTGGCCCATAGCGGCGATGGCCCTCCACCTCGCCCTGACCGCCCTCTTCGGCCCCCGTGACCCGGAGCCGGAATGGGGCCCCTGGGACCAGCCCCCGCCGCGGCGCAGCGAGGGGTAGCGGCGGAACGGGGGGTCTCGCGGGCCCTGGGCCCGGCCCGGCTGCGTCAGCCGCGCCCGATCGGGGCCAGGACCGCCGAGGTCAGGGCCGCCAGGTCGGCCGGGGCCAGTTCGACCTCCAGGCCGCGGCGGCCCGCCGAGACGCAGATCGTGTCGTGCGCGGAGGCCGACTCGTCCAGGACCGTGCGGAGCTTCTTGCGCTGACCCAGCGGGGAGATCCCGCCCCGCACATAGCCGGTGGTGCGTTCGGCCGCCGCCGGGTCCGCCATCGCGGCGCGCTTGCCGCCGACCGCCGAGGCCAGCGCCTTCAGGTCCAGCTGGCCGGCCACCGGCACCACGGCCACCGTCAGCTCGCCGTCCACGTCCGCGACCAGCGTCTTGAAGACCCGATCCGGCGACACGCCGAGCGCCTCCGCCGCCTCCCCGCCGTACGAGGGCGTCGCCGGGTCGTGGTCGTACGCGTGCACCGTGAACGCGGTGCCCGCCGCCGCCAGCGCGACGGTCGCCGGGGTGCCCCCGGCGCCCTGCTTCTTCTGCTTCTTCGCCACGAAGGGTTCCTCGGTCAGTTCGGGCTGCTCGGCGCGTGCGTGAGGTCCACCGCGGGCAGCGAGGGCAGATGCCGCAGCACCGCCGTCTCGCGGCGCAGCACCGCCAGTTCCTCGCGCAGCCGGGTCGCCGTGTCCGGCGCCTGCAGCAGCCGCTGCTTCGCCGGCGTGTCGAGCACCGCGGCCGCGGCCACCAGGTACGACACCACCGACGGGTCGTCGGGCAGCTCGGCGGTGGTCAGCGAGCGCTCCCGCGCTCCGGCCAGCCGCTTCTGATACGCGCGGAACGCCCGCAGCACGCCCTCCGCGAGCGCCCCGGCCCCCTCGCCCCGGTCCTCGGCCACTTCCTCCACCTCGGCCGTCAGGTACGGCCCCGTCGAGTCCACCGACAGCAGCTTCACCCGGGTCGTGCCGGTGCACATCACCTCGAAGCTGCCGTCCGCGCGTTCGCGGATCGAGGCCGCGTCGGCGACGCAGCCGACCCGGTGGAACGCCTGGATCGGGTCCGGGCCGAACCCGGCGGCCGGCCCCTTCTCGGGCAGGGCGGTCTGGTCGGGCAGTCCCGGAGCGGAGGGGGCGACCTCGCGGCCGTCGCGGATGGCGACGACGGCGAAGCGGCGCGGCTCGTCCTCGGCGGTCTTCAGAAGCTCGCGCATCATGGCGCGATAACGCTCCTCGAAGACGTTCAGGGGCAGCACGAGACCCGGGAACAGCACCCCGTTGAGGGGGAACAGAGGCAGACGAGCGGTGGTCACAGCGGTCAAGCGTAATGGCCGTGGGCGCGGCTGTGACCGGCCCGTCCGAACCGCCCGTCCGCGGCCCCCGCGAACCGCCGCACCCCGTCCCTGGCCTCCAGGAACCGGGCCAGCGGATCGTCGGTCACGGACGACCACGGGAACGAGGTGGCGTACGGGCCGATCCGGCGGAACTGCTCCAGCGCCTCCGCCCGGCGGCCGCGCTCCACCAGCACGTACACCAGCAGGTTCCGCACCTCCGCGGGCCACGGATCGCCGGCCGGGTACGCCGCGGACAGCGCGATCGCCCGGTCCGCCGCCGCGTCGATCCGGGCCTGGGGCAGCGCCCCGGCCGGCCGGCCGCTCAGCAGCAGGGCGAGCGCGGCCCGCACCGGCAGCGCCCGGACGAGCGAGCCGGGCGGGGCGTCGTCGGCGGCCTGCTCGGCGAAGTCGAAACAGGCGCCGTGCGAGCCGTGCCAGGGTGCGGAGAGGTACTTCAGGGCGGCGACATGGCAGCCGTAGTGGTGCGGGGAACGCCGCACGGCCTGCTCCCAGACGCGCTCGAAGACCAGGTCGCCGGAGTGCGCCCCGCGGGCGTGGTCCAGGGCGAGCCGCCAGGGCACCGGGTCCGCCGGGTCGGCGGTCGCGACCGCGTCGACCAGCGGGGCGAGTTCGTGCAGCCGCTCCGCGCGGGCCGGCGACTGCCAGGCCCGGCGCACCGCCAGCTCCGCCTCCACGAGCCGGGCGTCCGGATCGCCGGGGGAGACGGCCAGCCAGTGCGCCAGCCACTCGCCGCGGCTCTGCGCGAAGGTCGCGAGCCGGGCCGTGTACCGGTCCCGGTTCTCCCACTCGCCGGCCTCGCGGGTGGTGGCGAGCAGTTTGGCGGCCGGCCCGGGGTCCCCGAGGGCGGCCGCGACCAGCGCCGGGCCGAGCCGCGCGTCCGGCGCGTCGAGCAGCACCTCGCCGTCCGGCGGCAGCCCCGGGCCCGGCGGCGGGGCGGGCCGGACCCTGCGGGGAGCGCGGAACAGCGCACGGAGCGATGACATGGTGCGGACCATTGAAAACCGCAGGTCGCGGCCGCGCCAGTGGCTGACTGTGAAGAGTTGGTAGCGCCGGAATGGTTGTATTCCGGAACGTCAAGAACATGTAAAGGACGGGGGCAGGAAGGGGCGATTGCGCCCACGGCGCGCGCCCCGCGCACACCTCCGCACGCGCCCGACACGCCGCCCGCGGCCGTCCCGCCGAACCCGCCCGACACGCCGTCCGCAGCCGCCCCGCCGCCCGCCCGACACGCCGCCGGACACGTCCGTCCGTCAGCCGCGCCTCAGGAGCCGCGACGCGCCGGCCGCCACCGTCGTCGCCAGGATCCAGCCGGTCAGGATCAGCCCCGTCGCGACCCACTGCCAGGGTCCCGACAGCCGCCAGTACCCCTCCTGCCCGAGGTTGATCACCGGCAGCAGCAGGTCCAGCGCGTACAGCGGCGCGTTCCACATGGGCGCCTCGCCCGCCTTCAGCGGCACCGGTTCGTACCGCGCGAACGCCAGCGCCCCCACCGCCCACAGCACCGCCATCCAGAGCGCTGCCCGGCCCGGCCGGTAGCCGTACGCCACCGTCCAGTCCTGCAGATGGCCCCAGAGCTTGCCCGCCACCGGCAGCGTCTCGCGCCGCCGCCGCTGCTTGGCCAGCAGCACCTCCCGCGCCTCCGCGTCCTCGCCGCTGTTGCGCAGCACCGTCGCCAGGCGTTCGTACGGCTCCGGGGCGTACTCCGGCGTCGCCGCCGCCACCCACTCCAGCCTCCGGGCCAGCGGGAAATGTCCGTACGGCACCAGGTTCTCGTAGGCGAAGCCGTTGATCGCCAGGCCCCCGGGCCCCGGCCAGGACGTCGACAGATCGATCAGCGTCACCACCTTCGCCCCGTTCAGGACCACCCGGCCCTCCTCCGGCCGCTCCCCGTTGAACCGCAGCTCGGGCGTGACGATCCGGCGCAGCGACACCTCCTCGCGGCGCGCCCCGTTCAGCACGAACCGCGCGTAGTGCAGGTCCACCGAGTCCCCGAACCGGCCGTCGTCGAGCCGCACTCCGCCGTGGCACTCCACCGGCCGGCGCCGCGCCCCCTGCGCCGGCGTGGTCGCCACGCCGTACGGGGGAGTGGCGCCCGGGTTCCCCGTCTCGTACACCCAGGCCGCGTTCAGGTACAGCGAGCGCTCCACCGTCAGCTGCGGCGCGTTCAGCGCGCGTCTCTCCCGCGCGCCGCGCAGCCGGCTGCCGCGCAGGCTCAGCGACACGCCGACCTTCGCGCCACGCAGACTGACCTCGCCGTACGTCTCGATCAGCTCGGCCTGCAGGTCCTGCGCCACGGACAGGCCGTCCGCGGTGATCGCCCGGCCCCGCCGGTCCGGCCACACCCTGATCTGGTTGATCAGCAGATCCGTGCCGATCTGCGCGTCCGTCAGCCGGATCCCCCGCTCCACCCGGCACCGCGGCAGATGCAGATCGCCCTGCGTGTGCAGCCGGGCCGCCTCGATCCGCGGGATCGCGCACTCCACCATCCGCAGCGTGCGGAAGTGCGACTCCGGCAGCACCAGCTCGTGCTCGAACCGGCAGCCGTGCAGCTCCACGTACGGGTCTATGGTCCCGCCCGCCAGATTCAGCGTCCCCGTGATCTGCGCCCCGCGCAGTTTCAGCGCCGACACCCGCCCGGACCGGGCCGGCGGTCCGTGGAGCAGCAGCAGCGCCACCACCTCCGCACGGACCATGCGCTCCTCGGGCCAGTCCCGTCCCGAGAACGGATCGTCGAGCAGTGGACTGCCCTGTCTCAGATCGCAGGTCGCCCCGATCCGGAACGCCTGCCACATGGTCAGCTCCGCGCCGGTGAGATCGTCCGGCGGGCTGTCGTCGCGCGGCTCGGTCACTGCCGCCCCCTCGCTTCCGGATTCGTACGGCCGTTCTTCCCTCTGAGTGACGAACTGAACGCTAACGGTCAGCTGTGACAGTCCGTATGTCGTGTGGCTTGTATCAGCCAGTGATACGGGCGTCCGGCGGTGAAAACGGTCTGCGAGAATTGACCCGTGATCTCTCGAATCGACCTGCGCGGCGACACCCTTCCGCAGGGTGGCGCGCTGCGTGACCTGCTGCCCCGTGCCGAGTTCGACGTGGAAGCCGCCCTGGAGACGGTGCGGCCCATCTGCGAGGACGTCCGGCATCATGGCGCCGCAGCGGTGATCGACTACGGAGAGAAATTCGACGGCGTGCGGCTCACGAGCCTGCGCGTCCCCGCCGAGGCGATCGCCCGCGCCCTCGAGGAGCTGGACCCGGCCGTCCGCGCCGCCCTCGAGGAGTCCATCCGCCGGGCCCGCCTGGTCCACCGCGAGCAGCGCCGCACCGACCACACCACCCAGGTCGTGCCCGGTGGCACGGTCACCGAGAAGTGGATCCCCGTCGAGCGCGTCGGGCTCTACGTGCCGGGCGGCCGGGCCGTGTACCCGTCCTCCGTCGTGATGAACGTCGTCCCGGCGCAGGAGGCCGGAGTCGAGAGCGTGGCCGTCGCCTCGCCGCCGCAGAAGGACTTCGGCGGCCTGCCGCACCCCACGATCCTCGCCGCCTGCGCCCTGCTCGGCGTCGACGAGGTCTACGCCGCCGGCGGCGCGCAGGCCATCGCCATGTTCGCGTACGGCACCGAGGGCCCGGAGGGCTGCGCCCCGGTCAACCTGGTCACCGGCCCCGGCAACATCTACGTCGCCGCCGCCAAGCGCCTCCTCAAGGGCCGCATCGGCATCGACGCCGAGGCGGGCCCGACGGAGATCGCGGTCCTCGCGGACTCCACCGCCGACCCGGTGCACGTCGCCGCCGACCTGATCAGCCAGGCCGAGCACGACCCGATGGCCGCCTCCGTCCTGGTCACCGACTCCGAGGAGCTGGCCGAGGCCACCGAGGCCGAGCTGAAGACCCAGGTCGCCGCGTCCAAGCACGTCGACGACCGGATCGTCCCGGCGCTGTCCGGCAAGCAGTCCGCGATCGTGCTGGTCCGCGACCTGGAGGACGGTCTCAAGGTCGTCGACGCGTACGGCGCCGAGCACCTGGAGATCCAGACCGCCGACGCCGCCGCCCTGGCCGCCCGGGTCCGCAACGCCGGAGCGATCTTCGTCGGCCCGTGGGCCCCGGTCTCGCTCGGCGACTACTGCGCGGGCTCCAACCACGTCCTGCCCACCGGCGGCTGCGCCTGCCACTCCTCCGGCCTGTCCGTGCAGTCCTTCCTGCGCGGCGTCCACATCGTGGACTACACCCGGGACGCGCTCGCCGACGTCGCCCACCACGTGGTGACGCTGGCCGAGGCCGAGGACCTCCCGGCGCACGGCGCTGCTCTCAAGGCGAGGTTCGGATGGAAGGTCCCCGGCAAGTGAGCGACACCCGCACCCTCGGCATCGACGACCTCCCCATCCGCGACGAACTGCGCGGCAAGTCCCCCTACGGCGCGCCGCAGCTCGACGTGCCCGTCCAGCTGAACACCAACGAGAACCCGTACCCGCTGCCCGAGCCGCTGGTCCGGCGCATCGCCGAGCGGGTGGCCGAGGCCGCCCGCAGCCTCAACCGCTACCCCGACCGGGACGCGATCGAACTGCGCACCGAGCTGGCCGCGTACCTCACCAAGACCGCCAAGCACGCGGTCGCGGTCGGCAACGTCTGGGCGGCCAACGGCTCCAACGAGGTCCTCCAGCAGCTGCTGCAGACCTTCGGCGGGCCCGGCCGTACGGCCATCGGCTTCGAGCCCTCGTACTCGATGCACGCGCTGATCGCGCGCGGCACCGGCACCGGCTGGATCTCCGGCCCGCGCAACGACGACTTCACGATCGATGTGACGGCGGCCGAGCAGGCCATCGCCGAGAACGCGCCGGACGTCGTGTTCATCACCTCGCCCAACAACCCCACCGGCACGGCGGTCGAGGCGGAGACCGTGCTCGCCCTGTACGAGGCCGCGCAGGCCGCCAAACCCTCCCTGGTCGTCGTGGACGAGGCGTACGTGGAATTCAGCCACCGCGACTCGCTGCTGCCGCTCATCGAGGGCCGGCCGAACCTGGTGATCTCCCGCACCATGTCCAAGGCCTTCGGCGCCGCCGGGCTTCGCCTCGGCTATCTGGCGGCCCACCCGGCCGTCGTCGACGCCGTCCAGCTGGTCCGGCTGCCGTACCACCTGTCCGCCGTCACCCAGGCCACCGCACTGGCCGCCCTGGAGCACACCGACACACTGCTCGGCTACGTCGAGCAGCTGAAGGCCGAACGGGACCGGCTGGTCGACGAGCTGCGCGCGATCGGCTACGAGGTCACCGCGTCCGACGCGAACTTCGTGCAGTTCGGCCGCTTCGACGGAGCCGAGGGCTCCCACGAGGCCTGGCAGAAGATCCTCGACCGGGGCGTCCTGGTCCGGGACAACGGCGTACCGGGCTGGCTGCGGGTCACCGCCGGCACCCCGGAAGAGAACGACGCGTTCCTGGACGCGGTCCGTGAGTTGAAGAAGGAGCAGGCATGAGCCGCGTAGGACGGGTGGAACGCACCACCAAGGAGACCTCCGTCGTCGTCGAGATCGACCTGGACGGCACCGGAAAGGTCGATGTGTCGACCGGCGTCGGCTTCTACGACCACATGCTCGACCAGCTCGGCCGGCACGGTCTGTTCGACCTCACCGTGAAGACCGACGGCGACCTGCACATCGACTCGCACCACACCATCGAGGACACCGCCCTCGCGCTCGGCGCCGCGTTCAAGCAGGCCCTCGGCGACAAGGTCGGCATCTACCGCTTCGGCAACTGCACCGTGCCGCTGGACGAGTCGCTCGCCCAGGTCACCGTCGACCTCTCCGGCCGCCCGTACCTCGTGCACACCGAGCCCGAGAACATGGCGCCGATGATCGGCGCGTACGACACGACCATGACCCGGCACATCCTGGAGTCCTTCGTCGCGCAGGCGCAGATAGCGCTGCACGTCCACGTGCCGTACGGGCGCAACGCCCACCACATCGTCGAGTGCCAGTTCAAGGCCCTCGCCCGCGCCCTGCGCTACGCCTCCGAGCGCGACCCGCGCGCGGCCGGAATCCTCCCCTCCACGAAGGGCGCCCTGTGAACAGCCTCTCCACCCTCCTGATCGTGGTCGGACTGTTCCTGCTCGGCGGTGTGTACTCGTTCGTCAAGCAGAAGCAGTCCCGCGGCGTCATCACCGTGCTCGCCATCGCCTCGGCGCTCTCGCTCGCCGCGGGCGTGCTGCGGCTGGACGTGTGGTCATGACCACGACGCCCGCCAAGAAGGTCGTCGTCTTCGACTACGGCTTCGGCAACGTCCGCTCCGCCGAGCGGGCCCTCGCCCGGGTCGGCGCGGACGTGGAGATCACCCGCGACTACGAGCGCGCCATGAACGCCGACGGACTCCTCGTCCCCGGCGTCGGCGCCTTCGCCGCCTGCATGAAGGGCCTCAAGGACGCCCGCGGCGACTGGATCGTCGGCCGCCGGCTCTCCGGCGGCCGCCCCGTCATGGGCATCTGCGTCGGCATGCAGATCCTGTTCGAGCGCGGCATCGAGCACGGCGTGGAGACCGAGGGCCTCGACGAGTGGCCCGGCACGGTCGGGCCGCTGCAGGCCCCCGTCGTCCCGCACATGGGCTGGAACACCGTCGACGCGCCCGCCGACAGCGAGGCGTTCGCCGGCCTCGACGCCGACGCCCGGTTCTACTTCGTGCACTCCTACGCGGTGCGCGAGTGGACCCTGGAGACCGCCAACCCGCACATCCCCGCGCCCAAGGTCACCTGGGCCACGCACGGCGAGCCCTTCGTCGCCGCGGTCGAGAACGGCGCCCTGTGGGCGACGCAGTTCCACCCCGAGAAGTCCGGCGACGCCGGCGCGCAGCTGCTCACCAACTGGATCGGAACGCTCTGATGTCCCGCACGCTTGAACTGCTTCCCGCCGTGGACGTACGCGACGGCCAGGCCGTCCGGCTGGTCCACGGCGAGTCCGGCACCGAGACCTCGTACGGCTCCCCGCTCCAGGCCGCGCTCGCCTGGCAGGCCGCGGGCGCCGAGTGGCTCCACCTGGTCGACCTGGACGCCGCGTTCGGCACCGGCGACAACCGGGCCCTGGTCGCCGAGGTGACCCGCGCCATGGACATCAAGGTCGAGCTGTCCGGCGGCATCCGCGACGACGCCACGCTCGCCGCGGCCCTCGCCACCGGCTGCACCCGCGTCAACCTGGGCACCGCGGCCCTGGAGACCCCCGAGTGGGTCGCCAAGGTCATCGCCGAGCACGGCGACAAGATCGCCGTCGGCCTGGACGTCCGCGGCACGACGCTGCGCGGCCGCGGCTGGACCCGCGACGGCGGCGACCTGTACGAGACGCTGGCCCGCCTCGACTCAGAGGGCTGCGCCCGCTACGTCGTCACCGACATCGCCAAGGACGGCACGCTGCAGGGCCCCAACCTGGAGCTCCTGAAGAACGTCTGCGCCGCCACCGACAAGCCGGTCGTCGCCTCCGGCGGCGTGTCGTCCCTGGACGACCTGCGCGCGCTGGCCGGACTGGTGGGCGAGGGCGTCGAGGGCGCGATCGTCGGCAAGGCGCTGTACGCCAAGGCGTTCACCCTCGAAGAGGCGCTGGAGGCGGTGGCCGCCGTATGACCGAGTCCGTACGCAAGGTGGTGACCGGCGCTCCCTGGGAGGAGCAGTTCGGCTACTCCCGCGCGGTGGAACTGCCGAACGGCACGGTCCTGGTGGCCGGCTGCACCTCCGTGGTCGGCGGCACGATCGCCGACGGCGGTCCGTACGAGCAGACCGTCAACTCCTTCAACGTGGCATTCGAGGCCCTGAAGCAGCTGGGTCTCGGCCCCGAGTCCGTCGTCCGGACCCGGATGTACATCACCCACGCACGGGACGTGGACGAGGTGGGCCGGGCGCACAAGGAGCTGTTCGACGAGGTCCGCCCGGCCGCGTCGATGATCATCGTCTCCGGCTTCGTCGACCCGCGCCTCGTCGTCGAGGTCGAGGTCGAGGCGTACCGAGGGGAGGGCTCGGCATGAGTCTCGCCGTACGTGTGATCCCCTGCCTGGACGTGGACAACGGCCGGGTCGTCAAGGGCGTCAACTTCCAGAACCTGCGCGACGCGGGCGACCCCGTCGAGATGGCCAAGCTGTACGACGCCGAGGGTGCCGACGAGCTGACCTTCCTCGACATCACCGCCTCCTCCGGCAACCGGGAGACCACCTACGACGTGGTGCGCCGCACCGCCGAGCAGGTCTTCATCCCGCTCACCGTGGGCGGCGGCGTCCGCTCGGCGGAGGACGTCGACAAGCTGCTGCGGGCCGGCGCGGACAAGGTGGGTGTGAACACGGCCGCCATCGCCCGCCCGGAGCTGATCCGGGAGATCGCGGAGCGCTTCGGCCGCCAGGTCCTGGTCCTGTCCGTGGACGCGCGCCGGACCGAGTCGGGCTCCTTCGAGGTGACGACCCACGGCGGCCGCCAGGGCACCGGCATCGACGCCGTCGAGTGGGCGCACCGGGCCGCCGAGCTGGGCGCGGGCGAGATCCTGCTCAACTCGATGGACGCGGACGGCACCAAGGACGGCTACGACATCGAGATGATCGCGGCTGTGCGCAAGCACGTCACCGTCCCGGTCATCGCGAGCGGCGGCGCGGGCAGGCTGGCCGACTTCCCGCCGGCGGTCGAGGCGGGCGCGGACGCGGTCCTCGCGGCCTCGGTCTTCCACTTCGGCGATCTGCGGATCGGCGAGGTCAAGGAGACGCTGCGGTCGGCGGGCCACCCGGTCCGCTAGCGGGCGTTACGAGCACGGCTGAAGGGCCTCCGGAAGGGGGCCCTTCTGCTTGGCCGGATACGAAAGGAAACTTGCGCAAATTCTGTTGCGCAGTTTTCCTTTCGCATCTACCGTCGTGGACATGACCTCACCGGAGAACCGCCGGATCACCGATCTGGGCACGCTCAAGGCCATCGCCCACCCCCTGCGCATGCAGCTCTACAGGGCCCTCTCCATCGCCCGCACCGCCACCGCCTCACAGCTCGCCGAACAGGTCGACGAGGCGGTCTCCCTGGTCAGCTACCACCTGCGCAAGCTGGCCGAGCACGGCCTCATCGAGGAGGCCGAAGCCCAGTCCACCGACGGCCGCGAGCGCTGGTGGCAGCCCAGCAGCCGGGGCGTGACGGTCCGCGACGAGGACTTCAGCGACGGCCCTGAGCAGGTCGCCGCGAGCCTGGCGCTGAGCCGGACCGTCCTCGAGCAGCGCACCGCGCTGCACCGCCGCTTCCTGGACGAGCGGGCCGCCTGGAGCCCCGAGTGGCGCACCGCCTCCCTCGGCGCCGAGTGGTTCTCCCGCCTCACCGCCGAGGAACTCACGGCGCTGGGGGAGGAGCTGAACGCGGTCGTGGACAAGTACGACGCCCTCTCCCGCGCCGCCGAGGCCGCCGGCGACACCGAAGGCCGCGAGCACGTGGCCGTCCACCTCCACGGCTTCCCGTTCCGGACGTGACGCGATGACCTCGACGACGAAGACAGAGACGACGACCCGGACGGCAGAGGACGGGACGACGGCGGATCGGACCGCCGGCGCTCCCGCGCCCTCGCGGCCCGCCTACCGGGACCTCAACGTGCTGCGCTGGCTGGGGGCGTTCACCGCCTCCACGCTGGGCGACAGCGTCTACTACCTGGCCCTTTCATGGGCCGCCGTGCGCGGCGGCAGTCCGGCGCAGGCGGGGCTCGTCATGGCGGTCAGCGCCGTGCCGCGGGCGCTGCTGATGCTGGGCGGGGGCGTGCTAGCCGACCGGTTCGGGCCCCGCCGGGTCGTGATCGTCTCCGACGCGGTGCGCGCGCTGGTCGTCCTCGGGCTCGCCGCGGTCCTGATGGCCGCCTCGCCCGGACTGTGGGTGCTCGCCGCCGTCGCGCTGGTCTTCGGCGTCGTCGATGCGCTGTTCCTGCCCGCCGTGGGCGCGCTGCCGCCGCGGATCGCCGCGCACGACCAGCTCGCCCGGGTGCAGGGGATGCGGGGACTCGCGTACCGCGTCGGGCTCGTGCTCGGCGCGCCGCTCGGCGGGCTCGCCGTGGCGCTCGGCGGTTCGGCCGCCGCGTTCGGGGTGGCCGGGCTCCTCTTCGTCCTCTCCCTGCCCCTCCTGCTCACCCTCCGGATCCGGCCCCTGCCCGCCGACGACGCCACAGCGCAGGAAGGAGCCGGCCCGCTGCGCGACCTCGCCGACGGGCTGCGCTACCTGCGCCGCCACCGGGTTCTCGGCCCGCTCATGATCGTCATCGCGCTGAGCGACCTCGGGTTCGTCGGCCCGTTCAACGTCGGACTCGCCGTGCTCTCGGACACGCGCGGCTGGGGCGCCTCCGGCATCGGATGGATCCTCGCCGGCTTCGGCGCGGGCGCCGCCGTCGCGTCCTTGCTCATCACCGTGCGCGGCCACATACCCCGCGCCGGGGCCGTCAAGGCGTGGACCCTCACGCTGGGCGCGGGCTCGATCGCCGCCCTCGCGTACGTGCCGCAGCTGCCCGCCGCGGTCGCCGTCGCCGTTCTGGTCGGGCTGCTCGGCGGGCTCTCCGGGAGCCTGTGCGGCTCCCTCGTCCAGACGCACTGCGACCCCGCGTACCTCGGACGGGTGACGTCCGTGTCCAGCTTCTTCAGCCTCGGCGTCGCCCCGCTGACGTTCCCCCTCACCGGCGCGGCCATCGGTTTGTGGGGCCCCGGCCCGGTGTACGTCGTCAGCGCCGCGATCTGCGCCCTCGGCGGCGTGTACAGCCTGAGCGTCCCCGCACTGCGCCGCGCCGAACTCCCGAGGACGCCCCCGCGCGACAGGTCCTAGAGCCCCAGCTGCTTCGCGTCCCGCAGCCGGGTCACCGCCTCCGGCTCGCCCTCCAGCTGCACCTTCGCCGTGTCCTGCCGGCCGAAGACGAACATCGTCAGCTCGCCCGGCTCGCCGGTCGCCGTCACCACCGGGGTGCCCCGGTGGGCCACCGCCGTCTGGCCGTTGGGCCGGCGCAGGACCAGGCCCACCGGGGCCTTGCGGCCCAGAAGGCGGGCGCCCTTCTCCAGGCGGGACCACAGGGCGTCCGAGAACACCGGGTCCAGCTCCCGCGGGGACCAGTCCGGCTGGGCGCGCCGGACGTCCTCCGTGTGGACGTAGAACTCGACCGTGTTCGCGCCCTCGTCCACCTGCTTCAGGGAGAACGGCGACAGCGCCGGCGGCCCGGTGCGGATCAGCGCGATCAGCTCCTCGTACGGCTTGTCCGCGAACTCCGCCTGCACCCGCTCCAGCCGCGCCTTCAACGCCGGCACCACCGTCCCCGCCGCCGCGTCCGGGCGGCGCTCCCGTACCACCACATGGGCGGCCAGGTCCCGGGTCAGCCAGCCCGCGCACAACGTCGGCGCGTCGGGGCCCGCCGCCTCCAACAGGTCCGCCAGAAGGAGCCGTTCACGCTTCGCATGGGTCGACATGCCCGCCAGCGTACGGCGGACCACGACGGTCCGCCCAGTGGACGGCCGCCCGGGAAACGTCCCCGGGCGCGGCACAATGGCCGCATGACCAGCACGCCCCGGACCCCCAGCGCCCTCGACCCGGCCGTCGCCGCCCGCCTCAAGCGCAGCCCCGACGGCCTGTTCCCCGCCATCGCCCAGCAGCACGACACCGGCGAGGTGCTCATGCTCGGCTGGATGGACGACGAGGCGCTGCACCGCACCCTCACCACCGGCCGCGCCACCTACTGGTCGCGCAGCCGCCAGGAGTACTGGGTCAAGGGCGACACCTCCGGTCACGTCCAGCACGTCAGGTCCGTCGCCCTCGACTGCGACGCCGACACCGTGCTCGTCAAGGTCGACCAGGTCGGCGCCGCCTGCCACACCGGCGCGCGGACCTGCTTCGACGCCGACGTGCTCCCGCTCGGAAAGTAGGGTCGGGCGCCATGGACCTCGAGACGTTCCGCAAGCTGGCCGGCGACCGCCGCGTCATCCCCGTCAGCCGCCGTCTCCTCGCGGACGGCGACACCCCGGTCGCGCTCTACCGCAAGCTCGCCGCCGAACGCCCGGGCACCTTCCTCCTCGAGTCCGCGGAGAACGGCCGCTCCTGGTCGCGGTACTCGTTCATCGGCGTCCGCAGCGACGCCACCCTGACCGTGCGCGACGGCCGGGCCCACTGGCTCGGCGCGCCGCCCGTCGGCGTCCCCGTCGACGGCGACCCGCTGGCCGCCCTGCGCGCCACCGTCGAGGCCCTGCACACCCCCCGCGACCTCGCGTCCGGCATGCCGCCCTTCACCGGCGGCATGGTCGGCTACCTGGGCTACGACATCGTCCGCCGGCTGGAGCGCATCGGCGACTCCACCCAGGACGACCTGGAGCTCCCCGAGCTCACCATGCTGCTCACCAGCGACCTCGCCGTCCTCGACCACTGGGACGGCAGCGTCCTGCTGATCGCCAACGCGATCAACCACAACGACCTCGACACCGGCGTCGACGAGGCGTACGCCGACGCCGTCGCCCGCCTCGACGCCATGGAGGCGGACCTCGCCCGCCCCGTCGAGACCGTGCCCGTCGCCCTGCCGCCCTCCGAGCTGCCCGAGTTCTCCGCGCTGTGGGGCGGGGACCTGTACCAGGACGCCGTCGAGGACGTCAAAGAGCGCATCCGGGCCGGCGAGGCCTTCCAGGTCGTGCCCTCCCAGCGCTTCGAGACCCGCTGCACCGCCTCCGCCCTCGACGTGTACCGGGTCCTGCGGGCCACCAACCCGTCCCCGTACATGTACCTCTTCCGCTTCGAGAACGGCTTCGACGTCGTCGGCTCCTCGCCCGAGGCGCTGGTCAAGGTCGAGGACGGGCACGCGATGGTCCACCCCATCGCCGGCACCCGCCCCCGCGGCGCCACCCCGCAGGAGGACCACGACCTCGCCGAGGAACTCCTCGCCGACCCCAAGGAGCGCGCCGAGCACCTCATGCTCGTCGACCTCGGCCGCAACGACCTGGGCCGGGTCTGCGAGCCCGGCACCGTCGAGGTCGTCGACTTCATGTCGATCGAGCGGTACTCGCACGTCATGCACATCGTCTCCACGGTGACCGGCCGCGTCGCCGAGGGACGGACCGCCTTCGACGTCCTCACCGCGTGCTTCCCCGCCGGCACCCTCTCCGGCGCGCCCAAGCCCCGCGCGATGCAGATCATCGAGGAGCTGGAGCCCACCCGGCGCGGACTGTACGGCGGCTGCGTCGGCTATCTGGACTTCGCCGGCGACTCCGACACCGCCATCGCCATCCGCACCGCCCTGCTCCGCGGCGGCACCGCCTACGTGCAGGCCGGAGCCGGTGTCGTCGCCGACTCCGACCCGGTCGCCGAGGACGCCGAGTGCCGCAACAAGGCCGCCGCGGTGCTCCGCGCCGTCCACACGGCGAACCGGATGAACGCCGGCTGAGCGCGTAGGGGATAGTGGGGTATGTGACTGCTGTACCCGTATCCCAGCCCCGCGCCGCCCGCGCCGGCGGACCGGCCGTCGCCTCCGGCGGCCGCCGCAGCCTGGCCGCGGCCCTCCTCCTGGGCGCCCTCGGAGCCACCGTCGTACTGCTGTCCTCCGGCCAGATCTGGGCCGAGGGCGTGGCCTCCGTGGGCGGCGGCACCGTGCCCGTCGAGGCCGACGGCGGCGCCGTCACCGGCGTGCCGACGGCCCTGGCCGTGGTCGGCCTGGCGGCCCTCGTCGCCGTCTTCGCGGTCCGCCGCACCGGACGCCGCCTCGTCTCCGGCCTGCTCGCGCTGAGCGGCGCCGGCGCGGCCGCGGCCGCCTTCCTCGGCGCGTCCGACAGTTCGGCCCTGAACGCGGAGGCCGCCCGGATCAGCGGCGACACCGCGGCAGTCGTCTACTCCCTCAGCCACACCGCCTGGCCGTACGTCACGGCCGGCGGCGCCGCGCTGATCCTGCTCGCCGGGCTCCTCGCGCTCCGCTTCGGCAGCGTCTGGCCCGCGATGGGCGGCCGCTACGAGCGGACCGCGGGCCCCCGTTCGGCCGCACCGCGCCGGACCGCCGCCACCGTGGACCCGGAGCGGCCCGAGGACCTGTGGAAGGCGCTCGACCGCGGCGAGGACCCGACGCGCGAAGCGTGACCCCCGGTTCACCCCGTGACCCTGCGTGCGGGAGAATGTCGACGAGTGTCCGCGCCCGCGGACCTCACCCACAGCTACAGCGAGCCACAGCTACCGAGGAGCAACTCATGGCGGGCAACGCCCACGGACACACCCTTGCCGCCTGGACCGGTGTCACGATTTCCTTCATCGGCTTCTGCGTTGCCAGCGTCTTCATGGTCGCCGCCAACGTCCCCGGCTTCTGGGCCGGCACGGCCCTGATCGGCCTGGGCGCCGTGGTCGGCGGCGTCATGAAGATGATGGGCCTCGGCACGCCGAAGGAGACCGAGGCCCAGGCCGCGGCCCGCGCCCGCGCGGCCTCCGCCGCCGCGGCCCGCGTGTCCGGCTGAGGAACGCGACCGACGAAGGCGCGGCCCTGGGGTCCCCGGACGGAGTCCGGCGGGAACACCGGGCTGCGCCTTCGCGCCGTTACGGGGAGAATCACCGCGTGGACGTGAACCCGACACCTTCCGTGACCGCCGCCGACGCCCCCGCCTGGGCGCAGGCCGGCCGGTACACCCCGCCCCCGCCGCCCCCGGCGGACTCCCGCCCCCTCGGGCGGCGGCTCCTGGCCCCGCTGGGCGCCCTCACCGGCGTCGTGGCGGCGTTCACGTACGTCGGGACCGTCGACCCCAACGAGCCGGGCCACTACCCGGTCTGCCCGCTGCTCCGCCTCACCGGCCTGTACTGCCCCGGCTGCGGCGGACTGCGCAGCGCGCACGCCGTCGCCCACGGCGATTTCGCCACCGCGTTCGGCGCCAACGCCCTGGCGGTGATCGGCTACGGAGCGTTCGCCCTCCTGATGGTCCTGTGGCTGGTCCGCGTCTTCCGCGGACGGCCCGTACGGACCGGTCTGGCCAACGGCTGGTGGTGGGCGATCGGCGCGCTCGTGGCCGTGTTCACGCTGGTCCGGAACCTGCCGTTCGGGTCCGCGCTCGCGCCCTGAGCCCGCCCGGCGCGGTCCCAGAACGTGGGACGCACGTCAACCGGATGCGGGCGCTACGCCGTCCTGCGGATACCATCGACTTGGCTGAACAAGAACGCACGATTGTCACCGTCCCGTGTCACCGTCCCGGAAGGGGGCCTCTCGCGTGAGTGTGCTCGACGAGATCATCGAAGGCGTGCGCGCCGACCTCGCAGAGCGGCAGGCGCGGGTCTCCCTCGAGGAGCTCAAGGAGCGCGCCGCGAAGGCGCCGCAGGCCAAGGACGGCGTCGCCGCACTGCGCGGGGACGGCGTCAAGGTGATCTGCGAGGTCAAGCGCTCCAGCCCGTCCAAGGGCGCGCTCGCCGCGATCGCCGACCCGGCCGGACTCGCCGCGGACTACGAGGCGGGCGGCGCGGCCGTCATCTCGGTCCTGACCGAGCAGCGCCGCTTCGGCGGTTCGCTCGCCGACCTGGAGGCCGTCCGGGCCCGGGTCGACATCCCCGTCCTGCGCAAGGACTTCATCGTCACCGCGTACCAGCTGTGGGAGGCCCGCGCGTACGGCGCCGACCTCGCGCTGCTGATCGTCGCCGCGCTGGAGCAGGAGGCGCTGGTCTCCCTCATCGAGCGCGCCGAGTCCATCGGCCTGACGCCGCTGGTCGAGGTGCACGACGAGGACGAGGTCGAGCGCGCGGTCGAGGCCGGCGCGCGGGTGATCGGCGTCAACGCGCGCAACCTGAAGACCCTCGAGGTCGACCGCTCCACGTTCGAGCGGGTCTGCCCGGAGATCCCCGACGGGATCGTCAAGATCGCGGAGTCCGGCATCCGGGGCCCGCACGACCTGATCGCCTACGCCAACACCGGCGCCGACGCCGTCCTCGTGGGCGAGTCCCTGGTGACCGGCCGCGACCCGAAGGCGGCCGTGGCCGACCTGGTCGCCGCCGGTGCGCACCCCGCGCTGCGGCACGGGCGGAGCTGATCCCGTGTCCCGTCGTGACGCCGCGCGCATCGCCGCCGGGCCCGCCGCCGCGCCGCTGGCGCGCGGCTGCCGCCCGCGTGGCTGCCGTGCGCCGGCCCGACGGGTCCACGGCCGCCGCGTCCGCTACGTCATCGGCGACGAGCCGGGCCAGGTGAACGGCATGCGATGGCGCGCGACCGAGCGCACCCACCACGCTGCCCCGTGTGGGCAATCGTCCCTCCCCCAGACTTCGTCCGGGAGGTGCCCCCAGGGCGGGACGGGTGGGCACACGGGACGGCGCCCATAGCGGCGCCTCCGCTCCCGGGACCCCCGCACCCCGAGTGACGGCGCCCTAGTGGTGACCGTCCACACGGTGGAGCCCGGCCCCGTAGGGGAACCGCCCGTTGTGCCCACCCGTTCCGCCCCGCGGAACGACTGCCCACAACGGGAGCGGCGACCCGCGACGGCGTGGCGCGGCCCCGCCGGGGGCCGGCGTTGGCGGGTGGGTGGCAGGTGCGCGTTTAACGTAACCATCAACCCGCACGTACCCGGGGCGTCCGCCCCGCGAGGAGCAACCGCATGTCGAGCGAGTTCTTCATTCCGGACCCGGAGGGTCAAGTCCCCACCGCCGAGGGCTACTTCGGCGCATTCGGCGGCAAGTTCATCCCGGAGGCCCTCGTCGCCGCCGTCGACGAGGTCGCCGTCGAGTACGACAAGGCCAAGGCGGACCCCGAGTTCGCCCGCGAGCTGAACGACCTCATGGTCAACTACACGGGCCGCCCGAGCGCCCTCACCGAGGTCCCCCGGTTCGCCGAGCACGCCGGCGGCGCCCGCGTGTTCCTCAAGCGCGAGGACCTCAACCACACCGGCTCGCACAAGATCAACAACGTGCTCGGCCAGGCCCTGCTCACCAAGCGCATGGGCAAGACGCGCGTCATCGCCGAGACCGGCGCCGGCCAGCACGGCGTGGCCACCGCCACCGCCTGCGCCCTCTTCGGACTCGAGTGCACCATCTACATGGGCGAGATCGACACCCAGCGCCAGGCGCTGAACGTCGCCCGGATGCGCATGCTCGGCGCCGAGGTCATCCCGGTGAAGTCCGGCAGCCGCACCCTCAAGGACGCCATCAACGAGGCGTTCCGCGACTGGGTCGCCAACGTCGACCGCACCCACTACCTCTTCGGCACCGTCGCCGGACCCCACCCCTTCCCGGCCATGGTCCGCGACTTCCACCGCGTCATCGGCGTCGAGGCCCGCCGCCAGATCCTGGAGCGGGCGGGCCGCCTGCCCGACGCGGCGATCGCCTGCGTCGGCGGCGGCTCCAACGCCATCGGGCTCTTCCACGCCTTCATCCCGGACGCCGGCGTCCGCCTCATCGGCTGCGAGCCGGCCGGCCACGGCGTCGAGACCGGCGAGCACGCCGCGACGCTCACCGCCGGCGAGCCCGGCATCCTGCACGGTTCGCGGTCGTACGTCCTCCAGGACGACGAGGGCCAGATCACCGAGCCGTACTCCATCTCGGCCGGCCTGGACTACCCCGGCATCGGCCCGGAGCACTCGTACCTCAAGGACATCGGCCGCGGCGAGTACCGCGCCGTCACCGACGACGCCGCCATGCAGGCGCTCCGCCTGCTCTCCCGTACCGAGGGCATCATCCCGGCCATCGAGTCGGCGCACGCCCTCGCCGGCGCGCTGGAGGTCGGCCAGGAGCTCGGCAAGGACGGGCTGCTCGTCGTCAACCTCTCCGGGCGCGGCGACAAGGACATGGACACGGCGGCCCGCTACTTCGGGCTGTACGACAACGGCGCCGAGGGGGACGCGAAGTGACCACCGGGAACATCCAGCTGCTGAGCGACACCCTGGCCGAGGCCAAGGCCGAGAACCGCGCCGCGCTCGTCGCGTACCTGCCGGCCGGCTTCCCGACCGTCGACGGCGGCATCGAGGCGATCAAGGCCGTCTTCGACGGCGGCGCGGACATCGTCGAGGTCGGTCTGCCGCACAGCGACCCGGTCCTCGACGGCCCGGTCATCCAGACCGCCGACGACATCGCCCTGCGCGGCGGCGTGAAGATCGCCGACGTGATGCGCACGGTGAAGGAGGCCCACGCGGCCACCGGCAAGCCCGTCCTGGTCATGACGTACTGGAACCCCATCGACCGTTACGGCGTCGAGCGGTTCACCGAGGAGCTGGCCGCGGCCGGCGGCGCGGGCTGCATCCTGCCCGACCTGCCGGTCCAGGAGTCCGCGCTGTGGCGCGAGCACGCGGACAAGCGCGGTCTCGCGACCGTCTTCGTCGTCGCGCCCAGCAGCAAGGACGAGCGGCTCGCCACCATCACGGCCGCCGGCTCCGGTTTCGTCTACGCCGCCTCGCTGATGGGCGTCACCGGCACCCGCGAGTCCGTCGGTGCCGAGGCCGCGGACCTGGTCCGCCGCACCCGCGCCGCCGCCGGCGCCCGAGGCGGTCTGCCCGTCTGCGTCGGCCTCGGCGTCTCCAACGCCGAACAGGCCCGTGAGGTCGCCGACTTCGCCGACGGGGTCATCGTCGGCTCCGCCTTCGTCAAGCGGATCCTGGACGCCGACGGCGACCAGGCGGCCGCGCTGACGGCCGTAAGGGAACTGGCGGCCGAACTGGCCGCGGGAGTGCGCCGCGGCGCGTAACCCGTACGGGTGGATCTGCGACCGGGGAGGCACGCGCGTGCCTCCCCGGTTCGTTTGAGGGTGCGTGAGCGAGAACAACCGTGACGGTAACCGGAGCGCCCGGGCGCGACTCCAGCAGCAGCGAGAGCGCGACAAGGCGCGGGAGAAGCAGCGGCGGCTGCTGATCGTGTCGGCGGCGATCGTCGGCGTCCTCGGCCTGGCCGCCGTGGTCGGCGTGATCGCCGCGAGCGGCGACGGCGACAGCGGGTCCGACAAGGCCGGCCCGGTCGTCGCCCCCAGCGGCGCGACCGGCGACGACAAGCCCGCCATTCCCACCGGCTCGGCGGCCGCCCCGTCCACGCTCGCCATCTGGGAGGACTTCCGCTGCCCGGCGTGCGCCCAGTTCGAGAACGCCTTCCGGGACACCATCCACGAGCTGGAGGCCGAGGGCGCGATCAAGACCGAGTACCACCTCGCCACCCTGATCGACGGCAACATGGGCGGCAGCGGCTCGCTGCGCGCGGCGAACGCGGCGGCCTGCGCCCAGGGCGCCGGGAAGTTCACCCCGTACCACGACGTCCTCTACATGAACCAGCCCGAGGAGACGGACGACGCGTTCGGGGACAACGCCAAGCTGATCGAGCTGGCGGCCAAGGTCGAGGGGCTGGACACCCCCGCCTTCCGCAGCTGCGTAGAGGACGGCACCCACGACGCCTGGGTGAAGAAGTCGAACGACGCCTTCCGCAGCAGCTCGTTCCAGGGCACCCCGTCCGTGCTGCTCAACGGAGAATCGATCTTCCCGGCGAAGGGGAACGAGCAGATCTCCCCGGCGAACCTGCGCAAGTGGGTCGAGCAGGCCAACAAGGGCAAGCAGAAGGGCGGCTCCGCCACCCCGTCCACCACCGGCTGAGGCCCCGGGGACGGGTGGGGACGGCGGGTCGGGCGGGGTTAGTTACGCAGACGTTGTCGGGTGGGCTGCCGCCGCGGCCGCCCGGCAAGGTAGCGTCGGACCTGCCATGGACCTTGCCTACATTCCCAGCCCGTCGACCGGCGTGATCCATCTCGGACCGGTCCCGCTGCGCGGCTATGCCTTCTGCATCATCATCGGTGTCTTCGTCGCCGTCTGGTACGGCAACAAGCGCTGGGTCGCCCGCGGCGGCAAAGCCGGCACCGTCGCCGACATCGCCGTCTGGGCCGTGCCCTTCGGCCTGATCGGCGGCCGGCTCTACCACGTCATCACCGACTACCAGCTGTACTTCAGCGAGGGTGAGGACTGGGTAGACGCCTTCAAGATCTGGGAGGGCGGCCTCGGCATCTGGGGCGCCATCGCCTTCGGCGCGGTCGGCGCCTGGATCGGCTGCCGCCGCCGCGGCATCCCGCTGCCCGCGTACGCCGACGCCATCGCGCCCGGCATCGCCTTCGCCCAGGCCATCGGCCGCTGGGGCAACTGGTTCAACCAGGAGCTGTACGGCCGGGAGACCGACCTGCCCTGGGCGCTCAAGATCTCCGAGGGCGTGAACCGCGAGGCGGGCCTGTACCACCCGACGTTCCTCTACGAGTCGCTCTGGTGCATCGGCGTGGCGCTCCTGGTCATCTGGGCGGACCGCCGCTTCAAGCTGGGCCATGGCCGGGCGTTCGCCCTGTACGTCGCCGCGTACTGCGCGGGCCGCGGCTGGATCGAGTACATGCGCGTCGACGAGGCGCACCACATCCTCGGCCTGCGGCTCAACGTGTGGACGGCGATCGTCGTCGGCCTGCTCGCGGTGATCTACATCGTGGTCTCGGCGAAGCTCCGCCCGGGCCGCGAGGAGGTCGTCGAACCGGCGGCCGCGGCCGAGGCGAAGGCGGCGGCGGAGAAGGCGGCGGCGGAGAACGCGGAGGCCGACGCCGAGGCGGTGGAGTCGGACGCGTCCGGGGACACGGTGCCGGGCGGCGAGGGCTCCGACGGCTCCGGCGACGGTTCCGGTGACGGCTCCAGTGCCTCCAGTGCCTCCGGCGGCTCCGGCGCCGGCTCCGACGACGCCGTGGACCTGTCGAAGGACGGCGCGGGCAACGGCGCCAAGGGCTGAGCGCCGAGCGACCCGTGAGCGACGGGCCGCCGGGGACCGAAGGGTCCCGGGCGGCCCGTCGCCCGTTCTCCGGGCCGGTCAGTCCTGGCGGGCGGCCAGGGTCAGGACGCGGCGGGCGCCCTCGACCACGGCCGCGTCGACGAACCGGCCGTCGGGCAGGGCGAGGGCCCCGCTCTCGGTCTCGGCGGCCTTGACGACCTCCTCGGCGGCCGCGACCTCGTCCGGCGAGGGCAGATAGGCCTGCTCGATGATCGGGAGCTGCCGGGGATGGATCGCGGCCCGGCCGAGGAAGCCCAGACGGCGCCCCCGCGCACAGCTCGCCGCGAGGGACTCCAGGTCGCGGACGTCCGGGTGCACGGACTGCGCCGGCGGCGGCAGGGCCGCCGCGCGGGCCGCGACCACGATCCGGCTGCGCGGCCAGTCGAGCCCCAGGTCCTCGCGCACGCCCAGGTCGGCGCGGAGGTCCGCCTCGCCCAGGGCGATCCCGTGCACCGCCGGATGGGCGCCGGCGATGGCGTACGCGTGCTCCACGGCCAGCGCGGTCTCCAGGAGCGGGTAGAGCGGGACGCCGGGGACGAGCTCGGCGATCCGGCGGATGTCAGTGGCGTGTGCGACTTTGGGAACACGGAAGCCGCCGAGGCCGGGGAGGGAGGCCAGCGGGGGGATGTCGCGCTGTGTGTGGATGCGGACGTGCACCGGGACCGGGTGCGGGTCGGAGAGCAGATCGACGGTGGCGTCGAGGGCGTACGCCTTGCGGTCGGGGGCGACCGCGTCCTCCAGATCCACGATCACCACGTCGGCGCCGGAGGCGAGCGCCTTGCGGACGACCGCGGGCCGGTCGCCCGGGGCGTACAGCCAGGTGAGGGGGAAGCTCATACGGCTCCTCGGCTCCGCAGGCCGGTGATCTCGTCGGGCGTCAGCCCGAGTTCGGCGAGGACCTCGTCGGTGTCCGCGCCGTGCGGGCGGCCGGCCCAGCGGATCGCGCCGGGGGTCTCGGAGAGCCGGAACAGCACGTTCTGCATGCGGATCGGGCCCAGCTCGGGGTCGGGGACCTCGGTGACGGTGTCCAGGGCGCGGTACTGCGGGTCGGCCAGCACGTCCCGGACGTCGTAGACCGGGGCGATCGCCGCCTCGGCCTTGTCGAACGCGGCCAGCGCCTCGTCCCGGGTGTGCCGGGCGATCCAGGAGCCGACCGCCTCGTCGAGGACGTCCGCGTGGGCGGCCCGGCCCGTGCCGTCGGCGAACCACGGCTCGTCGATCAGCTCGGGGCGGCCGACCAGACGCAGCACGCGTTCCGCGATGGACTGCGCGGAGGTGGAGACGGCGACCCAGGAGCCGTCGGACGTGCGGTACGTGTTGCGGGGGGCGTTGTTGCGGGAGCGGTTGCCGGTGCGCGGCTGGACGTAGCCGAGCTGGTCGTACCAGAGGGCGTGCGGGCCGATGACGGCGAGCATCGGCTCGATGATCGCCATGTCGACGACCTGGCCGCGGCCGGTGGCGGTGCGGGCGGTGAGCGCCGTGGTCACCGCGTACGCCGTCGCGAGCGCGGCGACGGAGTCGGCGAGACCGAACGGGGGGAGCGTGGGCGGGCCGTCGGGCTCGCCGGTGATGGCGGCGAAGCCGCTCATCGCCTCGGCGAGGGTGCCGAAGCCGGGGCGGTGGGAGTACGGGCCGAACTGGCCGAAGCCGGTGACGCGGGCGAGGACGAGGCGGGGGTTGACCGTGGACAGCTCCTCCCAGCCGAGGCCCCAGCGCTCCAGGGTGCCGGGGCGGAAGTTCTCGACGACGACGTCGGCGTCGGCGACGAGCCTGAGCAGGGTGTCGCGGCCGCCGGGGGAGGACAGGTCGAGGGTGATGGCGCGCTTGTTGCGGCCGAGCATCTTCCACCACAGGCCCACCCCGTCCTTGGCGGGGCCGTGCCCGCGGGACGGGTCGGGCCTGCGGGGGTGCTCGACCTTGATCACCTCGGCGCCGAAGTCGCCGAGCATCATGGCGGCGAGGGGGCCGGCGAAGAGGGTCGCGAGATCGAGGACCCGCAGACCGTGGAGGGGAGGCTGCGCGGGATGGGGGGCGGCGGCGGACGGGGAGGAGTGGGTGGCGGTCGGGCGGGGGCTCATACGGCGTCGGTCTCCCGGGGGTTGTTCGTGGGGGCGAAGGCGGCGTCGATCTCCGAGCGGTACGGCATCGACGACGAGGCGCCGGGGCGCTGCACGGAGAGCGCGGCGGCGGCCGAGGCCCAGGCGAGCGCCTGGGGGACGGGGCGGCCGTCGCCCAGGGCGACGGCGAGGGCGCCGACGAAGGTGTCCCCGGCGGCGGTGGTGTCCACGGCCCGCACCCGTGGCGCGGGGACGGTGACGGGCGAGGCGCCGCGCGCCGCGTACAGACAGCCGGCCGCGCCGAGGGTGACCACGACCTCGGGCACCTTGTGGAGCAGGGCCTCGGCGGCGGCGTGCGGGTCGGTGAGGCCGGTGAGCGCGGCGGCCTCGTGCTCGTTCGGCACCAACAGGTCGGTGGCGGCGAGGAGTTCGTCGGGGAGCTGCTGCGCGGGGGCGGGGGTGAGGACGGTGCGGACGCCGAGCCCGCGGGCGGTGAGCGCGCCGGCGGTGACGGCGGAGAGGGGGAGTTCGAGCTGGAGCAGCAGGATGTCGGCGGTGGCGATCAGCGCCTCGTCGCCGTGGTCGAGGGAGGTGACGGTGCCGTTGGCGCCGGGGACGACGACGATCGCGTTGCCGCCCTCGTCGTCCACGACGATGTGGGCGGTGCCGGAGGGGCCTTCGGAGGTGCGGAGCAGGTCGGTGTCGACGCCGGAGTGGTCGAGGGCGTCGCGCAGACGGAGACCGAAGTCGTCCGCGCCGACCGCGCCGATCATCGAGACGTCCGCGCCGGCGCGGGCGGCGGCGACGGCCTGGTTGGCGCCCTTGCCGCCGGGCACGGTGCGGAACTCGCGGCCGGTGACGGTCTCGCCGCGGGCGGGGGCCTTCGCCACGTACGCGACGAGGTCCATGTTCGTGCTGCCGAGCACGACGATGCTGGTCATGGGCGTACTGCCTCCTGGAGGGCGAGGTCGGCGGTCAGGTCGGCGAGAGCGTCGAAGCCGATGCCGTCGAAGGACGGGACGGAGGTGGCGAGCCGGTTCTTGAGCGGGGCGGTCCAGCGCTCGGGCAGCCGGTCGGGGTGACCGGCGAGCAGACCGGCGAGCGAGCCGGCGGTCGCGCCGTTGGAGTCGGTGTCCCAGCCGCCGGAGACCGCGGCGCAGATCGAGCGGGTGAAGTCGCCGTCGGCGTGGGTGAGGGCGGCGGCGAGCAGCGCGGCGTTGGGGACGGCATGGACCCAGTGGTACCCGCCGAGGGCGGCGTGCAGCCGGTCCGCGACGGCGTCGAAGTCCGGTGTGGCGCGGGCGGTTTCGATGCCGAGGCGGACGGCGCGGGCGAGCCGGGAGCGGGGCGGTACGACGGACAGGCCCTCGGCCAGGCACCGGTGGACGTCGGCGGCGCCGGTCGCGGCGGCGGCGAGGGCGGCGGCGACGAACATGGCGCCGTACAGGCCGTTCGCGGTGTGGGTGAGGGCGGCGTCCCGGTACGCCTGCTCGGCGGCGGCGCGCGGGTCGCCGGGGTTCGTCCAGCCGTGCACGTCGGCGCGGATCAGTGCGCCGATCCACTCGCGGAAGGGGTTGCGGTGGACGGCGGTGAGCGGGGGCTCGACGCCGTCGAGGAGATTGCGGTAGGCGATCCGCTCGGCCGTGAAGGTGCGGCCGGCGGGGAGTTCGTCGAGCCAGAGCCGGGCGACGTCGGCGGTCGTGAAGGCGCGGCCGTGGCGCTGGAGGAGGAGCAGGTTGAGCAGGGGGTAGTTGAGGTCGTCGTCCTCAGGCATCCCGTCGATGTTCTCGGCGAGGGAGGTGGCGGCGGAGCGGCGGTTCCAGGGGTGGGCGGCGAGGAGCGCCTCCGGGACGCCGCGCTCGGTGAACCAGGTGGTGAGGGGCCAGTTCCCGGCGGACCGGGCGAGTTCCCGGATCGCGTGCAGCGGCAGCTTCTCGACGGGCTTGCCCAGCAGGCAGCCGGCGGCCCGGCCCAGCCAGGCGGCATGCAGGGCGGCGCGGAGCCGGGAGGCCTCCCCCGCCCCGACCCTTACCGACCTTCCGACGGGACCGCCGGTCGTCACCGTCCGGATCTCGGGCCAGGCGGAGGGTTCCTCCGACGACGTCGGGCTCGGGAGAGCCGCCAACTCGGCCAGGACCTCCTCGGCCAGGGGCCGCAGGTCCGGGCGCGGCGTGGGCGAGGCGCCCGCCCGGACCGGGGCCGGCGGGCCGCCGGCCGCCTGCCAGCGGGCGGCCGGCACGCGGGCGTCGCGGCCGTCCTCCTCCGCCTGGCGCAGTTCATGGCCGACGAGGTCCTCCGGCTGGACCCAGGTGACGCGGAGGAAAGCCGGACCGCCCATCGGTCCCGCGTCCTCGGCCCGCCCCGGGACGGTCATCGGTCCGCTTCCGTGAGGAGGGCATAGGTCGACTCGTGGGTGCGGCGGCGGGCGGTGTCCCGGGCGAAGACCTCGTGGGCGACCTCGGCCAGTGCCGTCGCCGGGGCGTGCAGGTCCAGGCGGCTGGCCTCCGCGATCTGCTTCGCCCAGTCCGCCGGGACCGCCGGTTCGCCCCGCAGCGCGCCCACCAGCGCGCCGGCCATCGTGGCGATGGAGTCGCAGTCGCGGCCGTAGTTCACCGCGCCCAGGACCGTGTGCCGGTAGTCGCCGTTGCCGACCAGCAACATGCCGAGGGCCACCGGGAGTTCCTCGATCGCGTGGAGGCGGGAGGGGCGGCGGGCGCCCAGCGACGGGGAGCGGTAGTCCGGGCCCACGGTGTCGAACGGCGCGACCGCCGCCCGCAGCGGGACCAGGGCCGATTCGAAGTCGGTGTGCCGGGCCGCGGCTTCCGCCGCCGCCTCGATCGCCGCGCCCGTGCCGTCCTTCGCGTACTCCAGCGCCGTGTCGACGACCGACCGCGGCGTCGCCCCCGGTGCGCACGCCGCGGCCACCGCCGCCGCGAACACGCCGGCGGCCTCCCGCCCGTACGAGGACTGGTGCGCCCCGGCGACGTCCAGCGCCTCGGCGTACGCACCCGCCGGGTTCGCCGCGTTGACCAGTCCGACCGGTGCCATGTACATCGCCGCACCGCAGTTGACGATGTTCCCGTTGCCCGCCTCGCGCGGGTCGACGTGGCCGTAGTGCAGCCGTGTCACGAGCCACTTCTCGGCGAGGAAGATCCGCTGCAGCGGCAGCGCCTCCGCCTCCAGTTCGGGGATCCAGACCGGTGTGCCGACGAGCTCGGGGACCAGGTGGTCGGCGACCGCGTACGCGTCGAGGTGGTCGCGGACCTTCGTGTACACGCGGATCAGCGCGTGCGTCATCAATGTGTCGTCGGTGACGTGCCCGTCGCCCTTGTGGTACGGCGCGATCGGGCGCGCCGTACGCCAGGCGTCGCCGTTCCAGGGGCCGACGACGCCGGACACGCGCCCGCCGTGGCGCTCCAGGATCTGGTCCGGGGTGTAGCCCTCGACCGGGCCGCCGAGGGCGTCGCCCACGGCGGCGCCGACGAGGCTGCCGGTGACGCGGTCGTCGAGGGTGGGGGAGGGGGAGGTTCTGTCCGGCCGGGGCTCTGTGGGGGTGCTGACCGAGGGTGTCATGCCCGAATTGTCCACCCGGGGCCCCTGGTTGCCCCGGGGAACACGCCCTACGGCCTGATCCGCCGGGCAGGCCTTAGTGCCCCCGGCGGTCCCCGGTGCGCCGGGCGTGGGCGAGGAGTTGGGAGAGCTCCACGAGATCGGTGCCGGCGAGCCGCGGCAGCGCGCAGCCCGCGAGGGTGCGGCAGGCGTCGCGCCAGGTCACCGGGAGCGAGGCGGCGCCGCCGAGCGCGCCGGTGAGCGCGCCGACGAGGGCCGGGGCGGAGTCCGCGACCCGCGACAGGCAGGCCGCGGCCGGCACCGCCGCCGACGCCTCGCCGTGCGCGGCGGTCGCCAGGGCGAGGGCGACCGGCACGGTCTCCGCGGCGGCGATGCCGTAGCTGTAGACGTGGTCGACGATCTGGTGCTCCAGGAGCGGGACCAGCTCGAACGCCGACGCCGCGTCGCGGGCCATCTTCACGGCGTGGCGGCCGTTGCGGCCGATCTCGGTGGCGGGCGGGAGCTGGTCGAGGGCGGCGTCGACGGCGGCGTCGACAGGCGCGCCGCCCAGCGCGGCGGCGACTGCCGCGGCCGTCGCGCGGGCGCCGTGGACGCCGTCGCCGTCCTGGGTGTACCGGGCGTCGAACTCGGCGAGTTCGGCGGCCGCCGCTGGGTCGCCGGGGTGGACCAGGGCGAGGACGGCGGCGCGTACGCAGGCGGCGTCGTCGAAGTAGTGCGGGTTGTCGTGGCCGGTGGCGGGCGGGCGCAGCCCCGCGGCGAGGTTGCCGAGCCCGGCCCGTACCGAGATCCGGGCGCGCAGCGGGAGCACCGCGGACTCGACCTCGGGGGCGCGGTCGGCGGCCGCGGCGACCTGGCCGGCCAGGGAGTTCCAGGCCAGATCGACGGCCGCGCGCAGCCGGTGGGCGGGGGCGAGGCCGTGGAACAGGGGGCCGTCGGAGGCGAGTACCGCCTCGGCGGTGAACACCGCCCACTCGGCGTCGTCGGAGGGGCCGAGGCGGAGCGGCTCGGGAGGCTGGTTGAGGGCGATGGGGACGGGGAGGGTGGTGGTCGCGTTCTGCTCGGCGAAGGTGTCGAGCTCGCGGGTGAGGCGGCGGGTCCACTCGGGCATCCGTGCGGCCCGGTGCCGGGCGGCCGGCCAGCCCGCGGCGTCCCCCGCCGCGATCCCGAGCAGCAGCCCCTCGACGCGGGCGGCGAACCCGGGATCCGGCGAGCGCCGCCCGCCCGGCCCGGCGACCCGGAACCCCGCCCCGAGATACCCGTACGCGGTCCCCGCTCCCTCGTGCGTCCCCTCCCATCCCTCCCCGGGAGCGCGGTACGCGGCGGCGTACTCCCCGACGAGGGCGCCTCCCACCCCGCCGCCCGGCCCGGCGAACGCGTCGAGCACCCCTCGCGCGTCCGCGCCCGCGTACGGCCGGGGGCCCGTGTCGGGCACCGGTCCGGGGTTCCCGTCCTCGTACGGCGACGTGACCGGGCCCGGCTCGGTACCGGCGGGGGCGGGCGGGGTGTCCGTGGTGCTTCTGGGGTCCGTGGTCGTCATGCGGCCTCTTCCTCGTCGGGGGTCAGCAGGTCGGCGATGTCCAGGACGTGGTAGCCGCGCATGGAGGGCAGGCAGCTGCCGGTGACCGGGGCGATGGCCGTGGCCCATGCGTCGGGGATCGCCGAGACGCCGCGGCTCGCGCCCGCGAGGGCGCCCGCCACCGCGGCCGTCGTGTCCGCGTCGCGGCCCATGTTGACGGCGGTCAGGACCGCCGTGCGGAAGTCGCCGCGGGCCGCCGCGTACGCGCCGAAGGCGAGCGCGACCGCCTCCGGCGCCAGGTCCGTCCACGGGTAGCCGCCGATGACCACCGCCGAGCGGACCGTCCGTTCGCGGATCAGCGGGTCCGACTGGAGCCGCTGTGCCGCGACCACCGCGCGCCGCATCGAGCGCGCCGTCCACGAGTCCATCGGCACCACCGACAGCGCCGCCGCGATGACCGACGTCACCGACGCCCCCGCCATCGCCGCCGCGACGCCCGCCGCCACGGCCTGGCCGCCGTAGATGCCCTCGCCGTCGTGGCTGACCGTGCCGTCGATGGCCACCAGACGCGCCGCCTCCGCCGGCCGGCCGGCCGCGAACACCCCGAACGGGGCCGCCCGCATGGCCAGTCCGTCGCTCCACGCGTGGCGGTGCTGCGCCGAGATCGGGGCCGCGAGGCCCCGGCGGAGGTTCTCCAGGGTGCCCCGCTCGCTGAAGCCCGCGCCGCGGAACGGGCCTTCGTCCAGGTCCGCGATCCAGTGGTGCCAGGCCCGTTCGACGTGCGAGACGGTCAGCGCCGAGCCGTGCCGGGCCAGCAGCAGCCCCGAGAAGATCGCGTACTCGGTGTCGTCCGTGCCTGCCGGACTGTCCGTCACGAAGCCTTCGATCCGGCCCCATCGGCGGCGGATCTCCGAGGGCCGCAGGTTCTCGGCCGGCGCCCCGAGCGCGTCCCCGACCGCGAGGCCGAGCAGCGCGCCGCGGGCCCGCTCCCGCAGATCGCATGCCGTCGTCACCATGTCGCCCGCCTTTCCCGTGGATTCGGAGAGTCCGCTCCGCCACGTCGCTCGATCCCTGCCACGCGCGCGGCCGCAGTTGTCCGGAGAAACGTCTCTGTCACCCGGGTGACACCCCGGTCCTGCGGGTCAGGCGGGCCTTACTAAGTACGGCCTGCCTTGCTGGCGGGCCCCTTACATCGGGCGTATTTTCGAAGGGTCGAGGGGCGGCGGGTGAGCCAACCCGCCGGAAAGACAGGGGAGAAGCATGTCCATCATCGAGATCGAGGCGCCGCTCCATGCGGCGCACCGTGACAACCACACCCACCGGGACGTCAACGGCGGCTGGTTGCGGCCGGCCGTCTTCGGTGCGATGGACGGGCTCGTCTCCAACCTGGCCCTGATGACCGGCGTCGCCGGCGGCGCGGTCTCCTCCCAGACCGTCGTGATCACCGGCCTCGCCGGCCTCGCCGCCGGCGCCTTCTCCATGGCCGCCGGCGAGTACACCTCCGTCGCCTCCCAGCGCGAGCTCGTCCAGGCCGAACTGGACGTCGAGCGGCGGCAGTTGCGCAAGCACCCGGTGGACGAGATGGAGGAGCTCGCGGCGCTGTACGTGTCCCGCGGCGTCGAGCCCGCACTCGCCCGCGAGGTCGCCATGCAGCTCTCCCGCGACCCGGAGCAGGCGTTGGAGATCCACGCCCGCGAGGAGCTGGGCATCGACCCCGACGACCTGCCGTCGCCGGTGGTGGCCGCGGTCTCGTCGTTCGGCTCGTTCGCGCTCGGCGCGCTGCTGCCCGTCCTGCCGTACCTGCTCGGGGCCACCGCCCTGTGGCCGGCGGTGCTGCTCGCGCTCGTCGGACTCTTCGGCTGCGGCGCGCTCGTCGCCCGGGTCACGGCGCGCAGCTGGTGGTACAGCGGTCTGCGCCAGCTGCTGCTCGGCGGCGCCGCGGCGGCCGTCACGTACGGGCTCGGCATGGCCTTCGGGGCGGTGCTGTAGCACCCGTCCGGTGCCCGGCGCCTGCCGCTTCCCCTCGTATGTCCGGAAATCCCCCACCTTGCTGTGGGGGATTTTCGCAGGTCAGAGCGCTGTGACGTATCTCCCTGGGCGGTTTCGGCCACACGGTGGGACACTATGCGGAGTGCCACATAGCTAGCCACTAGCGGTTACTCGGCGGTTTCGAAATCATGTCCACCGGGCATGAGCCGAGGGCCGCCGCGGGCAATGAAGCCCGCTCTTGCGACGGGTCGCCGCCGACCCCCGAAATCCCCCTCACCGCAGCCCGCGGTGTCCGCATGTTGGAATGAGCTATCCGCTTCTCGAGAAGCCAGCCATCATGTAACCTGCACGAAATTTCGCGGAGGGCCAACGTCGTCCCTCGGCACTGCACATGCCACGACGACGACGGGAGAGCCGATGCGTTCCGACGCCTGGTCGCCCATGGACGGTCGCCCCGCCCCGCAGGGGATGTACGACCCCCGTAACGAACACGACGCCTGTGGTGTCGGGTTCGTGGCCACCCTGACCGGTGTAGCCAGCCATGAGCTGGTCGAACAGGCGCTGACCGTTCTCCGCAATCTGGAGCACCGCGGCGCCACCGGTTCGGAGCCCGACTCCGGCGACGGCGCCGGCATCCTGTTCCAGGTTCCGGACGCGTTCCTGCGCGAGGTCGCCGGATTCGAGCTCCCCGAGGCCGGCGCGTACGCCGTCGGCATCGCCTTCCTGCCCGCCGACGGCTCCGCACAGGCCGTCGCGCAGATCGAGGCCATCGCCGCGGAGGAGGGCCTGAACGTCCTCGGCTGGCGCGAGGTCCCCGTCGCCCCCGAGCTGCTCGGCGCCTCCGCCCGCTCCACGATGCCGGTCTTCAGCCAGCTGTTCGTCGCGGACGACGCCGGCGAGGCCACCGGCATCGCGCTGGACCGCAAGGCGTTCGTGCTGCGCAAGCGCGCCGAGCGTGAGGCCGGCACGTACTTCCCGTCGCTCTCCGCGCGCACCATCGTCTACAAGGGCATGCTGACCACCGGCCAGCTGGAGCCTTTCTTCCCGGACCTGTCGGACCGCCGCTGCGCCACCGCCGTGGCCCTGGTCCACTCCCGGTTCTCCACGAACACCTTCCCGAGCTGGCCGCTCGCCCACCCGTACCGCTTCGTCGCGCACAACGGCGAGATCAACACGGTCAAGGGCAACCGCAACTGGATGCGCGCCCGCGAGTCGCAGCTCGGCTCCGAGCTGTTCGGAGCGGACAAGAGCATCGAGCGGATCTTCCCGGTCTGCACCCCGGACGCCTCCGACTCCGCCTCCTTCGACGAGGTCCTGGAGCTGCTCCACCTCGGCGGCCGCTCGCTGCCGCACAGCGTCCTGATGATGGTCCCCGAGGCGTGGGAGAACCACGACTCCATGGACCCGGCCCGGCGCGCCTTCTACCAGTACCACTCCACGATGATGGAGCCCTGGGACGGCCCGGCCTGCGTCACCTTCACCGACGGCGTCCAGGTCGGCGCGGTCCTCGACCGCAACGGTCTGCGCCCCGGCCGCTACTGGGTCACCGACGAGGGCCTCGTCGTGCTCTCCTCCGAGGTCGGCGTCCTCGACATCGACCCCGCCAAGGTCGTCCGCAAGGGCCGCCTGCAGCCCGGCAAGATGTTCCTCGTCGACACCGCCGAGCACCGGATCATCGAGGACGACGAGATCAAGGCCGGCCTCGCCGCCGAGAACCCGTACGCGGAGTGGCTGGAGACCGGGGAGATCGAGCTCTCCGACCTCCCCGAGCGCGAGCACGTCGTGCACACCCACGCCTCGGTCACCCGCCGCCAGCAGACCTTCGGCTACACCGAGGAAGAGCTCCGCGTCATCCTCGCGCCGATGGCCCGCACCGGCGGCGAGCCGCTCGGCTCCATGGGCACCGACTCGCCGATCGCGGCCCTGTCCCAGCGCCCGCGGCTGCTCTTCGACTACTTCACCCAGCTGTTCGCGCAGGTCACCAACCCGCCGCTGGACGCCATCCGGGAGGAGCTGGTCACCTCCCTGCGCTCGTCCCTCGGCCCCCAGGGCAACCTGCTCGACCCGACCGCGGCCTCCTGCCGCTCGGTCACCCTGCCCTTCCCGGTGATCGACAACGACGAGCTGGCCAAGCTCATCCACATCAACGCCGACGGCGACATGCCCGGCATGAAGGCCGTGACCCTGTCCGGCCTGTACCGGGTCTCCGGCGGCGGCGACGCCCTCGCGGCCCGCATCGAGGAGATCTGCGCCGAGGCCGACGCCGCCCTCGAGGACGGCGCCCGCCTGATCGTGCTGTCCGACCGGCACTCCGACGCCGAGCACGCGCCGATCCCGTCGCTGCTGCTCACCGCGGCCGTCCACCACCACCTCATCCGCACCAAGCAGCGCACCAAGGTGGGTCTGCTGGTCGAGGCCGGCGACGTCCGCGAGGTCCACCACGTGGCCCTGCTCATCGGCTTCGGCGCCGCCGCGGTCAACCCGTACCTGGCCATGGAGTCCGTCGAGGACCTGGTCCGGGCCGGCGCGTTCATCACGGACACCGAGCCCGAGCAGGCCATCCGCAACCTGATCTACGCCCTCGGCAAGGGCGTCCTGAAGGTCATGTCCAAGATGGGCATCTCGACCGTCGCCTCCTACCGCGGCGCCCAGGTCTTCGAGGCCGTCGGCCTCGACAGTGCCTTCGTCGAGAAGTACTTCGACGGCACCGCCAGCAAGATCGGCGGCGCCGGCCTCGACGTCGTCGCCCAGGAGGTCGCCGCCCGCCACGCCAAGGCGTACCCCGCCTCCGGCATCGCCCCGGCGCACCGCGCGCTGGACATCGGCGGCGAGTACCAGTGGCGCCGCGAGGGCGAGCCGCACCTGTTCGACCCGGAGACGGTCTTCCGCCTGCAGCACGCCACGCGCAACAAGCGGTACGACGTCTTCAAGCAGTACACCTCGCGCGTCGACGAGCAGTCCGAGCGCCTGATGACGCTCCGCGGCCTGTTCGGCTTCACCTCCGACCGCCCGTCGATCTCCGTCGACGAGGTCGAGCCGGTCTCTGAGATCGTCAAGCGGTTCTCCACCGGCGCCATGTCGTACGGCTCCATCTCCCGCGAGGCGCACGAGACGCTCGCCATCGCCATGAACCAGCTGGGCGGCAAGTCCAACACCGGCGAGGGCGGCGAGGACCCGGACCGCCTGTACGACCCGGCGCGCCGCTCCTCGATCAAGCAGGTCGCCTCCGGCCGCTTCGGCGTGACGTCCGAGTACCTGGTCAACGCGGACGACATCCAGATCAAGATGGCGCAGGGCGCCAAGCCCGGCGAGGGCGGCCAGCTGCCCGGCCACAAGGTCTACCCGTGGGTCGCCAAGACGCGTCACTCGACGCCCGGCGTCGGCCTGATCTCCCCGCCGCCGCACCACGACATCTACTCCATCGAGGACCTGGCCCAGCTGATCCACGACCTCAAGAACGCCAACCCGGCGGCCCGCATCCACGTGAAGCTGGTCTCCGAGGTCGGCGTCGGCACGGTCGCGGCCGGCGTGTCCAAGGCCCACGCGGACGTCGTGCTCATCTCCGGCCACGACGGCGGTACGGGCGCCTCCCCGCTGACCTCGCTGAAGCACGCGGGCGGCCCCTGGGAGCTCGGCCTCGCCGAGACCCAGCAGACGCTGCTGCTCAACGGCCTGCGCGACCGGATCGTCGTCCAGACCGACGGCCAGCTGAAGACCGGCCGCGACGTCGTCATCGCCGCGCTGCTCGGCGCCGAGGAGTTCGGTTTCGCGACCGCGCCGCTCGTCGTCTCCGGCTGCGTCATGATGCGCGTCTGCCACCTGGACACCTGCCCGGTCGGCATCGCCACCCAGAACCCGGTGCTGCGCGACCGGTTCTCCGGCAAGGCCGAGTTCGTCGTCAACTTCTTCGAGTTCATCGCCGAGGAGGTCCGCGAGCTCCTCGCCGAGCTGGGCTTCCGCACCCTCGAGGAGGCCGTCGGCCACGCCGAGCTGCTCGACACGAGCCGCGCCGTGGACCACTGGAAGGCGCAGGGCCTGAACCTGGAACCGCTGTTCCACGTCCCCGAGCTGCCCGAGGGCGCGGTCCGCCACGCCCTGGTCGAGCAGGACCACGGTCTGGAGAAGGCCCTCGACAACGAGCTGATCGAGCTCGCCGCCGAGGCCCTGGGCGCCGCCTCCGCCGAGGACGCCCAGCCGGTCCGCGCCCAGGTCCCGATCCGCAACATCAACCGGACCGTCGGCACCATGCTCGGCCACCACGTGACGAAGAAGTTCGGCGGCGCGGGCCTGCCCGCCGACACCGTCGACATCACGTTCACCGGCTCCGCGGGCCAGTCGTTCGGCGCGTTCCTGCCCGCCGGTGTCACCCTGCGCCTGGAGGGCGACGCCAACGACTACGTCGGCAAGGGGCTGTCCGGCGGCCGCGTGATCGTCCGCCCGGACCGCGGCGCCGACCACCTGGCCGAGTACTCCACCATCGCGGGCAACACCATCGCGTACGGCGCGACCGGCGGCGAGCTGTTCCTGCGCGGCCGCACCGGCGAGCGCTTCTGTGTCCGCAACTCCGGCGCGCTGGTGGTCTCCGAGGGCGTGGGCGACCACGGCTGCGAGTACATGACCGGCGGTACGGCGGTCGTCCTCGGCGAGACCGGCCGCAACTTCGCGGCCGGCATGTCCGGCGGCGTCGCGTACGTGATCGACCTCGACCGGGACAACGTCAACTCCGGCAACCTGGGCGCGGTCGAGGCCCTGTCGGACTCCGACAAGGCGTGGCTGCACGACGTCGTGCGCCGCCACCACGAGGAGACCGGCTCGACCGTCGCCGAGAAGCTGCTCGCCGGCTGGGACACCGCCGCGGACCGCTTCAGCAAGATCATCCCCACCACGTACAAGGCAGTGCTCGCCGCCAAGGACGCCGCTGAGCTCGCCGGCCTCTCCGAGCAGGAGACCACCGAGAAGATGATGGAGGCGGCGACCCATGGCTGACCCCAAGGGCTTCCTGACCACCGGGCGCGAGGTCGCCGAGACCCGCCCCGTGGGCGAGCGCGTCAGGGACTGGAACGAGGTCTACGTCCCCGGCTCCCTGCTGCCGATCATCAGCAAGCAGGCCGGCCGCTGCATGGACTGCGGCATCCCGTTCTGCCACAACGGCTGCCCGCTCGGGAACCTCATCCCGGAGTGGAACGACTACGCCTACCGCGAGGACTGGGCGCAGGCGTCGGAGCGGCTGCACGCCACCAACAACTTCCCGGAGTTCACCGGGCGGCTGTGCCCGGCGCCGTGCGAGTCCGCGTGCGTGCTCGGCATCAACCAGCCGGCCGTCACCATCAAGAACGTCGAGGTCTCCATCATCGACAAGGCGTGGGACGGCGGCGACGTCAGGCCGCAGGCCCCGGAGCGCCTGTCCGGCAAGACCGCCGCGGTCATCGGCTCGGGCCCGGCGGGCCTGGCCGCCGCCCAGCAGCTGACCCGGGCCGGCCACACCGTGGTCGTGTACGAGCGCGCCGACCGCATCGGCGGCCTGCTGCGCTACGGCATCCCCGAGTTCAAGATGGAGAAGCGGCACATCAACCGCCGCATCGAGCAGATGCGCGCGGAGGGCACCAAGTTCCGCACCGGCATCGAGATCGGCCGCGACCTGACGGCGACGGACCTGCGCAAGCGGTTCGACGCGGTGGTCATCGCGGCCGGCGCGACCACCGCCCGCGACCTGCCCGTGCCGGGCCGGGAACTCAAGGGCGTGTACCAGGCGATGGAGTACCTGCCGCTCGCCAACAAGGTGGTCGAGGGCGACTTCGTGACCTCGCCGATCACCGCCGAGGGCAAGCACGTCGTGGTCATCGGCGGCGGCGACACCGGCGCGGACTGCGTCGGCACCGCCCACCGCCAGGGCGCGGCCTCCGTCACGCAGCTGGAGATCATGCCGCGGCCGGGCGAGGAGCGGAACCCGGGCCAGCCGTGGCCGACCTTCCCCATGCTGTACAAGGTCACCTCGGCGCACGAGGAGGGCGGCGAGCGGGTCTACTCCGTCTCCACCACCCACTTCGAGGGCGACGAGGACGGCAACGTCCAGTTCCTGCACCTGGTCGAGGTCGAGTTCGTCGACGGCAAGCTGACCCAGAAGCCGGGCACGGAGCGCAAGATCCCCGCCCAGCTGGTCACGCTGGCGATGGGCTTCACGGGCACGGACGTCGAGAACGGTCTGGTCGGCCAGTTTGGTCTGGACCTGGATGCGCGCGGTAACATCGCCCGTGACGCGGACTTCGCCACCAACGTCGATGGCGTCTTCGTCGCCGGCGACGCCGGCCGCGGTCAGTCGCTGATCGTCTGGGCCATCGCCGAGGGCCGCTCGGCGGCCCGTGGCGTCGACCGCTACCTGACCGGCAGCAGCTCCCTGCCGGCGCCGATCCGCCCGACGGATCGCGCGCTGACGGTCTGACCCGCGACGGTCTGACCGTCCCCTTGATGTCCCGTACAACGACGTGCGGAACTGAACGGCGCTCGCCCTGTCCCCGACCGGACACTGGGCGGGCGCTGTTGCTTGTTCACTGCATGCTCATGCGGTGCGGGTGCATGGGGTCGGTGGGGCAGGCGAAGGCGCGGTACTCGCCGTCGCGGCCGACCTTGACCTCGGTCGGCTGCCCGACGACGGGGTACGGGCCCCAGCTGCCGCCCGACTCGTACGAGTCGATGGTCAGCAGCACCCGCATCTCCGTCCCGCAGGCGTCGCAGTACACGCGGTACAGGTCCGTCTTGTGCCAGGAGTCCCAGCCGCCGATCTTCCAGCCGGGGGCGAGGGAGAGGTCGTACTGGTACCAGGGCGCCTCCTCGCCGATCCTGGCCCGGAGTTCGTCCTCCCAGGCGTCGATGCGGGCGACCAGCTCGTCCGGCAGATAGTCCGCGAAGGGGTACTCGACGACCTGCTCGGGGCTGAGCACGCAGGGCTCGGGCAGATAGCGGGCCTCGACGACCGCCGGTTCGGGCGGGGCGGGGAGCGGCTCGGTCACGTCGGCGGCCCGCCGCCAGTACAGCCGGGTGTACGGGCCGAAGTGGCTGAACGGCCCGTCCTCGTGGTCGTAGAACGGGCACCACAGCACCTGGAGCAGGTCGGCGCCCGGCGGGGCGAAGGGGCCCAGGTCGGGCACGTCCCGTGTGGAGAACTGCGCCAGGGCGAGGAGCGGCAGCGGGCCGCCCTCGTGTCGGTCGGGCCGGTGCCAGGGCTCGGCGGACAGGGCGTCGAACTCGGCCTGCTCCTCGTCGGTGTACGCGAGGCCGCCGTCCGGCATGCGCGGCCGCTCGTACACCTCCCGCAGGACGCGGCGGTAGCGCCGCTCGCGCTCCGGCGCGATGCCCCGCGTCCCCGGCCCGTGCTGCTCGCACACCGGCCACGCCTCGTCCGCCGGCCAGAGCAGCGGCCCGCCCACCGAACTGTCCGCCGCCGGGGCTCCCGGGCGGGGGTGAAGCCGGGTGCCCGTGCGGGCGTACGCGGACAGTTCGGGGAAGGGGACGGTGATGTCGAGCGGGCGGTACGGGGTGCGGATGGTCACCCGGTGAGGGTAGACAGCCAGGCCGCGGCCCCGTCCAGTGCTTTGTCCGCCTCCGGCAGCACGCCCCGGGCACCGAGGAAGCCGTGGAAGACGCCGGTGTGCAGATGGACCTGGGCGGTGACGCCGGCGGCGGACAGGCGGCGCGCGTACGCGAGGCCCTCGTCGCGCAGCGGGTCGCAGTCGGCGAGCACGAGCAGGGCGGGGGGCAGGCCGGCGAGGCCGGCGGCGAGCCCGGGGGAGGCCGCCACGGGGTCGCCGTCCGGGCCCAGGTACTGCTCCCAGTACCAGCGCATGTGCGCGGTGGTGTGGAAGAAGCCCTCCGCGTACGCCTCGGCCGACGGCCCGTCGAGCCGGTGGTCGAGCACCGGGTAGAACAGCAACTGCCCCGCGACGGCGGGCCCGTCGCCGTCCCGCGCCCGCAGTGCCGCCGCGGCGGCGAGGTTGCCGCCGCTGGAGTCGCCGGCGAGCACCAGCGCCCGCCCGGGGTACGCGGCGGCCGCCCAGGTCAGGGCGGTGTGCACATCGTCCTCGGCGGCCGGGTGGCGGTGTTCCGGCGCGCGCCGGTAGTCGACGGAGACGACGGTCGCGCCGCTGCGTTCGACGAGGGCGCGGCACAGCCCGTCGTGCGTGTCGAGATCGCACAGCACCCAGCCGCCGCCGTGCGCGAAGACGACGACGGGCGGGTCCGCGACGACGGGCGGGGCGGCGCCGGCCGCGCGGCGCGGTGGGGTGTACACCCGTACGGCCACCCCCGCCGCCGTCCGGTCCTCCGCCGTCAGCGTCGACGCCGCCGGCGGGCGGACTCCGGCGCGGGCCGCCGCCCGCAGGGCCTCCGCGTCGCCCGGCGGCGGGAACGCCGCCGTCATCGCGTCGCAGAGCGCGCGGGCCTGTGGGGTCAGGGGGTCCGTCATCCTGTCGTCAGCCCCCCGTCCACCGTGAACTCCGTGCCCGTGACGTACGACGAGGCGTCCGAGACGAGGAAGGCGATCAGCACGCCGACCTCCTCCGGGCGGCCCATGCGGCCCAGCGGCACGTGCGACCAGTCGCGGCCCGCGACGGGCGCCGTCATCGGGGTGTCGATCGCGCCCGGGTGGACCGAGTTCACGCGGATGCCGTACGGGGCGAGGTCCAGCGCCGACGAGCGCGTGAGTCCGCGCAGGCCGAACTTCGAGGAGCCGTACGCGGCGTGGCCCGGGATGCCGACCAGGCCGGCGGTGGACGAGACGTTCACGATCGAGCCGCCGCCCGCCTCCCGTAGCGCGGGCAGCACCGCCCGCATGCCCAGGAACGGGCCCAACAGATTTACTTTCAGGAGGAGTTCGAAGTTCTCCGGGGTCTCGTCCTGCACCGGCGCCGTGCGCCACAGCGCCGCGTTGTTCACCAGCGCGTCCAGCCGGCCGTATGTCCGCGTCGCGGTGGCCGCGACCCGATCCCAGTCCTCCGCCGACGTCACGTCGTGCCGGACGAACGCCGCCGCCTCGCCCAGCCCGGCGGCGACCGCCCGGCCCTCCTCCTCGCGCACGTCCGTCAGCACGACCCGCGCGCCCGCCGCCGTCAGCAGCGCGGCCTCCGCCGCGCCCTGGCCGCGGGCCGCGCCCGTCACGATCACGACCTTGCCGTCGAGGGAGGTCACGCGGAGGTCCCTTCCAGCGCGCGGAAGTGCGGAATGACCTTCTCGCCCCACTGCCGGATCGTCTCCATGCAGACCTCCTGCGGCACGGTGCCCATCTGGATCAGGCACATCACCTCGTCCACGCCGATCTGCCGCAGCTGCTCCACGTAGTCGATCGCGGTCGCCGCGTCGCCGTACGCGTGCTCCGCGTTGAACGTGCCGGTGTCGACCGGCCGGGCCGGGATGTTCGCCTCGTGCAGCCGGGCCACCAGCTCCTCGCGGCCGCGGGCCAGCGCCGCCACATGGTCCTCGGCGCCCTCGTCGTCCGCGTAGCCCGTCGGCGCGGGCGCGTTGCCGTACCAGTGCGCGATCGACTCGGCGAAGAACCGCTGCCCGCGGGTGCCGATCCGCAGCGCCGCGGCTGCGTCGTCGAGCACGATCGTCGGGCAGAGCGCCGAGAAGTGGTCGTTGACCTCGGTCGACACCAGCCGGTCCGGGCCCCGGCCGGCGATCGCCTCGTCGTACACCTTGCGCATCGCCCGCACGTCGTCGGCCCCGGCGAAGCCCATCACCAGCGCGCCGATGCCGAGTTCGGCGGCCAGCTTGAGCGTGTCGTGCTTGGAGCAGGCCATGAACAGCGGCGGGTGCGGGTCCTGGACCGGGCGCGGCAGGATCGCGCCGGGGCCGATGTCGAGCGAGCCGTGCCACTCGAACCGCTCCTCGCGCCACGCCGACGCGAAGATCCGCAGCGCCTCCTCCATCTGCGGATACGTGTCCTCGGGCCGCACCCCGTACATCCGCATCTCCTGCTGGGTGGCGCCGCGCCCGGCGCCGACGTCGACCCGGCCGCCGGAGAGCACGTCGAGCATCGCGGCCCGCTCGGCGACCCGGACCGGGTGCTGGTAGCCGAACGGCATGGTGACCACGCCGTGGCCGATGCGTATCCGCTGCGTCCGGGCGGCGACCCAGGTCAGGAAGATCTCGGAGGCGCTCATGTGCGCGTACTGGGTGAGGGAGTGGTGCTCGACCGCCCAGATCCGGTCGAAGCCCATCTCCTCGGCGTGGACGGCCTGTTCGACGCAGTCGTGGATGACCTGGCGTTCGCGTTCGGGGGTGGGGTCGACGAGCTGGGCCTCGAAGATCATGGAGAACTTCATGGGACCTCCTCTATTTCGAATAGGAATACTTCTAGCAGGCATACGTAGAGGGTGGAAGGGGTGCGTAGACTTCGCTGCGTGACGGAGAAGAAGACCGCCGGACAGGCGGAGGGCCAGGAGATCCCCGCGCTCCCCGCGACGAGCTGGGCCGTGCTCGGACTGCTCTCCTACGGCGAGGAGCTGTCCGGCTACGACCTGAAGAAGTGGTCCGACTGGTCGCTGCGCTTCTTCTACTGGAGCCCGTCGTTCAGCCAGATCTACGGCGAGCTCAAGCGCCTGGAGAAGGCCGGCTTCGCGGCCTCGCGGATGGTCGCCCAGGAGACCGGCACCCGCGACAAGCGCGTCTACCGGATCACCGACGAGGGCATGGCGGCCGTGCGGACCTGGGCCCGCACCGCGCCCGTCGACCCGCCGGTGCTCAAGCACGGGCCGATGCTGCGGCTGTGGCTCGGGCATCTTCTGGAGCCCGAGCAGATGCGCGAAGTCCTCGGCAAGCACCGGGAGTTCGCGGAATCGATGCGGCTGCGCGCGGCGGCGGACGTGGCCGGCGCGCAGACCGAGGAGGCGTGGAAGTACCCCATGCTCACCCTCAAGTGGGCCGAGCGGTACTACGCCTCCGAGCGCGACCTCGCCGACGCCATGCTGGCCGACATCGAGGAGCTGGAGCGCGGCAGCCGCCCGTAGCCGCGGCGGAAGTAGAGCAGCGGGGCGGCGTCGTCGCGGTGCGCGGTCAGTGAGGTGACCCGGCCGAGGGCGATGGCGTGGTCGCCGCCGTCGAGGACGTCCGCGAGCTCGCAGACGACGCTCGCGAGCGCGCCGTCGAGCAGCGGCGCGCCGTTCGGGCCGGGGCGCCAGCGCACCCCGGCGAACTTGTCGCCGCCGGTCACCGCGAACCGGCGGCACAGCTCCTCCTGGTCGTCGGCCAGCACGTTCACCGCGAACCGCCCGGCGGCGCGGATCACCGGCCAGGTGGCCGAGGTGTGCGCCGGGCAGAAGCAGACCAGCGGCGGATCGAGCGAGACGGACGAGAACGACTGCACCGCCATGCCGGCCGGACGGCCGTCCGGGGCGAGCGCGGTGACGACGGCGACTCCGGTGCAGAAGCCGGAGAGCGCGGACCTGAGGTCGGGCAGGGGTGTGGTGGGTGTGATCGGTGTGGTGGGTGTGGTGCTCACGGGGGAACCTCCCGGGGAATGTTCCTACTAGGTATATGCCTAACCGAAACACTCGTGATTGGATACCGGCCACGCCCATACGTCAAGTAGGGAGGGTGTCTCCTTGCCAGGCCGTATCTCCGATCAACCGCCCCTCGCCCCGGACGAGTTGCCCGCCACGCTCGCGGCGCTGCCCGGCTGGGCCGCCGCCGTCCACGCCGGCCGCGAGGCCCTCGCCGACGGCGAGGAACGCTGGACCTTCGACCGGCTGAACGACGAGATCGCCGCCGCCGCGCGGGCCGCGCTCGCCCACGGCGTCGCCGCCGGCGACCGGGTCGCGATCTGGGCCCCCAACAGCCGCCACTGGATCACCGCCGCGCTCGGCGCGGTCGGCGCCGGCGCGGTCCTCGTCCCCGTCAACACCCGCTACAAGCCCGCCGAGGCCGCCGACATCGTCCGCCGCAGCGGGGCGACCCTGCTCTTCACCGAGCACGACTTCCTCGGCACCGACTACGCCGCCGCCCTCCACGGCTCCGGCGAGGACCTCGGCGCGCTGCGCGCCACCGTCCCGCTGCACGGCCCCGGCTGGGACGCGTACCTCGCCGCCGGCGCGGCCGTGCCCGACGCCGAACGGGCCGCCCGCGCCGCCGCCGTACGCCCCGACGACCTCTGCGACATCCTCTACACCTCCGGCACCACCGGCCGCTCCAAGGGCGTCATGAGCACCCACGCCCAGACCCTGCGCCTGTACGCCGACTGGGCCCGGCTGGTCACCCTGCGCCCCGGCGACCGCTATCTGCTCGTCAACCCGTTCTTCCACACCTTCGGCTACAAGGCCGGGGTGCTCGCCTGCCTGCTGAGCGGCGTCTCGATGATCCCCGAGCCGGTGTACGACGCCGACCGCATCCTGCGGCGCATGGCCGCCGAGCGCGTCACCTGCCTGATGGGACCGCCGACCGTCTTCCACGGCCTCATCCACCACCCGCGGCGCGCCGCACACGACCTGTCCGCGCTGCGTCTCGCCGGCACCGGCGCGGCGTCCGTGCCCACCACGCTCGTCGAGGAGATCCGCGAGGTGCTCGGCGCGCCCGACGTGTTCACCGCGTACGGGCTCACCGAGTGCGGCGGCGTCGTCACCGTCTGCCCGACGGACGCCGACGCGCACACCGTCGCCCACACGGTCGGCCTGCCGCTGCCCGGCACCGAGGTGCGGATCGCCTCCCCGGCCGGCGAGCCGCGGCCGCCCGGCGAACCGGGCGAGGTCCAGGTCCGCGGCTATCACGTGATGCGCGGCTACCTCGACGACCCCGACGCCACGGCCGAGGCGACGACGGACGACGGCTGGCTGCGCACCGGCGACATCGGCGTCCTCGACGCGCGCGGCCATCTCGCCATCACCGACCGGCTCAAGGACATGTACGTCGTCGGCGGCTTCAACGCGTACCCGGCCGAGATCGAGAACGTGCTGCTCCAGCACGAGGCCATCGCCGACGCGGCCGTCGTCGGCGCGCCCGACGAGCGGCTGGGGGAGGTGGGCGTCGCCTTCGTCGTCACCACGCGGGAGGTGGACGCGGCCGAACTGACCGCCTGGAGCCGGGAGCGGCTCGCCAACTTCAAGGTGCCGCGCCGGTTCGTCCCGGTGCCCGGACTGCCGCGCAACGCCGGCGGCAAACTGCTCAAGGGCGAGCTGCGGCGCGCCGCGAGGGGAGAGTCATGAGGGACACGCCGGAACAGGCCGAACTGCGGTCGGCCGTACGGTCGTTGCTGACCCGCACCGAGGGTGGTCCCGCCACCTGGCGCCCGCTCACCGGGCAGATCGGGGCGGCCGCCCTGGCGGTCCCGGAGGAACAGGGCGGCCTCGGCTGCGGTGTGCCCGAACTGGCCGTGGTCGCCGAGGAGCTGGGGCGGGCCCTGAGCCCGCTGCCGTACCTCGGCTCCGCGGTCCTCGCGACCGTGGCCCTCGCCGAGGCCGGGGCCCCCTTCCCGCCGGGCCTCGCCGACGGCGCCCGCGTCGCCGCGCTGGCCTGGGCGGAGACGGACGGCTGGGAGCCCGAGGCCATCGCGACGACGGCGACACGGGCGACATGGGCGGCGCAGGCCACTCAGGCCGCCGTGCCTCCCGAGTCCTCCGGACCCGCCTGGTACCTCTCCGGCGTGAAGGAGTACGTCCTCACCGGGCCCGAAGCCCCCGACCTCGTGTACGCCTTCGCCCGCGCCCCCGGCGGACGGCTCGGGCTGTACGCGCCGGCCGGCCCGGGCGTCGTGTGCGACGCCGTCCCGGCCCTCGACCGGACCCGGCCGCTCGCGCGCATCGTGTTCGACCGCGCGCCCGCGCGGCTGCTCTGCTGCGACGGGGAACGCGTGCTCGCGCGGGTACGGGACGTCGGCGCCGTCGCGCTCGCCGCGGAGTGCGTGGGCGCGGCCGGGCGGGCGCTGGATTTCACCGTCCGGTACGCCAAGGACCGCGTCCAGTTCGGCCGGCCCATCGGCGCGTTCCAGGCCGTGAAACACCGGCTGGCCGATCTGCACGCCGAGGTCGAGGCGGCCCGATCGCTCGCCCGGGCCGCCGCGCACGCCGACGGCACGCCCGCCTTCCCGCGGCTCGCCGCGGCCGCGAAGTCGGCGTGCACACAGGCGTACCGGACGGTCGCCGCCGAGACCGTCCAGCTGCACGGCGGCATCGGCATCACCTGGGAGCACCCCGCCCACGACCACCTCAAACGCGCCCACGGCGCGTCCCGGCTGCTGGGCTCCCCGGAGTCGCACCGCGCCCGCCTGGCGGGACTGCTGGGGCTCAACGCGGCCTGAGCGGTGCTTCCTTGGCGTATGGGCCGGTACCTCCCGTACGCTCGGCTGCACCGCGACCGACGGGTCGCCGTACGCCGGAACGGAGACCCGCACCCATGGCCCTGAGCCTGCGCAAGATCGAGGAGTCCGCCCCGGCCCTGGTCAGCCTCTACAAGACGGCCGGGGTCTCGGTGCAGAAGCACGGCCTGGAGGGGCAGCGGGTCGCGGTGTACCTGGTGGTCGACTACTCGGGCTCGATGAAGCCGTACTACAACGACGGAAGCGTGCAGGAGCTCGCCGACCGGGTGCTCGGGCTCTCCACGCACCTCGACGACGACGGCCGGGTGCCGGTGGTGTTCTTCTCCACCGACGTCGACGCCGAGACGGACATCGCGCTCGCCGACCACCAGGGCCGCATCGGCCGGATCGTGGCCGGTCTCGGCCACATGGGCAAGACCAGCTACCACCTGGCCATGGACGCGGTCATCGACCACTACCTCGACAGCGGCTCCACCGCCCCCGCGCTGGTCGTCTTCCAGACGGACGGCGGGCCGATCAACAAGCTCGCCGCCGAGAAGTACCTGTGCAAGGCGGCCAAGCTGCCGCTCTTCTGGCAGTTCGTCGGCTTCGGCGACCCGCACAGCCGGCAGTTCGACTTCCTGCGCAAGCTCGACGAGCTCGCCGTGCCCGGCAGGCGCCCCGTCGACAACGCCGGTTTCTTCCACGTCGGCCAGGACCCGCGCCGGGTGTCGGACGCGGAGCTGTACGAGCTGCTGGTCGCCGAGTTCCCGGCGTGGCTGCGGGCGGCCCGGGCGCAGGGCATCGTGCGGGACGGCGCCGTGGGCGCGGCAGCGGCGTACTGATCCGGCCGCTCCGCCGAAATCGCGTGGCCCGCGGCGCGTCCCGTCCGGAATAGTGGCGCGCATGGCTTCTCTTGTGCGACACGTGACGTTCGACTGTTCCGACGCCTACGCGCAGGCCTCCTTCTGGGCGCAGGTGCTGGACGGCAGGGTCTCCGACGAGGACGCGCCGGGCGACCCGGAGGCACTGGTGGAGACGGAGGGCGTGAGCGTCCTGTTCGTCACCGTGCCCGAGGCGAAGTCGGCCAAGAACCGGGTCCACTTCGACCTCCAGCCGCAGGACCGCAGCCGCGACGAGGAGGTGGAGCGGGTGGTGAAGCTCGGCGCGACGCTGGTCGGCGACCACCGCCGGGCGGACGGCCTGGGCTGGGTGACGCTCGCCGACCCGGAGGGCAACGAGTTCTGCGTGGAGCGCAGCGCCGGCGAGCGGGAGCGCACGGAGTAGCAGCCGGGAGCGTTCGGGGCAGTCCCGCGAGCCTTCGGGGCGGTACTCCGGAGCGTTCGGCGCAGTACCCGGGAGCCTTCGGGGCAGTTCAGCGAGCCTTCGGAGTAATCCGGACGGAAGCTGTCGGGTTTCTGCGGTTCGCTGGAGTCATGACGACGACCACCACCATGACCTGGCCCGAGTTCCAGCAGGCCGAGCCCGAACTCGCCGCGACCGTGCGGGAGCGGTTCGGGAAGTACACGCACCACGTCCTCGCCACGCTCCGCAAGGACGGCTCGCCCCGGCTGAGCGGCCTGGAGGCGAAGTTCCCGCTGGACGAGCTGGTGCTCACGATGATGCCCGACTCCCGCAAGGCGCGGGACCTGCGGCGCGACCCGCGGTTCTCGCTGCTCGCCAACCCGGGCGAGGGCACGGCGATGGGCGGCGGCGACGTACGGGTCTCCGGCCGGGCCGTCGAGGTCACCGACCGGGAGACGCAGGAGCGGTTCGCCGAGGCGCTGGGCGCGCCGCTGCCGTTCCACATGTACCGGCTCGGCCTGACGGAGGTCGTCCGCACGAGCGTCGAGGACGACGAGCTGGTCGTGCGGACCTGGCGGCCGGGCAGCCCGGTCCGCACGCAGCGTCGTACCTGATCAGTCCGGTCGCCCGCCGACGGCGGCCGCAAGGACGGCCGCCCGGCACTGCGCGGGCGTGCCCCACGCGTCGCGCAGCGGACGGGCCTTGCGCAGCCAGAGGGACAGGTCCAGCTCCTGCGTGTAGCCGATCGCGCCGTGCAGCTGGAGCGCGGCGCGGGCGGCGGCGTACGCGGCCTCGCCGGCCGTGACCTTGGCCGCCGCCACGTCCGCCGCGTCGAGGGTGACCGCCGCGCCGTGCACCAGCGGCCGGGCGAACTCGAGGCCGATCAGCACGTCGGCGAGCCGGTGCTTCACCGCCTGGAACGAGCCGACGGCCACCCCGAACTGCGTCCGCTGCCGGGTGTACGCGACCGTCCGGTCGAGCAGCGCCCGCCCGAGGCCCAGGCACTGCGCGGCCGTGGCCAGCGCCGCCCAGCGCCGGGCCCGCTCGGCGGCGGCGGTCACGGCGGGCCCGGCCGCGAGCACCTCCCCGCCGGCCTCGGGCACCGCCAGGCGCCGCCCGGGGTCGGCGGACGTCCGCAGCTCACGGACCCCGGCGGCGAGGACGAGCCGGTCGCCGTCGACCCCGAGCACGACGCCGGCGAGATCGGCGTCGACCGCGTACGGACCACCGCCCGCGCGAGGCGCGGTCTCCGCATGGCTGCCGCCCGCCGCGTCCGCCGCCGTCCGGCCGTCCGCCGCACGCAGTTCCGCGCCCGAGCCCGCCCCGCCCCCGTCCACCCACAGCGTCGCCGCCGTCGCCCCCGACACCACGTCGGGCAGGAGCCGCTTCGCCGGGGCTTCGACGCCCGCCTCCGCCAGGGCCGTCAGGAGGGCCGTGGCCGCGACCGTCTCCGCCAGGGGGCCCGGGACGGCGTGGCGGCCGAGTTCCTCGAAGGCGACGGCCGTCTCCACCGGGAGCGGGCCGACGCCCTCGTACGCCTCCGGGGCCGCGAGCGCGAGGACGCCCGCCTCCGCGAGGCGCGTCCACAGGGCCCGGGCCGGTCCGTCGTCGCCGGACGCGCGGGCGCGGATCGCCGCCGGGGTGTCCGCGGCGGTGAGCATCGCGTCCAGCGAGCGGGCGAAGGCGCGTTGTTCGTCGGTGAGCAGGAAACCCATCAGCGGCGGCCCTTCGGGAGGCCGAGCAGGCGCTCGGCGATGATGTCGCGCTGGATCTCGTTCGTCCCGGCGTAGATCGGGCCGGCGAGCGAGAAGACATGGCCCTCCGGCCACTCCCCGTCGGCGAGTTCGCCGTCCGCGCCGAGCAGGTCGAGCGCCGTCTCGTGCAGGGCGATGTCGTACTCCGACCAGAAGACCTTGTTCAGGCTGGACTCCGCGCCGATCTGCGTCCCGCCCGCGAACCGCGCCGCGCCCGCCGCCGTGAACAGCCGGTACGCCCGCGCCCCGATCACCGCGTCCGCGACCCGGTCCCGCAGCGCCGTGTCCCCGGGGTCGCCCTGCTCGCGCCAGAGCCGGACGAGGCGGTCCGCGGCGGCCAGGAAGCGGCCGGGGGAGCGGAGCGTCAGGCCGCGCTCGTTGCCGGTGGTCGACATGGCGATCCGCCAGCCCCGCCCCGGCTCGCCGATCACGTCCGCGTCCGGGACGAAGACCCCGTCGAGGAACAGCTCGGCGAACGCCGGCTTGCCGTCGAGCCGGCCGATCGGCCGGACCGTGACCCCGGGCGCGCGCAGGTCGAACATCAGATACGTCAGCCCCTGGTGCGGCTTGGGCGCGTCGGGGTCGGTGCGGAAGATCCCGAACGCCCGGTCCGCGAACGCCGCCCGCGACGACCAGGTCTTCTGCCCCGACAGCAGCCAGCCGCCGTCCGTGCGCACCGCCCGCGAGGTCAGCGACGCGAGGTCGGAGCCGGCCTCCGGCTCGGACCAGGCCTGCGCCCAGACCACCTCGCCGGTCGCCATCGACGGCAGCACCCGGGCCCGCTGCTCCTCGGTCCCATGGTCGAAGAGGGTCGGCGCGAGCAGGTTGATGCCGTTCTGCGAGACCCGGCCGGGCGCGTCCGCCGCCCAGTACTCCTCCTCGAAGGCCAGCCAGTGGAAGAGGTCGACGCCCCGCCCGCCGTACTCCTGCGGCCAGGAGACCACCGCCCAGCGGGCGGCGGCCAGTTCGGCCTCCCACGCGCGGTGCGCGGCGAAGCCCTCGCGGGTCTCCAGGGACGGGAGCGGCTCGGCGGGCACATGCCGGCGCAGCCAGTCCCGTGCCTGGGCCCGGAACTCCCGTATCTCCGCACTCTCGTGAAGATCCATCAGACCGACGCCCTCCTCTTCATCGCCGCCACGTCCATCCCGCCGAGGGAGTCCGCCGCCGTCTCGGCGTTGTGCGCGTGGGCCAGGTGGTGCAGGCCGAAGACCGAGTCCATGCCGGCGTGCAGGCCCTGGAGGTCCTCGGCCTGGTTGACCGCGCGCTTGGTCAGCGCCAGGCCCATCCGCGGCATCTCGGCGATCCGCAGCGCCAACTCGTCGACAGAGGCGCCCAGTTCGTCGCGCGGGACGACCCGGTTCACCATGCCGAGTTCGTACGCCCGGCGGGCCGGCATCCGGTCCCCGGTGTACAGGAACTCCTTCGCGATCCGCGGCGGCATCGCCCACGGATGCGCGAAGTACTCCACCCCCGGGATCCCCATCCGCACCACCGGGTCCGCGAAGTACGCGTCCTCGCTCGCCACGATCAGGTCGCAGACCCAGGCGAGCATCAGCCCGCCCGCCACGCACGCCCCCTGGACCGCCGCGATCACCGGCTTCGGCAGCTCCCGCCAGCGCCGGCACATCCCCAGGTACACCTCCGACTCGCGGGCGAACCGGGCCTCCGCGCCGCTCTTGTCGGAGTGGTCCCACCAGAGCCCGGCGTGCCGCTCGAAGGGCAGGTGGGCGTCGCGTTCGGGCGTGCCGATGTCGTGGCCGGCGGAGAAGTGCTCCCCGGCGCCGGCCAGGACGACGACCTTCACCTCCGGGTCGTCGGCCGCCCGGTAGAAGGCCGCGTCCAGGGCGTAGGTCATCGCGGAGTTCTGGGCGTTGCGGTAGCGGGGGCGGTCCATGGTGACGTACGCGACGGGGCCGCGGCGTTCGTAACGGACGGGATCCTGGGTCATTCCGAGCATCCTTCCCTAACAAGTGTTTGGTAGGTTAACGTACGGCCATGAGCACCGTCGAGGAGTTCCGCACCGAGGTCCGCGACTGGCTGAGGACCCGGCTCACCGGCGACTTCGCCGCCCTGAAGGGCCGCGGCGGACCCGGCCGCGAGCACGAGGCCTTCGCCGGACGCCTGGCCTGGGAGCGCCACATGGCCGCCCACGGCTGGACCTGCGTCGGCTGGCCGGAGCGGTACGGCGGACGCGGCGCGAGCATCGAGCAGCAGATCGCCTTCCACGAGGAGTACGCCCTCGCCGACGCCCCCGCCCGCGTCAACCACATCGGCGAACAGCTCCTCGGCCCGACCCTGATCGAACACGGCACCGAGGAGCAGAAGGCCCGCTTCCTGCCCCCGATCCGGGCCGTCGAGGAACTCTGGTGCCAGGGCTACAGCGAACCGGACGCCGGCTCCGACCTCGCGGGCCTGCGCACCCGCGCGGTGCGCGAGGGCGACGAGTGGGTGATCACCGGCCAGAAGACCTGGACCTCGCTCGCCCATGAGTCCCAGTGGTGCTTCGTCGTCGCCCGCACCGAGGCGCCCGGCACGCGCCGGCACTCCGGACTGTCGTACCTGCTCGTCCCCCTCGACCAGCCCGGCGTCGAGATCCGGCCGATCGTCCAGCTGACCGGCACCAGCGAGTTCAACGAGGTGTACTTCGACGGCGCGCGCACCGCCGCCTCCCACGTCGTCGGCGCGCCCGGCGACGGCTGGCGGATCGCCATGGCCACCCTCGGCTACGAGCGCGGCGTCTCCACCCTCGGCCAGCAGGTCGGCTTCCGCCGCGAGTGGGAGGGCCTCGCGGAACTGGCCCGGCGCACCGGCGCCGCCGCCGATCCGCTACTGCGCGACCGGCTCGTCCGCTCCTGGATCGGCCTGGAGACCCTGCGCGCCACCGCCCTGCGCGGCGACGTCGACGCCTCCACCGCCAAACTCGCCTGGTCGCACTGGCACCGCGACCTCGGCGAACTCGCCCTGGACGTGCGCGGCGCCGCGTCCCTGCTCGCCGCCGGGGAGCCGTACGAACTCGACGACTGGCAGCGGCTGTTCCTCTTCTCCCGCGCCGACACCGTCTACGCCGGATCCAGCGAGATCCAGCGGAACATCATCGCCGAGCGGGTGCTCGGCCTGCCGAAGGAGGCCCGCGCATGACCGCAGTCCCGCCGTACGTACCGGGGCACGCCCTGCTCGACGGCCGTACCGCCGTCATCACGGCCGCCGCAGGCGCCGGCATCGGCGGGGCCACCGCCCGGAAGTTCCTGGAGGAGGGCGCGCGGGTCCTCGTCAGCGACGCCCACCCCCGCCGCCTGAAGGAGACGGAGCAGGCGCTGGCGGAGGAGTTCGGCGCGGAGCACGTCTCGTCCCTCCCCTGCGACGTCACCGACGAGGAGCAGGTGACGGCGCTGTTCGCGGAGGCGGTACGGCTGCACGGCCGGCTCGACGTCGTCGTCAACAACGCCGGCCTCGGCGGCACCGCCGCCCTCGTCGACATGACCGACGAGCAGTGGACCCGGGTCCTCGACGTCACCCTCAACGGCACCTTCCGCTGCACGAGGGCGGCGCTGAGGCACTTCAAGGACTCCGGCGGCGGCGGGGTCGTCGTCAACAACGCCTCCGTCGTCGGCTGGCGCGCCCAGGCCGGCCAGGCCCACTACGCCGCCGCCAAGGCCGGCGTGATGGCGCTGACCCGGTGCGCGGCGATCGAGGCCGCCGCGTACGGCGTCCGCGTCAACGCGGTCTCGCCGAGCCTCGCCATGCACCCGCACCTGGTGAAGGTCACCTCCGAGGAGCTGCTCGCCGAACTCACCGAGCGGGAGGCCTTCGGCCGGTACGCCGAGCCGTGGGAGATCGCCAACGTGATCGTCTTCCTGGCCAGCGGCTACTCCTCGTACATGACCGGCGAGACCGTGTCGGTCAGCAGCCAGCGGGCCTAGGGGCGGGAGCGACGACAATGGGAGCGTGCCGAACAAGAAGAAGACCCAGGTGACCGCCACTCCCGAGCGGCGCCGTGAACTCCTGGACACGGCGGCCGAGGTGTTCGCCGCCCAGGGGTACAACGCCACCACCGTCCGCAAGATCGCGGACGCGGCCGGCATGCTCGCCGGCAGCCTCTACTACCACTTCGATTCCAAGGAATCGATGCTCGACGAGATCCTCTCCACCTTCCTGAACGAGCTGTGGGAGCGGTACGACGCCGTGCTCGCCGCCGGGCTCGGGCCCAGGGAGACCATCGAGGCCCTCGTCACCGAGTCCTTCCGGGAGATCGACCGGCACCGCGCCGCCGTCGCCATCTACCAGAAGGAGTCCCGGCACCTGAGCGCCCAGCCCCGCTTCCACTACCTCGCCGACTCGCAGCAGAAGTTCGAGAAGGCGTGGCTCGGGACGCTGGAGCGCGGGGTCGCCGCCGACGTCTTCCGGGCGGACCTGGACATCCGGCTCACCTACCGCTTCGTGCGCGACACGGTGTGGGTGGCGGCGTCCTGGTACCGGCCGGGCGGGCAGCACAGCCCGGAGGAGATCGCCCGCCAGTACCTGTCGATGGTCCTGGACGGGATCGCACGACGCATGTGACGACGAAGGAGGAGCGATGCCCGAGGCCTACATAGTCGAAGCGGTACGGACCCCGGTGGGCCGGCGCCGAGGAGGACTGTCGCAGGCGCACCCCGCGGACCTGGGCGCGCATGTGCTCAAGGCCCTGGTGGAACGGAGCGGGATCGACCCGGCAGCGGTGGAGGACGTCGTCTTCGGCTGCCTCGACACCGTGGGACCGCAGGCCGGCGACATCGCCCGCACGGCATGGCTGGCGGCCGGTCTGCCGGAGGAGGTCCCCGGGGTCACCGTCGACCGCCAGTGCGGCTCCTCGCAGCAGGCCGTGCACTTCGCCGCGCAGGGCGTGCTCTCCGGCACGCAGGACCTGGTGGTGGCCGGCGGCACGCAGAACATGTCGATGATCCCGATCGCCTTCGCCTCCCGCCAGGCCGCGGAGCCGCTCGGCCTCACCGAGGGCCCGTACGCGGGCAGCGAGGGCTGGCGGGCCCGGTACGGCGACGCGCCGGTGAACCAGTTCCACGGCGCGGAGCTGATCGCCGCGAAGTGGGGGATCACCCGGCGCGACCAGGAGGAGTTCGCCCTGCGCTCGCACCGGCGGGCGCTGAACGCCCTGGACGAGGGCCGCTTCGCGCGCGAGACCGTCGCGTACGGGGACGTCACGGCGGACGAGGGCCCGCGCCGCGACACGAGCCTGGAGAAGATGGCCGGCCTGGCCCCGGTCGTGCCGGGCGGCACGATCACCGCGGCCTGCTCCTCGCAGGTCTCGGACGGCGCGGCGGCGATGCTCCTGGCGAGCGAACGCGCGGTCCGCGAACACGGGCTGACGCCCCGGGCCCGGATCCACCACCTCTCGGTCCGCGGCGAGGACCCGATCCGCATGCTCTCCGCCCCGATCCCGGCGACGGCCCACGCCCTGAAGAAGACCGGGATGACCATCGACGACATCGACCTGGTCGAGATCAACGAGGCCTTCGCCCCCGTCGTCCTCGCCTGGCTCAAGGAGACCGGCGCGGACCCGGAGCGCGTGAACGTCAACGGCGGCGCCATCGCCCTCGGCCACCCCCTCGGCGCGACGGGCGTGAAGCTGATGACCACCCTCCTGTACGAACTGGAGCGCACCGGCGGCCGGTTCGGCCTCCAGACCATGTGCGAGGGCGGCGGGCAGGCGAATGTGACGATCATCGAGCGGTTGTAGCTGCTTCCGCAGGTTGTAGCCGGTTCCGCCGGCTGCATGCAGCCGGTTCCGCGGCGGCCCGGGACGGCGGGCCGCCTTCGGTCGGCGGTCAGACGGTCAGGCGCCTGCCGAGGGCCGTCAGGGTGGGCAGATCGAGTGCGAGGCCCTCCGTGAGGTAGCGGAACAGGGTGCCGTAGGCCGTGCGGACCTCGGCCAGTGCGGTGTTCAGATACTCCTGGCGGACCTCCTGCAGGGGGATGATCAGGTCCGGGTTCTGCATCAGGCCGGCCTGCTTCAGCCCCTCGCGGACCTTCGCGTCGTACGCGGCGCGGAAGGTGTTGGAGGCCAGGTAGTCGGAGACGGCCGACCGGTCCGGGACGCCCAGGGCCGTCAGGAGCAGGTAACTCGTCCAGCCCGTACGGTCCTTGCCCGAGGTGCAGTGGTACAGGTACGGGCCCGTGCCCGGGCGGGACAGGTCGCGGAGGGTCGCGCCGAAGGCGGCGCGGTTAGCGGGGCTGGTGACGAAGGTGCGGTAGACCTCGTTCATGAACGCGGCCGCCCGGCCGTTGCCGAGCATCTCCTCCTGCCGGACCGGGTCGCGGGAGCCGATCGCGGCGAGCAGCTGCCCGTACAGGCCGTTGTCGGTGATCGTGCGGGACACCGCGCGGACGCCGGCCGGCAGGCGGTCGACGCCGTCGTACTGGACCTCCAGCGGGATGCGGAAGTCCACGGCGGTCTCCAGGCCGAGCGACGCGACCGTGGTCACGTCGGCGTCCGTGAGCTTGCCGAGGGCGTCCGCCCGGTAGACCAGGCCGCTGCGGACCCGGTCGCCGGTGTACGTGAGGTAGCCGCCCAGGTCGCGGACGTTGACCGCGCCCTGCAGCGGGATGTGGCGGATGGACTGGACGCTGCTGCGGGGGCGGCGGGGCGCGGCCGTCGCCGAGGGGGCCAGGACGGCCGCCACGGCGGTGGCGGCCGCGGAGCCCAGAAGGGCGCGTCTGGTGAGGGGCATGACGGAACTCCCGTAGGGGGATGAGGGTTCACCCTGGTGATGGCAGGGTGCGGAGCACGTGCTCGGCCTCGGCCATGACGCGGTCGACGAGCTCCGCGCAGGACGGCAGATCCTCGATCACGCCGGCGACCTGGCCGGACGCCATGACGCCGAGGTCGGTGCGGCCCTCGACCATGGACGCCTTGAGGAGCATGGGGGTGTTCGCGGCGAGCAGGACCTGGCTCCACGACAGGTCCTTGCCGTGTTTCATCGCCAGCCCGTCGCGGACCATCCGGGTCCACGACAGGCCGGACACCTTGCGGAAGCCGGCGGCCCGGCGCACGGCCTGCGCCAGCGCCCGGACCCGGCCCGCGCGTTCGAGCGCCGCCACCATCTCCGTACGGAGCATCCGGTGCGGCAGTCCGTCCACGACGGTGGTCACGGTCACGTCCTTGACGGTCGCGGCGAGATACCGGGCCTTCACGGCGTCGGGGACCGTCGAGTCGGAGGTCAGCAGGAAGCGGGTGCCCATCGCCACGCCCGCGGCGCCGTACGACAGCGCCGCCACCAGGCCGCGCCCGTCGTGGAAGCCGCCGGCCGCGACCACCGGGATGTCGACGGCGTCGACGACCTGCGGCAGCAGGACCGTCGTCGCCACCTCCCCGGTGTGCCCGCCGCCCTCGCCGCCCTGCACGATCACCGCGTCCGCGCCCCACGCCGCGACCTTCTCGGCGTGCCGCCGGGCCCCGATCGACGGGACGACGACCACGCCCGCGTCCTTCAGCCGGGCGATCAGCTCGCGGGAGGGGGCCAGGGCGAAGGAGGCGACCTTCACGCCCTCGTCGACGATGATGCGCACGCGGTCCTGCGCGTCCCCCGCGTCCGCCCGCAGGTTCACCCCGAACGGCTTGTCCGTACGGGACTTCACCTCGCGGACCGCGGACCGCAGCTGCTCCACGGTCATCGTCGCCGAGGCGAGGATCCCGAGCGCGCCCGCCTCCGCGGTGGCCGTCACCAGGCGGGGACCGGCGACCCAGCCCATGCCGGTCTGGACGATCGGGTGCCGCACCCCGGTCAGCTTCGTGAGCGCGGTCTCCATCAGACCCGGACCTCCCGGTCCCGCAGGCCCTTCGGGTCGATGACCTCGCGGATCAGCCGCAGCTCCTCGGCCGTCGGCTCGCGGGTGTACGGGACCTCGTCCGGGACCGTCACCTCGAAGCCGGTGGCCGCGCGGACCTCGTCGACCGTGACCCCCGGGTGCAGGGACGCGAGCCGCATCGTCCGGTCGGGCGTCTCGAAGTCGAAGACGCCGAGGTCGCTGACCACCCGCGGGATGCGGTGGTACGGGCCGACGGCGTGGTCGTACCCGACCCCGCTGATCATGTCGACCCGCTCCACGAACACCCGGGGGGAGTGCTTCGGGACCCAGTAACTCACCGGGTTGTTCAGGGTGTTGACCGGCGCTCCGCGGACCCCGAGGAGCTGGCGGGCCGGCCGCTCCCAGTCGCCGATGCAGGAGATGTTCTGGTTGCCGAACCGGTCGATCTGGCTCGCGCCCATCATCACGTGCCGGCGGCCGCCCGTGACCATCGTCAGATGCCGGCGGTACGGCAGCCAGCCCTCGACCGAGCCGTCGAGGCCGACCAGCATCGCCTCGCCGTCGGTGAGCAGCAGGTCCGGTTCGAAGCTGCGCTTGGCGAGCCGGGCGCCGAACGACGACACAGGGGCCATCGCGGCCGCCAGCACCTCGCCGTCGCCGCGCCACGCCTCGGCGCAGGCCACGACACAGTATTCCGCGCGGGTGATCACTGCTGCTGCTCCTTGTGCCAGGCCTGGACGGCCGACTGGTAGTCGTGTTCGCTCGCGCCGGACAGGAACCGTTCGGCGAACTCGGGCCAGGGGGTGGTGGCGTACAGCTTCTGGAACGCCTCGTCGCGCCCGTAGTCGGGCACGCAGGAGGTGAAGTGCGCGCCGTTCGGGGCTTCGACGACGCCGGTCACGGAGTGCCGGCCGACGAGCAGCGACTGCGGGGGCGCGTCCTTGGTGAGCTCGGCGGTCTCCACGATCTGCTCGCAGGAGACGTACGCGGTGTCGGCGGCCTCGCAGAACAGGTCGTCGAAGTACGGGTCCGGGCCCAGGTACTGGCCGTTGCCGAGCCGGTCGGCGCGGTTGAGGTGGACGAACGCGGCGTCCATGCGCAGGGCGGGGACGGCGACGAACTCCTCGTGCACGCCGGCGTCGTCCGGGTACGGCGAGGTGACCGTCCGCAGCCCGGGGTTGACCCGCATCACGTCGGAGCCGAGTCCGGCGCGGACCGGCATGAACGGGAGCCGGTTGGCGGCCGCGTGCAGGCCCCACATGAACATCGCCTCGTCGAGCTCGGTGAAGGCGAGGTCGCCGCGCTCGCGGGCGGCGCGGAAGTGCGGTTCGAGGGGGATCGAGTCGAGGGTGACGAAGGCGGCGACGAGCGTGCGGACGCGGCCGGCGGCGGTGAGCAGGCCGACGTCGGGGCCGCCGTACGAGATCACCGTGAGATCGGTGATCTCGGACCGGAGCAGCGCTCTGACCAGGGCCATCGGCTTGCGCCGGGAGCCCCAGCCGCCGATCCCGATCGTCATGCCGGAGCGCAGCCGCCCCACCACGTCCTCGGGCGTCATGGTCTTGTCGGTCATGCCTGCCGCTCCTTCCCGAAGGTGTCCCGGACCCGGTCCGCGACCCCGCTGAGATTGGCCTCGAAGGTGAAGCCCTGTTCGAACCGGTAGCTGCGGCGCACGTCGACCGGGTCGATGCCGTTGATCGCGGCCTTCGCCAGCCGGATCAGGTACGGGTCCTTCCGCGCGATCTCGGCCGCCAGCTCCAGGGCGGCGTCGCGCAGTTCGTCGCGCGGCACGACCTTCCAGACCGAGCCGTGTGCGTGCAGCTCGGCGGCCGTGGCGGTGCGCGAGGTGTAGTACAGCGCCCGCATGAGGTGCTGCGGGACCAGGCGCGCGAGATGCGTCGCCGCGCCGAGGGCGCCCCGGTCCAGCTCGGGCAGCCCGAACGTGGCGTCGTCGGAGGCGACGATCGCGTCGGCGTTGCCGGCCAGTCCGATCCCGCCGCCGAGGCAGAAGCCCTGCACCGCGGCGACGACCGGGACCTCGCACTCGTAGACCGCGGCGAACGCGTCGGCGCAGCCGTGGTTGGCGCCGATGAGCGCCGCGTGCCCGCCGCTGCCGTGCTCGCGCTGCATCTCCTTGATGTCGACGCCCGCGTTGAACCCGCGGCCCTCGGCGGCGAGCACCACGCAGCGGATCTCCGGATCGCGGCCGGCCGCGCGGACGGCGTCGGCGAGTTCGTGCCAGCCGCGTACGGGCAGGGCGTTGACGGGCGGGAAGTCGACGGTGACGAGGGCGATGCCCTTGTCCGGGCTTGAGGTGGAGACACCCATGAGCGGATCAGCTACCTTTCCACCAAACATTTGTTAGGTGACTGCTTGGTCAGGAAAGGTAGCAGCCGATGGAGCTGGACGGGAGGGTCGCCGTCGTCACCGGCGGCACACGAGGCGTCGGTGCGGGCATCGCCCGGGCGTTCCTGCGAGCCGGCGCACGGGTCGTGATCTGCGCACGCAGGCCGCCGGACGGGCCGGTCGAAGTGGCGGGCCGGCAGGCGGAGTTCCGCCCCGTCGACCTGCGGGACGAGGACGCGGTACAGGACTTCTTCGCCGGCGTCGCACGGGATCACGGGCGGCTCGACGTGCTCGTCAACAACGCGGGCGGAGCGCCGTACCGGCTGCTCGGCGAGGGCGGCGCGCAGCGCCACGCACGGGTCCTCGCGCTCAACCTGACCGCGCCGCTGACCGCCACGCTGGCCGCGTACGAGCAGTTGCGGGCGGCGCGCGGCTCGGTCGTGATGATCGGCAGCGTCAGCGGCGCGCGCCCGTCGCCGGGCACCGCCGCGTACGGGGCGGCCAAGGCCGGCCTGGAGCACCTGGCGCGCTCCATGGCGGTCGAGTGGGCGCCGGAGGTGCGGGTCAACACCCTCGTCCTCGGCATGGTCCGCACCGAGCTGTCCGCGCTGCACTACGGGGACGAGGACGGGGTCGCCGCCGTCGCCCGCACCGTCCCGCTGGGCCGGCTCGCCGAGCCCGCCGACGTCGGCGAGGCGGCGGTCTTCCTCGCCTCGGACCGGGCGGCGTACGTCTCCGGGGCCTCGCTGCTGGTCCACGGGGGCGGGGAGCGTCCGGCCTTCCTGGACGCCGCAACTGTCAACAAGGAGAGCTGAGATGGGATTCTGCGACGGACGTGTCGTGATCGTGACGGGTGCCGGACGGGGGCTCGGCCGGGCGCACGCCCTGGCCTTCGCCGCCGAGGGCGCGAAGGTGGTCGTCAACGACCTCGGGGTCGGCCTCGACGGGCGGCCCGCGGAGGACAGCCCGGCCGCGCAGGTGGTCGGGGAGATCCGCGCCGCGGGCGGCGAGGCCGTCGCGCACGGCGGCGACGTGGCGACGGCGGACGGGGCGGCGTCCCTGGTGGAGACCGCGGTCGACGCGTACGGACGCCTGGACGTCCTGGTCAACAACGCGGGCTTCCTGCGCGACCGGATGCTGGTCAACCTCGACGAGGACGACTGGGACGCGGTCATGCGGGTGCATGTGAAGGGCCACTTCCTGCCCCTGCGGCACGCGGCGGCGTACTGGCGCGCCGCGTCGAAGGCGGGCCGCGAGGTGACCGCGCGGGTCGTCAACACGACGTCGGGGGCGGGCCTGCTGGGCAGCGTCGGGCAGGGCAACTACGCGGCGGCGAAGGCGGGGATCGTCGGCCTGACGCTGGTCGCGTCGGCGGAGCTGGCCCGCTACGGCGTCCAGGTCAACGCGATCGCACCGGCGGCCCGCACCCGGATGACCGAGGAGGTCTTCGGCGACCTGGCCGCCGCGCCGGAGGACGTCTCGCCGCTGGTGGTGTGGCTGGGCTCGGCCGCCTCGGCGGGGGTGACGGGGCGCGTCTTCGAGGCGGAGGGCGGGCGGATCACCGTCATGGAGGGCTGGCACGCCGGCCCCACGGCGCACCGCGAGGGCCGCTGGAGCCCGGCGGAGGCCGGCGAGGCCACCCTGAAGCTGCTCGCCGACGCGCGGACGCCGGGGGCGGTGTACGGGGCGGGGTGACGGGGGCGGTGCGGCGGGGGCGGTGGCCCCTACTGGGCCAGCCGGGTCGTCGCGGCGCGCTGGCGGGCGGTCGCGCCGGTGAGGAAGCGGGTGACCGTCTCCAGCTCCGCCGTGCTGAACTCCTCGTAGAGTTCGTGCACTTCGCGGGCCCAGTCGTCGAACAGCGGGGCGAGCTCGGCCAGTTTCTCCGGGCGGGGCTCGACGAGCACCCGGCGCTTGTCCGTCGGGTGCTTCACCCTGCGCACATACCCCTTGCGCTCCAGGCGGTCGACGAGCCCGGTCACCGACGCCGGGGCGAGGCCGGAGTACTCCGCCAGCTCCTTCGCGGTCAGCGAGCCGTGCCGCTGGAGCAGGTCGAGGGTCTTGGTCTCGGTGGCGCCCAGGTCCTGCTTCGCCGCGACCGCGGTGTGGAAGGCGACGGCGGCGGCGCTGGAGTCGCGGCCGGCCTCGGTGAGGGCGGAGATCACCTCGGCCCGGTGGGGTGTCTGCTCGCTCATGGCAGCAGCCTCTCACAGATATTTCGTTCGGTGGAACGAAAGACTTGCGATCACGGGCCGCCGTGTGCCAATTTTATTTCGTTAGGTCGAACGAAATAAAACTCGCGCCCTCGGGAGGCCCCGCCATGACCACCACAACCGCCGCAGGCCCGGCAGCGGACGGCGCAGCGGCCGCCCACCCGCGACGCTGGGCCGCGGCCGTCGTGATGATGACCGCCGCGCTGATGGACCTGGTCGACGTCACGATCGTCAACGTCGCCCTTCCCTCCCTCGGCCGCGAGCTCGGCGCCTCGGAGAGCGCCCTGCAGTGGACGGTCTCCGCGTACCTCCTCGGCTTCGCCGCCACGCTCATCGTCGCCGGACACCTGGGCGACCGGTACGGACGCAAGGCCCTCTTCCTCGGCGGAACCGTCGGCTTCGGCCTCGCCAGCCTCGTCTGCGGCCTCGCGCAGTCGCCGGGACAGCTGATCACGGCGCGCGCCGTGCAGGGCGTCGCGGCCGCGGTGCTGATGCCGCAGGTGCTCGGCTCGTTCCACAGCCTGTTCCGGGGCAACGAGCGCGGCAAGGTCTTCGGCCTGTACGGCGCGGTCGGCGGCTTCGCCTCGGCGATCGGACTGCTGCTCGGCGGCGTGCTCACGGACGCGGACCTGTTCGGGCTCGGCTGGCGCAGCGTCTTCCTGGTGAACGTGCCGGTGGCGGTCGTCGTCGCGATCGTCGCGGCCGTCGTGGTCCCGGAGACCCGCGAGCGCACCGCCGCCCGGCCCGACGTGCCCGGCAGCCTCGTCCTGGCGGCCGCCCTGGTCGCGATCGTGCTGCCGCTGGTGCAGGGCCGGGAGTACGGCTGGCCGGGCTGGGGCTGGGCGCTCCTTGCCACCGGACTCCTCGGCCTCGCCGCGCTGGCCCGGCGCGGGACGCTGCTGCCGGGACGGGTGTTCCGGGTGCGGGCCTTCTCGTACGGGCTCGCGGTGCAACTGCTGTTCGCGCTCGGGATGCAGGGCTTTTTCCTCGTCTACGCGATCTGGCTGCAGGGCGGACAGGGGTACACGCCGCTGCAGGCCGGCGTGCTGATGCTGGCGTTCTCCGCGGGCGGCTTCCTCACCGCGCCCGCCGCGGACCCGCTGGCCGAACGGCTCGGCCGGCTCGTCCCGGTGACCGGCGCGGCCGCGATGGCGGCCGGCTTCGGCTGGGTGTGGGCGGCCATGGACGGCGCGCAGGCGGCGCACACCGGGGCGTGGCCGATGGTCCCGGGCCTGGTCCTCGCCGGAGCGGGCCTCGGCCTGCTGATCGTGCCCCTGGTCACGATCGTCCTCTCCGCCGCGCCGCCGGAGCTGGCGGGCGGGGCGTCCGGCATCTTCTCCACGGCCCAGCAGTTCGGCGGGGCCCTGGGCGCGGCGATCGTGGGGACCGCGTTCTTCTCGGCGGGTTCGGTGGACGCGGCGATGACCTGGGTCCTGGTCGCCTACGGGGCCACGGCCCTCCTCGCCCTGGCACTCCCACGGCGAGCGTCCACACCGTGACGCCTCCCGGCGCGCACGGCCCGCGGCCTCCTTGGACAGACGCCCAAGGAGGCCGCGGCAGTCCTGGACCACCGCCGCCCGCCGCCCTGACGCCCCGCCGCCCTGATGCCCCGGCCCCGGCCACCGGATTTCAGGATTCCCGGACAGTGGGAATCGGCGCTCCCCGAGCGGCCGGGGTGCTGCCTAGCCTCGCCGCATGCTCAGTCCTGAAGCGCTTCGTGAGGCCGCCGGGTCGCTCGCCCGGGCCGAGGCCGGGCGGCTGCCCGTGCGGTCGTTGGGGGAGCGGTATCCGGAGCTCGGCGTCGCGGACGCGTACCGGATCCAGCTGCTCAACGTCCACGCCCGGCTCGCCGCCGGCGCCCGCGTCGTCGGGCACAAGGTCGGCCTGTCCTCGCCCGTCATGCAACGCATGATGGGCGTCCACGAGCCCGACTACGGGCACCTCCTGGACGACATGGCCCTCGACCCCGCCGTCCCCGTCGACACCTCCCGCTACTGCGCCCCGCGCATCGAGGTCGAGGTCGGGTTCGTGCTCGGCGCCGACCTGCCGGGGGAGGAGTGCACCGTCGAGGACGTGCTCGCCGCCACCGAACGCGTCGTCCCCGCCCTGGAGTTGATCGACAGCCGGATCGCCGACTGGCGCATCGGCATCGCCGACACCATCGCCGACAACGCCTCCTCCGCCGGCTTCGCGGTCGGCGAGGGACGCGATCCGCGCGAGCTGGACCTCACCGCCGTCGACGCCGTGCTCCGCCAGGACGGCCGGCCCGTCGCCTCCGGCCGCTCCGACGCGGTCCTCGGCGACCCCGCCGTCGCCGTCGCCTGGCTCGCCCGTACCGTCGCCCGCTTCGACGTGCCCCTCCGAAAGGGGCACCTCGTCCTGCCCGGATCCTGCACCCGCGCCGTGGACGTCGTCCCCGGGGCCGGGTACACCGCCGAGTTCGGCGGGCTCGGCTCCGTCTCCCTCTCCTTCCAGTGAGGCCACGATGACCACCACCCTCACCGCCGCCGTCGTCGGCTCCGGCAACATCGGGACCGACCTGCTGTACAAACTCCTCCGCTCCCCCCACATCGAGCCCCGCTGGATGATCGGCGTCGACCCCGACAGCGAGGGGCTGGCCCGGGCCCGCGGACTCGGCCTCGAGACCGGTCACGAAGGGGTCGAGGCGCTGCTGGCCCGCGACGAACTGCCCGACCTCGTCTTCGAGGCCACCTCCGCCTCCGTGCACCGCGCCAACGCGCCCCGCTACGCCGAACTCGGTATCACGGCAATCGACCTCACCCCCGCGGCCGTCGGCCCCGCCGTCGTCCCGGCGGCCAACCTCACCGCGCACCTCGACGCCGCTAACGTCAACCTGATCACCTGCGGCGGCCAGGCCACCATCCCCATGGTGTACGCCGTCTCCCGCGTCGTCCCCGTCGCCTACGCCGAGATCGTCGCCTCCGTGGCCTCGGTCTCCGCCGGGCCCGGGACCCGCGCCAACATCGACGAGTTCACCCGCACCACCTCGCGCGGCATCGAGACCATCGGCGGCGCCGCCCGCGGCAAGGCGATCATCATCCTCAACCCCGCGGACCCGCCGGTCATCATGCGCGACACCGTGTTCTGCGCGATCCCCGAGGACGCCGACCGCGAGGCGATCGCCGCCTCCGTCAAGCAGGTCGCCGAGGACGTCGCCGCGTACGTGCCCGGCTACCGGCTGCGCGCCGAGCCGCAGTTCGACGAGCCGTCAGACGTCAACGGCGGTCAGGCCCGCGTCGCGATCTTCCTGGAGGTCGAGGGCGCCGGGGACTACCTGCCGCCGTACGCCGGAAACCTCGACATCATGACCGCCGCCGCCACGAAGGTCGGCGAGGAGTTCGCCATCACCAGGGGGCAGGCCCGATGACGTACGACATCCGCATCACCGACTCCTCCCTCCGCGACGGCTCCCACGCGAAACGTCATCGGTTCACCGTCGAGGACGTGCGCTCCGTCGTCGCCGCGCTCGACGACGCCGGGGTCCCCGTCATCGAGGTCACCCACGGCGACGGGCTCGGCGGCTCCTCCTTCACGTACGGCTTCTCGAAGACCCCCGAGCAGGAGCTCATCAAGGCCGCCGTCGAGACCGCCCGCCGCGCGAGGATCGCGTTCCTCATGCTGCCCGGCCTCGGCGTGAAGGACGACATCCGCGCCGCGCACGCGAACGGTGCGCAGATCTGCCGGATCGCCACCCACTGCACCGAGGCCGACATCTCCGTCCAGCACTTCGGCCTCGCCCGCGCGATGGGCCTGGAGACCGTCGGCTTCCTGATGATGGCCCACTCCACCACCCCGGAGCGGCTGGCCCGGCAGGGCCGGATCATGGTCGACGCCGGCTGCCAGTGCGTGTACGTGGTGGACTCCGCCGGCGCCCTCGTCATGGACGAGACCGCGGACCGGGTCGCCGCCCTCGTCGCCGAACTCGGCGACGACGCCCAGGTCGGCTTCCACGGCCACGAGAACCTCGCCCTCGGCACCGGCAACTCGATCGCCGCGATCAAGGCCGGGGCCCGCCAGATCGACGGCTCGACCCGCCGCCTCGGCGCCGGCGCCGGCAACACGCCCGTGGAGGCGCTGGTCGCCGTCTGCCACAAGATGGGCATCCGCACCGGCATCGACGTACTGAAGATCATCGACGCGGCCGAGGACGTCGTCCGGCCCGTCATGGACGACGAGTGCCGCCTCGACCGGCTCGCCCTACTCATGGGCCACGCCGGCGTCTACTCCAGCTTCCTCAAGCACGCCTACCGGCAGGCGGAGCGGTACGGCGTCCCCGGCGCCGAGATCCTGCTCCGCGCCGGCGAGCGCCGTCTCGTCGGCGGCCAGGAGGACCAGCTCATCGACATCGCCCTCGAACTCGCCAAGGAGCAGGTGGACGCACGATGACCGCCATCGACGAAGGACCCCGCGTCATCGACGCCGGCGCCCCGCCCGCCCGCTTCGCGCGCGGCTGGCACTGCCTCGGCCTCGCCGACGACTTCAAGGACGGACAGCCGCACGAGATCGAGGCGTTCGGCACCAAACTCGTCGTCTTCCGGGGCGAGGAAGACGGAAAGCTGCACGTCCTCGACGCCTACTGCCGGCACATGGGCGGCAACCTCGCCCACGGCTCCGTCAAGGGCGACGCCGTCGCCTGCCCGTTCCACGACTGGCGCTGGTCCGGCGCCGACGGCCGCTGCGCCGGCATCCCGTACGCCCGGCGCGTCCCGCCGCGCGCCCGCACCCGCGCCTGGCTCACCCTGGAACGCAACCGGCAGCTCTTCGTCTGGCACGACCCCGAGGGCAACCCGCCCCCGCCCGAGGTCACCGTCCCCGTGATCGAGGGGATCGACAGCGGGGAGTGGTCCGCCTGGTCCTGGAACACCGCCCGCGTCGACGGCTCCCACTGCCGGGAGATCGTCGACAACATCGTCGACATGGCGCACTTCTACTACGTGCACTACGCCTTCCCGACGTACTTCAAGAACGTCTTCGACGGCCATGTCGCCACCCAGTACCTGGAGTCCACGCCCCGCCAGGACATGGAACTGGGCAACCTCAGCGCCCCGCTGCGCTCCGACGCCTCCTACTACGGCCCGTCCTACATGATCGACCGGGTCTGGTCGGACATCGGCGGCGGCGTCGAGATGGAGTCCGTCCTCATCAACTGCCACTACCCGGTCAGCGCGGACAGCTTCGTCCTGCTCTACGGGACGATCGTGAAGAAGCTCCCCGGCATGACCGCCGAACAGGCCGACGAGGCCGCGAAGCTCTTCACCTCCGGCCTCGCCGTCGGCTTCGAGCAGGACATCGAGGTCTGGCGGAACAAGACCCGGATCGACAACCCGCTGCTCAGCGAGGAGGACGGCCCGGTCTACCAACTGCGGCGCTGGTACCAGCAGTTCTACGTGGACGCGGCCGACGTCGAGGACGCGATGGTGCGCCGCTTCGAGTTCGAGATCGACACGTCCCGGGCCAACGAGGCCTGGACCGCCGAGGTCGCCGAGAACCTCGCGAAGCGAGCGCGGGAGCAGGAGCAGCAGAAGCAGCAGCAGAAGCAGCAGCAGGAGCAGGAGTCCTGATGCGCGCCGTGGCGTGCGCGGTCTGCGGCAACCGGGTGCTGTGCGAGAAGTTCAGCCCCGCGCACACCGCAGTGCAGTGGACCGAGGAGGCCGCCGCGGTCTGTCCGCGCATCGCCGAACGGGTCGCGGCCGGCGAGCCGTCGGCCCGGGTACGGGTCTGCGGCGCGCTCCGCGACAGCATCGACGCCGCCGTCGCGGCGGGGGAGCTGGAGGTGACGGGTGCCTGGTAGCCGCGGCCCCGGCCGTACGGTCCGGGTGGTGGAGGCGGTCCGCGAGACCGCCGACGCCGTCTCCCTCGTCCTCGACCCCGGGGCCGCCGGGCTCGCCTACCGGCCGGGGCAGTTCCTGACGGTACGGATCCCCGGCGGCGGCGCCCGCTGCTACTCGCTCGCCAGCTCCCCGCACACCGGCGAGCCGCCGCGGATCACCGTCAAACGGGTCCCGGGCGGCGTCGGCTCGGCCTGGATCTGCGAACGGGTCGCGGTCGGCGACGAGCTGGAGGTGCTGCCGCCGGCCGGGGTGTTCGGGCCCGCCGACCTCGACCGGGACCTGCTGCTCGTCGCCGGCGGCAGCGGCATCACACCGGTCCTCTCGGTCGCCAAGTCGGCGCTGGCGGCCGGGCGCGCCCGGGTGGCCCTGCTGTACGCGAACCGCGACGAGCCCGCCGTCATCTTCCGCGACGAACTGCGGGAGCTGGCCGAGGACTACCCGGCCCGCTTCACCCTGATCCACTGGCTGGAGTCCCTGCAGGGGCTGCCCACCGCCGACGCGCTCGCCGCCCCGGTCGCCCCGTACGCCGCCCGCGACGCGTACCTCTGCGGGCCGGTGCCGCTGATGGACGCGGCGGAGGCGGCGGTACGGGCCACCGGGGGCCGGACCGTGCACCGCGAGCGCTACTTCTCCCTCGCCGACGACGTGTTCGCCGCGCCGCGGCCCGTGGCGGCGGGGCCTGTCGTGGCGGACCCCGTCGGCCGGACGCCCGGCTACACCGCCGCGGTGGTCCTCGACGGCACGGTGTACGAGGTTCCGGGCGGCCGGGAGACGCCCCTGCTCGACGCCCTCCTGGCGGCCGGCGTGGACGCGCCGTACTCCTGCCGGGAGGGTGCCTGCGCGGCCTGCACCTGCCGGATCGTCTCCGGCGAGGCGAAGCTGCTGCGCAACGAGGTGCTGACGGACGCGGACCTCGCCGAGGGCTACACCCTGGCCTGCCAGGCCGTGCCCCTCGGCGACCGCTTCGAGGTCACGTACGACGCGTAGGCCCGGCCTACATCCACTCGCTGGTCCGCAGCCAGCCCATCATCGTGTCCATCGCCTGCTCCGACATGTCCGGCCTGGGCGCCGGACCGGACGGCGCGGCCGACGCCCGCCGGGCCGGCCGGCCCGGGCCGAACAGGTCCCGCCACACCGCTCCGGCACAGGCGCGCACCGCTGGGGCGAGCCGCTCCAGTTCGCGGTGCGCGCCCCGGCCCGAGACCGAGACCGCGGCGATCGCCCGGCCCGAACCGCGCAGCGGGGCGGCCACGCAGGACACCCCGCGGAACGTCTCCTCCAGGTCGAACGCCACCCCGCGGTCCCGCACCTCGGCGAGCCGCGAGCGCAGCTGCGCCGGCGCGACGATCGTGCGCGGCGTGTGCGCCCGCAGCCGTCCGGCGAGGACGGGCTCGACGACCGCCGGGTCCCCGTGGGCGAGCAGCGCTTTGCCGGCGGCCGTGGAGTGTGCGGGCATCCGCCCGCCGACGCGGGACGGCACGCTCGTGTCGGCCGAGCCGCCGATGCGTTCCAGACAGACGATCTCGGCGCCGTCGAGCACGTACAGGTGCACCAGCGAGCCGGTCGACTCGTGCAGCGCGTGCAGCCGCGGCAGCGCGGCCCGGCGCAGCCGGTTGTGGTGCGCGGCGAGCGCGCCGAGCTCCAGCATCCGCATGCCCATGCGGTAGTCCCGGCCCTCGCGGTCCAGCCAGCGCAGCCGCACCAGCTGGTCGAGGATGCGGTGGGCGGAGGAGCGGGGGAGCCCGGAGCGGCGGATCACCTCGGTGAGGGACAGGCGCGGCTCGGGCCCGTCGAAGGCGGCGAGCACGCGCGCCGCCTTCTCCAGGAGGGACGGTGCGGCCGGCGCGCCGACCAGCTCAGTGGTCATGGACGTCTCCCCGGGTGACAGAGCGCCGCCGCGCCATCGCGGCGTGTTTCCGTGACGTTTGCGCAGACCCTGCCACGGGGCCGAGGGCCCGGGGAAGACACGTGCACTACTTATTTCTAATAGGCATACCTGAAGGGGTGTCAGCCCGCCCGCCCCCGCCGTGCGCGCTCCCCGCCTGCTCCCCGCCGGGTTCCCGCTCAGCGGGAACCCCGTATGTCGTTCCGAAACACCCCGGGCGTACGGTCCAGCCACTTCCACTCCTTCCGAAGAAGAGAGGACACGCGATGAGCGACGCCACCGGAGCCGTCCTCGAGGCGGTCCGGGCCCTGGCCCCCGCCCTGCGCGAACGGGCCGCCGAGGCCGAGGCCGCGCGCAGGGTCCCCGACGCCTCCGTCGAGGAGCTGGCGGATACCGGCTTCTTCAAGCTGCTCCAGCCCCGCGCCCACGGCGGGTACGCGGCCGACCCCGCCGTCTTCTACGCCGCCGTCAAGGAGATCGCCAAGGCCTGCGGCTCCACCGGCTGGGTGGCCTCCGTCGTCGGCGTCCACCCCTGGCACGTCGCCCTGTACGAGGCGAAGGCGCAGGAGGAGGTCTGGGGCGCCGACCCGGCCGCCCGGATCTGCTCCTCGTACGCCCCCACCGGCACCGTCACCCCCGTCGAGGGAGGCTTCCTGCTCGACGGGCGCTGGCACTTCTCCTCCGGCTGCGACCACACCGACTGGGCGCTGCTCGGCGGCCTGGTCACCGACGCCGACGGCCGGCCCGTCGACATGCGCACCTTCCTCGTGCCGCGCGCCGAGTACCGGATCGACGACGTCTGGGACACCGTCGGCCTGCGCGGCTCGGGCTCCAACGACATCGTCTGCGAGGGCCTGTTCGTGCCCGAGCACCGGGCGCTCAGCTTCGGCCCGGTCACCGCGCTGGACACCCCCGGACAGCAGGTCAACCCCGAGCCGCTGTACCGCCTGCCGTACGCCGCCGTCTTCACCACCACCATCTCCACCCCGATCGTCGGCATCGCCGAGGGCGCGCACGAGGCGTACGCCGCCGCCACCCGCGAACGGTTCCGCGTCTCGTACGGCCAGCAGGTCGCCCAGGACCCGTTCGCGCAGGTCCGGATCGCCCGCGCCGCGAGCGACATCGACGCCTCCTGGCTCCAGCTGACCCGCAACATGGCCGAGTTGTACGAGCTGGCCGCCCGCGGCGAACCGCTCCCGACGGCGCTGCGCGCCCGCGCCCGGCGCGACCAGGTGCTCGCCACCGAACGGGCCGTCGCCGCCGTCGACCTGCTGATGGAGAACGCCGGCGGCAGCGCGATGCGCACCGGCCCCAGCCCCGTCCAGCGCGCCTGGCGCGACGTGCACACCGGCCGCGGCCACGCCGCCAACGACCCGGAACGAGCCCTCGCACTTTATGGGCAGTCGGTGCTCGGCCTCGACATCCAGGACACGATGCTCTGATGATCTTCGACTACGCGCACACCTCCCGCACCGCCAAGACCGCCGGCGGCCTCACCCTCCACTACCACGAGGCGGGCCCGGCCGACGCTCCCGTCGTGATCCTGCTGCACGGCGGCGGCCCCGGCGCCTCCGGCTGGACCAACTTCGGCCGCAACCTGCCCGTCTTCGCGGAGCGGTTCCGCACCCTGCTCGTCGACCAGCCCTGCTTCGGCGCGTCCGACAAGCCGGAACCCGACCGCGACTACTTCTCCTTCAGCGCGGGCGCCGTCGCGGGCCTCATGGACGCACTCGGCATCGAGAAGGCCCACTTCGTCGGCAACTCGCTCGGCGGCGGCGCCTCCGCCCGGCTGTCCCTCGACCACCCCCACAAGGTCGACAAGCTCCTACTCATGGGCCCCGGCGGCATCTCCCTGAACCTCTTCTCGGCCGACCCGACCGAGGGCCTGCGGCGGCTCTTCGACTTCAACGGCGCCGCCGAGCCCAGCCGGGACCTCATGCGGGCCTTCCTCACCACGCTCGTGTACGACCCGGCCGTCGTCACCGACGAACTCGTCGAGGAGCGCTACGCCCAGGCCCTGGACCCGGAGGCCCGGCTCGGCAGCGCCCGCATGGGGGCCGCCTTCGCCAACCCGGCCTGGCAGCAGGACACCATGCTCTGGCGCGAGGCCCACCGCATCACCCACCCCACCCTTCTCACCTGGGGCCGCGAGGACCGCGTCAACCCCCTCGACGGCGCGCTCGTCGCCCTCAAGGCCATCCCCGACGCCCGGCTGCACGTCTTCCCGCGCTGCGGCCACTGGGCGCAGACCGAGGCGTTCGAGGAGTTCAACCGCCTCGCCCTCGACTTCTTCACGCACTGAAGCGTTCTTCGCGCACCGAGCGTTCTTCGCGCACGCAGAGCGTCCTTCGCGCACCGACCGAACTGAGGACCCCGCCATGGACATCCGCTCGCTCGGCTACCTCCGCATCGAGACCGCCGACCTCCCCGCCTGGCGCTGCTACGCCCTCGACATCCTCGGCATGGTCGAGGGCGAGGGCTCCGGCGACACCGTCCTGCACGCCCGCATCGACGACCGCATCCGCCGCTTCTCGTTCGTCGCCGGCACGACCGACCGCCTCCTCGCCGCCGGCTTCGAGCTGCCGAACGCCCGCGCGCTGGCCGAGGCCGCCGAGGAACTGGAGGCCCACGGCTTCCCCGTGAAGCACGCCGACGAGGCCACCCTCGCCGAGCGCCGCGTCCAGGGCCTGATCCACGTCGACGACCCGGCCGGCAACCCCCTGGAGCTGTACTGGGGCCAGGCCCAGGACCACAGCCCGCTCGGCACCCCGTACGGCAACCGCTTCGTCACCGGTGATCACCTCGGCCTCGGCCATGTCGTGCTGCCCGCCCCCGACATGGAGGCCGCCGTCTCCTTCTACGAGCACCTGCTCGGCTTCCAGCTGCGCGACCGGATGAAGCTGCCGCCGGTCGCCGTGCCCACCGGCGAGCCCGGCCGCGACTTCTACTGGATGAACTTCCTCAGCCCCAACGCCCGCCACCACAGCGTCGGCCTCTACCCCGGCGCGCTGCCGCCCGGCATCGTCCACTTCATGGTCGAGACGGACTCGCTCGACGCCGTCGGGTACTGCCTGGACCGGATGAACGCGGCCGGCATCCCGATCGCCTCCACCCTCGGCCGGCACTCCAACGACCACATGGTGTCCTTCTACGCCCAGGCCCCGGGCGGCTTCCAGGTCGAGTACGGCTGGGACGGGCTGATCGTCGACCCGGCGACCTGGACCACGAAGGAGATCACCTCCGACAGCCTGTGGGGACACCAGTGGAACGGCTGATGAAGCACGTTCTCGGCCACTTCGCCAGCGGCGTGACGGTCGTCGCCGCCGCCGGCGAGGACGGTCCGGCGGGCCTGGCCGTGCAGTCCTTCGCCTCGCTCTCCCTCGACCCGCCGCTCGTCCTGCTGTGCGTCGGGAAGAACTCCACCAGCTGGCCGAAGGTCGAGCGCGTGGGCCGGTTCGGCGTCTCGATCCTCGCCGAGGACCAGCGCGAGGTCTGCGCCGCCCTCGGCCGCCCCGGCCGCGACAAGTTCGCCGGCCTCGACTGGACGGCCACCGAGGACGGCGCCGTCCACATCGAGGGCGCCCTCGCCACCCTCGACTGCGCGGTCCACACCGTCCAGGAGGCCGGCGACCACCTCGTCGTCACCGCCCGGGTGCACGCCCTCGACGCCCGCGAGGACGGCACGCCGCTGGTCTTCTACCGCAGCGACTACGCAACGGGGGTCTTCTCGTGACCGAGCACACTTACGACGTCGTGGTCGTCGGCTCCGGCGCGGCCGGCTTCGCCGCCGCCGTCACCGCACGGCTGCGCGGACTGTCCGTACTGGTCGTCGAGAAGACCGACCGGTACGGCGGCTCCACCGCGCTGTCCGGCGGCGCGATCTGGGTCCCCGGCAACCTGCACCTCGACGCGGCCGGCCTCGGCGACACGTACGAGAAGGCCCGCGCCTACCTCGACGCGACCGTCGGCGACCGCGTCCCGGAGGCCCGCAAGGACGCCTATCTGCGCCACGGGCCGCGCATGGTGCGGGAGTTCCACGAACGCACCGAGGTCCGCTTCATGTACACCCCGGGCTACTCGGACTACTTCCCCGAGGCGCTCGGCGGCATGGCGCAGGGCCGCTCGATCGAGCCGCAGCTCATGGACCTGAAGCGGCTCGGCCCGCTCGCCGCCGGCATGCGGCGGGCCGGACTGCCCACGTACGGGCTGACCATGACCTCGTACGACTTCCGCTTCCTCAATATGATCAGCCGCACCTGGGCCGGGAAGCGGACCGCCGTCCGGGTCGGGCTGCGGGCCGTGAAGGCCCGGCTCACCGGCCGCAGGCCGCTCTCGCTCGGCGAGGCGCTGATCGCCAGGATGCGGTACGCGCTGGACCGGCTCGGCGGCGAGCTCTGGCTCTCCGCGCCGGTCACGGCGCTGACCAGGGACGACGCGGGCCGGGTCACCGGCGTACGGGTGGAGCGGGACGGCACGGAGCTCACCGTGCGCGCCCGCGGCGGCGTCGTCCTCGCCTCCGGCGGCTTCTCGCACGACCAGGCGCTGCGCGAGAAGCACCTGCCCGCGCCGACCTCCACGGACTGGACGCACGCCGCGGAGGGCCAGACCGGGGACGCGCTGCGGTTCGGCGAGGAGCTGGGCGCGGCGACGGACCTGCTCGACAAGGTGTGGGGCGCGCCGTCGGTCTGCCCGCCGGGCGAGAAACCGTTCTTCCTGGTCGCCGACCGGGGCATCCCCGGCATGGTGATCGTGAACGCGGCGGGGGAGCGGTACGCCAACGAGGCGGCGCCGTACCACGCGTTCGTGGACCGCATGTACGCCTGCGACCGGCCGGAGGCGACGACCGTCCCGTCCTGGCTGATTCTGGACGCCCGCTCCAAGGCGCGGTACATCTTCGCCGGGCTCTTTCCCGGGCAGCCGTTCCCGAAGGGCTGGCAGGACTTCGTGGTCGAGGCCGGGACGGTGGCCGACCTGGCCCACCGCATCGGCGCCCCGGGCCTGGAGGCGGCGATCTCCCGCTTCAACGGCTTCGCCGAGGCGGGCCGGGACGAGGACTTCGGCCGCGGCGACTCGGTCTACGACCGCTACTACGGCGACCCGACCCTGAAGAACCCCAACCTCGCGCCCCTGGACAAGGCCCCCTACTACGCGATCCCGGTCCACCCCGGCGACATCGGCACCAAGGGCGGCCTCGTCACCGACCCCGACGCCCGCGTCCTCCACGAGGACGGCACCCCCGTCCCCGGCCTCTACGCCGCCGGCAACTGCGCGTCGGCCGTCATGGGTGACACGTACCCCGGCCCGGGCGCGACGATAGGCCCGGCGATGACCTTCGCCTGGGCGGCGGTCAACGCGATAGCGCAGGAGCGGGCGTAGGAGCAGTCGCCCGCTCGCTCACCGCGGTGTCGTCCACTCCAGGCGGGTGCGGAGCCGGGGGTCCTGGACGAACTCCAGCGCGGCCAGGGCCGTGTCGCGGGCGCTGCTCTCCGGGGGCTCCGCGGACAGCAGGCGCAGCAGCGTGTCCACCGCCCGCGGATCGTGCCGGATCGCAAGGCCGCGGGCGGCCTCGGCGGCCGTGTCCCGGTCCGGGTCGGCGAGCCGTGCGGCCAGCGCCTCGCGGACCGCCGGCGCGTCGCCGGGCGTCTCCGCGAGCGCGAGCGTCGCCCAGTCCCGCACCCCGGTGTCCGCGTCGCGGCTGAGTGCGACCAGCGCGTCCACCGCCCGCGCGTCGCCCTCCGGCACCAGCCCCGTCGCCGCCACGGCGACCCGGCGCCGTACCTCCGGGTCCGGGTGGCCGGCGTGCCGCAGGATCTCCGGCAGCGCGGCCGGGTCCCCGAACTGCCCGAGTCCCGCCACCACCGCCTGCACCAGCGCACCGTCCCGGGCCTCCCGGGACAGCTCCCGCAGCAGCGGCAGCGCCCGCGGCGCGAACTCCTTCAACTGGCCGAGGACGCTCGCCCCGAACGCCTGCCGCAGCTCGTCCGCGAGCCCGCAGTACGCGGCCGCCGCCCGGTACGTCTCCTCGTCGCCGCGCCGCCACAGCGCGGCCACCGACTCCGTCCAGTCGTCGAGCTCCGGGTCCCCGCACCGCAGCGCCCGGTCGGCGAGTTCCTCGAAGGGGGTGCGCAGCCCCAGTTCGCTCTCCAGGAGGGTGACGATCGCCGCGTGCCCGGTCTGCTGCTCGTTGCCCGCGCCGGGCGTGCCGTCCTCCCGCAGCAGTTCGACGACGACGGTGATCCCGCCGTCCTCGGGGATCCGCCGCACCACCGTCTCGTGCCCATCCCCATGCGTCTGCGCGAGTCCGTTCCGCAGCCCCGCCTCGATGTCCGCGCCCACCCACCGCCGTGCTTCCCGCAGGGCGTCCTCGACGGGGCCGGCGCCGAAGCCGAGCAGCGCGCGCACGCAGCCGGCGGAGCCGCGGCGGGCGGCCGCGATCAGCGGCGGCAGGCCGTCCGGCCCGGGCAGGTTGGCGTCCGCGCCGTGTTCCAGGAGGGCCTGGACGGTGTCCGCGTGGCCCTGCCTGACCGCCCAGGCCATCGCCGTGAAGCCGTACTCCTCCTGCCGGTCGGCCACCGCGCCGGCGGCGAGCAGGGTCCCCACCACCTCGGTGTGCCCTCCGCAGGCGGCCCCGCACAGCGGCAGGTCGCCACCCTCCGGCCCGCTGCCCCGCTCCGGATCGGCCCCGGCGGCGAGCAGGACCCGGACCGCTCCGGGGCGGTTCGACACGGCCGCCAGGTACAGGACGGTCTGCCCGTCCTCGTCGGCCGCGTCGGCGGGGGCGCCGGAGCGCAGCAGCCGTACGAGGGCGTCGTCGTCCCCCTCGTACATGGCCTCGAACAGATCGTCCATACACCGACCATCCCCCGCAAAGCCCCCGTTCGCCAAATCAGCCCGGCGACCGGCCCCCGGACCGGCCGCTACGGCTCGCAGTCCAGGACCGTCCGGCACAGTCCGCAGCGCGCCCGCACGCGCCGTCCGGACGCCGGGATCCGGATCCGCTGCCGGCAGGTCGGGCAGGGGAACGAGACCCGCAGCGAGGTCCCGGCGCCCTCGAAGGAGTACGGCGCGCCGGGCGCCGCGAGGCCGTGCCGGCGCTCCTTGGCGTACCGGTGCCGGCGCGCCCAGCCGGCGTCCGCGAGCGGCGGCCGGCGGGCTTCGCGCCGCGCCAGGTCGAGGCCGCGCGCGTAGGCCTCGTAGGCCTGCGGGCTGGTGAACCAGGGGGAGGGGTCCTCGTCGAAGACCCGGGCCCGCAGGGCCAGGACGTAGCCGAACTCCTCGGGGGTGAGATAGCCCAGCTTCTGGCTGGTCAGCTCGTCCTCGCGGAACGCGTCGAGCAGCAGCCAGCCGGCGCCGAGGTAGGTCGTGACGGTGTCGGTGAGCAGTTCGTTCTCGCGCCGGCCGGGGAACCCGAGGGCGAGCCGGTGCAGCAGTACGTGGGTGATCTCGTGGGCGAGCGCCGCGCCGATGTCCCGGCGGTGCCGCCGGAAGCGGTCGTTGAGCTCGATGAAGTACTCGGGTCCCGCGGTCAGTTCGACGGCGGCCGCGTGCTCCATGGCCCGGAAGCTCACGACCATCCGCGCCTCGGGAAGCCGCAGGTGCCGGACGAGCGTGCGGGCGATCCGCTGGGCGCCCAGGTGGAGGTCCTCGTCGTCGCCGAAGGCCACGTCGGCCGGGGCGACGCTGGCCCCGTGGGCGAGCACGCCGTCCGCCGAGAGGCGCTTGTAGAGCGCGGTGATCGCGCCGTGCACCGTGTCGAGATGCGGGAATCCGTGTACGACTTCGCCACCGTTCGCCACGATCAGCCGCCCCTCCGCCTCCGCGTCCCGTCTCCACTGTACGTGCGGCCCCGTGTGTACTTCTGGCCGAAAGAGCGCTCTTGTGTGCGGCCCGCGCCGCTCCGCACAATCGGACCGCAACTTGACGGGCTCATGCCATTCGGGTGGGTCCTGTCGGGCTGCGCGACGAACAACCCCCCACGAGAGGCAGTCAGTTGAAGAACACGCTTGTGCGTTTCCTGAAGAGAACAGCGGCGGCCGGCGCGGTCATCCTCGCCGCGGTGAGCCTCCAGCCCAGCTCCGCGACCGCGGCTCCGGCGCCGGTCGTCGGCGGCACCAGGGCCGCCCAGGGCGAGTTCCCCTGGATGATCCGGCTCTCCATGGGGTGCGGCGGCTCGCTGCTGACCCCGACGGTCGTCCTCACCGCCGCCCACTGCGTGGACGGCTCCGGCCCGAACACCGGCATCACCGCCACGGCCGGCGTCGTCGACCTGCAGAGCAGCAGCGCCGTCAAGGTCAAGTCCACCAAGGTCTACCAGGCCCCCGGCTACAACGGCACGGGCAAGGACTGGGCCCTGATCAAGCTGGCCTCGCCGATCACCTCGGTGCCCACCCTGAAGATCGCCGAGACCACCGCGTACAACAACGGCACGTTCACCGTCGCCGGCTGGGGCGCCACCCGCGAGGGCGGCGGCCAGCAGCGGTACCTGCGCAAGGCCACCGTGCCGTTCGTCTCCGACGCCACGTGCAAGAGCGCCTACAGCGAGCTCGTCGCCGGCGAGGAGATCTGCGCCGGCTTCAACGAGGGCGGCGTCGACACCTGCCAGGGCGACTCCGGCGGCCCCATGTTCCGCCGCGACAACGCCGGCGCCTGGATCCAGGTCGGCATCGTGAGCTGGGGCTACGGCTGCGCCCGTCCGGGCTTCCCGGGCGTGTACACCGAGGTCTCCACCTTCGCCTCCGCCATCAAGTCGGCGGCGGCCACCCTGTAACACCTGAGCACATCCCCGGGGGCGGGCCGCTCGCCGGCCCGCCCCCGGGCACGTCACGTCAGCTCCGCCCCCGCCCCCGCAGGGCCCTCCAGTTCCAGCACCCACACCTCGTTCCGGCCCTCGCGGAGCACCGGACCCGGTACGTACAGGGAGTGCTGGGGGCCCGCGGACCAGTAGCGGCCCAGACAGAAGCCGTTGACCCAGACGAAGCCGCGGGTCCAGCCGGGGAGCGCCAGATCCGCGTCGCCCGCGCCGGCCACCTCCATCGGCAGGCGGTACAGGCCCGGCCCGCCGTCCGCGACCGGTGCTGTGAACGGGAGCTTCGCCACCGCCTCCGGCGCGAAGGCGTCGAGGCGCAGGCCCTGGGCCCGTACGCCGTGCAGGTACTGCCGCTCGTGCCGCAGCCCGCCGGTGATGCCCTTCGGCTCGGCCAGCCGCGGCCCGTAGTTGACCCGGCCCAGCGACTCCACCCACAGCTCCACCGACGCGGACCCCGCCACCGGCTCCGGCAGCACTCCGTCCTCCGTGTCGAGCACGCCCGCCCGGACGCCGTCCACGTACACCACCGCCCGGTCCCGCAGCCCCGCCGCCGTCAGCGGGTACGGCTGCCGCGGCCCCGGCACCTCGACGCGGTAGCGGACCACGCCCCGGTCCACGCCCAGCTCCTCGAACGTCGGCGGCAGCGGCGCGAACCGCTCCTCGTCGCCCAGGCCCTCCAGTACTTCCGGCAACGGCAGCCATTCGGTCACCGCACCCGACACCGGCGCGCCGAGCCGCGCCGGCGGCTCCGGCACCTCGGGCAGCGGCCCGTCCGCGTACCCGGCCAGCACCTCGCGGAACCGCCAGAACTTCTCCGTCGGCCGCCCCCGCTCGTCCACCGGCGCGTCGTAGTCGTACGAGGTCACCGTCGGCCGCAGCAGCCCCTCGTGCAGCTCGCCCGCCCGGTTCGCGCCCGCCCAGCCGCCGAAGCTCGTGCCGCCGTGCGCCATGTAGACGTTCACCGACGCCCCGCACTCCAGGATCTCCCGCAGCGCCGCGGCCGCGTCCCCCGCGTCCCGCACCGCGTGCCCGGCGCCCCAGTGGTCGAACCAGCCGCACCAGAACTCCATGCACATCAGCGGCCCCCGCGGCCGGTGCCGACGCAGCACCCCGAACGCCTCCCGCGCGCCGGAGCCGAAGTTCGCCGTCGGCAGCACCCCCGGCACCGAACCGCCCGTCAGCATGTGGTCCTCGGGCCCGTCCGAGGTGAACAGCGGCACGGTCACCCCGCACTCCACCAGAAGGTCCGCGACCTTGCGCAGATACGCCGCGTCGCTGCCGTAACTGCCGTACTCGTTCTCCACCTGCACCAGCACCACCGGGCCGCCCCGGTCGATCTGCCGCTCGGCCACCTGCGGCAGCAGCCGCCGGAACCAGTCCGCCACCGGCCCGAGGAACTGCGGGTCGTCCGTCCGCACCCGCCGCCCCAGCGGACCGGTCAGCCAGTGCGGCAGTCCGCCGTTCTCCCACTCCGCGCAGATGTACGGACCCGGCCGCACGATCGCCCACAGCCCGGCCCGCGCCGCCGCGTCCAGGAAACGGCCGAGCGCGGCCACGTCCCCGTACCGGCCCGGCCGCGGCTCGTACAGGTTCCAGGGCACGTACGTCTCCACGCAGTTGAGCCCCATCGCGCGGAGCATCCTCAGCCGGTGCTCCCACTGGCCCTCGTGCACCCGGAAGTAGTGCAGCGCCCCCGACAGCAGCCGCACGGGCCGCCCGTCCAGCAGAAAATCCGTCTCACCCACCGCGAATCTGCTCATGGGCCCACCCTCACCCTCTGGCGGAGGACGGGTCCATGGACAAAGATCGTCGCTGTTTGGACGTACGCACGGCCGTGCGACGCGCGTACGGGCGAGCCCACGAGCAGGACAGGAGGGGGCGCGGATGTACCACACCTGGATGCGCTACTTCACGCCCGGCCCGGTCCACCACCGGCTCGGCCTGGTCTGCCTCGGCGTCGGGCTCCAGCACGGCGCGCTGCCCACCGTCGGCCCCCGCACCCTCGACCACCACGTCGCCGTCGTCGTCAGCGCCGGCAGCGGCTGGTACCGCGCCCCCGACGGCCGGCGCACCACCGTCACCGCACCCGCACTGCTCTGGCTCACCCCCGGCGTCCCGCACCACTACTCCGCCGACCCCAGGACCGGCTGGGACGAGGCCTTCGTCGACTTCACCGGCCCGGCCACCGCCACCTACACCGAACTCGGCTGCATCGAGCCCGAACGCCCCGTCGTCCCGCTCTCCGACGCGAGCGGGCCGCGCGCCGTCGTCGGCCGCATCGCACGCGCCGCCCGGCGCGGCAACCCGCTCCTGGAGGTGGAGACCGCCGCGGCCGTCCACGAACTGCTCGTCGCACTGCGCCGGGCCCGCGCCGACACCAACGCCGAAGGCGACCCCGTGCTCACCGCCCTGGCCCGGGACGCCTTCCGGCCGCTCTCCGTCGCCGAGCACGCCGCCCGGCACGGCATGACCCCCGCCGAGCTGCGCACCGCCGTACGCCGGTCCGCCGGCTGCAGCCCGAAGGACTACCTGCTGACCATCCGGCTCGGCCGGGCGAAGGAGCTGCTCGCCGCCACCGAGCTGCCCGTCGCCGCGGTCGCCCGCCGAGTGGGCTACGACGATCCGGCGTACTTCTCGCGGCTGTTCACCCGGCGCGTCGGCATCGCCCCGGTCCGCTTCCGTGAGCAGCAGGGACGCGCGGTGCCCGGTGGCTGGAGCGACCGGATCCCGGATCCCGAACACCCTCCGACGATCGCCGGGTGATCGGGCTAGGCTCGCTGCTCATGAGCGAGATCGACGAGTCCGTACGGGCCGAGCTGACCCGGCTGCGCGAGAGCATCGACAACATCGACGCCGCGGTCGTGCACATGCTCGCCGAGCGCTTCAAGTGCACCCAGCAGGTGGGCGTCCTCAAGGCGCAGCACCACCTCCCGCCGGCCGACCCGGCCCGCGAGGGCCGGCAGATCACCCGGCTGCGGCAGCTGGCGGAGAACGCCAAACTGGATCCGGCGTTCGCCGAGAAGCTGCTGAACTTCATCATCGCGGAGGTCATCCGCCACCACGAGACCATCGCCGACGAGACGATCGCCGACGAGACGGGTACGGGTACGGGTACCGGTACGGGCATGGAGGAGAAGGACTGATGGGCCGCGTCACCGTCTTCACGCTCGGAGGGACCATCTCGGCGCGCGGCGGCGACGCCAGCCGGCTGAGCGGCGCCGAGGTCCTCGGCGCCGCCGGCGCCGACGTCGACCTGCGCGACTTCCGCCGCCTGCCCAGCTCCTCCCTCTCCCTCGCGGACCTGCACGCCCTCGCCGACGAGGTGCGCGCCACGGTCGCCGCCGGCTCCGGCGTCGTCGTCGTCCAGGGCACCGACACCCTGGAGGAGACCGCCTTCCTGCTCGACCTGCTCTGCGACACCAAGGAGCCCGTCGCGGTCACCGGCGCGATGCGCCGCCCCGACCTGCCCGGCGCGGACGGCCCCGCCAACCTCGCCGCCGCGGTCGCCGTCGCCGGCGACCCCCGCTGCCGCGACCTCGGCGTCGTCGTGGTCCTCGCCGACGAGATCCACGCCGCCCGGTACGTCCGCAAGACCCACACCACCTCCGTGGCCACCTTCGCCTCGCCCGGCGCGGGCCCCCTCGGGCACGTCGTCGAGGGCGCCCCCCGGATCCTGCTGCGGCCCCCCGCCCCCACCGTCGCCCACCCGCTGCGGCTCGACCCGGACGTACGGGTCGCCCTGGTCACCCTGTCGCTCGGCGACCGCGGCGAGCTCCTCGACGCCGTCGACGACCGCTTCGACGGCCTGGTCGTCGCCGCCTTCGGCGCCGGCCACGTCCCGAACTGGCTGGTCGAGCCCCTGGAGGCGCTGGCCGCCCGGATGCCCGTCGTCCTCGCCTCCCGCACCGGCTCCGGCGCGACGCTCTCCCACACATACCGCGGCCCCGGCTCGGAGTACGACCTGCTGCACCGCGGCCTCGTCCCCGCCGGCCTGCTGGACCCCGTCAAGGCCCGGCTGCTGCTGCACGCCCTCCTGTCCAGCGGAGCGAAGGGCCCGGCCGGCTACGACCGCCCGCGCATCACCGCCGCGTTCGCCCACCTCGCAGGCGCCGGCCTGGCCTGACCGGCCGGGCTGCTCGCCCACAGCGGAATCCGGGCCCCTGCCCGCCCACACCCCCATCAGGCAGCATGGGGCCCATGTCCGTACTCACGCGCGACGAAGCGCAGACCCGTGCCCGGCTCCTCGACGTCCACCATTACGCCGTGGAGCTCGACTTCACCACCGGAGACGACACCTTCGACTCCGCCACCACGATCCGGTTCACCGCCCGCACCCCCGGGGACACCTTCGTCGAGCTGAAGCCGGCCGCCCTGCGCTCGGCCACCCTGGACGGCGCGCCGCTCGACCCCGAGGCGCTGACGGAGAACCGGCTGCCCCTCACGGGTCTCACCGAGGGCGAGCACGAGCTGCGGATCGACGCGTCGATGCGGTACTCCCGCACCGGCGAGGGCATGCACCGCTTCACCGACCCCACCGACGACGAGTCGTACGTCTACACCCAGCTGTTCATGGAGGACGTGCAGCGGGTCTTCGCCGCCTTCGACCAGCCCGACCTGAAGGCCGTCTTCGAGCTGACCGTCACCGCCCCCGAGGGCTGGACCGTGCTCGCGAACAGCGTCACCGAGCAGCAGGAGGACGGCCGCTGGAAGGCCGCCCCGACCCCGCTGCTGTCCACGTACTTCGTCGCCGTCGCCGCCGGCCCCTGGCACTCCGTCCGCACCGAGCACGCCGGCCTGCCGTTCGGCATCCACTGCCGCCGCTCCCTCGCCCCGTACCTGGACGCCGACGCCGACGAACTCCTCGACGTCACCAAGGCGCTCTACGACCGGTACCACGAGAAGTTCACGGAGCCGTACCCCTTCGACTCCTACGACCAGGCCTTCGTCCCCGAGTTCAACGCGGGCGCGATGGAGAACCCCGGCCTGGTCACCTTCCGCGACGAGTTCGTGTTCCGGTCCGCCGTCACCGACACCGAGCGGCAGACCCGCGCCATGGTGATCGCCCACGAGATGGCGCACATGTGGTTCGGCGACCTGGTCACCCTGCGCTGGTGGGACGACATCTGGCTGAACGAGTCGTTCGCCGAGTACATGGGCTACCAGACGCTCAACGAGGCCTGCTCCGACCGCTTCCCCGACACCTGGATCGACTTCGGCGTCACCCGCAAGGCGTGGGGCTCCGACGCCGACCAGCGCCCCTCCACCCACCCCGTCGCCCCCGACCCGGACGCCGTCCCCGACACCGCCTCCGCGCTGCTCAACTTCGACGGCATCTCGTACGCCAAGGGCGCCTCCGCGCTGCGCCAGCTGGTCGCGTGGCTGGGCGAGAAGGACTTCCTCGCCGGCATCAACACCCACTTCCGCCGGCACAGGTTCGGCAACGCCACCCTCGCCGACTTCATCGACAACCTCGCCTCCGCCACCGACCGCGACGTCCACGGCTGGGCCGAGCAGTGGCTGCGCACCACCGGCGTCGACACGCTGACCCCGCGGCTCACCGGCGAAGGCGACCGGGCGGGACTGGCCGTGGACCGGGACGGCGCCCGGCCGCACCGGATCGCCGTCGAGATCTACGACCGCGACGCCTCCGCCGCGCTCGTACTGCGCGAACGGCGCGAACTCGACGTCCCGCAGCAGGAGCCGGTCGAGCTGCCCGGCCCGCGCCCCGCGCTGGTCGTCCTCAACGGCGAGGACCTCACGTACGCCAAGGTCCGCTTCGACGGGACCTCGCTCGAGACGGCCCTGCGCTCCCTCTCCCGCATCCCGGACGCCCTGACCCGCGCCGTCGTCTGGAACGCCCTGCGCGACATGGTCCGCGACGGCGAGCTGGAGCCCGTGGCCTACCTGGAGACCGCCCTCGCCCACCTGCCCGAGGAGAGCGAACTCGCCGTCGTCCAGGGCGTGCTCGGCTTCGCCCGCACCCAGATCGCCGACCGCTTCGTCCCCGCCGAGGACCGCCCCGCTGCCCTCGCCACGATCAACGCGATCGCCCGCGACCTGCTGCGCCGCACCGAGGACGGCGACGCGCCCGGCCTGCGCCTCACGGCCGTGCGCACCCTGATCGACAGCGCCACGACCCCCGACAAGATCGCCTCCTGGCTCGACGAGGGCACCGTCTTCGGCGGCCCCGAGCTCGACCCCGAGCTGCGCTGGCGCATCCTCGCCCGCCTCGCCGTCCTCGGCGCCACCGACGAGACCGCGATCGAGGCCGAAGTCGCCCGCGACCCCTCCGCCTCCGGCCAGGAGGGCGCGGCCCGCTGCCGCGCCTCCCTGCCCACCCCCGAGGCCAAGGCCGCCGCCTGGTCGGCCATGTTCGCGTCGGACGACCTGTCGAACTACCTCTTCACGGCCACCGCCCACGGCTTCTGGCAGCCGGAACAGTCCGACCTGACCCGCCCGTACGTCACCCGCTTCTACGAGGACGCCCCCGCCCTGGCCACCCGCCGCGGCCCCGCCATCGCCGAAGCCGCCGGCCGCTACGCCTTCCCCGCCCACGCCATCGACGAGGACTCGCTGACCACCGGCCGCACCCGCCTCACCCAGCCCGACCTCACCCCCGCCCTCCACCGCAAACTGATCGACCAACTCGACGACCTGGCCCGGTCCCTACGCGTCCGCTCCGGCAACTAGCCGAGGACGGCGAGGAGTAGGCGCCGAGCCTCGTGGACGGCCGCTCTTGTCAAGGGCGGCCGTCCCCCGTTCGGGTTACTCGAACCGCCTTGCCGGACATACCGGCAGAATCCCCGGCACCCTGTCGTCCATGTGTGCCGCATCCCCGCCCCCGCCCCTCGCCGGAGGAACGTCCGGTCCCGACGCGCTGCGTCCGCTGCTCGACACCGTGCTCGACACGCTGCGGTCCGGCGCGGCCGAGCGGGGCGGGCCGCTGCCCCGCGGGGGGCCGGACGGCGTCGCCGGGCGCGTACGGGCGGCGCTCGGCGACACCGCGCTGCCCCACACCGGCGCCGGGGCCGGCGAAGCGCTGCGGCTGCTCGTGCACACCCTGGCCGCCGGCGCCGCCGACCCCGCCGACCCGCTCTGCGTGGCGCACCTGCACACCCCGCCCCTCGCGCTCGCCGTCGCCGCCGATCTCGCCGCGTCCGCGCTCAACCCCTCCATGGACTCCTGGGACCAGGCCCCCGCCGCCTCCGCCCTCGAAGCCCTCGTCACCAGCGCCCTCGCCGCCGAGGTCTACCCCGGCGCACCCCACGCCGACGCGCTCGTCACCACCGGCGGCACCGAGTCCAACCAACTCGCCCTGCTCCTCGCCCGGGAACGCCACGGTTCCGTCCGCGCCGTCGTCGGAGCCAACGCACACCACTCCTTCGCCCGCGCCGCCTGGCTGCTCGGCCTGCCCGAACCCGTCGTCGTCCCCACCCCCAACGGCACCATCGACCCCGTCGCCCTCGACGAGGCACTGACCGACCTCACCGGCCCCCTCCTCGTCGCCGCCACCGCCGGCACCACCGACACCGGCAGCATCGACCCGCTCATCCAGATCGCCGACCTGTGCGACGCCCACGGCGCCGAACTCCACGTCGACGCCGCATACGGCGGACCCGTCCTGTTCAGCACCACCCACCGCGTCCTGCTCGCCGGACTCGACCGCGCCCGCAGCGTCACCCTCGACCTGCACAAACTCGGCTGGCAGCCCGCCGCCGCCGGACTGCTCGCCGTCCGCGACGCCGCCGACCTCGCGCCGCTCGCCCACACCGCCGACTACCTCAACGCCGACGACGACACCGACGCCGGACTGCCCGACCTCCTCGGCCGCTCCCTGCGCACCACCCGCCGCCCCGACGTGCTCAAGACCGCCGTCACCCTGCGCGCCCTCGGCCGCACCGGACTCGGCGCCCTCGTCGACAGCTGCATGGACCAGGCACGCCACCTCGCCCGACTGGTCGAGAAGGCCCCCGGCCTGGAGCTGTACGCCGCGCCGACCCTCACCACCGTCCTGTTCCGGCCCGCCGCCGCCGGCGACGACACCGTCGCCGCGGTCCGCCGCGATCTCCTCACCGACGGCCGCGCCGTCCTCGGCCGGGCCCGCGCCGACGGCCGGCTCTGGCTCAAGGCCACCCTGCTCAACCCGCACACCGCCCCCGGCGACCTGGAAGAGATCCTCACCCTCGTGGAAGGCAGCACCGACCGATGACGGCCAGCACCCCCCGCAACGCCCCCGAGCACCCCCACGACCTCGTCGGCGTCGGCATCGGCCCGTTCAACCTCTCCCTCGCCGCCCTCGCCCACGGCGTCCCCGGCGGCCTCGACACCGCGTTCTTCGAACAGCGGCCCGAGTTCCACTGGCACCCCGGACTGCTCATCGACGGCGCGACGCTCCAGGTCCCTTTCCTCGCCGACCTGGTGACCCTCGTCGACCCCGCGAGCCCCTGGTCGTTCCTCAACTACCTGCGCGCACAGGACCGGCTCTTCCCGTTCTACTTCGCCGAGACCTTCCACATCCAGCGCGCCGAGTACGACGCCTACTGCCGCTGGGTCTCCACCCGGCTCCCCGGCCTGCACTTCGGCCACCAGGTCGACTCCGTCCGGTGGAACCCCGAACGCGCCCTGTTCGAAGTCGACCACAGCCGGCTCGACGCCTCCGGCGAGGCCGAGGCGCTCGGCCGCACCTACGCCCGCAACGTCGTCCTCGGCGTCGGCACCGAACCGTACGTCCCCGAACCCCTGCGCCCCCTCGCCGACGCCCCCGGCGTACCCGTACTGCACTCCGCCGACTACCTCGACCACCGCGCACGCCTCGTCGCCGCCGAGCACGTCACCGTCATCGGCTCCGGCCAGTCCGGCGCCGAGATCTTCCTGGACCTCCTGCGCGCCCGCCCCGCCGGCGCGGAGAAGCTCCACTGGCTCACCCGCACCGAGGCCTTCGCCCCCATGGAGTACTCCAAACTGGGCCTGGAGCACTTCACCCCCGACTACACCCGCTACTTCCACGGCCTGCCCGAACCGGTCCGCAACGACCTCGTGCCACGCCAGTGGCAGCTCCACAAGGGCATCGACACCGACACCCTCGCCGCCGTGCACGAAGAGCTCTACCGCCGCACCCTGCACGGCGGCTGGCCGGACGCCGTCATCACCCCGGGCGTCCGTGTCCGCACCGCGGGACGGGTCGCCGCAGCCAAGGTCGAACTGCACCTGGAGCACCTCCAGCAGGGCAGCCGCTCCCGGCTCACCACCGACGCCGTCGTCCTCGCTACCGGCTACCGCGAACGCTCCGTCGAACGCATGCTCACCGGCCTCGCCCCGTACCTGCGACGCGACAGTGCCGGCCGGCCCCGCATCGACCAGGCCTACCGGCTCGTCCTCGACGACTCCGTCACCGGCAGCGTCCACGTACAGAACGCCGAGAAGCACACCCACGGCGTCGGCGCACCCGACCTCGGCCTCGCGGCCTGGCGCAGCGCCACCATCCTCAACGCGATCACCGGCAAGGAGCCCTATCCGCTGCCCCGCCGCACCGCCTTCACCCGCTTCGGCCTGGACGGGCGAGAGGCGCCCCGCATCCCGGCCCAGGGCCCGGAGCTGACGCCTCTCACCCCCCTCACCGACAGGTCCTGAAGACGCGGCGCGCTAGAACACCGGCACGCCGTCCCGGGTCAGCTTCCAGCCCACCGAGGCAAACCGGCCCGGGTCGACCGTGCCCTCCGCCTTCACCCACTGGATGATCGTGTTGCGGATCTCGTCCGAATTCGCCCACAGCTGCTCGGCCTTGGCGACATGCGGGAACGCGCCGCCACCGCTGGCCCGGTAGTTGTTCACGGCGAGCACGAACCGCGCAGCCGGGTCGAGCGGCGCACCCCCGAACGACAGGTTCACGATGCGCGAACCGGCCGGCTTCGCGATGTCGATCTCGTACGTCAGCCCGGACACGGCGTCGTAGTTGTAGTCCGGGGTGCCGTCCGCGTTGGTCAGCTTCGCGGTGTCCACCGGAGCCCCGGCCGGAGTCCGCACGTAGTACTTCGCCGAGTACTCCAGGTACTCCTTCAGCTGGGCGCCCGTCATCAGCCGGGCCTCCAGCGTGTTCTCGAACGGGTACAGGCCCGCCGCGTCCTTGAGCGTGACCTGCCCGGCCGGGATCCGGGCCGTCCGCGAGAAGCACGACGCCTGCGAGAGCACCGGCAGCGCCGCGTACGCGCCGCCCGCGAGGGCCGCCTTCACCGTCTCGGCCTGGACGTGGTTGATCAGATCGATGATCGGCTCGTCCTTCCACGGCGCGTCGACCGTCGTCATCGCGGCCGTGGAGGTGCCGATGACCTGGTTCACGTACGCCACGACCTTGGTGTGCTCGTCGCCGAGCAGCTTCGTGATCGCCGGGTCCTCCTCCACCGTGTTGGAGTTGAGCACCTGCGCCGAGACCTTCTCCACCGTCCAGCGGCCCCTGCCCCACACCAGCTCGAAGTCGAACAGGGTCAGCCGCTGGCCCCACTTGAGCGGCTCGGACAGCACGACGTCCTGCCCGGTCTCCTTGTTCTTCACCCGGTACTCGGGGATCTCGGTGTGCGCGTGGCCGACGAGGATCGCGTCGATGCCGGGAACCTGCTCGGCGACGAGTCCGGCCGCGTTCTCGACGTACGGCAGCTGATCGCCGTACGAGGACGTGCCGCTGGATCCGGAGTGCGCGGAGACGACGACCACGTCCGCCCCCATCGAACGCAGCCTCGGCACCCACTTCGCGGCCTGCTCCTCCAGGCCGGGGAAGACCATCTGCCCCGTGACGTTGGCCTTGTCCCAGATCGCGATGCCCGGGTTGGTCAGGCCCAGGATCGCCACCTTCACGTCCCGGCCGTGCGGGGTGCGCAGCCGGTGGATGCTGTACGGCGCGAACGCCGGCCGCAGCGTCCGCGCGTCCAGCGCGTTGGCGCCGAGCAGCGGGAAGTCGCACTGTTCCTCGAACTTCCGCAGCACGGGGATGCCGTAGTTGAACTCGTGGTTGCCCAGCGCGGCGGCGTCGTACCCGATGGCGTTCATGGCCTGCGCCATCGGATGCACCGGGCCGCCGGTCTTCGTGATCGGGTCGACCTTGGCGTAGTAGTACGACAGCTGGGTGCCCTGGATGGTGTCGCCGGCGTCGATCAGCAGCGTGTTGCGGCGGCCCTTCGCCTCGCGGACCCGGGTGACCAGGGTGGAGATCTTCGCCAGGCCGACGTCGTTGTGGGCCTTGTCGTCGAACTCCTTGTCCGTGAAGTAGTCCCAGTTGAAGACGTTGCCGTGCAGGTCGGTGGTGCCCATGACGGTGAACGAGTACCGCTTGGGCCCGCGCCCCGGGGCCGGTGCGGCGGCGGCCTCGGCGGGGGCCGCCACACCTGCCGCGAGGGCGGCTCCCGCTCCGGCGGCGACGGAGCTCTCGAGGAACGTCCGGCGGTTCAGCGGCATGGGTACTCCTTGATCTCGACGGTGCACAACGCGCGTAGATTCTGGCTCAGGAGTCACCCGGGGAACACCCCTTTCAGATGACGGAATGCGAAAGTGTTCGAAGGAGCGAGGCTGGAGACATACGGACGAGGGGAGCCCACCCATGCCCACCGACGGATTCACCACCGAACCCGGCCCGCAGAGCCCGCGCGTCACCGTGCGCGGCGAGGCGCGCCTGGAGGTCGACCCCGAGCTCGCCCGCATCGGCGTCACCGTGGGCGCGCGGGGCACGGACCGGGACAACACCCTGCGCGACCTGACCCGGCGCAACACGGAGGCCCTGGAGCTGATCAAGTCGTACGGCGACGCCGTCGAACGCCTGGAGACCGGCGCCTTCACCCTCACCCCCGAACCCGCCCGGCACGGCCGCGGCGAGCGCGTGCGCGCCTACAGCGGCCGCGTCCACCTCACCGCCGAACTCACCGACTTCACCGCACTGGGCGAACTCGCCACCCGACTGGCCGAACACGAACTCACCCGTGTCGACGGCCCCTGGTGGACCCTGCGCCCAGACTCCCCGGCGTACGCCCGGGTCCGCCGGCTCGCCGTCCGGGCAGCCGTCCAGCGTGCCCGCGAGTACGCCGAAGCCCTCGGCACGACGCTTGACGCCCTGCTCGAACTCTCCGACACGGGCACGGACCTGATCCCGCCGCCCCAGGCGGGCGGACTGCGGATGGCCTTCGCGGCGGAGGCGGTCGAACCCACGCCCCCGCTCACCCTGGAACCCCAGCTCCAGACGGCTTCCGCGGAGGTCACGGCGAGATTCACTCTGCACCCGCCTACGCTGTAGAACGACCCCTCCGGACGCTCATCGGAGCAGGGGTCCGCACATATTCAAGACTTGTCAACAACCTTTCATGTAAAGGTTGTTGGTCCGTCATGACAGTCCCATGTTCTACCCGTTGGTAATGCCTAGGCTCGACTCATGCGCCGAGCGAAAATCGTTTGCACCCTGGGCCCCGCCACCGCCACATACGACCAGATCAAAGCCCTGATCGAGGCCGGAATGGATGTGGCCCGGTTCAACCTCAGCCACGGCACCTATGCCGAACACGAGGAGCGCTACCGGCATGTGCGCAAGGCCGCCGAGGAGACGGGACGGAGCGTAGGCGTCCTCGCGGACCTTCAAGGCCCGAAGATCCGCCTCGGCCGATTCCGTGAAGGTCCCGTACTCCTTGAACGCGGCGACGAGTTCACCATCAGCGTCGAACCGGCCGCCGAGGGTGACCGCCACGGCTGCGGCACCACCTACCCCGGCCTCGCCGCCGACGTCACCCCCGGCGAGCGCATCCTCGTCGACGACGGTCGAGTCGCACTCGACGTCACCGCCGTCGACGGCCCCCGCGTCCACACCCGCGTCGTCGAGGGCGGCATGGTCTCCGACCACAAGGGCCTCAACCTCCCGGGCGTCGCGGTCTCCGTCCCCGCCCTCTCCGACAAGGACATCGAAGACCTCCGCTGGGCCCTGCGCACCGGCGCCGACGTCATCGCCCTCTCCTTCGTCCGCACCGGCCGCGACATCGACGACGTCCACCGCGTGATGGACGAGGAGGACCGCCGCGTCCCCGTCATCGCCAAGATCGAGAAGCCCCAGGCGGTCGAGAACATCGACGGCATCGTCGCCGCCTTCGACGGCATCATGGTCGCCCGTGGCGACCTCGGCGTCGAAATGCCCCTGGAGCAGGTCCCGATCGTCCAGAAGCGGGCGGTCAAGCTCGCCCGGCGCAACGCCAAGCCCGTCATCGTCGCCACCCAGATGCTCGACTCGATGATCGACAACTCCCGCCCCACCCGCGCCGAAGCCAGCGACGTGGCCAACGCGGTCATCGACGGCACCGACGCGGTCATGCTCTCCGGCGAGACCAGCGTCGGCCGCTACCCCGTGGAAACGGTCCGCACGATGAGCCGCATCGTGGAAGCGGCGGAGGAGGACATCCTGGCGAAGGGCCTTCCGCCCCTGACGGAACGCAACAAGCCCCGCACCCAGGGCGGCGCCGTCGCCCGCGCGGCCGCCGAGATCGGCGACTTCCTCGGCGCGAGGTTCCTCGTCGCCTTCACCCAGTCCGGCGACACGGTCAAGCGCCTCTCCCGCTACCGCTCGCCCATCCCCCTGCTCGCCTTCACCCCGGACCCGGCCACCCGCGCCCAACTCAACCTCACCTGGGGCGTGGAGACCTTCCTGGGCCCGCACGTCGACTCCACGGACGCGATGGTGGCGCAGGTCGACGAGCACCTGCTGAAGATCGGCCGCTGCAAGAAGGGCGACACCGTCGTCATCACCGCCGGCTCCCCGCCCGGAGTCGCAGGTTCCACGAACATGGTCCGCGTCCACCACATCGGCGACCCGGTGACGGGCTGAGCGGGGCGGGCGGGTCGATCCCACGCGTACGGCTCACGCGTACGGGTGACGATCGCTCAGCGATTGCTGACCTTGGAAAGGAAGGGAAAGTGCCCCGGGTGGGATTCGAACCCACGCTGGATGGTGTTTGAGACCACTGCCTCTACCGCTGGGCTACCGGGGCGCGCCTTCGAAAGAAAGGATGACGGTAACCCGTCGTGTCCCTACCTTACAGGAGGTGGGTAGGCTCGTGGTGAGCAGTATCGCCCCGCAACGAGGAGCCCCCGTGACCGCCCCCGAGTCGCCCCAGCCCGTCGCCGACGACGACAAGTCGCACGTCCCGCCGCTGACGACGCGAGTCGTCATCGCCGAGGACGAGGCCCTCATCCGCCTCGACCTCAAAGAGATGCTGGAGGAAGAGGGCTACTCGGTCGTCGGCGAGGCCGGCGACGGGGCCGCGGCCGTCGAGCTGGCCCGGGAGCACCGGCCGGACCTGGTGATCCTGGACGTGAAGATGCCCGTCCTGGACGGCATCTCCGCCGCCGAGAAGATCGCCGGCGAGTCCATCGCCCCGGTCCTGATGCTCACCGCGTTCTCGCAGCGCGAGCTCGTCGAGCGGGCCCGGGACGCCGGCGCGATGGCGTACCTCGTGAAGCCGTTCAGCAAGAGCGACGTGGTGCCGGCCATCGAGATGGCCGTGTCCCGGTTCGCGGAGCTGAAGGCGCTGGAGAAGGAGGTCGCGGACCTCGCGCAGCGCCTGGAGACCCGCAAGCTGGTCGACCGCGCGAAGAGCATCCTGCAGACGGAGTACGGGCTGACGGAGCCCGCCGCCTTCCGCTGGATCCAGAAGACGTCGATGGACCGGCGCATGTCGATGCAGCAGGTCGCCGAGGCCGTCATCGAGGACTCCGAGGAGAAGAAGGCCGCAAAGGGCCAGTAGGGCCAGTAGGGCCGGCAGGCCTGCAGGACAGCCCGAGACGTGAGAAGGCCCGCCCCACAACGCTGTGGGGCGGGCCTTCGTCCGTCGGGTCCGACTAGTCCTCGCCGAGGTACGTCTTGCGCACCTCGTCGTCGACGAGCAGGTCCGGGCCGGTGCCGGAGAGCTTGATCTTGCCGACCTCGAGCACGTAGCCGTAGTCCGCGAGGGACAGGGCCGCCTGCGCGTTCTGCTCGATGAGCAGGATGGTCATGCCCTCCGCCTTGAGCGTGGCGATGGTCTCCATGATCTTCTGCATCATGATCGGGGAGAGACCCATCGACGGCTCGTCCAGCATCAGCAGCTTGGGCTGGGACATGAGCGCCCGGCCCATGGCCAGCATCTGCTGCTCGCCGCCGGAGAGGGTGCCGGCGGCCTGCTTACGACGTTCGCCCAGGATGGGGAAGAGGTCGTAGGCGCGCTGGACGTCCTTCTCGATGCCGTCCTTGTCCTTGCGGAGGAAGGCGCCGAGCTGGAGGTTCTCGGCGATGGTCAGCTTCGGGAAGATGTGCCGGCCCTCGGGGGAGTGGGCCAGACCGAGCGAGACGACCTTGTGGGCCGGGATGCCGTTGAGCACCTGGCCGTCGAACGTGATCTTGCCGGAGTTCGGCTTGATCAGTCCGGAGAGGGTCCGCAGCGTGGTGGTCTTGCCCGCGCCGTTGGTGCCGATCAGGGCGACGACCTGGCCGGCCTCGACGGAGAAGGAGATGCCCTTGACGGCTTCGATCTTGCCGTAGGCGACCCTGAGGTCCTCGACCTCGAGCAGAGCGGTCACTTGGAGTCTCCTTCGGTGGTGCTGTCCGCGTCCGAAGCGTTCTCGGATGCGGCTTCCGGAGCGTCGTCGGCGGCCTCGTCGGACTCGCCGGCCGCGTCGTCGGACTCGTCCGACTCGGCGTCCGCGGCCTCCGGCTCGGCGTCGGCCTGCGCCTCGGCGGCAGCTTCAGCAGCCTCCTCGGCAGCCTCCTCCGCGTGCGCCTCCGCAGCCTCGACCTCGGCGACCTCCTCCGCGCCCGGAGCCCCCTCGTACGGGGTGCCCAGGTACGCGGCGACGACGCGCTCGTCACCCTGGACGACCTCGGACGTGCCCTCGACGAGCTTCTCGCCCTGGACGAGCACGGCGACCCGGTCGCACAGGTTGAAGATGAACTTCATGTCGTGCTCGATGACGAGGACGGCGATGCCCTTGTCGCGGATGGCGAAGACGAGCTCCTCGGTGGTGCGCGTCTCGTTCTGGTTCATGCCGGCCGTCGGCTCGTCGAGCAGCAGCAGACCGGGGTCGCTGGCGAGCGCCCGGGCGATCTCCAGCTTGCGCTGCTCGCCGTACGGCAGGTTGCGGGCGAGGTGCTCCGCCTTCGCGGCCAGGCCGACGAACTCGAGGAGTTCCATGGCCCGTTCGCGGGAGGCGTTCTCCGCCTTCTTGAAGCCGGGGCCGCGCAGGAGCGCGGACCACAGGCCCTCCTTGGTCCGGGTGTGGCGTCCGACGAGGACGTTCTCCAGGACCGTCATGTTGGAGAAGAGGCGGATGTTCTGGAAGGTACGGGCGATGCCCGCCTTCGTCACCAGGTGCGGCTTGGGCGGCAGCACCGTGCCCTTGTAGCTGACCTGTCCCTCGGTGGGGACGTACAGGCCGGTGAGGCAGTTGAAGAAGGTCGTCTTGCCGGCGCCGTTGGGGCCGATCAGACCGACGATCTCGCCCTCGCGGACGGTCAGGTCGACACCGCGGACGGCGGTCAGGCCGCCGAAGCGCATCGTGACGCCGCTGGCATCGAGGACCGTGGCGGCCGTGGTGGTGGCCGTGGTGGTGGTCGTCATGGCGTTCACGCACCCGCCTTCGCGGTACCGACACCGGACTCGGCGGAGACCCGCTGTTCCGGCACGTCGAGCTTGTCGTCGTTCTCGTGGAACTCCAGCTGCGCCCGCTTGTTGGGGATGAGGCCCTCGGGGCGGAAGCGCATGAGCAGGATGAGCGCGAGACCGAACGCGAGGAGCTGGTAGTCCTTGAGGAAGGCCAGCTTCTCCGGGATGAGGAAGAGCAGCGCCGCGCCGAGGAGCGGGCCGCGGATGGTGCCCATGCCGCCGAGGATGACCGCGGCGAGCAGGAAGGCGGAGTTGGGGGCGACGGGGCCCGCGAAGATGTACATCTCCGGGAGGACCGTGCCCTGGAAGTGGGCCTGGACCGTGCCGGCGACGCCGGCGAGGGTGGCGCCGAGGGCGAAGGCGATCAGCTTGACGCGGAAGCCGTTGATGCCCATGGCGGTGGCGGCGGTCTCGTCCTCGCGGATGGCGACCCAGGCGCGGCCGATGCGGGAGTCCTGCGCGCGGCTGAAGACCACGACGACGAAGACCATGACCAGCAGCATCAGCAGGTAGTAGCTGGCGTAGGTGCTGAGCTCCAGACCCAGGAAGTTGTGGGTCTCGCCGAAGTCGTAGCCGAAGATGTTCAGCGCCGGGATGTTCGGGATGCCGTTCGGGCCGTTGGTGATCTGCGGGCCGTTGTCGCCGTCCATGTTGTTGACGGTGATACGGAAGATCTCACCGAAGCCGAGCGTCACGATGGCGAGGTAGTCGCCGTGCAGCCGCAGCGTCGGTGCGCCGATGACGACGCCGAAGATCAGGGCGACGAACGCGCCGATGACGACCGTGGCCCAGAAGGGCAGCTGGATGTCGAAGGCGGAGGCCGTGGAGCCGGAGACCAGGGCCGCGGTGTACGCGCCGACGCCGAGGAAGGCGACGTAACCGAGGTCGAGCAGACCGGCCAGACCGACGACGACGTTGAGGCCGAGGGCCACCGTCGCGAAGATCAGGATGTTCACCGCGATGACGGTGAAGGTGTCCGTGGTCTGCGTGAAGGGGAAGGCGGCCGCGGCCGCGAAGGCGGCGATCGCGGCGATCTGCCGGTTCTTCGAGGCGATGGCCGAGATGCGGGCGACGAGGCCCGACTTGGACAGGCCCGCGGAGCCGAGACCGGCCAGGATCAGGTAGCCGATGAACAGCTCGCCGTACTCGGTGGAGATGCCGTACGTGACGGCGTACATGCCGATGGCGAACGCGACGACGAGCAGCAGGATCTCGGCCCAGGAGGGGAGCTCACGGGGCTTCGACGGGGTGCGGGTGTCGTCCGGCAGCGCGAAGGCGGCCAGCGGGATCAGCGAGGCGACCGCGGCGACGAAGCCGCCGGGCTCCAGGTGCGCGAGACCGCCGAGCTGGACGGCGATCGCGAGCACGGTGTACCAGGTGGTGCCGAACGCGCCGAGCGCCAGGAAGCGCAGTGCCTTGCTGGAGCCGGCCGGGGTCAGCCAGCGCAGGCCCTTGATGCCGAGCCCGGAGAGGGCGAACAGCGTGACGAGCAGGCCGGCGACGAGGGTGAGGACCTGGAGGCCGCCCGGGTATCCGTTGACCGTGAGGTTGCCGGGGAACTCGGAGGTGTAGGTCCAGGCGAGGAAGGTGCTCGCGACGGTGGCGAGACCGCCGGCGGCGACGACCCAGTGGAGCGGGCCGGAGCCCTTGGCGTCGGTCGACGGGTAGTCGGCGGACACGACGGGGGTCTCGTTCTCGGGGGACTTGTTGAGGTCGGTGGTCATCACGATCACGCCCTGTCCGCGCTGCGCTGTCCGAGGAGGCCTTGTGGCCGGAACAGCAGCACGAGGATGAGGAGGGAGAAGACCCAGATGTCCTTCCAGGCACCGCCGCCGAACTGGTCCATCCCGGGGATGTGCTCGACGTAGGCGATGGAGAGGGTCTCGGCGATGCCGAGGACGACGCCGCCGATCATGGCGCCGTAGATGTTGCCGATACCGCCGAGGACGGCGGCGGTGAACGCCTTGAGTCCGAGCAGGAAGCCCATCTCGAAGCGGATCTGGCCCTTGTCGAGGCCCTCGGCGACCGCTGCGACCGCGGCGAACGCGGCGCCGATGGCGAAGGCCATCACGATGATGCGGTCGGTGTTGATGCCCATCAGCTTCGCGGTGTCCGGGTCCTGCGCCGTGGCCTGCATGGCGCGGCCGCTGCGGCTCTTCGAGACGAAGAGGCCGAGGGCGATCATGCAGAGAGGGGCGGCCACGAGGATGAAGGCGTCGGAGCGCGAGATGGCCAGGCCGTCGAGGAGCTGGAAGCTGTCGCCCTTGAATTCGGGGAAGCTGATCGGCTTCTTGGCGCCGGGGTAGAAGCCCCAGATGAGCTGCTGAAGCACGATCGACAGACCGATGGCCGTGATCAGTGGTGCGAGGCGGGGGGCGCCGCGCAGGGGGCGGTAGGCGAAGCGTTCGGCAGCCATGGCGACGGCCACGGAGACCACCGCGCCGCCGAGGAGCATCACGGGTATCGCGATCGCCAGGGACGTGCCCGAGGGCAGGATCGTGTACGTCGTGAGGGCGCCGAAGCCCCCGATCATGAAGATCTCGCCGTGGGCGAAGTTGATGAGCTGGACGATGCCGTAGACCATCGTGTAACCGATGGCGATCAGCCCGTAAAGGGCTCCGAGGGCAAGGCCGTCGGCCAGCTGTTGCGGCAGTTCGTGCACCGCAGGGCCTCCGATGAGCGTGTCGGATATGAGTCCGGGGGGGGGGGGGGGGTGGGGCCCCGCCCGGGGGGGTTGAAGTTGAGGGGGGGGGTTGGGGGGGGGGGGGGGGCGCGAAAGTGGGGGGCGTGAACAAGGCCCCGGGCCCCGGGGCCCCGCCCGGCGGCCTGGTGGTGCGGCTGGGCGGGCCCCGCGGGCCCCCGGAGGCGGGTGTCTTATTTGTGGCGGGGGGGGGGGGGTTTTGGCCCCCCCCCGCGGCTTGGATCAAGTGGAGCGGGGCATTGCTGTGGTGGGTCAGTCCTCGAAGGTCGCGGACTTCACGTCGGCCCAGGCGCCGGACTTGACCTGGTAGACGGTGAGCTGCTTGTTCGTGGTGTCACCGAACTCGTCGAAGGCGACCTTGCCGGTCACGCCCTCGAAGGAGACCTTGGCCATGGCCTCGGTGACCTTGGCGCGGGCGTCCTCGGGGAGCTTGCCGTCGTTGGCGGCGACGACGGCCTTGACGGCCTGGATGATGGACCAGGCGGCGTCGTAGGAGTAGCCGCCGTAGGCCGCGTACGCGTCCTTGTAGCCGGCCGCCTTGTAGTCCTCGATGAACTTCTTGGCGGTCGGGAGCTTCTCGACCGGGTAGCCGACCGAGGTGGCCAGGTCACCGTCGTTGGCCTCGCCGGACGCCTTGATGAACTCCGGGTCGTAGATGCCGTCGCCACCCATGGTGGGGATCTTCGCGCCGGCCTTCTTGACCTGGTCGGAGAGCAGGCCGCCCTCGGGGTACTGGCCGCCGAAGTAGACGGAGTCGGCGCCCGAGGCCTTGATCTTGTTGGCGGTGGAGGAGAAGTCGGTCTCCTTCACGGTCACGGAGTCGGTGTCGACGACCTTGCCACCGAGGCGCTCGAACTCCTGGGAGAAGATCGCGGCGAGGCCGGCGCCGTAGGTCTGCTTGTCGTTGACGACGAAGACCTTGCGCTTCTTGGCGTCGTTGTACAGGTAGTTCGCGGCGAACTTGCCCTGGACGACGTCGGTGGTGGCGGTGCGGAAGTAGGTCTTGAACGGGCGCTTGAAGTCGCCCTTGCCCCAGTTGTCGCCCTGGGAGAGGGACGGGTTGGTGTTGGCCGGGGAGACCTGGGTCAGGTTGGCCTTCTCGAAGTCCGCCTGCATCGACTGGGCGACGCCCGAGTTCAGCGGGCCGACGACGCCGAGGACGTCCTTGATGCCGACGAGCTTGGTGGCGTTGGCCTTGCCGGTGGCCGGGGTGGCCTGGTCGTCGAGGGCCTCGATCTTGAAGGTGACGCCCGGGACTTCCTTGTTCTTGTTGGCCGTCTGGACAGCCAGGTCCACGGAGTTCTTGATGCCCTGGCCCAGCGCGGAGAGCGAGCCGGTGAGGGGAGCGTCGACGCCGATGACGACGGTCGTGCCGCCCTTGGCGTTGTCGCTGCCACCCTTGTCGTCGCGCGAACCGCAGGCGGTGAGGGTGAGTGCACCGGTGGTGAGCACGGTGGTGAGGACGAGCAACGAACGGTTGCGCACGATGAATCCTTTCCCTGGCGCGGCCCCCTCGAGCTGAGGTGCCGTGTAGCTGGGGTAGCTAGAGGTGCCGTATTTCAACGCCGGGCCGTACGGGTTTCGTACTGGCCTTTGCAAGGACGCGCCCAGCGGCGCGGTGACTGGCCGTGACTCTAGGCGCAGGTGGTGAAGTCGGGGAGCGCCCAGGTCAGGATGTGACTGTCTTGTTATGCCGACGGGGAGAGACGGTGCTCAGGGGGTGGGCAAACTGGGGTAAATCGGGTGGTTGCTTGGTGTTCACATACTGAGAACGCCCAGTTCCGCTAAGGGGCTTGACTCGATCATGGTCCTGTCCGAGCCCCTGGGGGCGTGTCCGGATATCGGACACGCGCCGGTTTGTGACCGGACGGATCGGCGGGTGCCTGCCCTCGCCCCCCCGACCGCGCCGGCATCACTCAGCGTGACGGTGGCGAGGTCGGCGGTCTCCAGTTCTCGGAGCTTCCGGTCGCTCCGTTCGCGGCCGCGCACCGCCGGCGGGACTCCTCGTCGGCGAAGGCGAGCGCGGCCTTCCGTCCCGAGGTGCGCTCCTTCGCGCGGGCCGCGGCGAGCACTTCGTCGTGGAGGGTGAACTGCTCGTTGGAGAACCCCTTTTGCTCCCAGTCCAGTCCCGCCCACTTGCTGCCGTTCAGGGCTTCTTTGACCCAGTACGCGACGAGGTTCGTGCACAGGTCCGTGGGTGTGGTGGCCTGCTGCGTCGGCGTCCGTACGGGTGCGGCCTCGCCGCCGCCCGCGGTCGAGCAGGCGGTCGCGGCGCCCAGGGCGACGGTGACGGTGAGCGCCGTACGCAGGGCGGTCCTGGCCTCGGTGCGCCGTGGAAGCCCCATGGGGGAACGCTAGGCGTTCGGGCGTGGATGCACAACAGACGTGTGACGAGCGGCAGTTGGGAGTGGCCGGCTGGGGCGGGATTCCGGTCCGGGATGTGCGAAGCCCCCGGCCGTCACCGTGGGTGACGCGCCGGGGGCTTCGGCCTGGCTGGGGCCGGGCGGCCTGGCTAGGGCCGGGCCCGGGGTCAGGCCGAGGCGCCGGGGAGGTTCTCCGCGTCCTTGGGGGTCACCTCGCGCAGCATGCAGGTGAGCCGCGCGGTGCAGACCCGCTTGTCCGACTCGTCCGTGATCACGATCTCGTACGTCGCGGTGGACCGGCCGCGGTGCACGGGCGTGGCCACACCCGTGACCAGGCCGCTGCGCGCCCCGCGGTGGTGGGTGCAGTTCAGGTCCACGCCCACGGCGATCTTGGAGACCCCGCCGTGCAGCATGGAGCCCACCGAGCCCAGGGTCTCCGCGAGCACCGCGGACGCGCCGCCGTGCAGCAGCCCGTACGGCTGGGTGTTCCCCTCCACCGGCATCGTGCCGACGACCTTCTCCGCCGAGGCCTCGATGATCTGCACGCCCATGCGGTTGCCGAGGTGCCCGGCCGAGAACAGGGCGGGAAGATCGACGCCCAGCGCGGCGTACTCGTCGATGACCTCCTGCGGGAACTTCACAGTCGTCTGCTCACCCATGGCCCGGCTCCGTTCGTCTGGTGTGTCGCAACGCCTGAGCAAACGCTTAGGCGGTCCGTGATTGTTCCAGACGCACGATCACGGACTTGCTGGCGGGGGTGTTGCTGACGTCCGCGGTGGAGTCCAGCGGCACCAGCACATTGGTCTCCGGGTAGTACGCCGCCGCGCAGCCCCGGGCCGTCGGGTAGTGCACCACCCGGAAACCGGGCGCCCGCCGCTCGACGCCGTCCCGCCACTCGCCGACCAGATCCGCGTACGCGCCGTCCTCGAAGCCCAGCTCCGCCGCGTCCTGCGGGTGGACCAGGACGACCCGGCGGCCGCCCTTGATGCCGCGGTAGCGGTCGTCGAGCCCGTAGATCGTGGTGTTGTACTGGTCGTGCGAGCGCAGGGTCTGCAGCAGCAGCCGGCCCTCGGGCACCCTCGGGTACTCGACCGGGGCGGCCGTGAAATTGGCCTTGCCCGTGGCCGTGGGGAAGCGGCGCTCGTCGCGCGGGGCGTGCGGCAGGGCGAAGCCGCCCGGGTTCGCCGCGAGGCGCGCGTTGAAGTCCCCGAAGCCCGGCACCACCCGGGCGATACGGTCCCGGATCGTCGCGTAGTCCTTCTCGAACTCCTCCCACGGCGTCGCCGAGCCCTCGCCGAGCACCGCCCGCGCCAGGCGCGCCACGATCGCCGGCTCGGACAGCAGCTGCGGGCTCGCCGGGGGCAGGTTGCCGCGCGAGGCGTGCACCAGGCCCATGGAGTCCTCGACCGTCACGAACTGCCGGCCGCCCGCCTGCACGTCCCGGTCGGTGCGGCCGAGCGTCGGCAGGATCAGCGCCCGGGCCCCGGTCACCGCGTGCGAGCGGTTCAGCTTCGTCGAGACATGGACGGTGAGCCGGGCGCGGCGCATCGCCGCCTCCGTCACCTCGGTGTCCGGCGTCGCCCCGACGAAGTTGCCGCCCATGGCGAAGAACACCTTCGCCTCGCCGTCGCGCAGCGCCTGGATCGAGCGCACCACGTCGTAGCCGTGGTGCCGCGGCGAGACGATGCCGAACTCCTTGTCCAGCGCGTCGAGGAACGCGGGCGCGGGCCGCTCGAAGATCCCCATCGTGCGGTCGCCCTGCACGTTGGAGTGGCCGCGCACCGGGCAGACGCCCGCGCCGGGCCGGCCGATGTTGCCGCGCAGCAGAAGGAGGTTCACCACCTCGCGGATCGTCGGCACGGAGTGCTTGTGCTGGGTGAGGCCCATGGCCCAGCAGACGATCGTCCGCTCCGAGGCCAGCACCAGCTCCAGCGTCCGCTCGATCTCGGCCCGGGTCAGCCCGGTCGCCGCCAGCGTCTCGTCCCAGTAGGCGGCCCGGGCGGCCGCGGCGAACTCCTCGTAGCCGTGCGTGTGCTCCCGCACGAACGCCTCGTCGACGGCGCCCTCCGTCTCGAGGACCAGCTTGTTGAGCAGCCGGAACAGGGCCTGGTCGCCGCCGATGCGGATCTGCAGGAAGAGATCGGTGAGCGCGGCGCCCTTCAGCATGCCCTGCGCGGTCTGCGGGTTCTTGAACCGCTCCAGACCGGCCTCCGGCAGCGGGTTCACCGAGACGATCTTCGCGCCGGCCGCCTTCGCCTTCTCCAGCGCGGAGAGCATCCGCGGATGGTTCGTCCCCGGGTTCTGCCCCGCCACGATGATCAGGTCCGCGCGGTGCAGGTCCTCCAGGGAGACGCTGCCCTTGCCGACGCCCAGCGTCTCGGTCAGCGCCGAGCCGGAGGACTCGTGGCACATGTTGGAACAGTCCGGCAGGTTGTTGGTGCCGAACTCGCGGGCGAACAGCTGGAGCAGGAACGCGGCCTCGTTGCTGGTGCGGCCCGAGGTGTAGAAGAGCGCCTCGTCCGGAGAGGCGAGGGCGCGCAGCTCCTCCGCGACGATCGCGAAGGCCCGCTCCCAGGTCACCGCCTCGTACCGGTCCGCGCCCTCCGGCAGGTACATCGGCTGGGTGATCCGGCCCTGCTGGCCCAGCCAGTAGCCGCTGCGGTCCGCCAGGTCCGCGAGCGGGTGGGCGGCGAAGAAGTCCGGGGTGACCCGGCGCAGCGTCGCCTCCTCGGCGACCGCCTTCGCCCCGTTCTCGCAGAACTCCGCCACGTGCCGCTTGTCGCCCTCCGGCCAGGCGCAGCCGGGGCAGTCGAAGCCGTCCTTCTGGTTGACCTTGAGCAGGGTCTGCGCGGTGCGGCGCACGCCCATCTGCTGCCGGGAGATCCGCAGGGTGTGCGCGACGGCGGCGAACCCGGCGGCGGCGTGCGGCGGCGGGGTGACCTCCGGCGCGTCCTGGACCGGGTCGCTCGCGGGCGGCTTGCTGACCATCGCGCTCTCCTTCGAGCGGTCGACGTGGACGTACGCCTCCGAACCGGGGCGTACGTCTCCGATCCTGTCACGGACCGCCGACAACGAGGGCCCCGCGGTCGGCAGGCCGGGATTGTCAGCGGTCCGTGGGAGGATCGCTCCGTGGCCGAGACAGCATCGAAGAAGACCCAGAAGACCGAAGAGAACCGCCCGCGCCTGCTCCTCATGGACGGACACTCCCTGGCGTACCGGGCGTTCTTCGCACTGCCCGCGGAGAACTTCACCACCGCGATGGGGCAGCCCACGAACGCGATCTACGGATTCGCCTCGATGCTGGCGAACACGCTCCGCGACGAGGCGCCCACGCACTTCGCGGTGGCGTTCGACGTCTCCCGCAAGACCTGGCGGTCGACGGAGTTCCCCGAGTACAAGGCGAACCGTTCCAAGACCCCCGACGAGTTCAAGGGCCAGGTCGAGCTGATCGGCGAACTCCTCGACGCCATGCGCGCGCCCCGCTTCGCGATCGACGGCTTCGAGGCCGACGACGTCATCGCCACGCTGGCCACGCAGGCCGAGGCGGCGGGCTTCGAGGTCCTGATCGTCACCGGCGACCGCGACTCCTTCCAGCTGATCTCGGACCACGTGACGGTGCTCTACCCGACGAAGGGCGTCTCCGAGCTGACCCGGTTCACCCCGGAGAAGGTCGAGGAGAAGTACGGACTCACCCCGCAGCAGTACCCCGACTTCGCGGCGCTGCGCGGCGACCCGTCGGACAACCTGCCCGGCATCCCCGGCGTCGGCGAGAAGACGGCCGCGAAGTGGATCAACCAGTTCGGCTCCTTCGCGGAGCTGGTCGAGCGGGTCGAGGAGGTCAAGGGCAAGGCCGGGCAGAACCTCCGGGACCACCTGGAGGCCGTCAAGCTCAACCGGGTGCTGACCGAGATGGTCCGCGACGTGGAGCTGCCGAAGACCGTGCAGGACCTGGAGCGCGCCCCGTACGACCGCACGGCCGTCGCCCTGGTCCTGGACACCCTGGAGATCCGCAACCCGTCGCTGCGCGAGCGGCTGCTCGCCGTCGACCCGGGCGCGGCCGACGAGGTCGCCGCCGAGCCGGCCCCCGGTGTGGAGCTGGACTTCACCGTCCTCGGCGCCGGCGAGCTGGCCCCCTGGCTGGCCGAGCACGGCGCCGAGCCGCTGGGCGTCGCCACCGTCGACACCTGGGCCCAGGGCTCCGGCAGCGTCGGCGAGATCGCCCTCGCCTCGGCCGCCGGCGCGGCCGCCTGGTTCGACCCGAGCCGGCTCGACGAGGCAGACGAGCAGGCCTGGGCGGCCTGGATCGCCGACCCCGACCGGCCCAAGGTGCTGCACAACGCCAAGGCCGTGATGCGGGTCTTCCCCGAGCACGGCTGGTCCGTCGCCGGCGTCTCCATGGACACCGCCCTCGCCGCGTACCTGGTCAAGCCCGGCCGCCGCTCCTTCGCACTGGACGCGCTGACGCTCGAGTACCTGGGCCGCGAGCTCGCCCCGGCGGCCGCGGCGGACGGCCAGCTGGCCTTCGGCGCGGACGACGACGCCGAGGCCGAGGCCCTGATGGCGCAGGCCCGGGCGATCCTGGACCTCGGCGCCGCGTTCGAGGAGAAGCTCGGCGAGGTCGGTGCGCGGGAGCTGCTGCACGAGGTCGAGCTGCCCACCTCGGTGCTCCTCGCCCGCCTGGAGCGGCACGGCATCGCCGCCGACCGCGACCATCTGGAGGCGATGGAGCAGCAGTTCGCCGGCGCGGTCCAGCAGGCCGTGAAGGAGGCCCACGCCTCGGTGGGGCACGAGTTCAACCTCGGCTCCCCGAAGCAGCTGCAGGAGGTCTTCTTCGGCGAGCTGAACCTGCCGAAGACCAAGAAGACCAAGACCGGTTACACCACCGACGCGGACGCCCTGGCCTGGCTGGCCACCCAGACCGAGCACGAACTGCCGGTCATCATGCTCCGCCACCGCGAGCAGGCCCGGCTGCGCTCCACCGTCGAGGGCCTGATCAAGACGGTCGCCGCCGACGGCCGGATCCACACCACCTTCAGCCAGACCACCGCCGCCACCGGCCGGCTGTCGTCCACCGACCCCAACCTGCAGAACGTGCCGGTGCGCACGGACGAGGGCCGCGCGATCCGGCACGGCTTCGTGGTCGGCGAGGGCTTCGAGGCCCTGATGACCGCCGACTACAGCCAGATCGAACTGCGCGTCATGGCCCACCTGTCGGAGGACGAGGGCCTGATCGAGGCGTTCAGCTCCGGCGAGGACCTGCACACCACGGTCGCCTCGCAGGTCTTCGGCGTCGAGCGGTCCGCCGTCGACGCCGAGATGCGCCGCAAGATCAAGGCCATGTCGTACGGCCTGGCGTACGGGCTGTCCGCCTTCGGCCTCGCGCAGCAGCTCGGCATCGAGCCGGCCGAGGCCCGCGGGCTGATGGACACGTACTTCGAGCGCTTCGGCGGGGTGCGCGACTATCTGCGCCGGGTCGTCGACGAGGCCCGCGCCACCGGCTACACCGAGACCATGCTCGGCCGCCGCCGCTACCTGCCGGACCTCAACAGCGACAACCGGCAGCGCCGCGAGGCGGCGGAGCGGATGGCGCTCAACGCGCCGATCCAGGGCACGGCCGCCGACATCGTGAAGGTCGCCATGCTGGGCGTCGACCGCGCGCTGGCCGAGGCCGGTCTGGCGTCCCGGATGCTGCTCCAGGTCCACGACGAAATCGTGCTCGAACTGGCCCCGGGCGAGCGGGAGCAGGTCGAGGAGCTGGTCCGCCGCGAGATGTCCGCCGCCGTGGAACTGCGCGCGCCGCTGGACGTCTCCGTGGGCGTCGGCCCCGACTGGGACTCGGCCGCCCACTGACGCCGGACGTCAGCTGGTGCCGGACGTCAGCCGACGCCTGACGCCGACGCCTGACGTCAGCCGCCGTCGCCCGGGCGGGCGGCGGCGGTTGCGGGAGCCGCGTGCGCCGAGGGCGCGACGCTTCCCGTTTCCGTTCCCGTCCCGGTCCCCGTTCCCGGGCCGTCGTCGCCCCGCCGGAGCAGCCGGACTGCCGCCCCGTACAGCACGAGACCGGCGGCCAGGCCGGCACCCGCGCCGAAGCAGGCCGTCGGGATGATGTCCAGCGGGGTGTCGATCCCGCCCCAGTACGCGTACCAGCGCATGCAGCGGTGCACCACGCCCGCCGTCACGCACCCCCCGAGCAGCGCCCAGGCCGCCCACCGGTCGCGGCGGCCGAGCACGGGGACGCCGCCCGTCGCGCGGGGCGCGCGGCGCAGTCCGGTGGCGGTGAACCACACCAGCACCGCGAGCGCCACCGCCGAACCCCCGTACTGCAGATACGTGTAGACGGGGAAGCCGGCCACGATGTCGCCGAGGACCGGGATCGCCCGGGTGCCCCAGCGGTCCAGATGCGTGAACGAGTCCCACACCACGTGCGTCGTCGCGCCGATCACCGCCGAGACGACGAACCACGCCGCCGGCCGCAGCGCCCCGGCGCCGCCGCGCGGTCGCGGCCGAGGCCGCGCGGCACCGCGGACGAAGCCCAGCACCCGCCCGCGCCACCGCTCCGGCAGCAGCGCCACCAGCGGTTCACGGACCATCAGCCACAGGCCCACGAGCGCCGCCGTGATCGCCACGTCGACCGTCAGCACGCCCCACAGCGCGTGGGTGACGTCGCCGAACGGCATCGCCTCCGGGACCACGCTCGCCGCGTAGTAGGTCATGTCGGGCGCGAACGAACCCGCCACCAGCGCCGACGGCAGCAGCGGTCCGCGGCCCGAGCCGTCCCGCCGGATCCCCGGCAGCACGGCGGCGGCATGGCTGAGCGTGAACGGCATGTGCGGGTCCCCCTCGTGTCCCCTCCGGGCGTTCCGGGAGGCGACGCCCAGTATGCGCGAGCAGTAGGCGCGAGGACCGACTTCGTACAGGCGAACACGGACTCCGAACAACGGACATGAGCATCGTGACGAAAGCGTGAAAAGCGGTCAGGTGCCGGTGTTCCGCCCCTCGGAGTTGCCGTAGGGTCGCCTGAGGTCTGCGCGCGGGGAGCGCGAGTCGACAGGGGAGGGGACCCATACCTATGGCAGCGCAATTCGGCCGCCGGCTCCGCAAGGGCGCCACGACGACGGCGATCGCTGCCGCCGCTGTGGCCGCACTCTCCGCCTCGCAGGGCCCCGGGGCGATTCCGCCGCCCGCCGACACCGCGAGCGGGGACACCTCCCTCGGCTCCGGCGACGGCAGCACCCCGCCGGACGGCTCCGCCACCGGCGACTCGCCGTACTACACCGACCTGCCCCCGCTGAACACGCCGAACAAGCCCGGCACTTCCATAGACCTGCCGATCATCACCGGCCCCGCCGAGGCGGGCATACCCGCGACCGTGCTCGCCGCCTACAAGCGGGCCGAGGTCGCGCTGCAGGCGAGCGACCCCGGCTGCCACATCCCCTGGCAGCTCCTCGCCGGCATAGGCAAGGTCGAGTCCGGGCAGGCGCGCGGCGGCCGGGTGGACGCCAACGGCACGACCCTGTCGCCGATCCTGGGTCCCGTCCTCAACGGCGTCGGCTTCGCGAACATCAGCGACACCGACGACGGCGCGTACGACGGCGACACCACGCACGACCGGGCCGTCGGCCCGATGCAGTTCATCCCCTCCACCTGGGCGACCTGGGGCCGGGACGCCAACGGCGACGGCCGCAAGGACCCGAACAACATCTACGACGCCGCCCAGGCCGCCGCGCTCTACCTCTGCGCCGCCGACCGCGACCTCGCGGTGAAGGCCGACCTCGACAAGGCGATCCTCAGCTACAACCGCTCGACCGAGTACCTGCACACGGTGCTCTCCTGGTTCGAGTACTACAAGCGCGGCTCCCACCAGGTCCCGGACGGCACGGGCGTACTGCCCGGCGACCGCAGCGACACCCCGCGTACGCAGCTCCCGACGCCGCCGCGGACCCCGGCCCCGACGCCCACCCCGACGCCCCCGGCGACCCCGAAGCCGCCCGCGCCGAAGCGGAAGCCCACGCCGCCCGCCACCCCGAAGCCGACGCCCACGCCGTCGGTGGTGCGCATCAAGGACAACGGCACCGGGACGCTGACCGCGACCGCCGGCACGCTCTTCGCCGAGCGCCCCGCCGTCGCCGCCGTCGACTCCGCGGGCAAGCCGGTCGCCGGCGTGGCCCTGACGTTCGAGCTCGTCGGCGACACGGACGCCCGCTTCACCGGCGGCGCGGCCTCGGCGACCGTGACCACCGCGTCGAACGGCGTCGCCGTCGCGCCCGTCCTGCGGGCCGGCGAGAAGACCGGCACGTTCACCGTCAAGGTCACCGTCGCCGGCCGCACCCTGGCCGCCGTCCAGTACGAGGCGACCGTCACCGCCCGCACCGCCGACACGCTCGCCCGCACCGACGACAAGGCGCTCACCGCCGTCACCGGCACCGAGTTCGCCGACCCCCTCCAGGTCAAGGCCACCCTCGACGGCGCGGCCGCCTCCGGCGTCGCCCTCACCGCCACCCTGATCACCTCGGCCGAGGACCCGAAGACCAACGACCGCGGCCCGTACTTCAAGGACGCCGAGGACAAGCCGGTCCGCACCCTCACCGGTCTGAAGACCGACGCGAACGGCCTGCTCACGCTGCCCAAGCTCTACGCGGACGACCAGACCGGCACCTTCCTGATCCGGCTGACCACGCCCGGCGGCGGCACCCTGACCGTCGAACTCCGGGTCACCGCCCCGACGCCGACACCTCCCACCGAGACGCCGACCGACACCCCGTCGGAGAGCCCGTCCCCGACCCCGCCGGCCACTCCCGCCCCCTGACCGGGGCTCCTCGTTCCGCTCCTCGTTCCACCTCCCGTTTCTCTCGCGCCCCTCCGTCCGCACCGGACGGAGGGGCGCTTGCTGTTCTCATCTCGCGGCTGCGTTGCTACGGTGCCCCAGCCCACCTGACGCCGCATCAGATCGAGCACCGGGAGGCCGACTTGCGCGCCCTCGCAGCCGCCGCCATCGGACTGGCCCCTGTCCTCCTCTTCGTGCTGCTCGTCGCCGTCGTCGAGCTGCCACCCGAGGGCCCCACCTCGCCCAGACCCCTGCTCACCGCCGACCCCGGCCCCAAGAAGTAGGGGAGCCCCCATGCGCCGCCGCGCCAGCCTCGTCCTCCTCGCCCTCGCCGTCTTCTTCGTCGCGATGGCCCCCACCCTGCGCTGGTACGCCTTCCCGAAGCTCGCCAAGATCCCCTCGAACCAGTACCAGGAGATGGTCCTGGAGGCGAAGCCAGCGACCCTGCTCAACTACTCCACGCTCAAGGCCGAGCAGGTCGAGAAGATCACCGTCGTGCAGACCCTCAAGGGCAACGTGGCGGAGTCACAGCGGATCGAGCGCGACGCCGGCCGCGACGTCGTCGTCTGGGACGCGCTCTCCCACGTGATGGGCCCGGACGGGAAGATGGTCTCCCAGATCCCCGAGCGGTACATCTTCGACGCCCACACCCAGGACCCCGTCAACGCCACCGGCGAGATGGTCGACGGAGACCCCGTGCGCCGCCAGGGCATCGAGTTCAAGTTCCCCTTCCTCACCGAGAAGCGGGACTACCAGTACTTCGACGCCCAGGCCCGCACCTCCGCCCCCATCCACTACAAGGGCACCCGCGACTTCCGCGGCCTGGAGGTCTACTACTTCGAGCAGACCATCCCCTGGACCAAGGTCCCGATGCCGAAGAAGATGCCGGTCAAGGGCATCACCCCGGAGCTCGTCGAGAGCACCGGCATGACCCGCTGGTACACCACGAAGCGGATGTTCTGGGTCGAGCCCGTCACCGGAGCCCCCGTCAACGGCGAGGAGATCCACACGGAGGAGATGCGCAACGCCGACAAGCTGATGGGCAAGCCCAAGGTGACCGCCTTCTCCGGACATGTGAAGATCCGCGAGGACTATCTCGACGCCACCGTGGAGCTGGTGAAGTCCAACCGACTGATGGTGCTCATGCTCGTCTCCTATCTGCCGTGGAGCTTCACCGTCCTGGCGCTGCTCCTGTTCGCCCTGGCCCTCTGGCTGGAGGCCAGAAGCCGCCGACCCGCCGTCACTCCCTCCTGAGCCGCGCGTTGGTGTACCGGGTCGCCGTGGCCGTCGCCGGGTCCTGTGGCCACGGGTGCTTCGGATAGCGCCCGCGCAGCTCCGCCCGCACCGCGCGGTACCCGTCCTTCCAGAACGACGCCAGGTCCGACGTCACCGCCGCCGGCCGCCCGGCGGGGGAGAGCAGGTGCACCAGCACCGGCACCCCCGCCACCCGCGGTGTCTCCTCCAGCCCGAACAGCTCCTGCAGCTTCACCGCCAGCACCGGCCGCTCGCCCGCGTAGTCCACCCGTATCCGCGAGCCGCTCGGCACCTCGATCCGCTCCGGTGCCAGCTCGTCCAGCCGGGTCGCCTCGCCCGACGCCCACGGCAGCAGCCGCCGCAGCGCCTCGCCCGCCGCTATCCGCCCCAGGTCCGCCCGCCGCCGGGCCCGCGACAGCTCCGGCTCCAGCCAGTCGTCCACCCGCGCCAGCAGCGCCGCGTCCGACACGTCCGGCCACGCCCCGCCGACCTCCCGGTGCAGGAACGCCAGCCGCTGCCGCAGCTCCGTCGCCTCCCGGCTCCAGGCGAGCAGGCCCAGCCCCTCACGCTCCAGCCCCTCCAGCAGCGCCCGACGGACGAGCCCGGCATCGGCGTCCGCCCGCAGCGGCCGCACCGTCAGCTCCACGGCCCCCAGCCGCTCCACGGACCGGGCGACCACGTCGCCGTCCTCCCAGTGCACCTCCTCGCCCGACGTCAGCAGCCGGCCCGCCGCCGCCCTCGCCGCGGCCTCGTCGAGCACCGCCGCCAGCCGCACCCGCGCGGTCGTGCTCCGCGCGGTCCGGTCCGCCACCGCCACCGCCAGCCACGGGGCGTCCCGCAGCCGCGACCCCTCGGTCGGCTCCGCCGCCCCACCGGACACCATCAGATACCCGCCCTGCTCCCGGCGAGCCGCCACCCGCTCCGGGAACGCCAGCGCCGTCACCAGCCCGGCCGCCTCGTCGTCGCCGACGATCCGCCGCGTACCGGCCCCTCCGCCCGCCTCGCCCAGCGCCCGCTCCAGCCGCCGCGCCTCCGCCTTCCAGCGCGCGCCGTACCCGTCGCCGCCCCGACGCGCCTCCCGCCAGGCCGCCACCATGTCGTCCCCGTACTCCCGCGGCGGCTCCTCGCTCAGCAGCGCCACCACCTCGGCCGCCCGCCGCGCCCCGACCTCGGGAGCGCTGTCGAGCAGGGCCCGGCCCAGGCGGGGATGCAGGCCGAGCCGCGACATCCGCACGCCCCGCTCCGTGGCCCTCCCCTCCCCGTCCACCGCACCGATCGCCGACAGCACGGACCGCGCCGCCGCCAGCGCCCCCGCCGGAGGCGCGTCCAGAAGCGCCAGCCCCGCGGCCGCCGGTTCACCCCAGCAGGCCGCTCGCAGCGCGAAGTCCGCCAGATCGGCAACCTTGATCTCGGGGGAGGGGAAGCGGGCCCGGGCGCCGTCCTGCGCCTCCGCCCAGCACCGGTACACCACCCCGGGCGCCTCACGCCCCGAACGGCCGGCCCGCTGTGTCGCCCCCGCGACCGACACCGACACCGTCGCCAGCGAGCCCAGCCCCCGCGCGTGGTCCATGCGCGGCTCCCGGGCGAGCCCGGAGTCCACCACGATCCGTACCCCCGGCACCGTCAGGCTGGACTCGGCCACCGACGTCGACAGCACCACCCGCCGCCGCCCACCCGGCTCGGAGCCCCGCAGCACCGCGTCCTGCACCGCGGCGGGCGCGCGCCCGTGCAGCTGGAGCACCTCCGCGTCCAGGTCCGCGAGCAGCCCCGCCGTCCGCGCGATCTCGCCCGTACCCGGCAGGAAACAGAGCACGTCCCCCCGGTACTGCTCCATCGCCAGCCGCACCGTCGCCGCCACATGCCGCAGCAGCGCCGGATCCACCCATGTGCCGTGCGCCGGCCGGATCCCGGCGGGCGGCGCGGCGAACCGCACCCCGTAGCCGTGCCCCTCGCCCTTCGCCCACACGATCGGCGCCGGCCCGCTGCCGTCCAGCACCGTCAGCAGCTGCGCCCACGCCTCCGCGTCGCTCGTCGCCGAGGCCGCGATCAGCTTCAGCTCCGGCCGCAGCGTCGCCCGCACGTCCACCAGGAAGGCCATCGCGGTGTCCGCGTCCAGATGCCGCTCGTGGCACTCGTCGAGCAGCACCACGTCCACGCCCGACAGCTCCGGATCGCGCTGCAGCCGCTGCAGCAGGACGCCCGTGGTCACCACCTCGACCCGCGTCGCCGGACCGGCCCGCCGCTCGCCGCGCACCGAGAAACCGACCGCCTCGCCGACCTCCTGGCCCAGCAGCCAGGCCATCCGCCGCGCCGCCGCCCGCACCGCCATCCGGCGCGGCTCGGCGACCAGCACCCGCCGCGCCGGGCCGTCCCCTATGAACCCGGAGAGCGCCAGGGGCACCAGCGTGGTCTTGCCGGTGCCGGGAGGCGCGTACAGCACCGCCGTGCCGCGCTCCTCGAGCGCGCCCAGCAGCTCGGGGACGGCATGACGGACGGGAAGACGGTCGAGTGCGTCGTTTCGGATCACGCACTCAGTCTCGTACGTCGCGCGAGGGCCCGGCTCCGTCCGTCCACAGCCCCGCACTGTTCATACGACTAGCTGTCGGCTAGCTGTCGATCGAGGGGCCGTCCATCCGCTCGCACACGAAGATCGCCGTCCCCGGGATCAGATTCCCCCGCAGTGGAGACCAGCCGCCCCACTCCTGACTGTTCCACTCCGGCCACTCCGGCTCGACCAGGTCCACCAGCCGGAATCCGCCGGCCACCACGTCCCGCACCCGGTCACCGATCGTCCGGTGGTGCTCGACGTACACCGCGCGCCCCGACTCGTCCTGCTCCACGTACGGCGTGCGGTCGAAGTACGAGGCGGCGATGCTCAGGCCCTCCGGCCCCGGCTCGTCGGGGAACGCCCAGCGGATCGGGTGCGTCACCGAGAACACCCAGCGACCGCCCGGCCGCAGCACCCGGCGCACCTCGCGGAACACCCGCACCGGGTCCGCGACGAACGGCACCGCGCCGTACGCCGAGCACGCCAGGTCGAAGGAGCCGTCCCGGAACGGCAGCGCCCCCGCGTCCGCCTCCACGAGCCGGACCGCCGGCACGTCGCTGCCGCCGATCCGCAGCGCGTGCTGCAGCTGCCGGTGCGAGAGGTCCAGGGCCACCGGGCGGGCGCCCTGCGCCGCCAGCCAGCGCGAGCACTGCGCCGCGCCCGCGCCGATCTCCAGGACGTCCAGTCCCTTCAGCGACCCGGCCGGGCCCAGCAGCCCGGCCTCCGCCTCGTCGAGGCCCTCAGGTCCCCAGACGAACCGGTCGTCGCCGAGGAACGCTCCGTGCTCGCTCTGGTACTCGTCCGCGTTCCGGTCCCACCAGCCGCGGCTCGCGCGGCTGCTCTCCGCATCCCCCGCGTCACGGCGGGTCGCGTCCGCGTCCTCGTACGGTCCGTGCTCTTGGTTCATCTCGCCCGTCGTTGTAGTTTGCGCTTCAGTGCCGGCGGCGCCGGCTCCTGCGGCCGTATGGCCTGGGGAGTCATGAGTTGTGCCGGGTATGGGGTGAACTGCCCCGGCTGCGCGCTTCGCGCATTGACCGTGTCCGGCTGCCCCCGTATGCTAAAGGTTGCGCTGCGGGCCTGCGCGCCTCAGACGGAGCAGGCCGCGCTCGCAACTGTTGCAGTCCCCTCGGTTTTCGAGGCGCCCCCCGGTTGCCGGGAAGGCGCTTCCTTGGCTGTCTGGCTTCTTCAGTGCGATACGGGCTCTCGGCGTAGCAGTACCTACGACTTTCTGTCCGTAACCGGAGCCCTTTCCCACATGACGAGCAGCACCGAGACCACCGCCACCACCCCGCAGGTTGCGGTCAACGACATCGGTAACGAGGAAGCCTTCCTCGCCGCGATCGACGAGACGATCAAGTACTTCAACGACGGCGACATCGTCGACGGCGTCATCGTGAAGGTCGACCGGGACGAGGTCCTGCTCGACATCGGTTACAAGACCGAAGGTGTCATCCCGAGCCGCGAGCTCTCGATCAAGCACGACGTCGACCCGAACGAGGTCGTCAAGGTCGGCGACGAGATCGAGGCCCTGGTTCTCCAGAAGGAGGACAAGGAAGGCCGCCTGATCCTCTCGAAGAAGCGCGCCCAGTACGAGCGCGCCTGGGGCACCATCGAGAAGATCAAGGAAGAGGACGGCATCGTCACCGGTACCGTCATCGAGGTCGTCAAGGGTGGTCTCATCCTCGACATCGGCCTCCGCGGCTTCCTCCCGGCCTCCCTGGTCGAGATGCGCCGTGTCCGCGACCTCCAGCCCTACGTGGGCAAGGAGCTCGAGGCGAAGATCATCGAGCTGGACAAGAACCGCAACAACGTGGTCCTGTCCCGCCGTGCCTGGCTCGAGCAGACCCAGTCCGAGGTCCGCCAGACGTTCCTCACCACCCTGCAGAAGGGTCAGGTCCGCTCCGGCGTCGTCTCCTCGATCGTCAACTTCGGTGCCTTCGTGGACCTGGGCGGCGTCGACGGTCTCGTCCACGTCTCCGAGCTGTCCTGGAAGCACATCGACCACCCGTCCGAGGTCGTCGAGGTCGGCCAGGAGGTCACCGTCGAGGTTCTCGACGTGGACATGGACCGCGAGCGCGTCTCCCTGTCGCTGAAGGCGACCCAGGAGGACCCGTGGCAGCAGTTCGCCCGGACCCACCAGATCGGTCAGGTCGTCCCGGGTAAGGTCACCAAGCTGGTTCCGTTCGGTGCGTTCGTCCGCGTGGACGAGGGCATCGAGGGTCTGGTCCACATCTCCGAGCTGGCCGAGCGCCACGTGGAGATCCCGGAGCAGGTCGTCCAGGTCAACGACGAGATCTTCGTCAAGGTCATCGACATCGACCTCGAGCGTCGCCGGATCTCGCTGTCCCTGAAGCAGGCCAACGAGTCCTTCGGTGCCGACCCGGCGTCGGTCGAGTTCGACCCGACCCTGTACGGCATGGCCGCGTCCTACGACGACCAGGGCAACTACATCTACCCCGAGGGCTTCGACCCCGAGACCAACGACTGGCTCGAGGGCTACGAGACCCAGCGCGAGGCCTGGGAGACCCAGTACGCCGAGGCGCAGCAGCGCTTCGAGCAGCACCAGGCCCAGGTCATCAAGTCCCGCGAGGCCGACGAGGCCGCTGCTGCCGAGGGTGGCGCCGCCGCTCCGGCCGCCGCGCCGACCGGCGGCTCCTACTCCTCGGAGTCGGACGACAACTCCGGCGCCCTGGCGTCGGACGAGGCCCTCGCCGCGCTGCGCGAGAAGCTGGCCGGCGGCCAGAGCTGAACAGGCTCTGCGCTAGCAGCCAGTAGCTAGCCGCTCGTACAGAGGCCCGTCCCCCGGTTCGTCCGGGGGGCGGGCCTCTGTCGTGTCCCGGGATCCGAGCCCGCTGCGGCCGACCTGGCGAAACCACGCCACGGGGGAATGCACCGCCTGTGACCGGCGTTGGCACATACGGACACGAGGAGGAGCGGTAATCGTGCTTGATCCCCAGGATTTGTACGCGTGGGACCCGAAGGGCCTGGCCGTGGTCGACGTGGCGCTGGCGCAGGAGTCGGCCGGACTGGTCATGCTCTACCACTTCGACGGATACATCGACGCGGGCGAGACGGGCGAGCAGATCGTCGACCGCATCCTCGACACCCTGCCGCACCAGGTCGTGGCCCGTTTCGACCACGACCGGCTCGTCGACTACCGGGCCCGCCGGCCCCTGCTGACCTTCCGCCGCGACCGCTGGACCGACTACGAGACCCCGGCCATCGAGGTCCGCCTCGTCCAGGACGCCACGGGCGCGCCGTTCCTGCTGCTCTCCGGCCCCGAGCCGGACGTCGAATGGGAGCGCTTCGCGCTCGCCGTCCGCCAGGTCGTCGAGCGGCTCGGCGTCCGGCTCTCGGTGAACTTCCACGGCATCCCCATGGGCGTGCCGCACACCCGCCCGGTCGGCCTCACCCCGCACGGCAACCGCACCGACCTGATGCCCGGCCACCGCAGCCCCTTCGACGAGGCCCAGGTCCCGGGCAGCGCCGAGTCCCTGCTCGAGTTCCGGCTCATGGAGTCCGGTCACGACACTCTCGGCGTCGCCGCCCACGTCCCGCACTACGTGGCGCGCTCGCCGTACCCGGACGCCGCGCTGACCGCGCTCGAGGCGATCACCGCCGCCACCGGGCTCGTCCTGCCCGGCGTGGCGCACGCCCTGCGCACCGAGGCACAGCGCACCCAGACCGAGATCGAGCGCCAGATCGGCGAGGGCGACGAGGAGCTGACCACCCTGGTCCAGGGCCTTGAGCACCAGTACGACGCCATGGCCGGCGCCGAGAGCCGTGGCAGCCTGGTCGCCGAGCCCGTCGACCTGCCCTCCGCGGACGAGCTCGGCCGCGAGTTCGAACGCTTCCTCGCGGAGCGGGAGGGCGAGGCGTAGGGCCCGCAAGCCCACGGCTAAGCTGCCGCTCATGCTGAAGGTGGGCCTGACCGGTGGAATCGGTGCCGGCAAGAGCGAAGTGTCGCGGCTGTTCGTCTCGTACGGCGCCGTGCTCATCGACGCCGACAAGATCGCCCGTGAGGTCGTCGAGCCCGGCACTCCCGGGCTCGCCGCCATCGTCGAGGAGTTCGGCGCCGACGTCCTCACCCCCGAGGGGGCCCTGGACCGACCCAGGCTCGGCTCGCTGGTCTTCGCCGACGCCGACCGGCTCGCAGCCCTCAACGCCATCGTCCACCCCCTGGTCGGAGCCCGGTCCGCCGAACTCGAGCAGCTCGCCGGCCCCGGCGACGTGGTGATCCACGACGTGCCGCTGCTCACCGAGAACGGGCTCGCCCCGCTGTACGACCTCGTGGTCGTCGTGGACGCGGCCCCCGAGACCCAGCTCGACCGGCTGGTCCGGCTCCGGGGCATGGACGAGACCGAGGCCCGCAACCGGATGGCCGCCCAGGCCGGCCGCGAGCAGCGCCGCGCCGTCGCCGATCTGGTCATCGACAACGACGGTCCCCTGGAGGCGCTGGAACCCCAGGTCCGCAAGGTCTGGGAGCAGTTGCGCGAGCGGGCCGCGGAAAGCCGCTAGCACCGGACGGATCCTGTCGCGCCCGGCTGGGTAGGGATCCACCGGGCCGGCGGGCCCGCGCGGCGTACGGCGTACGGAATACCGTTCTCCGGCCCGGCGTTGCACCACCGGAGCGAGGGAAGGATCCAGTGTGGCCGAGCAGACCCCGGAGACCCACGTCATCGCCTTCCGTGCGGCCGAGCAGCTGCTCGACGCCCGGGATCCGCGCGGTGCCATCAAGCTGCTCGATTCCGTGATCGCCGCCCATCCCGAGAGCGGCGCGGCGCGCCTGCTGCGGGCCCGCGCCTACTTCGCCTCCGCGCAACTACGGGCGGCGGAGCGCGAGTTCCAGTACATCGTGGACCAGGAGCCGGACAACGCGTTCGCGCACTTCGCGCTCGCCCGCACCTTCCAGCGGGCCGGGCGGTCCGAGCAGGCCACCCGGCACTTCCGGCTGGCCGCCGCGCTCGACCCCAAGCCCGAGTACCTGGAGGCCGCGGGCTTCGACGCGGCGGAGTGAGCGCCCACGGCGCTTAGCCCACCGGTCGCCCTCGGCCGCTGCTGCACCCCCAGTGCCCCTCACCGTCGTCCGTCGCCGCCGTGGTCCGGCTCGTACGGGGGGATGTCGCGGCCCGGCTGGTAGTGCGGGCCCTGCCGCAGATGCCGCGTGATCATCGCCAGGTCCACGCAGACCACCAGGAGCAGCACCCCGCAGGCCGCGGCCCAGCCGGGGCGGTCGAGCAGCGCGAACACGACGGTGCCGAAGGCCGCCCAGATCAGACCCCATAGACTCAGCAGCAGCCGCATCCGCAGAGGACTGCGCGCGGTCGACGGCTCATTCCCGGTACGCATGATGCTCGCCTCTCCTACTGGAGTTGTACCCGCGCCGTCGTGGTTCACCGATACGGATCGATGTGGGGGCGGAACGTGGGCGGTACGGCGACCGGGGACCGGACGGACTGGCAGCGGACCGCGGTGCGCCGCTCCCGGGTGCGCGGCTGTCTGCTGGGTGGTGCGATCGGTGACGCGCTCGGCAACCCGATCGAGTTCCTGTCCCTGGACGGCATCCGCCGCACGTACGGGGAGCAGGGCGTCACCGGCATGGTGCCCGATGCGGAGGGCGTGACCGGCCGGGTCACCGACGATACGCAGATGACGCTGTTCACCGCCGAGGGCTTGATCCGGGCGCACGCCCGCGCCACCTCCAAGGGCATCGGCGGCGCGGGGACCGCCTGCGTCCAGCGCGCGTACCGGCGGTGGCTCGACACCCAGAACTATCCCGCCCCGCCGGCCCGCGGCGGCGACGACACCGTCCGCACCGGCTGGCTGCGCACCCAGCCCTGGCTGTATGCGCGCCGGGCGCCCGGCAACGCCTGCCTGACCGGGCTCGCCGTAGGCCACGTCCCCGACCCCTTCGGCCCGCCGGGGGAGCCCGGTCCGGTGAACCCGCAGTCCAAGGGCTGCGGCACGGTCATGCGCTCCGCGCCCTTCGGACTGACCGGCGCGCGCCCGGACCGGATGTTCACCCTGGCCGCCGCGGCCTCCCGGATCACCCACGGTCACCCCACCGCCTCCCTGTCCGCCGGCGCCTTCGCCGCGATCGTTGGCTATCTGCTGCAGGGCGAGTCCGGGCCGGCGGCGGTGCTGCGGGCCATGGACGTGCTGCGGCGGCACGCCGGGCACGAGGAGACCACCGCGGCGCTCCGCAACGCCGTCGACCTGGCGGGCGAGCGCGGCAGGCCGAGCGCGGAGCGCGTGGAGTCGCTGGGCGCGGCCTGGATCGCCGAGGAGGCGCTGGCCATTGCCGTGTACTGCTTCCTCGCACGGACCGACTCGGTCGCGGAGGCGCTGCTGCTCTCGGTCAACCACTCCGGCGACAGCGACTCGACCGGCTCGCTCTGCGGAAACCTGCTCGGCGCGGCGTACGGGGACGTCCAACTGCCGGTCGAGTGGCTGATGCTGACGGAGGGGCGGACGGTGATCGCCGAACTCGCCGACGACTTCAGCCTGCAGTTCGAACACGGAGAGGTCGCGCACGGGGTTCCGGTCCATTCCTTCGACCGCTACCCGGGAAACTGACGCTCTGCGGAAATCCGGGAAAGTGCCTCCAGGAGCGATGAGTTCGGGCGGCCGGTCCTGTCTATCTCTGTGAAAAGCGCTCGAGACGCCAACACGAGGAGCCCACGATGACCGCCCTGTCCCCCGAGACCACCACCTCCGCCACCACCACCTCCGCGAAGCGCCTCGGTCGTAAGGCCGACATCGCGGTCCGCGTCCTTCAGTGGGTCCTCGCCCTGTTCTTCGCGATCCCGAGCGCCGGGCCCAAGCTGGTCGGCCACTGGTCGGCTGCGGAGGGCTTCGACACGATCGGCTGGGGCGACTGGTTCATGTACACGGTCGGCGGCCTGGAGCTGGCCGGGGCGATCGCCCTGGTGATCCCCGTGCTGTCCGGTGCGGCGGCGACGGCACTGATCGGCCTGATGGCCGGCGCGTTCGTGTTCACCCTGACCTTCTTCGACGGGCAGAACGCGGCCACCCCGGTGATCTTCGCGGTGCTGCTGGCCGTGGTCGCCTGGACCCGCCGCGACCAGAACGCCCGCCTGTTCGCGCTGCTGTCGCGCCGCGGCTGAAGAGACGGGCCGGCGGCATCCGGCGGGACACGACGACGGGGGGGGGGCCCCCGGCGGCGGCGGGGGGGGGGGGGGGGCCGGGCTGGG
>NZ_JBICVX010000007.1:166060-288401 GCF_043199435.1 Streptomyces sp. NPDC048604
ACCCCCCCCCGGCCCCGTGGCCGCCTGCCCCCGCGGCCACCAAACCCCCCGCGTTTCCGGGGGGCGGCCGCCCCGTCGTCGTGCCATGCCGCCGTGCGTGCGGCCGTCCTCGTCCGCGTCAGTGGACGACCGTGAAGCTGCGCCAGGGCAGCCTGTCCGGGGCGATGGTGTCGGCGCTGTTGGTCGCCACGTACGTGGAGACCCGCCCGCTGCAGTCCCGGGTCGGGTACAGAATGATGTCGACCAGCGTGTTGTTCTCGATCCTCTTCACGCCGGCGGGCGCAAGCCGGTGGCAGCCGTTGACCGAGGGGCTCGTCACCGTGACGAGCACGTCGCGTTGGGTCTCGTACGTGATCGTGCCCACGGCGCTGCGGCCGAGGTCGGAGCAGCCGGCGACGGCGAGGGGCAGGAGCGCGGCCGCGGCGGCGAGGCCGAGGCGCCGATGAGTGGACATGGCGGATCCTCGTCTGTGTGCTGGGTCGGGACGGGTCGGGACTCCTGGCCACCATGTCGCGCCCGGTACGGCCTGTCACGCGGTGCTGGGCCGCCCGGGCTACGCCGCGTCACCGGCCGTTGTCAGTGCTCGCCCGTATGGTCGGAAGTCCAAGTCGTCGATCCGTCGCGGACCGGGAGGTGAGCAGGTCATGAGCCCCGCATGGCACAGCTGTGCCGCCGTCTTCCTGCCCGCCGCGCTGCCGCGCGAGGGACGGGTCGCCTTCTGGTCGCCCGACGGCAGCGCCCTGCCCGAGCCTCCGGACGGCACCGGGACCCGCACCGAGATCACGGTCGCCCGCCGGCACGGCAACGGGGCCCGAGGCCGTACCGTCCCCGCCGTCGTCCTGCCCGTCGGCGAGGCCCTGCCGCGGCTGGTCGCCGCCCGCCGGCATCCGGCCGCCCACCCTGCCGCGGCCTGCTGGGGCGCCGCCGCCCTGCACGCCCTGCAGCTCACCGCCCGGGGCCGGCTGCTGCCCGGACTGACCGCCGACGACCTCGACGCCTGGCGGGCCGGCCCGCTCGACCCCGCCGACATCGCCCACCTGCGGGCTGTTGCCGCGGCCATGCCGTACGAGGCGCACGCCGTGCCCGTCCCCGGGACGGGCCCGCTGCGGCTGCCCGACCCCGAGGCGCTGGTCCGCGCCTTCCTCGACGCCGTCGCCGACACGCTGCCGCGCAGCCCGGCGGCCGCCCACGCCGCGGGCCGGCCCTTCGCCGCCCCGGAGCCGCAGCATCTGCCCGGCGCCCGCGCCTGGGCGGCGGAGGCCGCGGCCGGGATGGACGCCGGGGTCCGGGTGTCGCTGCGGCTCGACCTGTCGGGTTTCGAGCTCTTCGACATCGCGGAGGAGGGCGGCGAGGAGCGCCCGGCGGCCGCCGCGCTGCTCCAGGTGCACAGCCTCGCCGACCCCACCCTCGTCATCGACGCGGCCGCCCTGTGGACGGGCCGGGGCGACGAGGCCTTCGGGCCGCGCGCCCGGATCGACGCGGTCCTCGCGCTGCGCCGCGCCGCCCGCGTCTGGGCGCCGCTCGCCCGGCTCCTGGACCGGGACGTCCCCGACGTCCTGTCCGTCACCGAGGACGAGCTGTACGAACTCCTGGGCCCGGCCGCGGCATGGCTCGCCGACGCCGGGGTCGCCGTGCACTGGCCTCGCGAACTGGTCCGCTCGCTCACCGCGACGGCCGAGGTCCGCCCCGCCCGGTCCGCGCCCGGCTCCGCCACCGACGGGACCTCGTTCTTCGAGGGCACGGAACTGCTCCGCTTCGACTGGCGGCTCGCCCTGGACGGCGACCCGCTGACCGAGCAGGAGATGGACGCGCTCGCGGAGTCGCACCGTCCCGTCGTCCGGCTCCGCGACCAGTGGGTGGTCGTCGACCCCGCCCTGGTCCGCAAGGCCCGCAAGCGCGAACTGGGCCTGCTGGAGCCGGTGGACGCGCTCGCCGTGGCCCTCACAGGCACGGCCGAGGTCGACGGCGAGACCGTCCCCGCGGTGCCCGTCGGAGCGCTCGCCGAGCTCCGGGACCGGCTCGCGGCCGGGCCCGGCACGGTCGCCCAGCCGGCCGGCCTGGACGCCACCCTGCGCGACTACCAGCTGCGCGGCCTCGCCTGGCTGGACCTGATGACCTCCCTCGGTCTCGGCGGCTGCCTCGCCGACGACATGGGGCTCGGCAAGACCGTCACCCTCATCGCCCTGCACCTGCGCCGCGCCCGCAGCGCCCCCACCCTCGTCGTCTGCCCGGCGTCGCTCCTCGGCAACTGGGAGCGCGAGGTGCGGCGGTTCGCCCCCGGCGTCCCCGTCCGGCGCTTCCACGGCGCCGAGCGCTCACTCGACGGCCTCGACGGCGGCTTCGTCCTCACCACGTACGGCACCATGCGCACCAGCGCGGCCGAACTCGCGGCGCGGGACTGGGGGATGGTCGTCGCCGACGAGGCACAGCACGTCAAGAACCCGTTCTCTGCGACGGCCAAGGCCCTGCGCACGATCCCCGCACCCACCAGGGTCGCGCTCACCGGCACTCCCGTGGAGAACAACCTCTCCGAGCTGTGGGCGCTGCTCGACTGGACCACCCCCGGACTCCTCGGCCCCCTCAAGGCGTTCCGCGCCCGGCACGCCAGGGCGGTGGAGAACAACGAGGAGATCGAGCACCGGGAGGCCGTCGAACGGCTCGCCCGGCTGGTCCGGCCGTTCCTGCTGCGACGCCGCAAGTCCGACCCCGGGATCGTGCCCGAACTGCCGCCCAAGACCGAGTCCGACCACCCCGTGGCGCTCACCCGGGAACAGGCCTCGCTGTACGAGGCGGTGGTCCGCGAGACCCTGGGGCGGATCGAGGACGCCGAGGGCATGGCCCGCCGCGGCCTGGTGATGAAGCTGCTCACCTCCCTCAAACAGGTCTGCAACCACCCCGCCCAGTACCTGAAGGAGCCCGCGGCACGCGGTGGTCACCGGCTGGCCGGCCGCTCCGGGAAGCTGGCCCTGCTCGACGAGCTGCTCGACACGATCCTCGCCGAGGGCGGCTCCGTCCTGGTCTTCACCCAGTACGTGTCCATGGCACGGCTGCTCTCCGAGCATCTGGCCGCCCGCGGCATCACCGCCCAGCTCCTGCACGGCGGCACGCCGGTGGCCGAGCGGGAGCGGATGGTCGACCGCTTCCAGTCCGGCGAGATCCCGGTGTTCCTGCTGTCGCTCAAGGCCGCGGGCACCGGCCTCAATCTGACCCGCGCCGGCCATGTCGTCCACTTCGACCGCTGGTGGAACCCGGCCGTCGAGGACCAGGCCACCGACCGCGCCTACCGCATCGGGCAGACCCAGCCGGTGCAGGTGCACCGACTGGTCGCCGAGGGCACGGTCGAGGACCGCATCGCCGAGCTGCTGCGCTCCAAGAAGGCCCTGGCCGACGCCGTCCTCGGTTCCGGCGAGGCGGCGCTGACCGAGCTGACCGACCGTGAGCTGGCCGACCTGGTGTCCTTGAGGAGGTCGTCGTGAACGCCCGCCGCTTCCCCGCCGAGCGCCGCGTCCCGGCCGGCCGGCCCGGCGCGGCGAACCGGTCCGGCCCGGCCGCCCGCCACGACGACCGGCGCCGCACCTTCCCGCCGGTGCCCCCGCGCGCCGCCCCCGACGGCCGCTTCGCCGCCACGTGGTGGGGCAACGCCTGGGTGGAGGCCCTGGAGGACACCGCCCTCGACCCGGCCCGGCTGGCCCGGGGCCGGGCGTACGCGGGCCGCGGCCAGGTCGACGCGATCACGGTCGCGCCCGGCCGGGTCGTCGCGTACGTGCACGGCAGCCGGCCCCGCCCGTATCGCACCGAGATCCGGCTGCGCGTCCTCGGCGACGACGACTGGGAGCGGTTCCTCGACACGGCCGCCGACCGCCCCGAGCACATCGCCGCCCTCCTCGACAAGGACGTGCCGCACGCGCTGGCCGCCGTCGCCGACCTGCTGCCCGCGCCCGGCGACCTCGTCCCCGACTGCTCCTGCCCCGACGACGGCTTCCCCTGCAAGCACGCCGCCGCCCTGTGCTACCAGGCGTCCCGGCTGCTCGACGAGGACCCGTTCGTGCTGTTCCTGATGCGCGGCCGCGGCGAGCAGGAGCTCCTTGCCGCGCTCACCCGGCGCAACGCGGCACGCTCGGCCGCCGAGAGCACCACCGCGGCCCCCGAGATGCCCACCCTGCCGGCCCGCTCCGTGCTCCCGCCGAGCACCGGGGGACGCGCCCTGCCGCCGCTGCCCGAACCGCTGCCGGCACCCGCGCAGCCCGGCCGCCCGCCGCTCCCGCCGCCGGACCGGGACGCCCCCGACCCCCTGGCCCTGGACCTGCTCGCCACCGAGGCCGCCGCCCGGGCGTACGCCTTCCTCGCCACCGGCACGGACCCGGTGGCCGCACTCAGCCCCTGGCAGGACGCCGTCCGGCTGGCCGCCGCGCACCCCGGCTCGGGCCTCACCGCCTCCACCCGGGCGCTCTACCGCGACCTCGCCGACGCCCTCGACCGCACCCCCACCGATCTGGCCCGCGCGGTCGCCGCCTGGCGGCAGGGCGGCGCGGCCGGACTGGAGGTCCTGGAGGAGCCCTGGGATCCGCCCGCCGGGCCCTTCGACCGGGCCAGACCCGCGCTGCTCGCCGCCGACCTGCCCGCCTTCCGGCCCTGGCGCAACCGGCTGTCCACCCGCACGCTCCAGCTCCGCCTCGGCCGCGACGGCCTCTGGTACGGCTACGAGTCGGACGCCGACCGCGAGGACTGGTGGCCCCGGGGCGACCCCGACGCCGACCCGGTCGGCGCCGTCACCGCGCTCATGGGCCGCTGACGGCCGCGCCCCGCCCGGCCGCGCCGCCGTGCTCGTACGCCCAGCGCGTCAGGGTCCGGAAATCGGCCTCCCGCAGGCCGCGCCGGGGATGGATCCGCAGCAGCAGCGCCGGGGCGTCGTGGCGCGCGGCCACATACGTCTCGTCGCGCCGCGTGATCATGTCGTCGACCCAGGCGAACGGCCGCCCCGCGGCCCACTCCAGGAGCGGGCGGGTCTTCCAGTACAGGCCGTCGTCGTTCTTCGCGAACAGCTCGGGCCATTCGATGACCGGCAGGTCGGAGGGCAGCCCGACGACCGGGGCGATCATCTCGTTCGCCTCGTGCATCCAGGTGGTCGCCCAGGCCAGTTCGTACGGCAGCGTCCGCAGCCGCGGCCCGTGCGCCGGGTTGAGCACCACCTTCAGGCCGCGCCGCAGCCGGCGGGACCCGGGGGCCTGCCGGGACGACCAGTTCGACGGCCGGAGGCGGTGCGCGGTGTAGCCGCGCAGTCGGGGGAGCCGGGCCGCGTACGGATTGAGCGGCCCGTCGACGTCGAGGAGGAGGAGCGGACGGTCGGTCATGCCAAGAGCGTTACCCCGAACGGCCCTCGACAAGTCCCCGGACGGCCGCGCTCGGCCCCGTGACCACGGGGTGCGGGCACGAAGGGGTGCCCCGTCACGATCAACTCCACTCCACCCGTTCGGGTGAAACCGGCGACGGGCCTCATCCGGACGCCCGCGGTGGGCGTTATTTCCGGTACGGGCGCATGCCCGTGCATACCTCCGGAAGGCAGGAAGCCATGAGGCAGATTCGCCGAAGTGGTCTGGCCACACTGATGGTCACGGGCGGCGCGCTCGCCCTCTCGGCGGGCTACGCACACGCCGACTCGGCCGCTGAAGGCGCAGCCGTCGGCTCACCGGGCGTCGGCTCAGGCAACGCGGTCCAGCTGCCGGTGCACGTCCCGGTCAACGTCTGCGGGAACACCGTCAACGTCGTCGGCGTGCTCAACCCGGCGTTCGGCAACGGCTGCGCGAACGGCTCCGGCGGCTCGCACGCCGCCGGCGGTGGCGCCGGGGCCCACAAGGACCTGCCGGGCACCACCCGGTCCGGCGGCGGGCAGGCCGGTCACGGCGGCCAGAACGGCCACAGCGGCGGCGGGCACCAGGGCGGTTCGACGAACGGCGGCGGCGCGAACGCCGACGGCGTCGCGAAGGGCTCGCCCGGGGTCCTCTCCGGGAACGGGATCCAGCTGCCGGTCGACCTCCCCGTGAACGTCAGCGGGAACTCGGTCAACGTCGTCGGCATCGGCAACCCCGCGTTCGGCAACAGCTCGGTCAACGGTCCGGTCACCCCCGAGACCCCCGAGGAGCCGGCCGCCCCCGGCGAGCCCGAGCCCGCGCCCGGCAAGAACATCGTCGTGCCGCCGGCCCACGAGCCGCATGGGGAGACCGAGGAGCTCGCCGAGACCGGCGCGAACCTGGCCGGCTACGGCATCCCCGCGAGCGCGGCGCTGCTGCTCGGCGGCGCGATCCTCTACCGCCGCTCCCGCACGGCCGACGCCCGCGTCTGACGCCCCGGTCGGACGCACGCGTGTGACGCCCGCGTCCGACCCCCGCGCCCCTTCCCGGGGGCGTCGGCGTTCACCCCCGCCAGGCCCGGAGCACCGTGTCGATGACCGGCGCCACCCTCGTCCGGGCCTGGTTGCGGGGCACGCCCCGCATCAGCAACGCGTCGTACTCCGTGTCCACATGCCGTACCGACGCGCGTACCGCGGCCGTGACCGCACCCCGGTCCAGGGACCGGCCCGCCGCGGTCCGCCCCACCCGGCCGCTGCCGCGCTGCGAGGCGTGCGCCGCGATCTCGGCGACCCGGTCCTCGGGGCAGCGCGGGAAGAGCCGCCGGATCTCCGCGGCCAGCGTCTCCCGCACCCGCACGTCCTGGGCCGCGCGCCGCACCGCGTCCCGCGCCCGCCGCCGCGCCCGGGCCTCCGCGTCGGCCAGACAGGCCTCCTCCGCCGCGGCCAGCGCGGCCTCCTCCACCAGCAGGCCCTGCCGCTCGTAGCGGGTCCGCCGCCGGTTGTGCCGTACCACCAGCGCCCACAGCTCGCTCGCCTCGCGCGCCCGGCGGGTGAGGGCCGTGTCGCCGTGCGGCAGGAAGACCAGATGGCCGAGGTCGGCGCAGTCCAGACAGAGCGGCGCGTTGAACTCCAGCACCATCCGCTCCAACGGCCCCGCACCGCACTCGGTACAGCGCCGGCGGCGCAACGGCTCGACGACGACGGGCGCGACGAGCTCCATGACGGCCTCCCTCGCTCGGCGGACTCCGCTCAGCGCACCCCGGGCGCGGCGGCCTCGATGAACAGCGAGATCGCCTCCTTGGCCTGCGCCCCGCGGTTCGCCCGTTCCTCCTCGTCGGCCGCCTCGTGGATGCAGTTGGTCACCTCGTAGGCCTGCTCGGCCAGTTGACGGGTCTTCGGATCGTCGCAGACCAGCTGGACCCGGAAGAGTGCCTGGCTGGCGGCGCGCCGCCGCGCGTACGAGGTGTAGCGGGCCGCCTCCGCCGTCTCCGTGCCCGGCACCTCGAGCGCCCGGAACCAGCGGTCGTTCTGGCTGTGCCGGTAGTCGACCAGTGCTCCGGCGAAGGAGCTGTACGCGGTGATCCGTTCCTGGCGCAGCTGCTCGTCCCGGGCGAGCACCGCGGAGCGCTCGGTGGTCCGGCTCTGGAACCAGTGCGTGGCGGCGACGCCGAGCAGGGTTCCGAGGACGGCTATCAGCGCCGCATCCATGTCTGCGTACTCCTTCGACTCGGTCGGGCACGATCCTGCGATATTCGTTCGAGGCGTCGCCCGCGGACGCGTTAGGGTCGGTCGCGTGGCAACGAAACTCAATCAGATCATCGCAGTTGAGAAGGGCGTCAAGTCCAAGGCTCAGCAGGACCTGACGGCCGCGCACCAGGGACTGCAGAAGCCCGCGCTGCTCGCCGGCATCGCCCGGACCTACCAGCCCAAGGACGAGGAGGGCGAGCAGCTGCCGCCCGAGTCGACGCTGGTGCAGCTGAAGGCCGAGGAGGTCCTGAAGGACACGGCCAGGACGCTCACCCGGCTGTTCGATGTGACCGCCACGAAGGACTGGGCCAACGGCGAGGCCCGCGCCGATGTCGTCGTCGACGGCCGGGTCGTGATCGGCCAGGCGCCCGTCTCGTATCTCCTGTTCCTGGAGAAGCAGTTGGCGGAGCTGATGGCTTTCATCCGCAGGCTGCCGGTGCTCGACGCGGCCGAGTCGTGGACGCAGGACCCGTCCACCGACGCCTGGAAGACCGAGGCGGTGCGCACCGTCCGGACGAAGAAGGTGCCGCGCAACCACGTCAAGGCCGAGGCCACGGACAAGCACCCGGCGCAGGTCGAGGTGTACTACGAGGACGTGCCCGTCGGGTACTGGACGACCGTGAAGTTCTCCGGCGCGCTGCCCGCCCGCCGGGTCAACGAGCTGGTGGACCGGGTGGAGAAGCTCCAGCAGGCCGTGAAATTCGCCCGCGAGGAGGCCAACTCCACCGAGGTCGTGGACCAGCGCGTGGGCGACGCCGTCTTCGGCTACCTGTTCGGGTAGCCTCATGAACTCCCCGGCCGTGCAAGGCGGTCGGGGTGCGCGAGGAGCGCAAAGCTGAAACTGAAGCTTGTCGTGAATCCGCGGCCCCGTCGACCGGGGGCGCGGTCAGACTCAGACTCTTGCTCCAGACTCAGCATTCGCCGTTCATCGCCGGACGACCGGGCCCGGGCCCGAACGTCGAGTTGCTGGTTCGAATCCAGCCCGCGGAGCTCGATCCGCGGTGGCCCAAAGGAAGGGCGCGGCGTCATCAGACTGACCCGGAGCCGCATGCCGTCCGGCGTGTGATCGTGAACGGCATCCACAGGGCTCGGGGGTTGGCTACGCCCCCGGGCCCGCTCCTTTTGCGGTGCTACTGCTTGTAACCGCTCAGGAAGCGGCCGATGCGGCTGATCGCGGCGTCGAGGTCGTCGGCGTACGGCAGGGTGAGGATCCGGAAGTGGTCCGGCCGCGGCCAGTTGAAGCCGGTGCCCTGCACGACCTGGATCTTCTCGCGGAGCAGCAGGTCCAGCACGAACTTCTCGTCGTCGTGGATCGGGTGCACCTTCGGGTCGAGCCGGGGGAAGGCGTACAGCGCGCCCTTCGGCTTGACACAGGAGACGCCGGGGATCTCGTTGAGCTTCTGCCACGCCTTGTCGCGCTGCTCGTACAGCCGGCCGCCGGGGGCGGTGAGCTCATGGATGGACTGCCGGCCGCCGAGCGCGGCCTGAATGGCGTACTGGGCGGGGGCGTTGGCGCACAGCCGCATGGAGGCGAGCATGGTGAGCCCCTCGAGGTAGCTCTTCGCATGCTGCCGCGGGCCGCTGACGACCAGCCAGCCCGAGCGGAAGCCCGCCACCCGGTACGTCTTCGACAGGCCGCCGAAGGTGAGCACGACGAGGTCCGGGGCGAGGGAGGCGGCCGGGTAGTGGACGGCGTCGTCGTAGACGATCTGGTCGTAGATCTCGTCGGCGAAGACCATCAGTCCGTGCCGCCGGGCCAGGTCGAGGATGCCCTCGACGATCTCCTTCGGATAGACGGCGCCGGTGGGGTTGTTGGGATTGATGATCACGACGGCGCGGGTCCGGTCGGTGATCTTCGCGGCCATGTCGTCCAGGTCCGGATACCAGTCGGCCGACTCGTCGCACAGGTAGTGCACCGGCTTGCCGCCGGCCAGGGCGGTGACCGCGGTCCACAGCGGGAAGTCCGGGGCGGGGATCAGGACCTCGTCGCCGTCCTCCAGAAGCGCCTGCACGGCCATGGAGACCAGCTCGGAGACGCCGTTGCCGAGGAAGACGTCGTCGACGTCGACGTCCGGCAGTCCCATGGCCTGGTAGCGCTGGGCGACCGCGCGGCGGGCGGAGAGGACGCCTCGGGAGTCGGTGTAGCCGTGCGCCCTGGGGAGCATCCGGATCATGTCCTGGACGATCTCCTCGGGGGCCTCGAAGCCGAAGAGCGCGGGATTGCCGGTGTTGAGGCGCAGGACGCTGTGGCCCGCCTCCTCCAGGGCGTTGGCGTGCTCGATGACCGGGCCCCGGATCTCGTAGCAGACCTCGCTGAGCTTGCTCGACTGCCGGAACTCCATGCGACTGCCTCCCCAAAAGTGCTGTTGCTTGGTTTTACCAAGTTCGGGCTTGGAAAGTCCAACGACAATCTGTCTAGACTGCGTCCCATGCCACGTCAGCCCAGCCGGCCCCGCCGCCGGAGCTACGACCAGTACTGCGCCGCCGCCCGAGCCCTCGACGCCGTCGGCGACCGCTGGACGCTGCTGATCGTCCGTGAACTCCTCGCCGGGCCACGCCGCTACACCGATCTGCACGCCGATCTGCCGGGCGTCAGCACGGACATGCTGGCCGGACGGCTCAAGGACATGGAACGCGACGAGCTGGTGACGCGCCGCCGGCTCCCCGCGCCGGTCTCCGCGTCCGTGTACGAACTCACCGAGCGGGGGCGCGCCCTGCTGCCCGTGCTGCGCGCCCTCGCCGAGTTCGGCGCGCCCGACCTCGGCGAGCCCCGGCCGACGGACGCCGTCCGCGCGCACTGGTTCGCCGTCCCGCTGCTGCGGGCGCTGGAGGGGACGCCGGGACGGGTGGTCCAGGTGACGCTGGACGCAGGGGAGTTCCACGTACGTGCCGGGGACGAGGGGCCGGCGTACGGCGACGGCCCGGCGGCCGACCCCGACGCGTACCTGCGCACGGACACCGCCACCTGCCGGGCGCTGGCGAGCGGCGAGCTGAGCCTCGCGGAGGCGGTGGCGGCGGGCCGCGCCGAACTCACCGAGCGGGTGAGGAGCGCATGACCGCGGCCCGGGACCTGTGGGCGGTGCTGCCGCCGGAGGTGCGCGAGGAGGTCGACGCCTGGGTCGTCCGCCGCGGCATGGTGCAGGCGATCCACGTCGTCCGCTCCTCGCGCGAGGGCGCCGGGACGGGCATCCACGCGGGCGTGGATCTCGTCGCCTGGCGCATGGAGGTGCTCGGCGACCGGGTCGAACCGCTGCCCGCCGACGACCTGGAGACGCTGGCGGGCCGGGCCCGAGAGCTGCCCGGCGGGCCGCCGGCCGCGCTCAGGCTGGAGTGGGACGGGGACTCGTGGGGCTGGATGCTCGTGCTCCGTGCGGTACTCGACGCCGGGGACGACCGGCCGCCGGTCCTCGCGGTGTGGCGGGGTACGGACTGGGCGGAGCCGCCGGCGACCGCCGCCGCGCTCGCCGGGCGGCTCGGGGTGCCCCTGCACGGTCCGGGTGACGACGGACCGGCAGGATGGGACGGGTGAGATTCGAAGCGATCACCTGGGCGCGGCTGACCAAGGCCGTCGCCGGACGCCTTGACGCCGCCGAGCCCGGCGACGGCAGCGCGTGGCTGAAGGTCGGGATCGACGGCGCACCCGCAGCGCCGACCGGGGAGACCGCGGAGCGGATCGCGCACGCGCTGCGGCTGCGCGGCCGTTCGGTCCTGGTCGTCGGCACGGACGGCTTCCTGCGGCCCGCCTCGCTGCGGTTCGAGTACGGCAAGCAGGACCCGGACGCGTACTACAGCGGTTGGTTCGACACCGGGGCGCTGTGGCGTGAGGTGTTCCGCCCGCTGGAGGCGGGCGGCACGGGGCGGGTCCTGCCCGACCTGTGGGACCCGGTCAAGGACCGTGCGACCCGCAGCCCGTACGCGGAGCTACCGGCCGGCGGCGTGCTGGTGCTGCACGGGCCGTTTCTGCAGGGGCACTGGTTCCCCTTCGACCTGACGGTCCATCTGCGGCTCTCGCGCGGCGCGCTGGCCCGCCGCACCGAGGACGCCTGGACCCTTCCGGCATTCCAGCGGTACGAGGACGAGGTCGCCCCCGCCGACTCCGCGGACGTCGTCGTCCGCACCGACGACCCCCAGCACCCGGCATGGAGCGGCCTCCCGTCCTGACGGCGGGCTGCACCCCTCTGACGGCGGGTTGCACCCCTACGGTCTCCCTCTACGGTCTTCCTCTACGGTCTCCCTCCCACCCTCCCCACCGCCTCCGCTCCCGCCCGGCAGCCCGCCTCCGCCGCCGCCGACGGGGCGGCGCCGCTCAGGCGGGCGGCGAGGAACGCGCCCGTGAAGGCGTCGCCCGCGCCGGTGCTGTCGACCGCGCGGGCGGAGGGCGCGGTGACACGGGCGGTCACCTCGCCCGACTCCGCGACCAGCGCGCCCGCCGCGCCCAGGGTCGCCGCGACGAGCGGGAAGCGGCGGCTCAGGGCGCGGGCCGCGGCCTCCGGCTCGTCCAGGCCCGTGAGCAGGCGGGCCTCGTCCGCGTTGGGAAGCAGCACGTCCACGCCCTCCGCCGCGGCGAGGAAACGCGCCACCCCCATCTCCTTCAGAAACCCCGCCGACGCCGGGTCGACGCTCACCGGGACGCCCGCCGCCCGCGCGTCGCGCAGCGCGGCCCGCACCGCGCCCCGGCTGGTGCCTCCGAAGAAGAGATACCCCGACAGGTGAAGGTGGCCCACACCCTCCAGCAGAGTTGGCGACCAGTCGCCAACCGCCAGCCGCAGCGCCGCCCCGCTGTCGGTGAGGAACGTGCGCTCGGCCGTCGGGTCGACCAGCGCCATCACCGTGGCCGTCGGGGCGGTCCCGTCGACGACCAGCAGCGGCCGCACACCCGCCCCGCGCAACGCGTCCTCGTGCCAGGACGCGTCCCGGGCCCCGACCCGCCCGAGCAGCCGTACGTCACGGCAGCCCGAACGCGCGGCCCAGCAGGCCGCGTTGGCGCCGGCACCGCCCGGCAGCGTACGGATCTCGGCCGCCGTGTCGGTCCCCGGCGCGAGCGGCTCGCGGTGCCGGGCCACCACGTCGGTGACCACGTCCCCGACGACGAGCAGCGCCCCACCCGTCACGCGTACGCCGCCGCGATCCGTGCCGCCAGCCGCACGTTCCCGCGCACCGCCGCCAGGTTCGCCTCGAGGGATGCCCCGGCGGTGTGCGTCATCAGGTACTCCAGCAGGAACGGCGTCACCGCCTGCCCCGTGATCCCGCGCTCCGCGCAGGCGTCGAGCGCCGCGCCGAGGACCCGGTCGTGCACCCCCGGGTCCAACTGCCGGTCCTCCGGCACCGGATTGGCCACGATCAGCGCCGCGTCCGGGCCGCCCAACCCGTCCTGGGCGCGCAGCACCGCCGCGACCTCCTCGGGGGAGTCCAGCGTCCAGTCGACCGGCTCGCCCGACGACGTCAGGTAGAAGCCGGGGAACCGGTCCGTCCGGTAGCCCACCACGCCCACGCCCAGTGTCTCCAGGCGCTGCAGCGTCGCCGGTACGTCGAGGATCGACTTCACCCCCGCGCACACCACGGCGATCGGTGTCCGTGCGAGCAGCCGCAGGTCGGCCGACTCGTCCTGGGTCTCGGTCCAGCCGCGGTGCACCCCGCCCAGGCCGCCGGTCGCGAAGACGCGGACACCGGCCCGCGCGGCCAGGAACGCCGTCGCGGACACCGTGGTCGCCCCGCTGGCGCCGGTCGCCAGCGCCGGCGCGAGATCGCGGTGCCCCAGTTTGCGCACCGAGGGATCCGCCGCGACGCGCTCCACCTGTTCTTTGCCCAGGCCGACGAAGGCCGTGCCGTCGAGGACGGCGATCGTCGCGGGGACCGCGCCGCCCTCCCGTACCAGCGCCTCCAGTTCCTCCGCCACGGCGAGATTACGCGGCCGGGGCAGGCCGTGCGCGATGATCGTCGACTCCAGGGCGACGACCGGCCGCCGAGCGGCCAGCGCCTCCCGCACTTCTTCGGACAGTACGACTGTGGTCTCAGGCATGTCCCATCCCTGGCGCGGTCGATCACCCCGCAAACCTCTGCCGTGCCGCGCCGTCCGAAACCTCAGCCGCAGCCCGGCAGCCGACCTCAGCCGCAGCCCGGCAGCCCCGGCAGCCCGTCCGAGCGCACCACCTGGATCACCGCCCGCGCCCCGGCCGCCTTGGCGTTCCCCTCGCTGTACGCCACCGCGAGCGAGCCGCCGGCGCCCTGCGCGTACCCGTACGGCGGCGTGATCCGCGTGTACGAACCGGCCGTCGGCTCCAGGGCGTACGAGGTCTCCGGGGTGCGCCAGGTGACCAGCCGGCCGTTGACCCGGACCTGGTCGACGCCGTCCGCGCCGGGGGAGCCGGTCACGGCCGCCACCGGCCGGGCGTCGCCGGTCCGCCACACCATCAGCCGCTGCTCCGCCTCGCCGGCCACCCAGGCCCAGGTCGTGCCGTCGGAGGCGACCGCGCGCACGTCCCGCAGCGCGGCGATCGGCGCGGGCAGCGCGGCCGGCCGCAGCGACACCCGGTCCACCGCCGTCAGCCGGGTGCCCGCGCCGGCCGCCTCGCGCCAGACCAGCAGCCGGCCCGCGGCGAACGGCGCGTCCAGTACGCCCGTGTGCACCGACCGCCGCGGGCCCCCGGCGGCCGGGACCGCGTACACGGTCGCCCGCCCGTCGCCGACGCCCTGCGCCCAGAAGACCGTGGCGTCGCGCAGCACCGGCCGCGGCAGCGGGCCCGGCCGGTCCGCACGGGCGAGCCGACGCGCCGCCCCCGTGCGGGAGTCCCACGCGTACAGGCTCCACGGGCTGTCGAGGGTCCGGCCCTCCAGGACCGCGAAGACGGCGTGCCGGCCGTCGAAGTCGGCGGCGAGCAGCTGGTGTTCGACCGGGTCGGCGAGGGTGAGCAGGGTGCGGGGCGGTGCGCCGCCGGCGAGCAGCGCGGCCCGCCGCCGTCCGTCCTCGGTGAGCTGGACGGCCGTCCAGCCGGGCCCGGCGTCCGCGAGCACCGCCCGCGCGCCGCCGGGGGTGCGCAGCGCGCCCGCGTCGAGGGCGGCCCGCCAGGCGGCCGGCAGCGGGACCTCGCAGGCGTCGGCGAGGGTCCGCGGGGTCGCGAGCGGGCGCGGCGGCGGTGCGGGATCGGGCCGCGGCGCCGGACCCGCCGGGGCGCACCCCGCGGCCGGGGCGCCCGCGAGGAGCAGCGCGGCCGCCCACAGGACCCGGCGGCTACCAGACGTAGCCACGGCCGCCCATGATCGTGGTGATGGTGTCGGAGGAGATCCGTGCCGACTTGGGGACGCCGCCCGCCCACGAGATGACGCTCGTGCTCACCCCGCCCACCGGGTCGAGGTAGTTGACCTGGCCGGCCGCGGTGTCGGTGTTGTAGCCGTCGATCGAGACCCAGTGGAAGATCTCGATGTTCGGGTGGCCGACGAGGTGCGGGCCGCCGGGCACCTCCCAGGCGTTGCCGGCGATCGCGTAGTCGTTGTCCGTGTTGTGCGTGATGTGGGCCTTGAAGTTGGCCTTGTCGGTGGACGTCGGGGTGTACGGCAGTGCCTTCGGCACGTAGCCGGAGCCGGGGAGGCGCTGGTTGAGCGCGTCGGCCATCGGATAGCCGGTCGGGTTCGGGACGTTGATGTTGATGCCGTACCAGGCGGTGCCGCCGGTCGTGGTCTTGAGCAGCGTCGCGGCGTCCTGCTGGGACCGGCCGGCCACCTCGTCGCGGGCGGACTGGGTGATGACGAGGGTCGCGGGGCCGCACCAGTAGGAGGTCTTCTGCGACTGGTGGACGCCGCCGGAGAGCTTGTACCCGGCGAGTGCGCGGACCGGGGCGGTGCGCAGCCGGTCGTACGCTCTCGCCGCCTCGGCCTGCTTCTTCGCGGACAGCGCGCGCTGCCCGGCGGTGAGGCGTTGTGCGGGGAGACGGTCGTGCGCGGCCTTGTACGCGGCGCCCGGCGTGGGCTCGGCGGTCGCCGCCGTCGCGGGGGTTCCGAGGGCGGCCGCGAGGAGCAGTGGGGCGGCCAGGGCGGTCGTACGGGCGAGGGGGGAGGTCATCGCGGGCTCCAGCAGGTGTGTGGGGGAGCTGAGAGAGGCCTTCGAGAGGGGGCTCTGACCGCGAGTTTGACCTGTGCACGCCATGAACGGCAGGGCTGCGGCGGCCCCGCGACGAGCAACATTGGGCGTACCAAAGGCGCTCGCCGCGACCTGCGCCGTCGCCGCTCGGCACCACGCGCGGCGGGCGCTGTTTTCGGCCGCGAGGGCTCGAAACGGCGGTTTGCCGGGGCTGCGGAATCCGTGGCTCCCACGCGAGGCGGACGGGCGCGGACGGGGCGGGCCGCGCGATGACCAGCCGGGGTGCGGCGCGTGCCCGCCACGGAATCCGTAGCCGTGTGAACCCGCAGGTCGGAGGGGTCGGTTCGGGGTGCCGCCCCGGTGCGCGGCGGCCGGTTCGCCCGGCTACAGTCACCCGCCATGACGACACACGATCAGCAGTCCTTCGCCGTGCACATCCCCGACGCCGAGCTGGAGCCGGAGCCCCTGGACCCGGAGCAGATCGTCTCCGGAGACCCGGTGGTGACCGGCAAGGTGCTCTGGGAGTCCGCGGACGGCAAGCAGGTGCGCGGTCTGTGGCAGATCACCCCGGGCGTGGTGACCGACACCGAGGCCGACGAACTGTTCGTGGTGGTGAGCGGGCGCGCCACCGTCGCGATCGAGGGCGGCGGCACGCTGGAGCTCGGTCCGGGCGTCGCGGCTGTCATGCGCGGGGGCGAGCGGACCACGTGGACGGTCCACGAGACGCTCCGCAAGGCGTACCACATCAACCTCTGAGCGGCCCCGGCCCGCTGCGTCGGGGGCCCTCCCCGGCCCGCTGCCTCAGGCGTCCTTCGAGGCGGTCCTCCGGGTCGCGCCGCGCAGGACGAGGGCCGCCATCGGGAGCAGCAGGCACGCCCCGAGGGCGTTCAGCCAGCCGTAGCCGGCCTTGGCCATGATCAGACCCGCCATCAGGCCGCCCAGGCCCGCGGCGGTGTTCATGATGGTGTCCGACAGGCCCTGGACGGCGGCCCGGGCGGCCTGCGGCACCGAGTCGGTCAGCAGCGCCGAGCCCGAGACGAGGCCGGCCGACCAGCCGAGCCCGAGCACGAACAGGCCCGCCGCGGTCTGGGCGTGGCTCGGGCCCGCCGTGCCCGCGAGCATCGCCGCGCCGGCCAGTAGCCCGGCCGAGAGGCCGATCACCGACAGCCGGCCCACCCGGTCCGCCAGCCAGCCCATCACCGGCGAGAACGCGTACATGCCGGCGATGTGCCCGCTGATGACCAGACCGATCAGCTCGATCCCCGCACCGTGGTGACCGAGCGCCACCGGGGTCATCGACATGATCGACACCATCGTCGCGTGCGAGGCCGCCACGGTGACCAGGGCGAGGCGCGCCCGGGAGGACTCCCGTACGGCCTTCAGGCCGGCCTTGAGCGAGCGCTCCTCCTCCGCCGCCGCGCCCTCCGTCGCCCCGGCGAGGGAACGCGCGGTCAGGAGCGGGTCGGGGCGCAGCAGCACCGAGACCATGACGGCGGCCAGCAGGAAGACCACCGCGGCCCACAGGAACGGCCCGGCCGCCATGGGGATGCCGAGTCCGGCGACACTCTTCCCGGCCGGGGCGGCGATGTTCGGCCCGAGCACCGCGCCGATCGTCGTCGCCCACACCACCGTGGAGATCGCCCGGGCGCGCCGCTCCGGCTCCGCCAGATCGGCCGCCGCGAAGCGCGCCTGGAGGTTCGCCGAGGACGCCCCGCCGAAGCCCACCATGCCCGCCAGGAGCAGCGGGAAGCTGCCCAGGGCCGCGCCCAGCACCACCACGCCCGCGCCGGCCGCGCCGACCAGATACGCGAGCGTCAGCCCGGCCCGCCGCCCCCGCGCGTTCATCAGCGAGGCCAGCGGCATCGCGAGCAGCGCCGGCCCGGCGACCGTGGCCGTGGACGCGACCCCGGCCAGCGCCTCCGTGCCGCTGACCTCCTTGGCCAGCAGCGCGGCGAGCGCGACGCCGATGGCGATCCCGAGGCCGCCGAGGATCTGGCTGGCGATCAGGACGGCGTGCACCCTCCGGCGCAGGGCCGGCAGTTCCTCGGGCGTGACGGGCCGGGGCTTCGCGCCCCCGGGTATGTCCGCGGGAGCGGCGGTGTCAGTGGCATCAGGCGTGTTGGTCACTGACGCAGTGTGCCAGCCGGGCGACGGCGAGGGAATGCCTACCCCGTAGGGGTATTCGCTCGATGCGTCCTCCGCCGGCCCGGTTCAGAACAGCGGCTGCGGCAGTACGCCCTCCAGCGCCAGAAGCCGCCGCTTGGTCTCCAGGCCGCCCCCGAAGCCGCCGAGGCCCCCGTCGCTCTCCACCACCCGGTGGCACGGCACCACCACCGGGAGGGGGTTGCTGCCCATCGCCGCCCCGACCGCCTGCGCGGCGCCCGGCTGCCCGACGCGCTCCGCGAGCTCCCCGTAGCCCACGACCGTGCCGTACGGCACCCCCGACGCCAGCTCGCGCAGCACTTGACGGTTGAAGCCGGTCGTCAGCGACCAGTCCAGCGGCAGGTCGAAGGTCTTCAGCTCGCCCTCGAAGTACGCGGCGAGCCGGCGTATCGGCTCCGCGAGCCGGCCCGTCGCCGATTCGACCGGCTCCGCGCCGAGCCGGGCCCCCAGCCGGGCCGGCAGCCGCTCCCGCACCGAGGCGTCGGCGTGGAAGGCGACGCTCACCAGCCCCTGCCCGGTCGCGGCCAGCAGCAGCGGGCCGATGTCGCTGGGCACGACCGTCCACTCCACACGCGGCGACTGCACTTCGCTGTCCATGCCGACCACCGTACGACCGGCCACTGACAGCCCGCGCGGACCCGCCCCGGCTCAGCCCCCGGCGACGGCGTCCGCGACCACGTCCGGGCGGTCGGTGATGATCCCGTCCACGCCGGCGGCGGCCACCCGCCGCGCGCCCGCCGCGTCGTTCACCGTCCATGTGGTGACCCGCAGCGGCACGCCGTGCGGGCCCTTGAGGGCCTGCACGGCGGCCACGTAGTCGGCGGTGACCGTGGCGTGGGAGGGATTGATCTGGTCGGCGAAGGCGGCGTACGCGGGCAGGTCGGCCATGGCGGGCGTGCCCAGGAAGCCGGTGACGACGTCCGGCCGCTGCGCGTGGACCGCCTTCAGCGCGGCCGCCCCGAAGCTCTGCACGACCAGCCCGTACCGCACGTGCCGCCGTTCCAGCCAGCCCTCCTGGCCCAGGACGCGCAGCGTGTCCGCCTCGATCCCCGGGTACAGCTCCGGATTCTTGATCTCCAGGAGCAGCTTCTGGCCGTTGGCGTCCACCCGGTGCAGGTACTCGCGCAGGGTGGGCACCCGCGCGCCCGCCCAGCGCCCGCCGAACCAGCTGCCCGCGTCCAGTGTGGCGATCTCGGCCGCCGTGAAGTCCCGCACGCGCCAGGGCGCCCGGCCCGGGTAGCGCTGCTCGACGTCCGTGGTGCGGGCCAGGGTGTCGTCGTGGACGACGACCAGCTCGCCGTCCCTGCTGCGCTGGACGTCGTTCTCCACCCACTCGGAGCCCAGTTCCCGGGCCAGGTCGACCGCGGCGAGGGTGTTCTCCGGGGCGTACGCGGAGGCGCCGCGGTGGGCGATCACCAGGGGCAGGACGCGCGCGCTCTGCACGGCGGGGCGGGTCGCGGAGTGTCCGGGGGCCAGCAGGGCGCCGACGCCCAGCAGCGCGGCGGCGGCCGTGGCGGCGGTCGGGGCGACGGGACGTGCGGACATGACGGCTCCTCGCGTCGGTCGGGCGCGGCGGTCAGTACAAGTCGGGCGGCAGCGGAGGGGCTGCAGAGGGACGGCGGTAGAGACGGCGGAGGTTGAACAGCGGACGAAAATGAGCCTGGCAGACCATCGGCAACACAGGGCGGGCGGAGCCTGGCCGGAACATGAACGGAACCGCCCAGACCGCATCAGGACGCAGTCTCGGCCCAGGTGAATCCCCCCGCACATGTTTGCCGGCCGCAATGAGCGCCATAATCTCGCCCGGGCAGGGGGACGCAGCCGGTCCGGCGGTTTTCGGCCGTTGGGCCGTTCAGGGGTGGGAGGACACACACTCATGCAGGGCACGGTCGACGGATTCAGCTATGGCCTCGTCACGCCCGTGGCCGCCTTTCTCATGGCGTGCCTCGGAGGAGCCCTGGGGCTGCGCTGCACCACCAGATCCCTGCGTAACGGCGACAGCTTCAAGGCCGGCTGGCTGGCCCTCGGGGCCACCTCCATAGGGACCGGCATCTGGACCATGCACTTCATCGCGATGATGGGCTTCTCCGTGCGGCGCGTCCCGATCGGCTACGACCGCCCGATCACCTTCGCCAGCCTCGCCGTCGCCATCGTCATGGTCGGCATCGGCATCTTCATCGTCGGCTACCGGGGCGCCACCGCGCTCGCTCTGGTCACCGGCGGCACGATCACCGGCCTCGGCGTCGCCACCATGCACTACCTGGGCATGGCCGGAATGCGGTTCCAGGGGCGGGTGGAGTACGACACCCTCACCGTTGCCCTGTCCGTGCTGATCGCCGTCGTCGCGGCCACCACCGCCCTGTGGGCCGCGGTCTCCGTGCACGGCTTCGCAGCCAGCCTCGGCGCCAGCCTGGTCATGGGGCTCGCGGTCAGCGGCATGCACTACACCGCCATGGCCGCCGTCCGCGTCCACGTGCACGGCTCCCCGCCGCCCGGCACCGGCGACACCGCGGCCTCGCTGCTGCTGCCCATGCTGATCGGCCCCGCGGTCTTCCTGGTCCTTGCCGCGGTCGTGGTGATGTTCGACCCGCTCCTCGTCATGGGCGAGCCCGACTGGCAGAAGCCCTCCGGCCGCCCCACTCCGCCCCGGCCCAAGATCCCCGCCCCCGCCTACGGCGAGCCCGCCGGCCGGACCTCCCGCCGGCCCTCCGCCCGCACGGCGCGCCGCGACGGACACCACCCCCAGGACTGGTGACCCCGGGCCCAGGACCCGGTGGCGCCGGGGCAGCGGGCCGATCCGCGCCCGGCTGTCAGTGGCGGGTCGTACGGTGGGTGCATGCGGCCCGTTTCCCAGATCGAACGCACGGTGGCGCCCTTCGAGGTCGTCAGCCCCTTCAAGCCCAGTGGCGACCAGCCCACGGCCATCGACGACCTCGAGCGGCGCATCCGCGCCGGTGAGAAGGACGTCGTGCTGCTCGGGGCCACCGGCACCGGCAAGTCGGCGACCACCGCCTGGATGATCGAGCGCCTCCAGCGCCCGACGCTCGTCATGGCGCCGAACAAGACGCTTGCCGCCCAGCTGGCGAACGAGTTCCGCGAGCTCCTGCCGAACAACGCGGTCGAGTACTTCGTCTCGTACTACGACTACTACCAGCCCGAGGCGTACGTCCCGCAGTCGGACACCTACATCGAGAAGGACTCCTCGATCAACGAGGAGGTCGAGCGGCTGCGCCACTCCGCGACGAACTCGCTGCTCACCCGGCGCGACGTGGTCGTGGTCGCCTCCGTCTCCTGCATCTACGGCCTCGGCACCCCGCAGGAGTACGTGGACCGGATGGTCCGGCTCAAGGTCGGCGAGGAGCTCGACCGGGACCAGCTGCTGCGCCGCTTCGTCGACATCCAGTACACCCGCAACGACCACGCCTTCACCCGTGGCACCTTCCGGGTCCGGGGCGACACCATCGAGATCTTCCCGGTCTACGAGGAGCTCGCCGTCCGCATCGAGATGTTCGGCGACGAGATCGAGGCGCTGTCCACCCTCCACCCGCTCACCGGCGAGGTCATCAGCGACGACAGCGAGCTGTACGTGTTCCCCGCCAGCCACTACGTGGCCGGACCGGAGCGCATGGAGCGGGCGATCAACGACATCGAGCGCGAGCTGGAGCAGCGGCTCGCCGAGCTCGACAAGCAGGGCAAGCTCCTCGAGTCCCAGCGGCTGCGCATGCGCACCACCTACGACATCGAGATGATGCGTCAGATCGGCTCCTGCTCCGGCATCGAGAACTACTCGATGCACTTCGACGGCCGCGAGCCCGGCTCCGCGCCCAACACCCTCCTGGACTACTTCCCCGAGGACTTCCTGCTCGTCATCGACGAGTCCCACGTCACCGTGCCGCAGATCGGCGCGATGCACGAAGGCGACGCCTCCCGCAAGCGGACCCTCGTCGACCACGGCTTCCGGCTGCCCTCCGCGCTCGACAACCGCCCGCTGAAGTGGGAGGAGTTCCAGGAGCGGATCGGCCAGACCGTGTACCTGTCGGCCACCCCCGGCACATACGAACTCTCCCGCGGCCACGGCTTCGTCGAGCAGATCATCCGCCCCACCGGCCTCGTCGACCCCGAGGTCGTCGTCAAGCCCACCGAGGGCCAGATCGACGACCTGGTGCACGAGATCCGGCTGCGCACCGAGCGGGACGAGCGGGTGCTGGTCACGACCCTCACCAAGAAGATGGCCGAGGACCTCACCGACTACTTCCTGGAGCTCGGCATCCAGGTCCGCTACCTGCACAGCGACGTCGACACCCTGCGCCGCGTCGAGCTGCTGCGCGAGCTGCGGGCCGGCGAGTACGACGTCCTCGTCGGCATCAACCTGCTCCGTGAGGGCCTCGACCTGCCCGAGGTCTCCCTGGTCGCCATCCTCGACGCCGACAAGCAGGGCTTCCTGCGGTCGGGCACCTCGCTGATCCAGACCATCGGCCGCGCGGCCCGCAACGTCTCCGGCCAGGTCCACATGTACGCGGACACGATCACCCCGGCGATGGACAAGGCGATCGACGAGACCAACCGCCGCCGCGCCAAGCAGATCGCGTACAACGAGGCGCACGGCATCGACCCGCAGCCGCTGCGCAAGAAGATCAACGACATCGTCGCGACCATCGCCCGCGAGGAGGTCGACACCGAGGAGCTCCTCGGGACGGGCTACCGCAGGAACAAGGACGGCAAGGCCGCCAAGGCCCCGGTGCCCTCGCTCGCGGCACACACGCCGCAGAAGGCCAAGGCGGGCGCCAAGGGCGGCACCCTCGACCTCGGCGAGCGTCCCGTCGCCGAACTGTCCGCGCTCATCGAGGAGATGACGGAGCGGATGCGGGCCGCCGCCGCGGAGCTGCAGTTCGAGATCGCCGCCCGGCTCCGCGACGAGGTGGGGGAGTTGAAGAAGGAGTTGCGCCAGATGAAGGAGGCGGGACTCGCCTGACCGTTCCACCCGCCCGGCGCGTGCGGTGTGTTGCAAGACCGACACAAAAACGGCCCTAACTGCTGCGGTGTCAGTGCCCCTGCGTAGGGTGCTGACAACCGCATGCGGAAGGCTGCCGCGGGGGCGGCGCACGTACGGCGGAAACGCAACGAGAGGGGACAGCGCGTGACGGTCAACATGACCAAGGGGCAGGCCATCAACCTGGAGAAGAGGGACGGGGGCAGCCTCAGCTCGGTGCGGATGGGCCTCGGCTGGCAGGCCGCGCCGCGTCGCGGGCTGTTCGGCTCGCGCACCCGGGAGATCGACCTGGACGCCTCGGCGGTCCTCTTCGCCGACAAGCAGCCGGTGGACGTGGTCTTCTTCCGTCACCTCATCAGCGAGGACGGCTCGGTCCGGCACACCGGCGACAACCTGGTCGGCGGCGCTGGCCAGGGCGGGGACGACGAGGCCATTCTCGTCGACCTGCAGCGGGTGCCGGTCCACATCGACCAGATCGTCTTCACGGTGAACTCCTTCACCGGCCAGACGTTCCAGGAGGTGCAGAACGCCTTCTGCCGCATCGTCGACGAGACGAACGGCCAGGAGCTCGCCCGCTACACCCTGGACGGCGGCGGCCAGTACACCGCCCAGATCATGGCCAAGGTCCACCGGGCCGGCAGCGGCTGGCAGATGACGGCCCTGGGCAACCCGGCCAACGGCCGTACCTTCCAGGACCTGATGCCGGCGATCCTGCCGCACCTGTAAGCAGGACGGCAGTCGTATGAAACAGCTCCCGGAGGCAGCGGCCCCCGGGAGCTGTCCCGCATGGCCTCCCTGCACCACCCAGGGCACATCCGAGCATCCGAGCACATCCGAACCACAGCTTCGAGGGGACACACGCCGATGACGGCCGAGCTGGTCCGGGGGCAGAACCACCCCTTGCCCGACACCCGACTGGAGATCCGCGTGTCGGCCGGTCACCCCGTCGTCGCCGGCGCCACGCTCGCCGACGAGGGCGGCCGCGTGGCCGGCGTCGAGTGGATCGCCCACCCCGGCTCCCCGTCGCTGCCCGGCGTGGAGGTCTCCCAGCAGGCAGCCGCCGACCACCGCCTCGCGGTGGACCTGGAGGCGATCCCCGCCTCGGTGCACCGCGTCTCGCTGCTGCTCGCGCTGCCCGTCGGCGTCGGCGGCCCGGGCCGCTTCGGCGCCCTCGCCGCGCCGTTCGTCGCCGTCACCGGTCTCGACGGCGCCGAGGTCGCCAGCTACACCATCACCGGACTCGACGCCGAGTCCGCGGTCTACGCCCTGGAGCTGTACCGCCGCCAGGGCGCGTGGAAGGTCCGCGCCGTCGGCCAGGGCTACGAGGGCGGCCTCGCGGCCATGCTCGCCGACCAGGGCCTGGCGGGCTCGGCCGAACTGGCCGGCACGATCCTGGACGCGGTCGCCCGCGGCCTCGCCCGCTCGGTGTCCGCCCCGCCGCCGCGCGTCCCCGAGGCCGAGCGGGTCCGCCACTCGACGCCCGCCGCCGCGCCGGACCCGACGTCCGGCGGCCGGCCCGCGGCCCCGCCGCCCCCCGCGCCCGCGTCGCCGCCGCCCGCACCCGCCGACCCGCCCGCCCAGGGCCCCGCGGGCGGCACCGGCGCCGGCGGCCCCATCGACTACGCGCACCCGCGCCGCCGGCCCGCCGCCCCGGCCCCGCAGCCCGCGAACCCGCCCGCCGGTTCGCCGCAGGGCCCTCGGGTCCCCGTCGCCGGCGACGCCAACGGCTGGTCCATGGAGGAGCGGCTCTACAACCAGGTCTGGGGCATGTTCGAGGACCTGGCCCGCACCACCGCCGCGTACCGCAGCGCCTGCGACTTCGCCGAGTCCCGGATGGACCAGGAGCTCGACCGCGTCCTGTCCGACCCGCGCAGCCGCATCGGCGGCCAGGGCGACGCCGCCCGCGCCGAGGCCCGCACCAAGCACGACGAGCTGACCGGCCGGGCCCGCGAGGTCCTGGACCGCGACCTCGCCCAGCTGGCCGCCGAGTCCGCGGTCGTGGAGCCCGCGCTGCCGGCCGCCTTCGCCGGCTGGGACAACCCGGTCTGGCACGCGTACCGCGTCCCGATGGAGATCCCCATGGCCCTGCGCCTGGGCGATCTGCACCTGCCGGAGCAGACCGATCTGCGCATCCCCATGCTCGTGCGGCTGCCGCTGGAGCGGGGCCTGTGGGTGGACAGCGGCCGCGGCCGCTCGGAGGCGGCCAACCTGCTCGACGAGGGCACGCTGCGCCGGCTCGCCCTGGACACCGCCGTCGCGCTCGCCTCCCGGCTGCTCGCCGTCTACCCGGCCGGCGACTTCACCGTCCACGTCGTCGACGCGGCGGGCTCCGGAGCCGCCTCGCTCGCCCCGCTCGTCGAGACCGGCGTGCTCGCCACCCCGCCCGCCTCCGGTCCGGCCGGCGTCTCCGCCGTCCTCGCCCAGCTGACCGACCGCGTGGACCTGCTGCAGATGGCCGCACGGGCCGGCGCGGCCGACGCGCTGCCGCCCGGTCTGGTCCCGGGCGAGCAGCTGCTGATCGTCCACGACTTCCCGCACGGCTTCGACGACCGTGCGGTCACCCAGCTGCGCTATCTCGCCGACGAGGGCCCGTCCGTCGGCGTGCACCTGATGATGGTGGCCGACCGGGACGAGGCCAGCGCCTACGGTCCGCTGCTCGACCCCATGTGGCGCAAGCTGCTCCGGCTCTCCCCGGTCGCGGACGACCACCTCGCCGACCCGTGGGTCGGCCATGCCTGGACGTACGAGCCCCCGCTGGTGCCTGAAGGCAGCCGGATCCTGTGGCAGGTGCTTGACCAAGTCGCCCACGCCCGACGGGAATGGGGGCGCTGACCTGGCCTCTTGGCAGCCCTTTACCCTTCCCTTTACCTTCCCTTGGTCTTTCGGGTAACCTTCCGGGAGCGGAGGGGAGTACTCCCCGTGTGCGGCGTTCCCGTCAATACGGACCGATGACCTGAATCGGTCCCGGGGCGCCGGCCCGGAATCACCCGGGTGGAAGAGACCTCCGGCAGCGACGACGCTGATGACGAGCCGTACGACGCCGGAGGCGCAGTGGACGTATCCCCGACCCTTTGGGCAGTGACCATTCTCGGTCTCGCCGCCCTGATCGCGATCGACTTCTTCATCGGGCGCAAGCCCCATGACGTGTCGGTCAAGGAAGCCGGAATCTGGACGGTCGTGTGGATCGTCCTGGCCGCGCTGTTCGGCCTGGGCCTTTGGGCCTTCGGCGGCAGCCAGCCGGCCGGCGAGTTCTTCGCCGGCTACATCACCGAGAAGTCGCTGAGCGTCGACAACCTCTTCGTCTTCGTCCTGATCATGGCGAAGTTCGCGGTGCCGTCCCACCTCCAGCAGCGCGTACTGCTGGTCGGCGTGATCATCGCCCTGGTCCTGCGCGCGATCTTCATCGCCGCCGGCGCGGCGATCATCGCCAGCTTCTCCTGGGTGTTCTACATCTTCGGCGCGTTCCTGATCTACACCGCCTGGAAGCTCGTCCAGGAGGCCCGCAAGGGCGACGAGGAGGACGACTGGGAGGAGAACCGCCTGCTCAAGTCGATCGAGAAGAAGTTCGGCGTCGCCGACCGGTACCACGGCACCAAGCTGTTCATCCAGGTCAACGGCAAGCGGGTGCTGACCCCGCTGATGGTGGTCATGCTCGCCATCGGCACCACCGACCTTCTCTTCGCGCTCGACTCGATCCCGGCGATCTTCGGCCTGACCCAGGACCCGTACATCGTCTTCACCGCCAACGCCTTCGCCCTGATGGGTCTGCGTCAGCTGTACTTCCTGATCGGCGGCCTGCTGAAGAAGCTGGTCCACCTCAGCTACGGCCTGTCGGTGATCCTCGGCTTCATCGGCGTCAAGCTGGTGTTGCACGCCCTGCACGAGTCCGGGGTGCACGTCCCGGAGATCTCCATCCCGTTCTCGCTCGCCTTCATCGGCGGCGTCCTGGTCATCACGACGATCACCAGCCTGATCGCCTCGAAGAAGCAGGAGAAGCTGGAGAAGCAGGCGGAGCTGGAGAACCAGAAGAACCAGCAGACTCCGGAGAACCAGGATTCTCAGGCGGCCGAGGGGGACCAGACCCCGAAGGCCGGCGTCGACGCCTGACCGCACGCCACCCCCAGGAGCCCGCACCGGCCGATCAGGCCGGTGCGGGCTCCGGTGCGTCCTCCGTCTTCTCGGCGGCGGGCAGGGTCTCCGGCAGCAGCGCGAAGCAGCCCAGGCTCAGCAGCGCCACCAGCGTCAGATAGCCCGCCACCGCCCACGGCGGCCCCGAGCCCGCACGTTCCGCCACCGCCGTCGCCACGATCGGCGTCAGCGCCCCGCCGAGCACCCCCGCCAGGTTGTAGCCGACCGCCGCTCCGGTGCAGCGCACCCGCGGCTCGTACAGCTCCGGCAGATACGCGGCGACCACCGCGAACATCGTGATGAACGCGAGCATGGAGCCCAGGAAGCCCAGGAACATCAGCAGCGGCTGCGCGGTGTGCAGCAGCCCCACCATCGGGAACGCCCACACCGCCGAGGCCGCGCACCCCGCCAGGCACAACGGCCGCCGCCCGTACCGGTCGCCCAGCATCGCCGCGAACGGCGTCACCGCGCCCTTGACCGCCACCGCCGCCATGATGCAGCCCAGCATCACCGTGCGGCTCACCCCGAGCCGCTCCGTGCCGTACGCCAGCGCCCATGTCGAGACCGTGTAGAACACCGCGTACCCGACGGCCAGCGCCCCGGCCGTCAGCAGCACCAGCCGCCAGTGCCCGCGCGCCACCTCCGCCAGCGGCGCGCTCGCCCGCTTCCCGGCCTGCGCCAGCTCCGTGAACTGTGGGGTCTCCGCCAGCGAGGAGCGCAGCAGCAGCCCGCCCGCCGCGAGCAGCCCCGCCGCCCAGAACGGCACCCGCCAGCCCCACGAGCGGAACTGCTCGTCGCTCAGGGCGGCCGACAGGGCCAGCATCACCCCGTTCGCCAGCAGGAAGCCCACGGCCGGACCGATCTGCGGGAAGCTCGCCCAAAGGCCGCGCCGCTTCGCCGGAGCGTGCTCGGCCGTCAGCAGCACCGCCCCGCCCCACTCCCCGCCGAGCCCCAGGCCCTGCAGGAAGCGCAGCACCAGCAGCAGCGCCGGGGCGGCGATGCCGATCGAGGCGTACGAGGGGACGCAGCCGACCGCGACCGTGGCGCAGCCGGTCAGCAGCAGCGAGGCGAACATGACCGGCCGCCGCCCGTACCGGTCGCCGATGTGCCCGAACAGGGCGGACCCGATCGGCCGGGAGAGGAAGCCGACCGCGAAGGTGCCCAGCGCGGCCAGGGTGCCGGCCAGCGGCGAGAAGGTGGGGAAGAACAGGGGGCCGAGCACCAGCGCGGCCGCCGTGCCGTAGACGAAGAAGTCGTAGAACTCGACGGCCGTGCCGGCGAGCGAGGCGGCGGCGAGCCGCCCCATGGAGGGCGCGCCCGGCGGCGCCGTGGCGGGGGGAGAGGAGTGCATGCCGCGCCAACTACCCGGGCCGCTCCCCGGTTACGGGGGCGTACGGAAGCGCGCGGCGCCGGGCCGCGCGCTCCCTTTCGTCCGGGGCGCTCCCCGTCGCCGGAGGGCTACCAGCCGCGCTCGTGCCACTCCGGGAGCTTCGGCCGCTCGTCGCCGAGCGTGGTGTCGTTGCCGTGGCCCGGGTACACCCAGGTCTCGTCCGGCAGCACGGCGAAGAGCTTGGTCTCGACGTCGTGGATCAGGCTCGCGAACGCCTCCGGGTCCTTCCACGTGTTGCCGACCCCGCCCGGGAACAGGCAGTCGCCGGTGAAGACGTGCGGGTGGCCGTGCGGGTCGTCGTAGACCAGGGCGATCGAGCCGGGCGTGTGCCCGACCAGGTGGCGGGCGGTGAGCTCGACCCGGCCGACGCGGATCGTGTCGCCGTCCTCGACCCGGACGTCGGTGGTGACGGGGATGCCGTCCGCGTCGTGCGCCCCGGCGTACGTCGTGGCGCCGGTGGCGCCGACCACCTCGGCCAGGGCCTGCCAGTGGTCGCCGTGCCGGTGGGTCGTGACGACGGACGCGATGCCGTCGTCGCCGATCAGGGTGAGCAGGGTCCGCGGCTCGGCGGCCGCGTCGATGAGCAGCTGCTCGCCGGTCGCCCGGCAGCGCAGCAGATACGCGTTGTTGTCCATCGGACCGACCGCGACCTTCGAGATCATCAGACCCGTCAGCTCGTGCACGTCCGCGGGTCCGCCGACCTTCACCGCTCCGCTGTACGTCATGGAATCAGCCTATAGCGGGGGGAGCTCGGGGAGACCGTCGCCGGAGACGACGCCGAGGTGGGCGCCCTTCTCGCCGCGGCCCGACAGCCAGCCGAGCAGATCGGCGAAGGAGCCCTCCAGGACGACGGGGGCGCCCTCGGTGCCGCCGGTGGTCCAGCTCGGCCCGCCCGTGTAGGACCGGAGCGTCACCGGCGGCACGTCGGAGCGGCCCGACCAGCGGTCGGCGAGGAAGGCGATCTCGCGCTCGGTGAACTCGTCCGGCAGGTCCTCCAGCTCGTACCCGACGCCGAGGTCCACATGGTGCAGGTCCACCTCGACCCAGCGGCGGAAGGGGATGCGGGCGGCGTGGTCGGTGACGCCGTTGCGCAGCTCGACGAGGCGCTCCCAGTCGCCGGGCTCGGTGCCCACGGCCAGGAAGCGTCCGGCGCTCTCGCGCAGGTCGGCGAGGTGGACGTCGAGCGGGCGGCCGGCGTCGCGCTGGATGTCGGCCTCGCGGGTCGCGGCGTCCTTGTACATGGGCAGGCCCCGGAGCACGTTCACGAGGGCGTCGGCGTTGCGGGAGACATGGGCCAGGACGTGGCCGCGGGTCCAGCCGGGGAGCCGTGACGGCTCGGCGAGCGCCGCGTTGTCCAGGGCGGCGGCCGCGTCGATGAGCCGCTGGGTCGCCTCGCGCACGGAGGCCAGGTCGCGTACATGGTCGATCATGGCGCCGACCCTAGCGCTGCCCACTCGTTCGGGTGAAGCAGGCGAAGAGTGCGCGGAAATCGAATGTGCGTGCTATAGGCTCGACGGAAGCATCCGGCATCCTTGGTTGTTGGGTGTTCAGGCACATCCGCTCTCTCAAGAAAGGTGCGGACCGGCGTGGCCGACCGTCTCATCGTTCGTGGCGCTCGCGAGCACAACCTCAAGAACGTCTCGCTCGACCTCCCGCGTGACTCCCTCATCGTCTTCACCGGGCTCTCGGGGTCGGGCAAGTCGTCGCTCGCGTTCGACACGATCTTCGCGGAGGGGCAGCGCCGTTACGTCGAGTCCCTCTCCTCGTACGCCCGGCAGTTCCTCGGCCAGATGGACAAGCCGGACGTCGACTTCATCGAGGGGCTGTCGCCGGCCGTCTCGATCGACCAGAAGTCCACTTCGCGCAACCCCCGCTCGACGGTCGGCACCATCACGGAGGTCTACGACTACCTCCGGCTGCTGTTCGCCCGCATCGGCAAGCCGCACTGCCCCGAGTGCCGCCGCCCCATCTCCCGCCAGTCGCCGCAGGCCATCGTCGACAAGGTCCTGGAGCTGCCCGAGGGCAGCCGCTTCCAGGTGCTCTCCCCGCTGGTCCGCGAGCGCAAGGGCGAGTTCGTCGACCTCTTCGCCGACCTCCAGACCAAGGGCTACAGCCGCGCCCGGGTCGACGGGAAGACGATCCAGCTCAGCGAGCCGCCCACGCTGAAGAAGCAGGAGAAGCACACGATCGAGGTGGTCGTCGACCGCCTCACCGTGAAGGACTCCGCCAAGCGCCGGCTCACCGACTCCGTCGAGACCGCCCTCGGCCTGTCCGGCGGCATGGTCGTGCTCGACTTCGTCGACCTCCCCGAGGACGACCCCGAGCGCGAGCGGATGTACTCGGAGCACCTGTACTGCCCGTACGACGACCTCTCCTTCGAGGAGCTGGAGCCCCGCTCCTTCTCCTTCAACTCGCCCTTCGGCGCCTGCCCGGACTGCACCGGCATCGGCACCCGCATGGAGGTCGACCCCGAGCTGATCGTCCCGGACGAGGAGCGCTCCCTCGACGAGGGCGCCATCCACCCCTGGTCGCACGGCCACACCAAGGAGTACTTCGGCCGGCTCATCGGCGGTCTCGCGCAGGCGCTCAACTTCAGCACCGACATCCCGTACGCCGCCCTCCCGCAGCGGGCCAAGAAGGCCCTGATGCACGGGCACAAGACCCAGGTCGAGGTCCGCTACCGCAACCGGTACGGCCGCGAGCGGGCCTATGTCACCCCCGCCTTCGAGGGCGCGGTCTCCTTCGTCAAGCGGCGCCACAGCGACGCCGAGAGCGACTCCAGCCGCGAGCGCTTCGAGGGCTACATGCGCGAGGTGCCCTGCCCCACCTGTGAGGGCACGCGCCTGAAGCCGATCGTGCTCGCGGTCACGATCATGGACAGGTCCATCGCCGAGGTCGCGGCGATGTCGATCAGCGAGTGCGCCGACTTCCTCGGCGGCATGACCCTGGACGCCCGCGACAAGAAGATCGCCGAGCGGGTGCTGAAGGAGGTCAACGAGCGACTGCGGTTCCTGGTCGACGTCGGCCTGGACTACCTCTCGCTCAACCGCGCCGCCGGCACGCTCTCCGGCGGCGAGGCCCAGCGCATCCGGCTCGCCACCCAGATCGGCTCCGGCCTGGTCGGTGTGCTGTACGTGCTCGACGAGCCGTCCATCGGCCTGCACCAGCGGGACAACCACCGGCTCATCGAGACCCTGGTCCGGCTCCGCGACATGGGCAACACGCTCATCGTCGTCGAGCACGACGAGGACACCATCAAGGTCGCCGACTGGGTCGTCGACATCGGCCCCGGCGCCGGCGAGCACGGCGGCAAGGTCGTCCACTCCGGCCCGCTGAAGGAGCTGCTGGCCAACAAGGAGTCGATGACCGGGCAGTACCTGGCCGGCAAGAAGGCCATCGCCACGCCGGACATCCGGCGGCCGGTGGACCCGACCCGGCAGCTGACCGTGCACGGCGCGCGGGAGAACAACCTGCGGGACATCGACGTGTCGTTCCCGCTCGGCGTGCTCACCGCCGTCACCGGCGTCTCCGGCTCCGGCAAGTCCACCCTGGTCAACGACATCCTCTACACCCACCTGGCGCGCGAGCTGAACGGCGCGAAGTCGGTGCCCGGCCGGCACACCCGGGTCGACGGCGACGACCTCGTCGACAAGGTCGTGCACGTCGACCAGTCGCCCATCGGCCGCACCCCGCGGTCCAACCCGGCGACGTACACGGGCGTCTTCGACCACGTCCGCAAGCTCTTCGCGGAGACGATGGAGGCCAAGGTCCGCGGCTACCTGCCGGGCCGGTTCTCCTTCAACGTCAAGGGCGGCCGCTGCGAGAACTGCTCCGGCGACGGCACCATCAAGATCGAGATGAACTTCCTCCCGGACGTCTACGTCCCGTGCGAGGTCTGCCACGGCGCCCGGTACAACCGGGAGACCCTGGAGGTCCACTACAAGGGCAAGTCCATCGCCGAGGTCCTGGACATGCCGATCGAGGAGGCCCTGGACTTCTTCGAGGCCGTCCCGACCATCGCCCGGCACCTGCGCACGCTCAACGAGGTCGGCCTCGGGTACGTCCGGCTCGGCCAGTCCGCGCCCACGCTCTCCGGCGGCGAGGCGCAGCGCGTCAAGCTCGCCTCCGAGCTGCAGAAGCGCTCCACCGGCCGCACCGTCTACGTGCTCGACGAGCCCACGACCGGTCTGCACTTCGAGGACATCTCGAAGCTGATCAAGGTCCTGTCGGGCCTGGTGGACAAGGGCAACTCGGTGATCGTCATCGAGCACAACCTGGACGTCATCAAGACCGCCGACTGGGTCGTCGACATGGGCCCCGAGGGCGGCAGCGGCGGCGGCCTGGTCATCGCCGAGGGCACCCCGGAGGAGGTCGCCTCGGTGCCGGCCAGCCACACGGGCAAGTTCCTCCGGGAGATCCTGGGCGCGGACCGGATCAGCGACGCGACCGTCCCGGCCGCCCGCAAGGGAGGCTCGGCCGCGAAGAAGACCGTCAACTCGACGGCGGTGAAGAAGGCGGTCCCGGCCAAGAAGACCGCGGCCAAGAAGGCGGTGACCGCCAAGACCGCCGCGAAGAAGACGACCGCACGGGCCCGCAAGGCCTGAGGTCAGGACGGGGCGCGTGGGCGGGGCGTTGGGCCCCTCCGCCCACGCGCCCGTACCGCCCGCCGCCCCTAGAGCGCCGGCGGGGAGCGGAGTTCCGTCGCGTACGGGGGCTCCGCGCCCGGGCGGGTGCACGTCAGCGCGGCCGCCTCGGCGGCGTACCCGAGCACGTCCCGCCAGGCGTCCTCGCCGAGCGCCGCCGGCTCCTGCGGGCTGCGGCCCGCCAGGGCGTGCAGCAGAGCCGCGTTCACCGTGTCGCCCGCGCCGATGGTGTCCGCGACGGCCACCGGCACGCCGGGCACCGAGACGGTCAGCGTGCGCGTGTACACGGTCAGGCCCGCCGCGCCCCGGGTCAGCACCACCGCCGCAGGGCCGGCGGCCAGCCACTCCTGCGGAGCACCGCCGAGCCAGCGCGCGTCGTCCTCGGAGAGCTTCAGCAGCGACACGTACGGCAGCCAGCGCCGGAACCGCGCCCGGTAGGCCGCCGCCTCCGGGATCAGCGCGGCCCGGACGTTCGGGTCGAGCAGGGTCAGCGCCCCGCGCCCCGCCTCCCGCCGCAGCAGCGCCTCGTACGCGCTCGCGCCCGGCTCCAGGGCCAGTGACAGCGTCCCGAAGGACAGCGCCCGCACCGTGTCCGGCAGCCGCTCCGGCAGCGTGAACAGCCGGTCCGCCGTACCCTCCGCGTAGAAGCCGTACCCGGCGGAACCGTCCGCGCCCAGTGTCGCCACGGCCAGCGTCGTCGGCTCCGGACCGCGCTGCACCAGATCGGTCCGCACCCCCGCGGCGTGCAGCCCGTCCATCAGCGCCTCGCCGAAGCCGTCCGTGGAGACCCGCGAACAGAAGGCCACGTCCGCGCCGAGCCGCCCCAGCGCCACCGCCGTGTTGTACGGCCCTCCGCCGCGCCGCGGCACCAGAGGGTCCAGCGGCCCGGGCGGAGCGGCGGCGGTCCCGTCCGGGACCAGGTCGATCAGGGACTCACCGGCGACGACGATCACGTACCGGAACGTAGCCCATCCCTCCCGGCCCGGGACAGCCCGGCCGCCGGCCCCCACAGGCCCGCCGGTATCGTCGGATCGGTCACCGCTGGTGCCCTCTTGCCCCGATCCGCCATGCCCCGATCCTCACCGTGGAGCGCCCATGTCCGGCCAGACCCCCGACCGCCGCACCGTACTGAAGGGGGCCGCCCTCGCCGGCGCCGCCGGGCTCGGCGTCGCGGCCTGCTCCACCGAGTCCAAGCTGGGCCATGCCAAGACCCCCACCCCGACCGCGCCGGTCGACCTCGGCGCGGCCTCGGAGGTCCCGGTCGGCGGCGCGAAGCTCTACCGCGAGCAGCGGCTCCTGGTGCACTGCCCGGCCCAGGGCACGTACCAGGCGTACAGCGCCCAGTGCACCCACGCCGGCTGCGTGCTCGACAAGATCGAGGACAACGAGGGCAACTGCCCCTGCCACGGCAGCCGCTTCGACGTGACCACCGGCAAGGCGCTCAAGGGCCCGGCGACCGTCCCGCTGCCCGCCGTCCCGGTCAAGGTCGTCGACGGAAAGCTGATCGCCGGCCCGGACGCGTAAGCCCGGCCGGCGGCGCCCAAGCCCCGCCGCCGACGCCCAAGCCCCGCCGCCTTCACTGCGCCAGGTACCGCGTCGTCCTCACTGCGCCAGATACCCCCCGTCCACCGGCAGGATCGCCCCCGTCACGAAGCTCGCCTCGTCCGAGGCCAGGAACAGGATCGCGGCGGCGACCTCCTCGGGGGCGCCGAAGCGGCCCATCGGATGGGCGCGGGCCACCTTCTCCAGGTACTCCGGACCGCCCGGCTCGACCCGGGCGGCGGCCACCCGCTCGGTCTCGATGGTGCCGGGGGCCACCGCGTTCACCCGGATCCCGCGCGCCGCCCACTCCACCGCGAGGTGCTTGGTCAGACCGCTCGCGACGAACTTGGCCGGTCCGTAGACCGCCTGGCGGGCCTGGCCGGCCATCCCGGAGACCGACGACGTGCACACGATCGCGCCGCCGCCGTCCTGAGCGGCCATCGCCTCGATCGCGTACTTGCAGGTCAGGAACATGCCCCGGCCGTCGACGGCCATCACCCGGTCCCAGTCGCCGGCGGTCGCCTCCAGCACGTCCAGGAGCGGGATCACCCCCGCGTTGGCGACCAGGACGTCGATCCGGCCCCAGCCCTCCACCGCCGCCGCGACCATCCGCCGCGCGTCCTCCTCCCGCGCCACGTCGCCCACCACGGTCACCACCCGGTCGCGCCCGCCGAACAGCGCGTCCAGGCGCTCCCCGTCCAGGTCCGCCGCGACCACCCGCGCGCCTTCACGGAGGAAGCGCTCCGCCGTCGCCCGTCCGATTCCGCTGGCCGCGCCGGTGATCACGCACGCCCGGTCCGCCAGCCGTCCCGAAGCCTCGTTCGTCATGCCCGGGCAACGAGCGACGGGGTGCCCGGGCAACGTCCGAGGGCGGCCCGGAGTGTCGGCGCCCGCCAGTAGGGTGGGGCCCATGGCCGACCCGTCCAGCTACCGCCCCAAGCCGGGAGAGATCCCCGACTCGCCGGGGGTCTACAAGTTCCGCGACGAGCACCGCCGGGTGATCTACGTCGGCAAGGCCAAGTCCCTGCGCCAGCGCCTCGCCAACTACTTCCAGCCGCTGGCGAGCCTGCACCCGCGCACGGCCACCATGGTCACCACCGCCGCCTCCGTGGAGTGGACGGTGGTCTCCACCGAGGTCGAGGCGCTTCAGCTGGAGTACTCCTGGATCAAGGAGTTCGACCCCCGGTTCAACGTCAAGTACCGGGACGACAAGAGCTATCCCTACCTCGCCGTCACGCTGAACGAGGAGTACCCGCGCGTCCAGGTCATGCGCGGCCAGAAGAAGAAGGGCGTGCGCTACTTCGGCCCGTACGCGCACGCCTGGGCGATCCGCGAGACCGTCGACCTGATGCTCCGCGTCTTCCCCGTCCGCACCTGCTCCGCCGGGGTGTTCCGCAACGCCGCCTCGGCCGGCCGGCCCTGTCTGCTCGGCTACATCGGCAAGTGCTCCGCGCCCTGCGTCGGCCGGATCGACCCCGAGGAGCACCGCGAACTGGCCGAGGAGTTCTGCGACTTCATGGCCGGCCGGACGGGCACGTACCTGCGCCGCCTGGAGAAGCAGATGGCGCTGGCGGCCGAGGACATGGAGTACGAGAAGGCCGCCCGGCTCCGCGACGACATAGCGGCCCTGCGCCGTGCCATGGAGAAGAACGCGGTGGTCCTCGCCGACGCCACCGACGCCGATCTGATCGCCCTGGCCGAGGACGAGCTGGAGGCCGCCGTCCAGATCTTCCACGTCCGCGGCGGCCGGGTGCGCGGCCAGCGCGGCTGGGTCACCGACAAGGTGGAGGCCGTCGACACCGCGGGCCTGGTCGAGCACGCCCTGCAGCAGCTGTACGGCGAGGAGCGCGGCGACGCGGTCCCCAAGGAGGTCCTCGTCCCGGCCCTGCCCGAGGACGCCGACGCCGTGGGGCAGTGGCTCTCGGAGCGACGCGGCTCCCAGGTGTCGCTGCGCGTCCCGCAGCGCGGCGACAAGAAGGACCTGATGGCCACCGTCGCGCGCAACGCGCAGCAGGCCCTGGTGCTGCACAAGACCAAGCGCGCCAGCGATCTGACCACCCGCTCCCGGGCCCTGGAGGAGATCGCCGAGGCCCTCGACCTGGACTCGGCGCCGCTGCGCATCGAGTGCTTCGACATCTCGCACCTCCAGGGCGAGGACGTGGTGGCGTCCATGGTCGTCTTCGAGGACGGGCTGCCGCGCAAGGGCGAGTACCGCCGCTTCCAGATCAAGGGCTTCGAGGGGCAGGACGACGTCCGCTCCATGCACGAGGTGATCAGCCGCCGCTTCAAGCGCTATCTGGCGGAGAAGGAGAAGACGGGGGAGTGGGCCGTCCCGCTCGACGGCGAGGCCCACGACAACGACGGCGAGGGCCCGGCGCGGTCCGGCGAGGTCCCCGCCCCCGGCGAGGGCCGGGACGAGGACGGCCGGCCCAAGCGCTTCGCGTACCCGCCGCAGCTCGTCGTGGTCGACGGCGGGCAGCCTCAGGTGGCCGCCGCCCGCCGGGCCCTGGACGAGCTCGGGATCGACGACATCGCGGTCTGCGGCCTGGCCAAGCGGCTGGAGGAGGTCTGGCTGCCGGGCGACGACGACCCGGTCGTGCTGCCCCGCTCCAGCGAGGGGCTGTATCTCCTCCAGCGGGTGCGTGACACGGCTCACGATTTCGCCATCCGCTATCAGAGGCAGAAGCGGAACAAGAAGGTCCGCAGCAGCCCCCTGGACGACGTCCGGGGCCTCGGCGAGACGCGCAAACAGGCGTTGATCAAGCATTTCGGCTCGGTGAAGCGGCTCCGACAGGCGACAATCGAGCAGATCTGCGAGGTTCCCGGCATGGGCCGCAAGACGGCCGAGGCCGTCGCCGCCGCTCTGGCGCAGGCCGCCCCGGCCGCGCCCGCGGTGAACACCGCGACAGGAGAGATCATGGAAGACGGGGGCAGCACGGAATGACCGAGCACGACCGAGTAGACGGAGCAGGAGACGTGAACACGGGCACGACGAAGGAGCCCGGCGAGGCCGCCGACGCGGCCATCCCCGAGCTGGTGATCATCTCCGGCATGTCCGGCGCCGGCCGGTCCACCGCGGCCAAGTGCCTGGAGGACCTCGGCTGGTTCGTCGTCGACAACCTGCCGCCCGCGCTGATCCCCACCATGGTGGAGCTCGGCGCCCGCTCCCAGGGCAACGTGGCCCGGATCGCCGTCGTCGTGGACGTCCGCGGCCGGCGCTTCTTCGACAACCTCCGGGATTCCCTCGCCGACCTCGACGCCAAGCAGGTCACCCGGCGGATCGTCTTCCTGGAGTCCTCCGACGAGGCGCTGGTCCGGCGCTTCGAGTCGGTCCGCCGCCCGCACCCGCTGCAGGGCGACGGCCGGATCGTCGACGGCATCGCCGCCGAGCGCGACCTGCTGCGCGAGCTGCGCGGGGACGCCGACCTCGTGATCGACACCTCCAGCCTCAACGTGCACGAGCTGCGCGCCAAGATGGACGCCCAGTTCGCCGGCGACGAGGAGCCGGAGCTGCGGGCCACCGTCATGTCCTTCGGGTTCAAGTACGGCCTGCCGGTCGACGCCGACCTCGTCGTCGACATGCGCTTCCTGCCCAACCCGCACTGGGTCCCCGAGCTGCGCCCCTTCACCGGGCTCAACCCGGAGGTCTCGAACTACGTCTACAACCAGCCCGGCGCCAAGGAGTTCCTGGACCGCTACACCGAGCTGCTCCAGCTCATCGCCGCCGGCTACCGCCGCGAGGGCAAGCGGTACGTGACCATCGCCGTCGGCTGCACGGGCGGCAAGCACCGCTCCGTCGCCACCGCCGAGAAGCTCGCCGCCCGTCTCGCCGCGGAAGGGGTCGAGACCGTCGTCGTCCACCGGGACATGGGGCGAGAGTGAAGCCGTACCGTCGGCGTACGTCCACCCTGTCGGTACGTACGCTCCGCAGGCGCGGCGCCCAGCCGAAGGTCGTCGCGCTGGGCGGGGGCATGGGCCTGTCCGCCTCCCTCGCCGCCCTGCGCCGGATCACCGGGGACCTCACCGCGGTGGTCACGGTCGCCGACGACGGCGGCTCCAGCGGCCGGCTCCGGGAGGAGCTCGGCGTGCTGCCGCCCGGCGACCTGCGCAAGGCGCTCGCCGCGCTCTGCGGGGACGACGACTGGGGCCAGACCTGGGCCCGGGTCATCCAGCACCGCTTCCAGTCGCAGGGCGAGATGCACGGCCACGCGGTCGGCAACCTGCTGATCGTCGCGCTGTGGGAGCAGCTCGGCGACCCCGTCCAGGCGCTGGACCTGGTCGGCCGGCTGCTCGGCGCGCAGGGCCGGGTGCTGCCGATGTCGGCGGTGCCGCTGGAGCTGCGCGCCCTGGTGAGGGGCCACGATCCGGCCCGCCCGGACGACGTGGACACCGTGCGCGGCCAGGCGACGGTGGCGCTCACCCCGGGCGAGGTGCAGTCGGTGCACCTGGTGCCGAACGACCCGCCGGCCGTGCCGGAGGCCGTCGCCGCGGTGCTGGACGCCGACTGGGTGGTGCTCGGCCCGGGGTCCTGGTTCTCCTCGGTGATCCCGCACCTGCTGGTGCCGGAGCTGTACGACGCGCTGGTCCAGACGAAGGCACGGAAGGTGCTCTCGCTGAACCTCGCTCCGCAGCCGGGTGAAACAGAGGGCTTCTCACCGCAGCGTCATTTGGAGGTTTTGGGGCGACACGCCCCTAAACTCGCCCTGGACGTGGTGCTGGCCGACGAGGCCGCCGTGCCCGACGCGACAGCAGGGGAGCCCCTGGTCGATGCCGCCAAGCGGCTCGGCGCCGCGCTCGAGCTGGCGCCCGTGGCCCGGCCCGACGGGGCTCCGAAGCACGATCCGGAGCTCCTGGCCGCCGCGTACGACCGTATTTTTCGGATGCATGGAAGGATCGGCCCATGGCGATGACGGCAGCGGTGAAGGACGAGATCTCCCGGCTCCCCGTCACCCGGACCTGCTGCAGGAAGGCCGAGGTCTCGTCGATCCTGCGGTTCGCGGGCGGGCTGCACCTGGTGAGCGGCCGGATCGTGATCGAGGCGGAGCTGGACACGGCGATGGCGGCCCGTCGGCTCAAGCGCGACATCCTGGAGATCTTCGGCCACAGCTCCGAGCTGATCGTGATGGCCCCCGGCGGGCTGCGCCGCGGCTCGCGGTTCGTGGTGCGCGTGGTGGCGGGCGGCGACCAGCTGGCCCGGCAGACCGGCCTGGTCGACGGCCGCGGCCGGCCGATCCGCGGGCTGCCCCCGCAGGTGGTCTCCGGGGCGACCTGCGACGCCGAGGCGGCCTGGCGCGGCGCGTTCCTGGCGCACGGCTCGCTGACCGAGCCGGGGCGCTCCTCCTCGCTTGAGGTCACCTGCCCGGGCCCGGAGGCGGCGCTGGCGCTGGTCGGGGCGGCCCGGCGGCTGTCCATCGCGGCGAAGGCCCGTGAGGTGCGCGGGGTGGACCGCGTGGTGGTCCGCGACGGTGACGCCATCGGCGCGCTGCTGACCCGGCTCGGTGCCCACGAGTCCGTCCTGGCCTGGGAGGAGCGGCGGATGCGCCGCGAGGTCCGGGCCACCGCCAACCGGCTGGCCAACTTCGACGACGCCAACCTGCGCCGCTCGGCCCGTGCGGCGGTCGCCGCCGGGGCGCGGGTGCAGCGCGCCCTGGAGATCCTGGCCGACGAGGTGCCCGAGCACCTCGCGGCCGCGGGCCGGCTGCGGATGGAGCACAAGCAGGCCTCGCTGGAGGAGCTGGGCGCGCTCGCCGACCCGCCGCTGACCAAGGACGCGGTGGCCGGCCGGATCCGCCGGCTGCTGGCGATGGCCGACAAGCGGGCCACGGACCTGGGCATCCCGGGGACCGATCACAATCTGACGGAGGAGCTGGACGACAGCCTGGTCGGCTGAGACCCGGCGGAACAGCACGCCGTACGCTGCCGGTGCCCTTCGACGGGGCGCCGGCAGCGGCGTTTCCGCCCCCTGGCGCCACCGTCCCGGAACCCCCGCGTCCGTTCGCATGAAGGTGCCGCCGCGCCCGTACGCGTTCTTGACATGATCATGAACTGTCATGAGCCTGGCGTCTGTTGACTTTCGTGGCAGACGACTGCAAGGGGGGCCAATGAGACGAAGGGCGAGAGCGATTCTCGCGGCGGCGTCACTTTTGATTGCCGGACTGGCCGTGGCACCGGCCGCCGGAGCGGCGCAGAACGACGGGGACGACGACGGGCTCTCCGTATGGCGCGCCCAGGTCACCAGGGAACAGGTGCCGCTGCTCCTCGAAGCCGGCACCGACGGACACGAACTCACCGAGCAGGTCCCCGAGCGGGGCACCGCCACCGTCGAACTCCACCTCTCCGACCGGCAGGCCGGACAGCTCCGCGAGAAGGGCGTCGACCTCGCCCGGCACACCCTCTCCGCACAGTCCCGGCAGCGCGTCGCCGCCGCGGGCGACGGCGTCTTCCGGCCGTACGGCGGCCCGGACGGCCTCAAGCAGGAGATCCTGGCCACCGCGCGGGCGCACCCGGCGCTCACCAAGGTCGTCTCCCTCGGCAAGAGCCTCAAGGGCCAGGACATCCTCGCCCTGAAGGTCTCCAAGAACGCCGACAGCGTCCGCGACGGGACCAAGCCCGCCACGCTCTACCTGTCCAACCAGCACGCCCGCGAGTGGATCACCCCGGAGATGACCCGGCGGCTGATGCACCACTACCTCGACGGCTACGGCAAGGACCAGCGCCTCACGAAGATCGTCGACTCCACCGAACTGTGGTTCGTGCTCTCCGCCAACCCGGACGGCTACGACTACACCCACGCCCCCGACGGCGACCGCCAGTGGCGCAAGAACCTGCGCGACAACAACGGCGACGGCCGCACCGGCCCCGGCGACGGAATCGACCTCAACCGCAACTTCGCCTACAAGTGGGGCTACGACAACGAGGGTTCGTCGCCCGACCCGGCCGACGAGACCTTCCGCGGCCCCGGCCCCATGTCCGAGCCGGAGACCCGCGCCCTGGACGCCTTCGAACGCCGCATCGGCTTCCAGTACGGCATCAACTACCACTCCGCCGCCCAGCTGCTGCTCTACGGCGTCGGCTGGCAGGTCGCCACCGACACCCCCGACGACACCGCGCTCAAGGCGCTCGCCGGCACCCCGCAGAACTCCGCCGTCCCCGGCTACCGCCCGCAGGTCTCCTCCGAGCTCTACACCACCAACGGCGAGGCCGACGGACACGCGGCGAACGTCAACGGGATGCAGATGTTCACCCCGGAGATGTCCACCTGCGCCACCGTCTCCCGCATCGATCCGAACGACGCCTGGGAGCCGGCGGACTGCGCGTCCGTCTTCACCTTCCCGGACGACGAGAAGCTGATCCAGCAGGAGTTCGCCAAGAACATCCCGTTCGCTCTGGCCGTCGCCGAGTCCGCCGTACGGCCCGACGCCCCCGTCTCGCCCGTCGGCATGCCCGCCGCCGAGCTCACCCCGGACGCCTTCACCACCTCCTACGCCCGCGGCGGCGACCAGGAGGTCCGGGTGACCGCCCGGAAGTCGCTGCGCGACAAGCAGCTCAAGTACCGGATCAACGGCGGTCGTACGCACTCCGAGGACCTGGAGCGCTGGAAGGGCGGCGAGGTCTACGGCGGCGAGGACAACCTGTACTACGACCGCTACCGGGCCGAGGTCGAGGGGGCCCGCCCCGGCGACTCCGTCGAGGTCTGGTTCACCGCCCGCGGCCGCGACGGCGCCCGCGCCTCCTCCGCCCCGTTCACCTACAAGGTCGCCGAACGGCCGCGCGGGGACGTCCTGGTGCTCGCCGAGGAGGGCGGCGCGGCCGCCGCACAGCACACCGCCGCGTACGTGCAGGCCCTCGCCGCGAACGGCCGGGGCGCCGCCGTCTGGGACGTGGCGACGCAGGGTGCGCCGCACCCCCTCGGCGTCCTGGACCACTTCCGCACCGTCGTCTGGTACACCGGCGCGGAGCGGCCCTCCGGACCGGTCATGCTGGCCGTGCGCGACTACCTCAACGAGGGCGGCAAGCTCGTCAACGCCGGTGAGAAGTCCGGCGGTCTCGTCGACATCGGCCGCGCCGACTCCAACGACTTCGCCCAGTACTACCTCGGCGCCTTCCACCGCGCCGGACTGAAGAACGCCGGCTCGTTCGCCGGATCGGGTGGTTTCGCCGGCGCGAAGGCGACGCTCGGCCCCGCCGCCGGCAACCCGCTGGACAACGCCGGCGCGTACACCGTCACCTCCGACACCCTGAACCCGAGGGAGTTCCCGCACTTCCGCAGTGCCTCCGGCGGCGACTACCCCGGCGTGCGCACCCCGTTCGAGCCGTACGAGGGCACGTCCTTCGCGGCCGCCCGGCACGCCGACAACGCCTGGATGCGGCTCAGTCGCACCGTCGACCTCACCTCCGTCGACGCCGCGGCGAAGCCCGCCCTGCAGTTCCAGGTCAGCTACGACACAGAGGAGGGCTACGACAACCTCGTCGTCGAGGCCCGCACCGCCGGCCAGGACGACTGGACCACGCTGCCCGACGCCAACGGCGGCACCTCGGACGCCGCCCCGGCCGACTGCGGCGAGGGCTACTACGTCCGCGGCCACCCCTTCCTCGCCCGCTACCTCACCGTCGGCCAGGACGGCTGCGCCACCACCGGCACCAGCGGCTCCTGGCACGCCTTCACCGGCTCCTCCAACGGCTGGCAGCAGGCGTCGATCGACCTGAGCGGCTACGCCGGCAAGCAGGTCGAGCTGTCGATCTCGTACATCTCCGACCCCGGCACCAACGAGATGGGCGTGTTCGTCGACGACACCAGGCTCGTCATCGGGGGCACGGCCACCGGCGCCGAGGGCTTCGAGACCTCGCTCGGCGCCTGGTCCGTACCGGGTCCGCCGTCCGGCAGCCCGGGCAACGGCAAGGACTGGGCGCGCTCTCCCGGCCTCTTCCACTCGCAGGCCGCGGTCACCACCCGGGACACCGTTCTGCTCGGTTTCGGACTCGAACACGTACTGCGCACAGATGAGCGCAGCGCGCTCATGAGAGAGGCGTTCGAGGTCCTGCACGGCTGAGCGGACGCCCGCACTTTTGATCACGGTGAGTGATCAGGACGAAAGCCGCGTCATGGCCCGAACCCGCCGGTAGCAACGGGCCATGGCGCAATTTCAAGGGTTCCGACCTGTACGCGATGTCACTCTCAGGCGTTGGGGGAGGTAGGGTCGGAGGCGGTCGGGGACATCCCTAAAAAAGAACTCGCCGGCGTCTAAACCCGGCGTACTCTCACGAGGAGATCGGTTCGTGACGATCCGCGTAGGCATCAACGGCTTCGGCCGCATCGGTCGCAACTACTTCCGCGCGCTCCTTGAGCAGGGTGCCGACATCGAGATCGTGGCTGTCAACGACCTGGGTGACACCGCGACCACCGCTCACCTGCTGAAGTACGACACGATTCTGGGCCGCCTCAAGGCCGAGGTGACCCACACCGAGGACACCATCACCGTCGACGGACACACCATCAAGGTGCTGTCCGAGCGCAACCCGGCCGACATCCCCTGGGGTCGGCTGGGCGTCGACATCGTCATCGAGTCCACCGGCATCTTCACCAAGCGCGAGGACGCGGCCAAGCACCTCGCCGGCGGCGCCAAGAAGGTCCTCATCTCGGCTCCGGCCAAGGACGAGGACATCACCATCGTCATGGGCGTCAACCAGGACAAGTACGACGCGGCTCAGCACCACGTCATCTCCAACGCGTCCTGCACCACCAACTGCGTCGCCCCGATGGCCAAGGTCCTCGACGAGAACTTCGGCATCGTCAAGGGCCTGATGACGACGGTCCACGCGTACACCAACGACCAGCGCATCCTGGACTTCCCGCACAAGGACCTGCGCCGTGCCCGCGCCGCCGCGGAGAACATCATCCCGACCACGACGGGCGCCGCGAAGGCCACCGCCCTGGTCCTCCCGCAGCTCAAGGGCAAGCTCGACGGCATGGCCATGCGCGTCCCGGTCCCGACCGGCTCGGCCACCGACCTCGTCGTGGAGCTCCAGCGCGAGGTCACCAAGGACGAGGTCAACGCCGCGTTCAAGAAGGCCGCCGAGGACGGCGACCTGAAGGGCGTCCTCGTCTACACGGAGGACCCGATCGTCTCCTCCGACATCGTCAGCGACCCGGCCTCCTGCACCTTCGACGCCTCCCTGACCATGGTCCAGGAGGGCAACTCGGTGAAGATTCTCGGCTGGTACGACAACGAGTGGGGCTACTCCAACCGTCTCGTCGACCTCACGGTCTTCGTGGGCGAGCAGCTCTGAACCGTCCAGAGCAAGGCATCTGATGTAAGCGCAGGGCTCGGGCAGTGCAAAGATGCACTGTCCGGGCCCTGCCCTGTGTGCTGCCCGTTCCGACCTGCAAGGAGTGCGTAACCCCATGAAGACGATCGACGAGCTGCTCGCCGAGGGCGTGGCCGGCAAGCGGGTGTTCGTCCGCGCCGACCTCAACGTGCCGCTGGACGGCGACACGATCACCGACGACGGGCGCATCCGCGCCGTGCAGCCCACGATCAAGGCGCTGGCCGAGGCCGGCGCCAAGGTGGTCGTCGCTTCGCACCTGGGCCGCCCCAAGGGCGCGCCGGATCCGGCCTTCTCCCTCGCCCCGGCCGCCGCGCGGCTCGGCGAGCTGCTCGGCGCCGAGGTGGCCTTCGCCACCGACACGGTCGGCGAGTCCGCCAGGGCCACCGTCGCCGGCCTCGCCGACGGCCGGGTCGCCGTCATCGAGAACCTGCGTTTCAACCCGGGCGAGACCTCCAAGGACGACGCCGAGCGCGACGCCTTCGCCGCCCAGCTCGCCGAGCTCGCCGACCTGTACGTCGGCGACGGCTTCGGCGCCGTGCACCGCAAGCACGCCTCGGTCTACGACCTCCCCGGCAAGCTGCCGCACGCCGCCGGCTCCCTCATCGCCACCGAGGTCGGCGTCCTGAAGAAGCTCACCGACGAGGTCCAGCGGCCGTACGTGGTCGTCCTCGGCGGCGCCAAGGTCTCGGACAAGCTGGGCGTGATCGACAACCTGCTCAAGAAGGCCGACCGCATCCTCATCGGCGGCGGCATGGCCTACACCTTCCTGGCCGCCAAGGGCCACGAGGTCGGCATCTCGCTGCTCCAGGCCGACCAGAAGGACAAGTGCCTGGAGTACCTGGCGGAGGCGGAGAAGCGCGGCGTGGAGTTCGTGCTGCCCGTCGACGTCCTGGTCTCCTCCGAATTCCCGGACCTCAAGACCAAGGCCCCGGCCCACCCCGACACCGTCGCCTCGGACGCCATCCCGGCGGACCAGGAGGGCCTGGACATCGGCCCGAAGACGCGTGAGCTGTACGCGGCCAAGCTCGCCGACGCGGGCACCGTGTTCTGGAACGGCCCGATGGGCGTCTTCGAGCACCCCGACTACGCGAACGGCACCAAGGCGGTCGCGCAGGCCCTGCTCGACTCGCCCGGTTTCACCGTCGTGGGCGGCGGCGACTCCGCCGCCGCCGTGCGCACGCTCGGCTTCGACGAGAACGCTTTCGGCCACATCTCGACCGGCGGCGGCGCCAGCCTCGAATACCTCGAGGGCAAGACGCTCCCCGGCCTCGCCGCACTGGAGGACTGATCCCCCGATGACGACCCGCACCCCGCTGATGGCGGGCAACTGGAAGATGAACCTCAACCACCTCGAGGCCATCCGCCATGTCCAGCTGCTCTCCTTCGCCCTGAACGAGAAGGACTACGACGCCGTCGAGGTCGCGGTCCTGGTGCCCTTCACCGATCTGCGGTCCGTCCAGACCGTGATCGAGGGCGACAAGCTGAAGCTGAAGTTCGGCGCCCAGGACCTCTCGCCGCACGACTCCGGCGCGTACACCGGCGATGTCTCCGGCGCCATGCTGGCCAAGCTGAACTGCACGTTCGTGACCGTCGGCCACTCCGAGCGCCGCGAGTACCACGCCGAGACGGACGAGCTGTGCAACGCGAAGGTGAAGGCCGCGTTCCAGCACGGCCTCACCCCGATCCTGTGCATCGGCGAGGGCCTGGAGGTCCGCAAGGCCGGCAACCAGGTCGCGCACACCCTCGCCCAGCTCGACGGCGGTCTGAAGGACGTCCCGGCCGAGCAGGCCGAGACGGTCGTGATCGCGTACGAGCCGGTCTGGGCCATCGGCACCGGCGAGGTCGCCACCCCCGAGGACGCCCAGGAGGTCTGCGGGGCGATCCGCGGCCGGCTGGCCGAGCTGTACTCGCAGGAGCTGGCCGACAAGGTCCGCATCCAGTACGGCGGCTCCGTGAAGTCGGGCAACGTCGCCGCGATCATGGCGCAGCCGGACGTCGACGGCGCCCTGGTAGGCGGCGCGTCGCTGGACGCGGACGAGTTCGTCAAGATCGTCCGCTTCCGCGACCAGTGACGCGACCAGTGAGTATGCGGTAGCGACGATCCGTCGTACTCTTGCGGGGGCCGCCGGGCTGTGCGCCTGTCGGCCCCCGTCGTACACATCCGAGAATTGCCAGGAAGTAGGGTCCAGCCGTGGTTATGGGGTTCTCGATCGCCCTGATCGTCTTCAGCCTGCTGCTGATGCTGCTCGTGCTGATGCACAAGGGGAAGGGCGGCGGCCTCTCCGACATGTTCGGCGGCGGTATGCAGTCGTCCGTGGGTGGCTCGTCGGTCGCCGAGCGCAACCTCGACCGCATCACGATCGTGGTCGGTCTGCTGTGGTTCGCGTGCATTGTCGTGCTTGCCCTGCTGATGAAGCTGGACGTGTAACTCCAATCACTGGACGCGCGTTGGGCCTTACGTAGACTGGTGCATCTTCGAGCACCATCACGCAGGGAGTTACGACCGTGGCAAGTGGCAACGCGATCCGGGGAAGCCGGGTCGGAGCGGGGCCGATGGGGGAGGCCGAGCGGGGCGAGTCGGCACCGCGCCTCCGCATCTCCTTCTGGTGCTCGAACGGGCACGAGACGCAGCCGAGCTTCGCCAGCGACGCGCAGGTTCCCGACACCTGGGACTGTCCCCGCTGCGGATTCCCGGCCGGCCAGGACCGGGACAACCCGCCGGACCCGCCCCGCACCGAGCCGTACAAGACGCACCTCGCCTACGTGCGGGAGCGGCGCAGCGACGCGGACGGCGAGGCGATCCTCGCCGAGGCTCTGGCCAAACTCCGCGGCGAGATCTGAGCAGCACACGGGCCCGGCCCGCGACGTGAAGTCGCGGGCCGGGCCCGTCCGCTTCGCCTCGCACGCCCGTCCGCTTCGCCTCGCACGCCCGTCCGCTTTGCCTCGCACGTCCGACCCGCCCGATCAACTAGGTTGGACGCAGCGGGGCAAGCAGGCACGAGAAGAAGTGGGCGATGTCCGAGATGAACACCAGGAGCAGGCTCGACCGGATGCCGGAGTGGGCCGCCCTCGCCAAGCACCGTGAGCAGCTGGGCGACACCCGGCTGCGCGAGCTGTTCGCCGCCGACGCCGACCGCGGCGCCGCGTACACCCTGCGCGTCGGCGAGCTCCACCTCGACTACTCCAAGAACCTGGTCACCGACGAGACCCTCGCCCTGCTGCGCGAGCTGGCCGCCGCCACCGGCGTCGCCGAGCTGCGCGACGCGATGTTCCGCGGCGAGAAGATCAACACCACCGAGGACCGCGCGGTCCTGCACACCGCCCTGCGCGCCCCGCGGGGCGCCGTCGTCGAGGTCGACGGCGAGAACGTGGTGCCCGGCGTGCACGCCGTCCTGGACAAGATGGCCGCCTTCGCCGAGCGGGTCCGCTCCGGCGCGTGGACCGGCCACACCGGCCGGCCGATCCGCAACGTCGTCAACATCGGCATCGGCGGCTCGGACCTCGGCCCGGCGATGGCCTACGAGGCACTGCGCGCCTACACCGACCGGAACCTCACGTTCCGTTTCGTCTCCAACGTGGACGGCGCCGACCTGCACGAAGCGGTCCGCGACCTCGACCCCGCCGAGACGCTGTTCGTCATCGCCTCCAAGACGTTCACCACCATCGAGACCATCACCAACGCCACCTCCGCCCGGGACTGGCTGCTGACGGGTCTGAACGCCGGTCAGGAGGCCGTCGCCAAGCACTTCGTGGCCCTGTCGACGAACGCCGAGAAGGTCCACGACTTCGGCATCGACACGGCCAACATGTTCGAGTTCTGGGACTGGGTCGGCGGCCGCTACTCGTACGACTCCGCCATCGGCCTCTCCCTGATGGTCGCCATCGGGCCGGAGCGCTTCCGCGAGATGCTCGACGGCTTCCACCTCGTCGACGAGCACTTCCGCACCGCCCCGCCGGAGGAGAACGCGCCGCTGCTGCTCGGCCTGCTCGGCGTCTGGTACGGCGCGTTCTTCGACGCCCAGTCGCACGCGGTGCTGCCGTACTCGCACTACCTGTCGAAGTTCACCGCGTATCTGCAGCAGCTCGACATGGAGTCCAACGGCAAGTCCGTCGACCGCGACGGCCGGCCCGTCGACTGGCAGACCGGACCGGTGGTCTGGGGCACCCCCGGCACCAACGGCCAGCACGCGTACTACCAGTTGATCCACCAGGGCACCAAGTTCATCCCCGCCGACTTCATCGGCTTCGCCCGGCCCGTCGCCGACCTGCGGCCCGGTCTGGTCGCCCAGCACGACCTGCTGATGGCGAACTTCTTCGCCCAGACGCAGGCGCTGGCCTTCGGCAAGACCCCGGACGAGGTGCGCGCCGAGGGTGTGGCCGAGGAGCTCGTCCCGCACAAGACCTTCCAGGGCAACCACCCCACCACCACGATCCTGGCCGAGGAGCTGACGCCGTCCGTCCTCGGACAGCTGATCGCGCTCTACGAACACAAGGTGTTCGTCCAGGGAGCGATCTGGAACATCGATTCGTTCGATCAGTGGGGGGTCGAGCTCGGCAAGGTCCTCGCCAAGCGGATCGAACCGGTCCTGCTCACCGGCGAGGGCGCGGACGCGCTGGACGGCTCCACCGCCGGCCTCGTCTCGGTCTACCGGACGCTGCGGGGCCGCTGAACCGTATGACCACCACGGGGGAGGACGAAGTGCAGGGCGACGTACGGCTGCGGCCGCCGAGGAACGAGCTCGACGGCCGGGCGGTCGGCTGGTGGCGGACCCAGCTGCTGATCACGACCGCCGTGCCGGTGGTGATCCTGGGCGTGCTCGGCGCGCTGATCGCGCCGGCCCGGTTCTGGCTGCTGCTGCCCGCGGCGGTGCTCGCCGCCGTGGGCCTCGCCTGCACCGCGTTCCTCCCCCGCTGGTGGTACCGGGTGCACCGCTGGGAGGTCACCGACGACGCCGTGTACGTGCGCACCGGGGCGCTCTGGCAGGAGTGGCGGATCGCGCCGATGTCCCGGATCCAGACCGTGGACACCGTGCGCGGCCCGCTGGAGCAGGCCTTCCGGCTCGCCACGGTGACGGTCACCACCGCCTCCTCCAGGGGCGCGATCCGGATCGAGGGGCTCGACCACGAGCTCGCCGCCGAGCTGGCCGAACGGCTCACGCTGATCACCGGAGACACGCCCGGGGACGCCACGTGACCGCCCTCGGCCCCGAGGGCACGGAGGAGGACTGGCAGCGGCTCGACCGGCGGACGCTGCTGGTCAGCGCCGCCGTCACGGGCGGAGTCGCCGCGGGCGCCGCCGTACCGACCGCGCTCGGCCTGGCGAGCGGGATGCCGCTCTGGCAGGCCGTGGTCTGGGTGCTGGCCGGCTCCGTCGTGATGATCGCCTGCGGCACCGCCGCCGACTACGTCCGCTGGCGGCGCACCCGCTACCGGATCGGCGCCGAGCGGGCCGAGCTGCACACCGGCCTGCTGCTCGTCACCCGCCGGTCGCTGGCCCGCGAGCGGATCCGCAGCGTCGACCTCACCGCCCATCCGCTGCTGCGGATACTCGGCCTGGTCAAGGTCCGCATCGGCACCGGCGAGCACTCCGGCGGCGAGTCCACCCTCGAACTCGACCCGGTCGCCCGGGCCGAGGGCGAGCGGCTGCGCCGGCTGCTGCTCGACCGGCCCGCGGCGGCCGGCGCGGACCCCGCGCACGACGGCCCGCTCGCCGCGCTCGACCCGGGCTGGATCCGCTACGCCCCGGTCTCCTTCGTCGCCCCCGCGCTCGGCGGCGCGGCGGCCGGAGCGGTGATGCAGGTCAGCGAGTGGTTCGGGGCCCAGGCCGCGGTCATCGACTGGGTGCGCGCCCGCTTCGAGGGCACCTCGATCCTCTCGATGATCACCGTGCTCGTGCTGGCCGCGCTGCTCGCCGGCACCGTCGGCGCGCTCGGCCTCTGGGTCGAGATGTGGTGGAACTACACACTGGAGCGCGAGCCCGGCGGCACCCTCCGGGTTCGCCGCGGACTGCTCACCGCCCGCTCGATATCGGTCGAGGAACGGCGGCTGCGCGGTGTGGAGCTGATCGAGCCGCTCGGCGTACGGACCTTCGGCGCCGCCCGGGTCGACGCGGTCGCCACCGGCATCGCCGAGGACGACGAGAGCCAGCACGCCGACCACAAGACCCTGCTGCCGCCCGCGCCCCGCACCGTCGCCGACACGGTCGCCGCGCAGGTGCTGCGCGAGTGCGTCGCCCCCACGAGCGCCCCGCTGACCGCCCACCCGCGCGCCGCCCGCGACCGGCGGGTCCGCTGGGCGCTCGGCTCGGCCGCCGTGCCCGTCGTCGTCCTCGCCGTCCTCGGCGTGCTGCTCGACGTCGGCGTGCTGGGGTACGTCGCCGGGGCCTGCGCCCTCGTCCTCACCCCGCTCGCCCTGCTCGCCGCCCGGGACGCGTACCGCAACCTGGGCCACGGCATCACGGGCGAGTACCTGCTGGCCCGCTCCGGCGTGCTGCGCCGCAGCACCGTCGCCCTCCAGCGCGGCGGGGTCATCGGCTGGACGGTCAAGCAGTCCTGGTTCCAGCGCCGCGCCGGCGTCCTCACCCTGACCGCGACCACAGCCGCCGGCGCGGGCGCGTACAGCGTCTACGACGCCGCCGCTCCGGAGGGCCTCGCCTTCGCCGCCGAAGCCGTGCCCGACCTGCTCGCGCCCTTCCTCGAGCGCACCCCTGATCCAGAGGGCTGAGCCCCGGCACGTAGCATGTTCCGCTCCTGCCGCGGCAGGACGCTCGTTGCACCGCCGAATGGAGCCGAACCTTGCGCACAGCGCTGCTCGAAACGCCCACGCCCGACGCAGCACGTACGGACGCGGCACGTGAGGGCGGGCGTGGTTACGGAGGACAGCTCCCGTCTCTGACGGGCATGCGATGGGCCGCCGCGCTCCTCGTGTTCCTCTACCACATACGGAACTTCGGCTATTTCGGCGGCGAGTACAGCGACCTCGTCAACTGGGCCTTCGGCTTCGGCAAGGTGGGAGTCACCTTCTTCTTCGTGCTGTCCGGGTTTGTCCTGGCCTGGTCCGCGCGGCCCGGCGACCGGGTCGTGGCGTTCTGGCGCCGCAGGCTCGCCCGGATCTATCCGGTCCATCTGGCCACCGCGCTCCTGGCGCTCGGACTCGCCTTCACCGTGCTGCCGGCCCTGAAGCCCCACGGGTACAGGGAAGTCGTCGCGAATCTCCTGCTGTTGAACGCATGGAAGATCGAGTGGTGGCAGGCGGTCAACCCGGTCAGCTGGTCCCTCGTCTGCGAGGCCTTCTTCTACGCCTGCTTCCCGCTCGTCTACGCGCTCGTGCGACGGATCGGCCCGCGCACCCTGACCGCCGTGCTCGTGGCCGCACTGGCCGTGGTGATGTTCCTGCCCAAGGTCAACACGCACCTCGACACCGGCATCGTGCTCTACAGCCTGCCGCTCGCACGACTGCCCGAGTTCGTGCTCGGCGTGGCCGCCGCCCGGCTCGTCCAGCTCGGCCGCTGGCGTGGTCCGGGCCTCGAAGGGGCGATGGCGGTCACCCTCGTCGGCTACTTCATGGCCCCGTACATCCCCGGCTCGTACGCGTCGACCACGGCGCTCGGTTTCACCCTGCTCATCGCGGCGGCGGCGGTCGCCGACATCGAGGGGCACCCGTCGATGTGGCGCGGGACCCGCCTCGTACGTCTGGGGGAGTGGTCGTTCTCGTTCTACATGGTGCACGTGCTGGTGCTGCAGCTGAGCGTGCCGCTGCTGGGGAGCAAGCCGCAGTTCGACACCCTGACGGCCCTGGGTGTCACCGCAGTGGCCTTCACGGTCTCCCTCGCCCTGTCCGCGGTGCTCTACCACGGTGTCGAACTCCCCGGCAGGCGACTGCTCCTGAGGAGTGCACGGCGCGGCTGAGACCCCGTTCACGCCGAAGGCCCGGACCCGCAGTCGCTGCGGGTCCGGGCCTTCTCGTGGGCCGGGGTTGTCAGGCCGAGGCCGGGGGGTACAGCTCGCGGGGCAGGGCCGAGGCGGCGGCCGCGTCCATCAGCCACAGGGTGCGGGAGCGGCCGTACGCGCCGGCCGCAGGGACCTGTACCTCGCCCGCGCCGGAGAGCGCGAGGGCGGCGGCCTTCGCCTTGTCCTCGCCGGCGGCGAGCAGCCAGACCTCGCGGGCCGCGCGGATCGCCGGAAGGGTCAGCGAGACCCGGGTCGGCGGCGGCTTCGGCGCGCCGTGCACGCCCACCACCGTCAGCCCGGTCTCCCGCACCCCCGGCGACTCCGGGAACAGCGAGGCGACATGGGTGTCCGGGCCCACGCCCAGCATCAGCACGTCGAACGACGGTACGCCGGCATGGTCCTCGGGACCGGCCGCGGCGGCCAGCTCCGCGGCGTACCCGGCGGCCGCCGCATCGGCGTCGGACCCGTACGGGCCGTCCGACGCGGGCATCGCGTGCACCCGCGCCGGGTCCAGCGGCACCAGGTCGAGCAGCGCCTCGCGGGCCTGGGTGACGTTCCGGTCGGGGTGACCCTCCGGCAGGAACCGCTCGTCGCCCCACCACAGGTCGAGCCGCGACCAGTCGACCGCGTCCCGGGCCGGGGCCGAACCGAGCGCCGCCAGCAGGCCGTTGCCGTTGCGCCCGCCGGTGAGGACCACCGACGCGGAGCCGCGGGCGGCCTGGGCGTCGACCACCTTGGTGATCAGCCGGGCCGCCGCGGCCTGTGCCATCAGCTCCTTGTCGCGGTGCACGACGAGCTGGGGAGTGCTCACTTGCCGGCCGCCTTCTTGGCCGGGGCCTTCTTCGCCGCGGCCGCCTTCGGGGCGTCGGCCGGAGCAGAAGCACCGTCCGCCGCCGGGTTCGGCGCATCCTCCTCGGCGAGGCGCGCCACTCCGTATCGCAGCGCCGACGCGTAGGTGTCGTCCGGGTCGAGGCGGCGCAGCTCCTCCGCGATCAGCTCGGCCGTCTCGCGGCGCTTGAGCGCCACCGCGCGGTCCGGCTGCCCCTGGATGGAGAGCGTGGCGAGCGAGCCGTCCGGCCGGTCGAGCACGATCGGCCCGCAGTCGGACTCCAGGCGTACGGACGTCAGCCCGGGGCCGGGCGAGACCAGGCGCTTCACCGGCACGTTCAGCCGGTCCGCCAGCCACATGGCCAGCAGCTCGACGCTCGGGTTCAGCTCCTCGCCCTCCACCGCGGCCGAGCCGACCTGGCAGACGACCTGGTCCAGCGCGGCGGCGAGCATCGAGCGCCACGGCGTGATCCGGGTCCAGGCCAGGTCGGTGTCGCCCGGGGTGTACGCCTCGCTGCGCGCGGCCAGCTCGTCGATGGGCTGCTCGCAGGCGTACGCGTCGGTGACGCGGCGCTGCGCCAGCGCGCCCAGCGGGTCGTTGGCCGGGTCGGTGGGCGCGTTGACCGGCCACCAGACGACGACCGGGGCGTCCGGCAGCAGCAGCGGCAGCACCACGGACTGGGCGTGGTCGATGACCTCGCCGTACAGCCGCAGCACAACCGTTTCGCCGGTGGACGCGTCCGCGCCGAGGCGCACCTCGGCGTCGAGCCGGGCCTTGGCCCGGTCGCGCGCCGAGCGGGCGGCGCGCTTGATGACCACCAGGGTCCGCGAGGGGTGCTCGCGGGACGCCTCGTTGGCGGCCTTCAGCGCGTCGTACTGGTTCTCCTCGTCGGTGACGATGACGAGGGTCAGCACCATGCCGATGGCCGGCGTGCCGAGCGCCCGCCGTCCGAGCACCAGCGCCTTGTTGATCTTGCTTGACGTGGTGTCAGTCAGGTCGGTCTTCATGGCCGGCGCCAGCTCCGTCCGTCTCGTGCGAGCATTTCGTCCGCCTCGACCGGCCCCCAGGTCCCGGACTGGTACTGGGCGGGCTTGCCGTGCTTGTCCCAGTACTGCTCGATCGGGTCGAGGATCTTCCAGGACAGCTCGACCTCCTCGACCCGCGGGAAGAGGTTGGAGTCGCCGAGCAGCACGTCGAGGATCAGCCGCTCATAGGCCTCCGGGCTGGACTCCGTGAAGGACTCGCCGTAGGCGAAGTCCATGGAGACGTCCCGGACCTCCATCTGCGTGCCCGGCACCTTGGCGCCGAACCGCAGCGTCACGCCCTCGTCCGGCTGGACCCGGATGACCAGGGCGTTCTGCCCCAGCTCCTCGGTCGCCGTGTGGTCGAAGGGGGAGTGCGGAGCGCGCTGGAAGACCACCGCGATCTCGGTGACCCGGCGGCCCAGGCGCTTGCCGGTCCGCAGGTAGAAGGGGACGCCCGCCCAGCGGCGGTTGTCGATCTCCAGCTTGATGGCCGCGTAGGTGTCGGTCTTCGACTTGGGGTCGATGCCGTCCTCCTGCAGGTAGCCGACGGCCTTCGCGCCGCCCTGCCACCCGGCCGTGTACTGCGCCCGCACGGTGTGCCCGCCCAGGTCCTCGGGCAGCTTCACCGCGCCGAGCACCTTGGTCTTCTCCGCAGCCAGCGCGTCCGCGTCGAAGGAGGCGGGCTCCTCCATCGCCGTCAGCGCGAGCAGCTGCAGGAGGTGGTTCTGGATGACGTCACGGGCGGCGCCGATGCCGTCGTAGTACCCGGCCCGGCCGCCGATGCCGATGTCCTCGGCCATCGTGATCTGGACGTGGTCGACGTACGACCGGTTCCAGAGCGGCTCGAAGAGGGTGTTGGCGAAGCGGAGCGCCAGGATGTTCTGGACGGTCTCCTTGCCCAGGTAGTGGTCGATGCGGAAGACCTGGTCCGGGGCGAAGACGTCGTGGACGACCTCGTTGAGCTCCTTCGCGGAGACCAGGTCGTGCCCGAAGGGCTTCTCGATGACCGCGCGCCGCCAGGACCCCGCGGGGGGTTCGGCGAGCTTGTGCTTCTTGAGCTGCTGGACGACCTTGGGGAAGAACTTCGGCGGTACCGAGAGGTAGAACGCGAAGTTGCCGCCGGTGCCCTGCGCCTTGTCCAGCTCGTCGACGGTGGACTTCAGCTGCTCGAAGGCGTCGTCGTCGTCGAAGTCGCCCTGGACGAAACGCATCCCCTGGATCAGCTGGTGCCACACCTCCTCGCGGAACGGGGTGCGGGCATGGGTCTTGACGGCCTCGTAGACCTCCTGCGCGAAGTCCTCGTCCTGCCACTCGCGGCGGGCGAAGCCGATGAGCGCGAAGCCCGGCGGCAGCAGACCGCGGTTGGCCAGGTCGTAGACGGCAGGCATCAGCTTCTTACGGGACAAATCGCCCGTGACACCGAAAATCACCAGGCCCGACGGCCCCGCGATACGCGGGAGCCGTCGGTCTGCGGCGTCACGGAGCGGGTTGGCTCCGTGGACTGCGCTCAAGGTGTTACGCCTCCGAAGGTGCGAGGCGGTCCAGCTCTGCCTCGGTGGACTTGAGCAGGTCGTTCCAGGACGCCTCGAACTTGTCGACGCCCTCGTCCTCGAGGAGCTGGACGACATCGTCGTACGAGATGCCCAGCTTCTCGATCGCGGCCAGTTCGGCACGGGACTGCTCGTACGTGCCGCGGACGGTGTCCCCGGTCACCACGCCGTGGTCGGCGGTGGCGTCCAGGGTGGCCTCCGGCATGGTGTTCACCGTGCCCGGGGCGACCAGGTCGACCACGTACAGGGTGTCCTTGTAGGCCGGGTCCTTGACGCCGGTCGAGGCCCACAGCGGACGCTGCTTGTTGGCCTGCGCCTTGTCGAGGGCGGCCCAGCGCTCGCTGCCGAACACGTCCTCGTACGCCTCGTAGGCCAGGCGGGCGTTGGCCAGCGCGGCCTTGCCCTTGAGGCCCTTGGCCTCGTCCGTGCCGATGACGTCCAGGCGCTTGTCGATCTCGGTGTCCACGCGGGACACGAAGAAGGACGCCACGGAGTGGATCTTGGAGAGGTCCAGGCCGCGCTCGCGGGCCTTCTCCAGACCGGCCAGGTAGGCGTCCATGACCGCGCGGTAGCGCTCCAGGGAGAAGATCAGCGTCACGTTGACGCTGATGCCGAGGCCGATGACCTCGGTGATCGCCGGCAGACCCGCCTTGGTGGCCGGAATCTTGATCAGCGTGTTGGGACGGTCCACCAGCCAGGCCAGCTGCTTGGCCTCGGCGATGGTGGCCGTCGTCTCGTGGGCGAGGCGCGGGTCGACCTCGATCGACACCCGGCCGTCCTGGCCCTGGGTCGCGTCGAAGACCGGCCGCAGGATGTCGGCGGCGTCGCGGACGTCCGCCGTCGTGATCATGCGGATGGCCTCGTCGACGGTCACCTTGCGGGCGGCGAGGTCGGCGAGCTGCTGGTCGTAACCGTGGCCCTCCGAGATCGCCTTTTGGAAGATGGACGGGTTGGTCGTCACGCCGACCACGTGGCTCTGGTCGATCAGCTCGGCCAGGTTGCCGGAGGTGATCCGCTGGCGCGAGAGGTCGTCCAGCCAGATCGCGACGCCTTCGTCGGAGAGGCGCTTGAGTGCGTCTGTCATGAGAGGTTCTCCAAAAATCGTGTCTGTCGGCGTCAGCGCGCGGCGGCTTCGAGAGATTCCCGGGCGGCGGCGGCCACCGCGTCGGCCGTGAAGCCGAACTCGCGGAAGAGGACCTTCGCGTCCGCCGAGGCGCCGAAGTGCTCCAGGGAGACGATCCGGCCGGCGTCGCCGACGTACTTGTGCCAGGTCAGGCCGATCCCGGCCTCGACCGCGACCCGCGCCTTCACCGACGACGGCAGGACGGAGTCCTTGTACGCCTGGTCCTGCTCCTCGAACCACTCCACCGACGGCATCGAGACCACCCGGGTCGGGACGCCCGCGGCCTGCAGCTGCTCGCGCGCCTCGACGGCGAGGTGCACCTCGGAACCGGTGCCGATCAGGATCACCTGCGGCTCGCCACCCTCGGCGTCGAACAGCACGTAGCCGCCCTTGGCCGCGTCCTCGTTCCAGGCGTAGGTCGGCACGCCCTGACGGGTCAGGGCCAGACCGTGCGGGGCGCCCTTGCCGAAGACCTTCGTGTGCCGCTTGAGGATCTCGCGCCAGACGATCGAGGTCTCGTTGGCGTCCGCCGGACGGACCACGTTCAGACCCGGGATCGCACGCAGCGAGGCCAGGTGCTCCACCGGCTGGTGGGTCGGGCCGTCCTCGCCGAGACCGATCGAGTCGTGCGTCCAGACGTACGTCACCGGCAGGTGCATCAGGGCCGACAGACGCACCGCGTTGCGCATGTAGTCGGAGAACACCAGGAAGGTGCCGCCGTAGATCCGGGTGTGGCCGTGCAGCGCGATGCCGTTCATGGCCGCGGCCATGGCGTGCTCGCGGATGCCGAAGTGGATCGTGCGGCCGTACGGGTCGGCCTCCGGCAGCGGGTTGCCCTGCGGCAGGAAGGACGACGCCTTGTCGATCGTGGTGTTGTTCGAACCGGCCAGGTCGGCCGAGCCGCCCCACAGCTCCGGGATCACCGCGCCGAGTGCCTGCAGCACCTTGCCGGAGGCGGCGCGGGTCGCGATGCCCTTGCCGGACTCGAAGACCGGGAGCTTGTCCTCCCAGCCCTCGGGGAGCTCGTTGGCCTGGATGCGGTCGAAGCCGGCCGCACGCTCCGGGTTGGCGGTGCGCCACTCGGCCAGCGACTTCTCCCACGCGGCGCGGGCCTCGCGGCCCCGGTCGCCCAGCGAACGGGTGTGCCGGATGACCTCGTCGGAGACCTCGAAGGTCTGCTCCGGGTCGAAGCCGAGGACGCGCTTGGTGGCCGCGACCTCCTCGTCGCCCAGCGCCGAGCCGTGCGCGGCCTCGGTGTTCTGGGCGCTCGGCGCCGGCCAGGCGATGATCGAGCGCATCGCGATGAACGACGGGCGCTCCGTCTCCGCCTCGGCCGCCCGGATCGCCGCGTACAGCGCCGCCGGGTCCAGGTCGCCGTTGGCCTGCGGCTCCACGCGCTGGACGTGCCAGCCGTAGGCCTCGTACCGCTTCATCGTGTCCTCGGACACGGCGGTCTCGGTGTCGCCCTCGATCGAGATGTGGTTGTCGTCCCACAGCATGACCAGGTTGCCGAGCTTCTGGTGACCGGCCAGCGACGAGGCCTCGGCGGCGATGCCCTCCTGGAGGCAGCCGTCACCGGCGATCACGTAGACGTTGTGGTCGAACGGGGACGTGCCGGGGGCCGCCTCCGGGTCGAACAGGCCGCGCTCGTAGCGGGCGGCCATCGCCATGCCGACGGCGTTGGCGACGCCCTGGCCCAGCGGGCCCGTGGTCGTCTCGACGCCGGCGGTGTGGCCGTACTCCGGGTGACCCGGGGTCTTCGAGCCCCAGGTGCGGAACGCCTTCAGGTCGTCCAGCTCAAGACCGAAGCCGCCGAGGTACAGCTGCGTGTAGAGGGTCAGGGAGGAGTGCCCCGCGGAGAGCACGAACCGGTCGCGCCCCACCCACTCGGGGTCGGCCGGGTCGTGGCGCATCACCTTCTGGAAGAGGGTGTACGCGGCGGGGGCCAGGCTCATCGCCGTACCCGGATGGCCGTTTCCGACCTTCTGTACGGCGTCCGCTGCCAGGACGCGGGCAGTGTCCACGGCCCGCTGGTCCACTTCGGTCCACTCGAGGTCTGTGGTGGTCGGCTTAGTGCTCACCCTGGGTCAGGGCTCCTCTCCACATGGTCAGTAGCCGGTGACGGAGGGTGTACCGGCGCTGCCGAGCCTACCCCCGATATAACGCCCTCATTTTTGCCACCGGGGCCCTCAAATGAGCGGATACAGCAAGAGTGCCGGTGACTCTGTCAGTTCGCCTCCCGAGCCGGTCCACCCCTTGGGACGACCCTGCCCAACACGACCCCACCCCGGCGAAGAACGGCGTATGGGCAACGTCTACAGTGGCGTGGTACGCGCAAGTCTTCACCCCGTCTTCATCCGGGGGGCTTGCTGGGAATTTCTCTGTCAGGGGTGTGCGTGACGGCCGTCGAGAACCGACCCGCCGGGGTCGTCTTGGCCCCCAGCCCGGGAGGCCATCGGCCGTTCGGGGCTCGCGTCAAGGCATTCGTGGCGCTGACGAAGCCGCGAATCATCGAACTGCTGCTCATCACCACCGTGCCGGTGATGTTCCTCGCCGAGCAGGGCGTGCCGGACCTGTGGCTGGTGCTCGTCACCTGCACCGGCGGCTACCTCTCCGCGGGCGGCGCCAACGCGCTGAACATGTACATCGACCGCGACATCGACGCCCTGATGGACCGCACCTCCCAGCGGCCGCTCGTCACCGGCGTGCTCACCCCGCGTGAGGGCCTGGTCTTCGGCATCTCGCTCGCCGTGATCTCGACCCTCTGGTTCGGCCTGCTGGTCAACTGGCTCTCCGCCTGGCTGTCGCTCGGCGCCCTGCTGTTCTACGTCGTGATCTACACGATGATCCTCAAGCGGCGGACCGCGCAGAACATCGTCTGGGGCGGCATCGCCGGCTGCATGCCGGTGCTGATCGGCTGGTCGGCCGTCACCAACTCGATGTCCTGGGCCGCCGTCATCCTCTTCCTCGTCATCTTCTTCTGGACGCCGCCGCACTACTGGCCGCTGTCCATGAAGGTGAAGGACGACTACGCGCGCGCCGGCGTGCCGATGCTGCCGGTCATCGCCTCCAACAAGGTGGTCGCCAAGCAGATCGTCGCCTACAGCTGGGTCATGGTCGCGGTCTCGCTGCTGCTCACCCCGCTCGGCTACACCGGCTGGTTCTACACCGCCGTGGCGCTGGTCGCCGGCGGCTGGTGGCTCTGGGAGGCGCACGCGCTGCTCGAGCGGGCGAAGTCCGAGGTGACCGGTCCCAAGCTCAAGGAGATGCGCCTCTTCCACTGGTCCATCACCTACGTCTCGCTGCTCTTCGTGGCGGTCGCGGTGGACCCCTTCCTGAGGTAGACGCCACACGGCCCGGCCGTCGCCAGTGGATCTACCGCTGGGTAGCATCCTTGTCATGGCAGACACCAAGCAGGCGGAGCGCCGGGCGACCCGGCTCGCCAAGCAGATCAAGGCGTTCTCCGAGGAGCACGGCGGCGCCGAGGGGCAGCTGGCCTACATCGGCCAGATGGGCACCCGGATCGTGCTCGTCGGCGAGGACGGCGGCTGGGGCGACCTGGTGGCCCCCTCCCACGACATCGCGCAGAGCGCTGCGGAGAAGGCCGGACTGACCCTCCACGACGAGTTCGACGGCGAGTTCGCGGCCAAGGTCGTCACCGGCCCCTACGAGTGGACCCGGATGGCCGGAATCCAGCTCGGCGGCCCGGCGAACAAGTAGCGCGCACGGCGGCCCACGAGGTCGCCGCGCAAGTCGGGGCAACACCTCGCGCGGGGCTCACCCGTTAGGACGGGTGGAAGCACGTCCACGCAGGGAGCCCCGTCATGATCGAGACCCCGACTCTGGTGGACCAGTACTGCCACGGGGTGCTCCGTACGGAGCTCGGCCTCGGCACGTTCGAGGCCCACCTCGGCAGGACCACCGGGCCGCCCGCGCCCGGCACCACCTTCTTCGACACCCAGACCGGCTTCGCGGTACGCCGCTGGTGCCCGCCGCTGCTCGGCCTCGAACCGCACTGCCCGCCCGCCCGCTATCTCGCCCGCCGCCGTGAACTCGGCGTCCTGGAGTCGGGCCGGCGGCTGCTGCGGGCCTCCGGGATCTCGACCTATCTGGTCGACACCGGAATGCCCGGCGACCTCACCGGACCGGCCGAGATCGCCGCCGCCGCGGCCGCGCGGGCCCATGAGATCGTCCGCCTCGAACTCCTCGCCGAACAGGTCGCCGACACCTCCGGCACCGTCGACGGGCTGCTCGCCAATCTTGCCGAGGCCGTGCACGGCGCCGCCGCGACCGCCGTCGCCTTCAGCTCCGTCCAGGGCGTGCCGCACGGGCTCGCGCCCGCGCCCGAGCCGCCGGGGCCGGGGGAGGTGCGCGGCGCGGCCGGGCGCTGGCTGGCCGGCCGCCGGGTCGGCGAACCGCTGACCGACCCCGTCCTGCTGCGCCATCTGCTCTGGATCGCCGTCGCCACCGGGCGGCCGCTGCAGCTCCGGGTGGGCGTCGAGGATCCGATGGCGCTCGGCGGCTTCGCCGCGGCGACGGCCGGCCTGGGCACGGACCTGGTGCTGCTGCACGGCTACCCGTACCACCGGCAGGCGGCGCATCTGACGAGCGTGTTCCCGCACGTGTACGCGGATCTGGGCCCGGTCCTCGCGCAGACCGGGGCCCGCGCGGCGGCCGTCCTCGCAGAGATCCTGGAGCTGGCGCCGTTCGGCAAGCTGCTGTTCTCCAGCGGCGCGCACGGGCTGCCGGAGCTGCACGTGGTGGCCGCGGCCACGTTCCGCAGCGCGCTGGGCCGGGTCCTCGGCGACTGGGTCGGCGACGGCGCCTGGTCCCTCGCCGACGCCCAGCGCGTCGCCACGATGATCGCCTCGGGCACGGCCCGGAGGGTGTACGGGCTGGGGTGAGCGTGCGGCGGGGGGCCTTACGCGGCGGTGAGCGCCGGGTCCGGCTGCGCGGGGATCTCCGGCGCCGTCACCGGCCGCTCCCGAAGGCTCAGCGCCAGACGGAGCACGGCGATCCACATCAGCGAGGAGCCGAGCATGTGCGCGCCGACGAGGAGCTCGGGCACGCCCGTGAAGTACTGCAGGTAGCCGATCCCGCCCTGGGCGAGCAGCACGATCAGCAGGTCGCGGGCGCGGGCGCGGGTGTCGTCGGGCGCGTCCACGATGCGCAGGACCAGCCACATGGCGACGGCCAGCGCGCAGATCACCCAGGCGGCGATCGCGTGGAGGTGGGCCGCGTCGGTCCAGTCCCACGGCATGCGCGGGACCTCGCTGCTGTCGCCGGCGTGCTTGCCCGCACCGGTCACCAGCGTGCCGAGCGTGATCAGCAGCGCGGCGACGGCCGTGATCGCCCAGGACAGCTTGCGGACCGGCTTCGGGACCCGAGGCCGGGGCGTGCTGTCGCCCTCGCCGGTGCGGTGCCAGGTGATCACGGCGACGGTGAGCAGCAGGTTGGCCGCCAGGAAGTGCACCGCGACGATCCAGGGGTTCAGCGCCAGCAGGACCGTGATGCCGCCGAGGACGGCGTTGAGCACGACGACCCAGAACTGCGACCAGGCCAGTCGGCTCAGCCCGCGCCGGCGCGGCTTGGCGGAGCGCGCGGCGATGATCGTCCAGCCGACGGCGGCCGACAGCACGTACGTCAGCATCCGGTTGCCGAACTCGATCGCGCCGTGGATGCCCTGCTCGGGCGTGGCGAACAGGCTGTCGTCCGTGCACTTCGGCCACGTGTCGCAGCCGAGACCGGAGCCGGTCAGACGGACCGCGCCGCCGGTGACGATGATGAGCACGCTCATCACGACTGCGGAGAGCGCGGCGCGCCGGAGCGTCCGGGGGGACGGCGTCCAGCGGCGGGCGATGGAGGCGAGGGGCGTTTGCACGGGCCCTATCGTAAGGGGGCCTTGTGCACGCGTTCACGAGGGGGTCGTTACGGGCGAAGTCACCCCGGAACGTCACCCCGTCGCTACTCCCAGCGGAAGAACTTCGCCGCCGCTCCGAGGCCGAGGACGGCCCAGACCGCGAGGATGCCGGCCGCGCCCCACGGCAGGGCCGCGCCGCCCTGGAGCACGTCGCGCAGCCCGTCGGAGAGCGCCGAGATCGGCAGCAGCTCCAGGACGGCGCGGGCCGCGTCCGGGAACTTCTCCAGCGGCACGATGACGCCGCCGCCGACGAGAAGCAGCAGGAAGACCAGGTTCGCGGCGGCCAGGGTGGCCTCCGCCCGAAGGGTTCCGGCCATCAGCAGCCCGAGGCCGGAGAACGCGGCGGTGCCGAGGACGAGCAGCAGCGCCACGGCCGCCGGGCTGCCCTGCGGGGACCAGCCGAGCGCCAGCGCGATCACCGTGAGCAGGGCGATCTGCAGCAGCTCGGTGACCAGGACGGAGAGCGTCTTGGCGGTCATCAGGGCCCAGCGGGGGAGCGGCGAGGCGGCGAGCCGCTTGAGGACGCCGTAGCGGCGCTCGAAGCCGGTGGCGATGGCCTGGCCGGTGAAGGCCGTGGACATCACGGCGAGGGCGAGCACCCCGGGGGCCAGGAAGTCCACGGGCTCGCCCGCTCCGGTGTCGACGATGTCGACGGTGGAGAACAGCACCAGCAGCAGCGACGGGATGATCACCGTCAGGAGCAGCTGCTCGCCGTTGCGGAGCAGCATCTTCGTCTCGAACGCGGCCTGCGCGGCGATCATGCGGCCGACGGGCGCGGCGCCGGGCTTCGGCGTGTACGTACCTGTGCTCATCCGCGCAGTTCCTTGCCCGTGAGTTCCAGGCTGCGCTTTCCCGGGGGGCGACCCCCGGACCCCCGGCAGAACTCGGCGTCGTTCCGCTTCATCCGCGCAGCTCCCTTCCAGTGAGTTCCAGAAAGACGTCTTCCAGCGTGTGGCGCTCGACCGCGATGCCCTCCGGCATGACGCCGTGCTGGGCGCACCAGGTGGTGACGGTGGCCAGCAGCTGGGGGTCGACGGTGCCGGTGATCCGGTACGAGCCGGGGGTCGGCTCGGCGGCCTGGGCGCCGTCGGGGAGGGCCTTGAGCAGGGAGCCGAGGTCGAGTCCGGGGCGGCCGGTGAAGCGCAGGGTGTTCTCCGCGCCGCCGCGGCACAGCTCCTCGGGGCTGCCCTGGACGGCGACCCGGCCGGCGTCGATGATCGCGACGTCGTCGGCGAGCTCCTCCGCCTCGTCCATGAAGTGGGTGGTGAGGACGACGGTCACGCCGTCCGCGCGCAGCTCGCGGACCAGGTCCCAGGTGGCCCGGCGGGCCTGCGGGTCGAGGCCGGCGGTGGGCTCGTCCAGGAAGACCAGCTCGGGGCGGCCGACCACGGCCATCGCGAGCGCGAGGCGCTGCTGCTGGCCGCCGGAGAGCCGGCGGTAGGTCGTACGGCCGCAGGAGCCGAGGCCGAGCCGCTCGATCAGGGCGTCCACGTCGAGCGGGTGGGCGTGCAGCCGCGCGGTGTGGCGGAGCATCTCGTCGGCGCGGGCGCCGGAGTACACGCCGCCGGACTGGAGCATGACGCCGATCCGGGGCCGCAGGGCCTCGCCCTGGGCGACGGGGTCCAGGCCGAGCACGCGGACGGTGCCCGCGTCGGGCCTGCGGTAGCCCTCGCAGGTCTCGAGGGTGGTGGTCTTGCCGGCGCCGTTGGGGCCGAGGACGGCGGTGACCGTTCCGCCCCGGACGTCGAGGTCGAGGCCGTCGACTGCGGTCTTCGTCCCGTACCGCTTCACCAGGCTCCGGACCTGTACGACGGACTCGTTCTTCATGCCGGGAAGTCTAGAGAGCCGCCGGGTGTGTCCGGTCTCCGGGGAGAGCCCTGGGGCCAACGAGCAAGGAATGACCGGAAGTTGTCCCCCGATTCGCTCACATGTACCTGCCAATTCCTTCACGATCGGACGACGGTACGCACCGATCCGCGCACCATCCGTGAAGGGAGAGTCCGTGGCGATACGCCGCAGAGCACATTCCGGACCGAGACGCACACGATCGCTCGCCGCACTGACCGCCGCCCTCGTCGTCCTGCCCCTCGCACTGAGCGCCGCTCCCGCGCAGGCCCAGGACCCCGAGGCCCGGCAGCCCTCCGCCTACGGGCAGAAGACGGAGGCCGCGCTCCGGGGCGAGCTGACCGGCGGCGGGAAGGAGACCTTCTGGGTCGCCCTCGCCGAGGAGGCCGACACCACGACCGCCCGCCGGGCCGCCGGCAAGACCGCCAAGGCCCGCGCCCTGCGCGCGGCGAAGACCGCGCACGCCGAGAAGAGCCAGGCCGGCCTGCGGGCGCTGATCAAGGGCGCCGGCGGTTCGTACGAGTCCTTCTGGATCGCCAACACCCTCAAGGTCACCGGAGACGAGGCGCTCGCCCGCAAGCTCGCCGCCCGACCCGAGGTCGCCGCCCTGGAGGCCGACGACCCGGTGCGGCTGCCCGATCCGCTGCCCGGCGAGGCGGAACCGCGTACCGACGCCGTCGAGTGGAACGTGGAGCGGATCAACGCCCCGCGGGTCTGGTCCGAGCTGGGCGTGCGCGGCGAGGGGATCACCGTCGCCAACATCGACTCGGGCGTCCAGTACGACCACCCGGCCGTGAAGGCCGCCTACCGGGGCCTGAAGGCCGACGGCACGTACGACCACGCCTACAACTGGTTCGACCCGGCCAAGGTCTGCACCGGTACGGCGCCCTGCGACAACAACGGCCACGGCACGCACACCATGGGAACCATGGTCGGCGACGACGGCGCCGGCAACCAGGTCGGCGTCGCGCCCGGCGCCCGCTGGATCGCCGCCAAGGGCTGCGAGTCCAGCTCCTGCTCCCGCGACTCGCTGCTCCGTTCCGGTCAGTGGCTCGTCGCCCCCACCGACGCGAGCGGCCAGAACCCCCGGCCCGACCTCGCCCCGGACGTGGTGAACAACTCCTGGGGCAGCGCCGTCCTGGACACCTGGTACAAGACCACCGTCCAGGCCTGGCGGGACGCGGGGATCTTCCCGGCCTTCTCCAACGGCAACAGCGGCCCCGGCTGCAACACCGCCGGCTCCCCGGGCTCGTACGTGAACAGCTACTCCTCCGGGGCCTTCGACATCAACAACACGATCGCCTCGTTCTCCTCGCGCGGCACCGGAGAGACCGGCGGGATCAAGCCGAACCTGGCCGCGCCCGGCGTCAACGTCCGCGCGTCCTGGAACAACGGCGGCTACAACTCCATCTCCGGCACCTCGATGGCCTCCCCGCACACGGCGGCCACCGTGGCCCTGATGTGGTCCGCCTCGCCGGCCGTCCGCGGCAACGTGACGGAGACCGAGAAGCTCCTCGACTCCACCGCGATCGACGTCGACGCCACCACGTGCGGCGGCACCGTCGCCGACAACAACGTCTTCGGCGAGGGCCGGCTCGACGCCTACGCGGCCGTCACCGCCGCCCCACGCGGCCCCCTCGGCGCGGTCGGCGGCAAGGTGACCGCCGCCGGCGCCCCCGTCGCCGACGCCGTGCTGCGCTTCGACGGCCCCATGAAGGCCACCGCGACCACCGGCGCGGACGGTGGATATCTCCTGCCCAAGCTGATGGTCGGGGAGTACGCCGTCGCGGTCGCCAAGTTCGGCTACCTCGCCGCCGCCGGCACGGTGACCGTCACCGAGAACGGCTCCGCCGTGAAGGACTTCGCCCTCGACGAGGCCCCGTCGGCCGACGTCACCGGCGTGGTCACCGGCGCCACCGGCCCGGAGGGCGGGGCGGTGCTCACCGCCCAGGGCACGCCCGTGACCGGTACGACCGGCCCGGACGGCCGCTACACGCTGCGGCTGCCGCACGGCACGTACCAGCTGAACGTCGTCCCCGCGCACCGCTGCGCCTCGGCGACCACCGTCCAGGTCGAGGTCACCGGGGCCCTGGCCAGGGACATCGCGCTGCCGGCCCGTACCGACGCCTTCGGCACCGCCTGCTCGGTCTCCGCCTCCGCGGACTTCCCGGCCGGCACCACCAAGCTGGCGTACTCCGGCACCACCTTCGGCACCGCGACCTTCGCGCTGCCGTTCCCGGTGCCCTTCTACGGGAAGACCTACCGCCAGGCGACCGCCTCCGTGGACGGCGTGCTCTCCTTCGGAGCGTCCTCCACGTCCAGCTCCAACACCACCCTGCCGACCGCCTCGACCCCGAACGGCGCGCTCTACCCGTTCTGGGACAACCTCACGGTCGACGCCGAGGCGGGCGTGTACTGGGGGACCACCGGCGCCGCCCCGCACCGCCGGCTCGTCGTCGAATGGCGCAACGCGCTGATCGCCGGCTCCGCCTCGGGCGAGCGGATCTCCTTCGCCGCCGTACTGAGCGAGGACGGCTCCGCGTCCCTGCACTACAAGGACGTCTCCGGGGCCGGTCTGGAGAACGGCTCCTCGGCGACGATCGGCGCGGAGAGCCACACCGGCACGGACGCGCTGCTGTACTCGTACAACGAGGGCGCGCTGACCGACGGGACCGTGATCACGCTGCGGCAGACCACGACCGCCGTCGTCACAGGCCGGGTCGTCGACTCCAACGACCTGCAGCCCGTCGCGGGCGCGCGGGTCACCGCCAGCAGCGGGGGCCTCGGCCCGGCCGAGGACACCGACGCGAACGGCGTCTACCTGCTCCAGATGCCGGCCGAGTGGCGCGACTACGACATCGGCATCAGCGCCGGCCACTATTGGCCCGACGGCAGCACCATCACGGCCCGGAACGGCGCGGTGTACGTGGTGAACGGCGAGCTCGGCACCGGCCGGGTCACCGCCGACACGGAGTCGCTCACCGTGATCGCCCCGGCCGGCCAGACCCGGACCCGGACGCTGAACCTGGCCAACACCGGCAGCATCGCCGCCTGGTTCAAGGTGGCCGAGAAGGACGGCAAGGGCTGGGTCTCCGTCTCGCCGGCCGCCGGCGACCTGGAGCCCGAGGGCATGAGCCCGTACGACAAGGCCAAGGTCGCGCTCTCCTTCGACACGACCGGAGTAACGCCCGGCACCGTTCTCACCGGCACCCTCCAGGTGACCTCGCAGAGCGGGCGCCGGCCCGTGATCGACATCCCGGTGAAGCTGGTGGTCCCGGCCTACCGGACCGCCGTCGACGCGGGGGCGGCCACCCAGTCCGTGGACGCGCTGGGCGACGCCTGGGGACCGGACCGCAAGCACGCGGCCGGTTCGTACGGCTGGCTCGGCACGACCACCGCGCCGTCCACGTCCCGGGAGATCACCGGCGCCGCCGACCCGACGCTGTACCGCACGGCCCGCCAGGGCATGTACGAGTACCGCTTCGACGGGCTGCCGGCCGGCACGTACCAGATCGAGCTGGGCTTCGCCGAGCTCGCCGCCCGGGGCCCGACCGACCGGGTCTTCGACGTGATGGCGGAGGGGCAGCAGTTCGTGCCCAATCTGGACCTCGCCCTGGAGGCGGGGGTGCGCGTGGCGCACGACCGGAGCTTCACCGTGAAGGTCACGGACGGGCAGCTCAACCTCCGTTTCGTGGCGAACGCAGGAAAGCCGCTGGTCAACTCGGTCCGGGTGACGGAGCGCCCCGATCTGACCGGCTGACACCCCTGCCCGACGCCTGCGGCCGCACCCTCCGGGGCGCGGCCGCAGGCCGTTCCGGAGATCATTTCCGCAGGTCAGGTAAGCCTTACCTGAGTGATGCACCGCACCGTCCGCCCCCCGGGACGCGGCTTGTCACCTTCGGAAGAATTACGCAACAATGGCGTTGTGAAAAACGTCGGCGAGGCTCCGGAGGAACTCGCGACCGGTGAACGATCGACACGCAACCGGGTCGCGCGGTCCATCCTTGACCACGGGCCCTCCACCGTCGCCGACCTCGCGGACCGGCTCGGCCTCACCCAGGCCGCCGTCCGTCGCCATCTGGACTCGCTCGTCGCCGACAACGTGGTGGAGGCCAGGGACAAGCGCGTCTACGGCACCCGCACCCGCGGACGCCCGGCCAAGGTCTTCGCACTGACCGACTGCGGCCGGGACGCCTTCGACCAGTCCTACGACACGCTGGCCGTCGAGGCGCTGCGCTGGATCGAGCAGAACGCCGGAGGTGAGGCCGCCGTCGCGGCCTTCGCCCGGGACCGCATCGAGGCGCAGGCCGAGGCGTACCGGCGGGCCGTCGAATCGGCGGAACCCGCCGAGCGCACCGAGGCGCTGGCCAAGGCGCTCACGGCGGACGGGTACGCTGCCACTGCGCGGCAGGCGCCCGTCGGCGAGCAGCTCTGCCAGCACCACTGCCCGGTCGCCCACGTCGCCGAGCAGTACCCCCAGCTGTGCGAGGCGGAGACGGAGATCTTCTCCCGCCTCTTGGGAACGCACGTCCAGCGTCTGGCCACCATCGCGCATGGTGACGGCGTCTGCACCACGTTCATCCCGCACGGCGCCCCACAGACCACTTCTTCATCAGCATCTGCAAGCACGGCCGGGAGGAACCCCGCATGACCACCGAGATCAGCCACCCCGAGCTCGAGGGCCTGGGTCGGTACGAGTACGGCTGGGCCGACTCGGACGCGGCCGGTGCCGCCGCTCAGCGCGGACTCTCCGAGGCAGTCGTCCGCGACATCTCCTCGAAGAAGAACGAGCCCGAGTGGATGCTGAAGCTCCGCCTCAAGGGTCTGAAGCTCTTCGGCAAGAAGCCCATGCCGACCTGGGGCTCCGACCTGTCGGGCATCGACTTCGACAACATCAAGTACTTCGTGCGGTCCACCGAGAAGCAGGCCGAGTCCTGGGAGGACCTGCCGGAGGACATCAAGAACACGTACGACAAGCTCGGCATCCCGGAGGCGGAGAAGCAGCGCCTGGTCGCCGGCGTCGCCGCCCAGTACGAGTCCGAGGTCGTCTACCACCAGATCCGCGAGGACCTGGAGGAGCAGGGCGTCATCTTCGTCGACACCGACACCGCCCTGAAGGAGCACGAGGAACTCTTCAAGGAGTACTTCGGCACCGTCATCCCGGTCGGCGACAACAAGTTCGCCTCCCTGAACACCGCCGTGTGGTCCGGCGGATCGTTCATCTACGTGCCGAAGGGCGTGCACGTCGAGATCCCGCTGCAGGCCTACTTCCGCATCAACACGGAGAACATGGGCCAGTTCGAGCGGACGCTGATCATCGTCGACGAGGACGCCTACGTCCACTACGTCGAGGGCTGCACCGCCCCGATCTACTCCTCCGACTCGCTGCACTCCGCGGTCGTGGAGATCATCGTCAAGAAGGGCGGCCGCTGCCGCTACACGACGATCCAGAACTGGTCGAACAACGTCTACAACCTGGTGACCAAGCGCGCCGTCGCCTACGAGGGCGCGACCATGGAGTGGGTCGACGGCAACATCGGCTCCAAGGTCACCATGAAGTACCCGGCCGTCTACCTGATGGGCGAGCACGCCAAGGGCGAGACCCTGTCCATCGCCTTCGCCGGCGAGGGCCAGCACCAGGACGCGGGCGCCAAGATGGTCCACATGGCCCCGAACACCTCCTCCAACATCGTCTCCAAGTCGGTGGCGCGAGGCGGCGGCCGTACCTCCTACCGCGGTCTGATCGAGATCGGTGAGGGCGCCCCCGGCGCCAAGTCCAACGTGCTCTGCGACGCGCTGCTCGTCGACACGATCTCCCGCTCCGACACGTACCCGTACGTGGACGTCCGCGAGGACGACGTCTCCATGGGCCACGAGGCCACCGTCTCCAAGGTCTCCGAGGACCAGCTCTTCTACCTGATGAGCCGCGGCCTCACCGAGTTCGAGGCGATGGCGATGATCGTGCGCGGCTTCGTCGAGCCGATCGCCAAGGAGCTGCCGATGGAGTACGCCCTGGAGCTCAACCGGCTGATCGAGCTGCAGATGGAAGGCGCGGTCGGCTAGCAGCCTCCGCACCCCGTACGCAGCGACTGATTTCTTTGACGCAGGAAGAGAGCAAGACGACAGCCATGGCTGAGGCTCAGAACATCCCCGCGGGCTCCACCACCGCGGGCTCGATCGCGGTGGCCGCCGAGTCCACCGTCGCCACCCGCATGAGTGCCCCGCCGTCCTTCGACGTCGCGGACTTCCCGGTCCCGCACGGCCGCGAGGAGGAGTGGCGGTTCACCCCGCTGGAGCGCCTGCGCGGCCTGCACGACGGCACCGCCGTCGCGTCCGGCGAAGGCGTCCGCGTCGAGGTCGAGGCCCCCGAGGGCGTCACCGTGGAGACCGTGGGCCGCGACGACGCGCGCCTCGGCAAGGCCGGCACGCCGGTCGACCGGGTCGCCGCCCAGGCGTACACCTCCTTCGAGAAGGCCTCGGTCGTCACCGTCGCCAAGGAGACCGTGCTCACCGAGCCGGTCCGCATCGCCGTGCACGGCGAGGGCGGCGTCGCCTTCGGCCACCAGGTGATCGAGCTCGGCGCCTTCGCCGAGGCCGTCGTCGTCATCGACCACACCGGTGACGCGGTGCTCGCCGCCAACGTCGACTACGTGCTCGGCGACGGCGCCAAGCTCACCGTCGTCTCCGTCCAGGACTGGGACGAGAAGGCCGTCCACGTCGCCCAGCACAACGCGCTGGTCGGCCGCGACGCCTCCTTCAAGTCCGTCGTCGTCACCTTCGGCGGCGACGTGGTGCGCATCCACCCGCGTGTCGAGTACGCCGCCCCCGGCGGCGAGGCCGAGCTGCTCGGCCTGTACTTCACCGACGCCGGCCAGCACCAGGAGCACCGCCTTCTGGTCACCCACAACGTCCCGCACTGCAAGTCCAACGTGGCCTACAAGGGCGCGCTGCAGGGCCAGGACGCGCACGCGGTGTGGATCGGCGACGTCCTCATCCAGGCCGCGGCCGAGGGCACCGACACCTACGAGCTGAACCGGAACCTCGTCCTCACCGACGGCGCCCGGGTCGACTCGGTGCCGAACCTCGAGATCGAGACCGGCGAGATCGCCGGCGCCGGCCACGCCTCGGCCACCGGCCGTTTCGACGACGAGCAGCTCTTCTACCTGATGGCCCGCGGCATCCCGGAGAAGGAGGCCCGCCGTCTGGTCGTGCGCGGCTTCTTCGCCGAGCTGGTGCAGCAGATCGGCCTCCCGGACGTCGAGGAGCGTCTCATCGCCAAGATCGAGGCCGAGCTGGAGGCTTCCGTCTGATGGCCTTCGTCCGCGTCTGTGCGCTGAGCGAGCTGGAGACCGACACCCCCAAGCGGGTCGAGGTCGACGGCACGCCGGTGTCCGTCGTCCGTGCCGAGGGCGAGGTGTTCGCGATCAACGACATCTGCTCGCACGCGAACGTCTCCCTCTCGGAGGGCGAGGTCGAGGACTGCGCCATCGAGTGCTGGCTGCACGGCTCCAGCTTCGACCTCCGCACCGGCAAGCCGTCCGGGCTTCCCGCGACGCGCCCCGTCCCCGTGTACCCCGTAAAGATCGAAGGGGACGATGTGCTCGTCTCCGTCACCCAGGAGTCCTGAGTCACCCATGGCAACGCTTGAAATCCACGACCTGCACGTCTCCGTCGAGGCCGAGAACGGTCCGCGCGAGATCCTCAAGGGTGTCGACCTGACCATCAAGCAGGGCGAGACCCACGCCGTCATGGGCCCGAACGGCTCCGGCAAGTCGACCCTGGCGTACTCGCTGGCCGGCCACCCGAAGTACACCGTCACCGGCGGCACCGTCACCCTCGACGGCGAGGACGTCCTGGAGATGTCGGTCGACGAGCGCGCCCGCGCCGGTCTCTTCCTCGCCATGCAGTACCCGGTCGAGGTCCCCGGCGTCTCGGTCTCCAACTTCCTGCGCACCTCCGCCACCGCCGTCCGCGGCGAGGCCCCCAAGCTGCGCACCTGGGTGAAGGAGGTGAAGGAGGCCATGGAGCAGCTGAACATGGACCCCGCCTTCGCCGAGCGCAACGTCAACGAGGGCTTCTCCGGCGGTGAGAAGAAGCGCCACGAGATCCTGCAGCTGGAACTGCTCAAGCCGAAGCTCGCGATCCTCGACGAGACCGACTCCGGCCTGGACGTCGATGCCCTGCGCATCGTCTCCGAGGGCGTCAACCGCGTCCGCGACACCGGCGAGGTCGGCACCCTGCTGATCACCCACTACACGCGGATCCTCCGCTACATCAAGCCCGACTTCGTGCACGTGTTCGCGAACGGCCGCATCGTCGAGTCCGGCGGCGCCGAGCTCGCGGACCAGCTGGAGAACGAGGGCTACGACAAGTACGTGAAGGGCGGCGCATCCGCGTGACACAGCTGCCGGGCCTCCTCGACACCGAGGCGATCCGCAAGGACTTCCCCCTGCTGGATCGAGTGGTCCACGACGGGAAGAAGATCGTCTATCTGGACTCCGCCGCGACCTCGCAGAAGCCGCGCCAGGTGCTCGACGCGCTGAACGAGTACTACGAGCGGCACAACGCGAACGTGCACCGCGGCGTGTACACGGTCGCCGAGGAGGCCACGGCGCTGTACGAGGGCGCCCGCGACAAGGTCGCCGCCTTCATCAACGCGCCGAGCCGCGACGAGGTGATCTTCACCAAGAACGCCTCCGAGTCGCTCAACCTCGTGGCCAACATGCTCGGCTGGGCCGAGGAGCCCTACCGGGTGGACCACGAGACCGAGATCGCCATCACGGAGATGGAGCACCACTCCAACATCGTGCCGTGGCAGCTGCTCTCGCAGCGCACCGGCGCGAAGCTGAAGTGGTTCGGCCTCACCGACGACGGCCGGCTCGACCTGTCGAACATCGACGAGATCATCACCGAGAAGACGAAAATCGTCTCCTTCACGCTGGTCTCCAACCTGCTCGGCACCGTCAACCCGGTCGAGACGATCATCCGTCGTGCCCAGGAGGTCGGCGCCCTCGTCTGCATCGACGCCTCGCAGGCCGCGCCGCACATGGTGCTCGACGTGCAGGCGCTGCAGGCCGACTTCGTGGCCTTCACCGGCCACAAGATGTGCGGCCCGACCGGTATCGGCGTGCTGTGGGGACGGCAGGAGCTCCTGGAGGACCTGCCGCCGTTCCTCGGCGGCGGTGAGATGATCGAGACCGTCTCGATGCACTCGTCGACGTACGCGCCGGCCCCGCACAAGTTCGAGGCGGGCACGCCCCCGATCGCGCAGGCCGTCGGCCTCGGCGCGGCCGTGGACTACCTGTCGGCGATCGGCATGGAGAACATCGCGCGCCACGAGCACGCGATCACCGAGTACGCCGTACGGCGGCTCCAGGAGGTCCCCGACCTGCGGATCATCGGCCCCACCACGGCCGAGGACCGCGGCGCCGCGATCTCCTTCGTGCTCGGCGACATCCACCCGCACGACGTGGGCCAGGTGCTCGACGAGCAGGGCATCGCGGTCCGGGTCGGCCACCACTGCGCGCGGCCGGTCTGCCTGCGGTACGGAATTCCTGCGACCACGCGGGCGTCGTTCTATCTGTACTCCACTCCGGCCGAGGTCGACGCCCTGGTCGAGGGGCTGGAGCACGTCCGTAACTTCTTCGGATAGGGCGGCTGACCTGTGAAGCTGGATTCGATGTACCAGGACGTCATCCTGGACCACTACAAGCACCCCCACGGGCGGGGCTTGCGGGACGGCGATGCCGAGGTGCACCACGTCAACCCGACGTGCGGCGACGAGATCACGCTGCGGGTGAAGTACGACGGCTCCCGTATCGAGGACGTGTCGTACGAGGGCCAGGGCTGCTCGATCAGCCAGGCCTCGGCGTCCGTCCTGAACGAGCTGCTCGTCGGCAAGGAGCTGGACGAGGCGCAGAAGATCCAGGGCACGTTCCTGGAGCTGATGCAGTCCAAGGGCCAGCTCGAGCCGGACGACGCGATGGAGGAGATCCTGGAGGACGCGGTGGCGTTCGCCGGAGTCTCGAAGTACCCGGCCCGGGTGAAGTGCGCGCTGCTCAGCTGGATGGCGTGGAAGGACGCGACGGCCCAGGCCCTGGGCGGCGCGGCGGAGAGGAAGTCGGCATGACCGAGAACGCAGAGGCCACCACGGCCACCACGGAGCAGGCCGCCGAGGCCGTGGCGCTCAAGCCCGCCTCCGAGGAGGAGGTCCGCGAGGCGCTGTACGACGTCGTCGACCCCGAGCTGGGCATCGACGTGGTCAACCTCGGGCTGATCTACGGCATCCACATCGACGACGCGAACATCGCGACGCTCGACATGACGCTGACGTCGGCGGCCTGCCCGCTGACCGACGTGATCGAGGACCAGGCGAAGGCGGCCACCGACGGCATCGTCAACGAGCTGCGGATCAACTGGGTCTGGATGCCCCCGTGGGGCCCGGACAAGATCACCGACGACGGCCGCGAGCAGCTGCGCGCGCTCGGCTTCAACGTCTGATCTTCCCCGGACGAAAGGGCCGCACCCCTCAAGGGTGCGGCCCTTCGCCGTGCTGCTCGGCAGGCCGGTGGCGCGTGCTCAGTACGCCGGCGGCGGGGGCGTCGCGGCGCTCTCGGCGAGGGCCACTGCCAGGTTCTCCTTGCGGATCCGCTGGTCCACGTAGAGCAGCCCGTTGACCAGCGGCGGGAAGGTGCTCTGGATGACGTAGCCGGCCATCTGCGCCAGCAGGACGATCACCAGGTACACGGAGAGCATCGAGATGACGTCGGCCATCCGCGGCTCGGGCCCGAGGTCGGAGGCCGCCGTGATCAGCGGGATGAAGCCGAGCATGCCGAGGACCTGCTGGACCACCCCCGCGATCACGCCGGCGATGAGCGCGACAAGGACCGAGATGCCGGCGATAGGCCACCAGCGGCCGTGCACCAGCTGCGAGGAACGGCGCAGGGCCGCGATCGGGCCCTGCTTCTCGAAGACCACGGCGGCCGGGGCCAGGATGAACTTCACGTAGAGCCAGACCGCCGGGACGACGGTGATCAGCGCGCCGAGCACGCCGACGACGAGGAACACGCTCGCGGCCGTCCCGTCGTCGCCGTCCCCGGACGCCGCGGCCACCGAGGTGCCGATGATGATGACGGAGAAGGCGACCAGGGCCAGCAGCGTCGGGACCATGGCGATCAGGCCGCTCAGCAGGGTGGTGCCGATCAGCGCCGGCACCCGGGGCAGCGCCTGGCGCCACACGGAGCCGAAGGTCGCCGGGCGGCCGACGACCGCGTTCTGCAGGACGGCGAGCATGGCGGCCTGCACCGTCGCGACCGCGAGCACATAGCCGATCATGAGGACGGCCAGCACGCTGAAGAAGGCGACGACGAACGGCTGGAGCTCCTCCCACGGCGGCTCCGAGCTGCCGGGCTCGTCGACGGCGTCGAGGAAGCCGGGCACGGCGTCGCTGACGCCGGCGAGGGCGACGACCACCGCCACGCCGACCACCACCGAGTAGAGGCCGAAGACGACCAGCGGTATGCCGAACACCGCGCTCTTGTACCGGCCGATCGACGCCATGGCACCGCCCAGCATCTCCCCGACGGTGAGCGGCCGCAGCGGGATCACCCCGGGCTGCGGCGGCGGGGGCGGCGGAGCCCAGCCCCCGCCCCAGCCCGGATCTCCGTACGGGCCCCACCCCTGGTTCTGCGCCATTCCCCGCTCCCCGCTCCCTGCGTTCTGTTCCCGCCACCGATGGGTGACCCGGACACGGTATCGGGAGCGGACATGCCAGGGACATGACCCTGCTGTGTACGCTTGTACGCATGGGATACGGACTGCTCGCCGGAGCAATCGCCGCGGAGATCGTCGCCACGCTCTCCATGAAGTACAGCGAGGGCTTCTCCCGGCTCGGGCCCTCCCTGCTCACCTGCGCGGGCTACCTCCTCGCCTTCGGCCTGCTCGCCCAGGCGCTGAAGACCCTCCAGGTCGGCACCGCCTACGCCATCTGGTCCGGCGTCGGCACGGCCGCTGTCGCGGCGATCGGCGCCGCCTTCCTCGGCGAGAGCATGAACCCCGCCAAACTCGCCGGCATCGTGATGATCATCGGCGGGGTCGCGGTCCTCAACCTCGGCGGCGCCCACTGATGGCCCGGGCCCGCCGGTACGACCCGGACCGCCGCCGCCGGATCGTCGACGCGGCACTGCGGGTGGTCGGCCGGGACGGCATCGCCGGGCTCAGCCACCGCACCGCGGCCGCCGAGGCGGACGTGCCGCTGGGCTCGACCACGTACCACTTCGCCTCCCTCGACGAACTGCTGGTCGCCGCGCTGCGACAGGCCAACGAGGGCTTCGCCGTCATCCTGCGCGAGAGCGAGGCGCTCGCCGACCCGTCGACCGATCTGGCCGCCGAGCTGGCCCGGCTCACCGGCGTCTGGCTCCGCGGCGACCGCACCGGCGTGGAGCTGGAGTACGAGCTCTACCTCGCCGCGCTGCGCCGCCCCGCGCTCCGCCCGGTCGTGGCCGAGTGGACGGAACAGGTCACCACACTGCTCACCCGCCGCACCGACCCCGCCACCGCCCGCGCCGTGGCCGCCCTGATGGACGGCATCGGCCTCCAGGTGCTGCTGACGGGCGGCGTCTACGACGAGGAGTACGCGCGCGAGATGCTGGCGCGGGTGCTCGTCCCCCGGGAGCCGTGAACCCGTTCCGCCGCTGCGGGCAACAACGGGTGTGACAGCTATCGACCACGGAACAGGAGCGGCCGTGACCGGGCCCTCTGGGTCCGCGGACGCGGACATCGTCGCCGCGTCGCGCGAACGGCCCGAGCTCTTCGCGGAGTTGTACAGCCGCCACGCGGCCGACATACACCGCTACGCCGCCCGTCGCCTCGGGGACGAGGCGGCCGACGACATCACGGCCGAGACCTTCCTGACGGCCTTCCGGATCAGGCACCGCTACGACACGACCCGCGCCGGCGCACGGCCCTGGCTGTACGGCATCGCCGCCAACCTCATCGGCCGGCACCGCCGCACCGAGGTCCGTGCGCTGAAGGCCCTGGCCCGCACCGGCCACGACCCGGTCGCCGAGTCCTGGTCGGACCGGGCCGACGACCGGCTCGCCGCCCAGGCCGCGCACGGCCCCCTCGCCGCCGCACTGGCCCGGCTGTCGGCCCGGGACCGGCACACGCTGCTGCTGGTCGCCTGGGCGGATCTCAGCTACCAGGAGGTCGCGGAGGCCCTCGCCATACCCGTCGGGACGGTCCGGTCCCGGCTCAACCGCGCCCGCAGGACGCTGCGCGGCGTGCTCGGAGACACCGATCCCACACGTGTCCACGACAGCGCCCCGGAGGCCGTCCATGGATGAGATGAAGACGCTCCAGGAATTCCGCGCGGACGCCCCCACCCCGGACCGCGCCCGTCTCGCCCCCGGCCGGCAGCGGCTCCTCGACGCGGCCGAGCGCCGGGACCCGGGCTGGGGGAAGCGGCTGCGCTGGAAGGTCGCCGCCCCGGCCGCCGCGGCGGCGCTCACCGCCCTGGTGGTCCTCGCCGTCCAGACCGGCCCCGCGGCCCCGGGGGACGAGGTCGAGCCGGCGAGCGGCGTCGCGTTCCTGGAGGAGGCGGCGCGGGGCATCGAGAAGACGAGTGCCGGAAAGCCGGCGCCGCGGCTGGGGCCGGACGAGTGGGCCTATGTGATCACGGTCGATCTCTGGCGTCCGCGACCGGGGACGAAGCCCTTGCCGCCGATTCCGAAGGAGTGCGCCGTCGAGATCCCGGGACTCGACCTCTCGGTCGTGAACGCCGAGGTCGGCGAGTCCTGGCGCAGGGGCGACGGGACCAAGGGCGCGGGCAGGCACACCCGCACGGGCAAGTGCGGCAAGATGAACGCCTTCAACATGTCCGCCGGGCCCTTCCCCAAGTACGGCAGGCCGATCGGGTACTACTACGAGTTCGCCGCCAAGCCGCACAAGCCGGAGCAGCTCTTGGACGAGATGCGCGCGGCCGGAATCGACGGATTCAGCAATGCGGCGGACACGGACTTCCGGGCTCTCGCGGGCCTGTTCCACATGCCACTCAAGACCACGCCCGAGTTCACCGCCACCGTGTACCGAGCCATGGCGCGGATACCCGGCGTCACGCTGACCCAGGAGTACGACGAGATGCTCGGGCGGAAGGTCGCCGTCGTCGCCCACAAGGGAGACGCGAAGTCGGCGAAGAACCCGCGCGACGAACTGCTCCTGGACCCGAAGACGTACCGGGTGCTCGGATCGCGCACGAGGGTCGGCACCGAGCCGATCAAGCAACTGGGCCCGTCCGGGAAGCCGGGCAGCGTGATCGCCCGCGACGTCCTCGTCGACATCGGGATCACCGAGAAGCTCGGCGACCGGCGCTGACCGCCCCCGGCCCTGGGCGAACGCCCGAACGCGGTTCCGTCGTACCGGCGGAACCGCCAGGGGACCCGACCGGGACCTGAGACCGGTTCGCCCGGGGGCGGGCGGGGCGGTTAGGTTTCCCCCATGACCGACACCACTGCTCCTCGCTCCATCGGCGCCGTCGCCGCCGGCCTCGCCACCATCGCCGGCGACGGCACCGTTCTCGACACCTGGTTCCCCGCCCCCGAGCTCACCGAGGCGCCCGGCCCGGCCGGCACCGAGCGGCTGACGCCCGACGCCGCCGTGAACGCGCTCGGCGAGGGCGCCGCCAAGGCGCTCGGCGTGGACGCGCGGCGCGGTGTCGAGGTCGTCGCCGTACGGACGGTCATCTCCTCGCTCGACGACAAGCCGCTCGACGCCCACGACGCGTACCTGCGCCTGCACCTGCTCTCGCACCGCCTGGTCAAGCCGCACGGCCAGAGCCTGGACGGCGTCTTCGGCCTGCTCGCCAACGTCGCCTGGACCTCGCTCGGCCCGGTCGCCGTGGACGACATCGAGAAGGTGCGGCTCAACGCCCGCGCCGAGGGCCTGCACCTCCAGGTCACCTCGATCGACAAGTTCCCGCGGATGACCGACTACGTCGTCCCGGCCGGCGTCCGCATCGCCGACGCGGACCGCGTCCGGCTCGGCGCGCACCTCGCCGCCGGCACCACCGTCATGCACGAGGGCTTCGTCAACTTCAACGCCGGCACCCTCGGCACCTCCATGGTCGAGGGGCGCATCTCCGCGGGCGTCGTCGTCGGCGACGGCTCCGACATCGGCGGCGGCGCGTCCACCATGGGCACCCTGTCCGGCGGCGGCAACGTCGTCATCTCCATCGGCGAGCGCTGCCTGATCGGCGCCGAGGCCGGCGTCGGCATCGCGCTCGGCGACGAGTGCGTCGTCGAGGCCGGTCTGTACGTGACCGCCGGCACCCGCGTCACGATGCCCGACGGACAGGTCGTCAAGGCCCGTGACCTGTCCGGCGCGTCGAACATCCTGTTCCGCCGCAACTCGGTCACCGGCGCCGTCGAGGCCCGCCCGAACAACGCGGTCTGGGGCGGCCTGAACGACATCCTCCACAGCCACAACTGAGCGTGACCGATCGTGGTGACTCTGCGTTGATCCGTACGACGCGGAGTCATCCGATCGGACCAGGGCGAGGAGCGACATGAGGACGAGGGACACCATCGTCAGGGCGTGCGTGGTCGCGGCGGCGGTGCTGCTGCCGGCCGGGACCGCCGCGGCGGACGAGACGCACACCGGCTCGCACAACGGCCCCGCGGTGTCGAACGGCCCCAGCCTCGCACTGCACACGGGGCAGGTCGACGACCCCCTGGAGGACGTCCTCGAGCACGCGGCGCTGTTCGGCACCACCTACGTGTACGACTGAACCAGCTCCTCGTACGCCTTCCGCAGCCCGTCGGCCGTCTCCCGGCCGGCGGGCTGCAGCGGTTCGCGGACCGGCATGCCGAGCAGCGCCTTGACGGTGACCGTGCCGGGCAGGCCCGAGGCCATCATCAGCTCGGCGAGCGGCAGCGTCAGGGCGTTGAGCCGGGCCGCCTCCGCCGTCTCGCCCCGGTCGAAGGCGTCCAGGACCGCGCGCATCTGCCGCGGGGCCACGTTCGCCACGGTGCTGACGTAGCCGCTGCCGCCGATCGCGTACAGCGGCAGGTTCAGCTCCTCGCAGCCGGAGTAGTACGCGAGGCCGGTCCGCGCGAGCACCTTCGTGGAGCCCAGCAGGTCGTAGGCGCAGTCCTTCACCGCCACGATCCGCGGGTGCCCGGCCAGCCGGATCATCGTCTCGGGCTCGATGCGGGTCGCCGTGCGGCCCGGGATGTCGTAGAGCATCACCGGCAGGCCGGTCGCGTCCGCCACCCGCAGGAGGTGCGCCTCCACGGCGGCCTGCGGGGGCCGGCTGTAGTACGGCGGGACCACCAGCAGACCGTCCGCGCCCGCCTCCTCGGCCTGCCGGGCCAGTTCGACGGTGTGCCGGGTGTCGGCGGTGCCGACGCCGGCGACGAGGGACGGTCCGGGGCCGACTGCCTCCCGCACGGTGCGGATCAGCGCGGCCTTCTCGGCGTCCGAGGTGGTGGGGGACTCGCCCGTGGTGCCGTTGAGGACGAGCCCGTCGCAGCCCTCGGTGACCAGCCCGCCGGCCAGCTTCGCGGCCGCGCCGAGGTCGAGTCCGCCGGTGGCGTCGAAGGGGGTGACCATCGCGCACAGGGCCCGGCCGAAGGGGCGGCGTTCGGTGACGTGAGTGCTCATTCCGGCAGTCTCCGCCCCGTGACCGTGAAGGTCTACTTAGACCTTCTTGTGATCAGGGGGCAGAGTCCCTTAATCGTGGCGCGGGTCCGGCCGGGGGTGGATCAGGCGCAACAGCAGCAGTAGCAGTAGCACATGAGGGCTCCGAAGCGTCCGGTCTCGAAGGAGTACGACACTCCGGCGGGGATGAACATCCAGTCCCCTGCCGTCAGTTCCTGCCCGTCGTAGGTGATCGATCCACTGACGATGAACCGGATTCCGTCGCCGTCGTCATGAGAGTGCGTGGACGACTGTGCGCCGGGTTCGGCGGCGGTGATGAACAGGTGGGAGGGCTTGTCCAGCCAGACCGGGAGCTGCCACTTGCGAAATCCCGGCGGGGCGTTGTCGACGACGAGGGCCTTCATGGCCTCGTCCACGTTCGTGTCACGGGATGTGACGATCCGGCCCTCGGTGCGCAGGCCGCTGCTTCGCACGGCCTCCTGGACGCGTTCCGTGCATCGCTCGAAGCTCAACCTGTTGGGGTCGAATTTGGCTGTCGCCATCGGTTCCTCCAGTGGGTTCGGGGGGGCATCTCCGAACTAGGGCTAACCGGTCGCAAACAGCAGAAAACGCTCCATTCGTGCCTTTCTGGGCGGACGGGTGTCGCAACCACCGTCCGGTGATCAGGGGTTGACCTCAAGCGCGCTCGAGGTCGGAGGGTGGAGGCCTCGACGAAAGAAGGAGCCTTCCATGAACGCCGTCATCCACCCGCACGCCCGTCCCGACCTGCACCGCTCCGACGTCGGCCTGGTCATGGCCAGCACCTGGCGGGTCGGCACGCCCGAGCGGCAGCGGGCGGCCGTGGACGCCATCGCCAAGGCCTGGCAGGCCCGGGACTGGCCGGACGTCGGCCTGCTCTCGTACTCCGTCTACATCGGCGACGACGGCGACACCCTGCTGCACTACTCGCAGTGGACCGGAGAGCAGGAGTACCAGGACTTCGTGGCGCGGCACCGGGACGACCGGAACGCGGAGATCGACGCGGCGGTGCCCGGCATCGGGCGGGTCGCGCTGCACCGCTACCACCCGCCGTACCGCCGCTCCCAGGAGCCGGGCGACGCCCGGATCCCGGGCTGCGTCGTCGCCGTCGACGTGGAGTTCGACGGGCCCGACGCCGACCGGCAGCGGGACTGGGTGGACACCGTCATGGAGGCCCTGGAGACCGACCCGGGCCTCGCGCCGGGCGGGATCTCCGCGCACTTCCACCTCGGCGTCGACGGCGACCGCATCCTCAACTACGCCGAGTGGGAGAGCCGGCAGGCCCACGTCGACGCCCTGGCCGGGTCCGGCGGCATCGGCTCCGCGACCCCGCAGTGGGCGAAGGTGCAGAGCTACCCGGGCGTCGTCGGCGGCGCGGTGACGCGCTACGCGCCCGCGCTGAGCCTCAGCGCGGGCGCGTAGCCGGGAGCGGCTGCCGTCCCTACGGGCGGAAGCGCAGCACCTGCGGGTCGTGGTCGCTGTTCTGCTCGGCGAACTCGGCGTTGATGTGCACGCTGTCGTACTCGAAGTGGTGCACCCCGGGGCTGGTCAGGATCTGGTCGAGAACCTGGCTGTTGCCCTGGAAGACGTACGAGTAACGCTCGTCGCGGGGCAGCGACTTCACGGCCGGGTAGAGCGCCCCGCCGTCGGTCAGCGCCTTGGTGGTGGCGGAGAACTCGAAGTCGTTGATGTCGCCGAGGACGATCACGTCGGCCTGCTTCTGGATCGACAGGACGTCCTTGACGAAGGCGTTCACGGCCTGCGCCTGCAGCAGCCGCTTGGCCTCGGAGGAACGGTTCGGCGGCTGGCGGTGCGAGACCAGCGACTCGTCGCCGCCCTTGGAGCCGAAGTGGTTGGCGACCACGAAGACCGTCCGGCCGCGGAAGACGAACTCGCCGGCCAGCGGCTTGCGGCTGCTCTCCCAGGCGGTGTTCGCCGGGTCGATCCGGCCGGGGGAGTGGGTCAGCTCCGCGCCGTACGCGCCCTTCACGACACCGGTCGCGGTCGTCGCGTTGCCGCCGGCGCGGTCGATGAAGTCGACCCGCTCCGGGTTGAACAGGAAGACCTGGCGGATGTTGCCGCCGGGCTCGCCGCCGTCCTTGTTGTTCTCCGGGTCGATCGAACGCCACTCGTAGCGCGGGCCGCCTGCGGCGACGATCGCGTCGGTGAACTTCTGCAGCGTCTGGCCGGCGGCGACGGTGCCGTCGTTCTTCGCGCCGTTGTCGTCCTGGATCTCCTCCAGGGCGACGATGTCGGGCGTGGACAGGTTCTCGACGACCGCCTTCGCGAGCGCGTCGAACTTCTCCTGCGGGTCGGACGGGTCGAGGTTCTCCACGTTGTACGTGGCCACCGCCAGCTCGTTCTTGTGCTGGCGCTCGGTGACCTCGCGCTCCAGACCGCGGTCGACGACCGTGCCCAGGGTGCGGGCGGTCAGCGTGTAGCCGCCGAACTGGTTGAAGTCCAGCGGACCCTCGGTGTCGCCGGCCAGCATGTCGCCGACGTTCGCCTTCGGGAAGGGCTGCTGGGCGATCGGGGTCAGCGACTGGATCTGCAGCCGGCCCGTGTTCTGCGAGGTGTACGAGCCGTAGAGGGCGCCGCCGCGCTCGGAGCGGTGCTCCCACGGCTTCACCGTGACCCACAGCTCGGAGTACGGGTCGGTCGCGCCGACCACACGGGAGCCGCCGATCTTGACGTTCGTGCCCTCGAGGGACTCGTAGTAGTCCAGGGCGTAGGTCTCCGGGTCCAGCTGCAGCCCGTTGATCGAGCCGCCGGCCGCCGGGTCGCCCTCGGGGGCGTACGCGTCGGGCACCGAGAAGCCGTCGATCGTCACGGCCTCCGGCACCGGGTTGCCCGAGGAGACCACGGTGACCGTCGGCTTGGAGAGCTGGGTCAGCGACTGGTTGCCGGAGTTCAGGCCGCCGGGGACGTACTCGCCGACCGTGCCGGCCACGCTCACCGAGTCGCCGACGGCGACCTTCGGGACGGAGCTGGTGAAGACGAACAGGCCCTCGCTGGTGGCGGCGTTGTCGTCGCCCTGCGGGTCCTGGATCCAGAAGCCGCGCGAGCCGTAGGTGCGCACGCCGGTGACGATGCCGGTGACGCCGGTGACCTGCTGGCCCACCAGCGGCGAGACCCGGGTGGTCCCCTGGATGTCGTGGATGCGGACGTCGGCGGCGGAGGCGGTGCCGGAAGCGGCGAGCAGACCCGCGGCCAGGGCAGCGGCTACGACGGAGGAGACCGCGGCGGATCTCGGTATGGAGGAAGGCATCAAGGAGCTCCGGTAATGCTTGGAGAATCGGGCGATTGATCTACGCGCGTCAATCTCTTGTCAGAGCACCCCACTTGTCAAGGGTCCGCAGGTGTACGAGGGCTGACGGAATCGTGAACCGCCGGACGCGGCCGCAAATGCGTCTACGCTGAAGCCGCCTGGAGCTGAAGGCCGCCTGGAACCGCACCGCTGAGGAGAAGACCCCGATGGCATCGGACCGCCCCACCCTGCCCCCCGTTCGGCTGCGCGCGGAGGCGGAGCTGGCGCGGGCCGCGCTCGCCGCGCCGCTGCTGGCCGGGGCCGTGCGGCTGGCCCGCTGGGCCGGTCCGCAGACCCGGGTCGGCGCGGGCGGCGAGCTCGCCGACGACCAACTGCCCGCGGCGGCCGAGGTGTTGGGCCTGGAGCCGGACGACGACGGCGCGGCGCACGCCAGCGAGGCGTGGCGGGTCGCCGTGGACACCGGGCTCGTGACGGTGCCGGAGCCGGAGGGCGACGAGGACGAGGCGGCCGGCGTCACGGCCGGCGAGCAGCTGGCACTGCTCACCAAGGGCTCCCCGGCCGATGTGCTCGCGGTGTGGCTGGACGGCTTCGACGCGGTGTTCGCGGACGCCACCGCGCCGGTCTTCGACGAGCTGGCCGACCTCATCGGCGAGGACGGCGAGATCGACGTCGCGAAGCTGGACTGGGACCCGGAGGCGGAGACCGCCTTCCTGGAGGGCGTGCTCGGCAACCTGTACCTGCTGACCGTCAGCGAGGGCGGCTCGGGCGAGGGCCCGGTGCCGCTGCCGGCGCTGGCCGCGTCGATGATCGTGCCGGACGACATGGGCGAGCCGACGGACGACGTCCTGGAGCAGGTCTCCGAGGCGATGATGCGGCTCGACGACCAGTTCCGCGTCCTGGAGCCGATCGGGCTCGTCGAGTACCAGCCGGTGGACGAGGCGCTGATGGCCGAGGAGGGCGAGGAGCCCGTGCCGTCGGTGGACGACGAGGACGTGTCCCGGTACGGGATGGTCCGCCTGACGCCGCTCGGCCTGTACGGCATCCGGACCCGGATGCTGGAGGCCGGGGTGGACGCGCCGGCGGTCGGCGATCTGACCGGCAAGGGCCCGGAGGCGCTGCTCGACGGCGTCGCCCACTACCCGTCCGAGGCGGCGCGCGGCGAGGTCGAGCTGTGGCTGGCGGGCCGCGAGCCGGTGGCGGCGGCGCGCGAGCTGCTCGCCGCGGCGCGCGGCGCCGACGAGGGCTCGCCGCTGCGCCGGCTGCACTGCCAGCAGGCGCTGTCGCTGGTCGGCGCGGAGGCGGAGCCGGCGGTGCGGGAGGTCCTCGACGACCCGGAGCTGGGCGGCCTCGCGCGGGTGTGGCTGGCGGAGCGGGGCGCGGCGGACGTGCCGGCGCCGCCGGAGGCGATGATCTTCTGGCTGGCCGTGGACACCATCGCGGCGCAGCTGGAGATGGACGGCGACCTGGAGGAACTCCAGGACCTCATCGAGGGCCTGACGGGCCGCCACGACGGATTCTTCGACGCGGTCTGGCGCGTCGAGCACCCGGCGACCGCGGACGTCCTGGAGGCGATGGGCCGCCTGCACCGCGACAAGCGCATCGCCAAGGAGGCCCGCAAGTCGGCCTTCAAGGCCCGCTCCCGCACCGACGACTGAGGGGGCGGCGCCGCACCCCGTCCCGTACCCGCGGGCTTCACAGGGGTGCGAATGCGTGTGCTGATGATCGCTCGTTGGGGTGGCGCTGTGAGGTCAAGGCAGCGAGGGCGGCGGTCGATACACGGAGCCGGTACGTGTATCGGGCATGCCCGATATCCGCAGCCGTCCCCGCCCGGCGGAATGGGACCGGTGCCGGTGGGTGTGGAACGAGTGCGTGGCCAAGTGCACGGCCGTGCACGCGCACAACAAGGCCACCGGGCAGAAAGTCACGTGCGGCCCGGCACAGCTCGACAGGATGCTGACCGACGCCCGTGCCCGTACTCCGTGGCTGCGTGAGGGCGCGTCGGTTCCTCAGCAGCAGATCATCCGCGACTTCGGCCGTTCCCGCGCCAAGGCGCAGAAGGACATTGCATCGGGCGTGCCCGTGGCGCGCCGGGCCGGGATGCCCACGTGGAAGCCCAAGTGCGCGGCGCTGCCGAGCTTGAACTACACGCGGCGCGGGTTCCGGTTGAAGGACGGCCGTCTGTGCCTGGCCGGGGGCATCCTGCTGACGGTGGTGTGTCGCGCGAGCTACCGGCTGAGCCGTCCTCAGTGCGCGTGTACCAGGACAGCCTTGGGCACTGGTACTGCTCATTCGTCGTCCCCGTCCAGCTCGAGCCCATGCCGGGGACCGGGTGCGCACTCGGCGTCGACTGGGGTGTGAAGCAGACCGCGACCACCACGTCCGATGCTCACGACCTGCCGCACGTCGAATACGGCAAGAAGGCCCAGGCGAAGCTGACCCCGTACGACCGGATGATGGCTCGCCGCAGGCCGCAGAAGGGCCGACCCGGATCGAAGGGCTACCGCGCGGCGAGGAAGCTGCGGGCGAGGGCGTACAAGAAGGCCGCCAGGCAGCGTAGGGACACCAGCCGCAAGTGGGCCAAGAAGGTCGTCCGCGACCACGATGTCATCGCCGTCGAGGACTTCCGGCCTAAATTTCTTGCCAGGACCACCATGGCCCGCAAGGCCGCTGACGCCGCCATCGGCGTCACCAAGACGGCCTTGATCGAGATGGGCCGTAAGCACGGGCGGGACATCCGCCTTTTCCACCCCTCGCACACCACGATGGACTGCGCGCACTGCGGAGCGAGAGCCAAGCACGTTTTGCCGCTGGGGATGCGTACCTACACCTGCACCGCGTGCGGAACCTCGTCCCCCAGACAAGAACTCCGCACGCGTGATGCTCGTCCGGGCTGGTATCACCCCGGCTGGTGCCGATGGCGCAAGACCTCCCGGAGCTATGCTCCGGGAGGCGGCCTGAGCCAGGAGTCCCCTCCTTGCGAGGAGGGGAGGATTCAATCAATCGGAGAGAGTTCCGCCACCGCCCCGAGCCGGCCGTCTACAGCGCCTGGGCGGCCGGCTTCACCATGCCCCGAACCGTACGGGCCTTCACGAACTCGCCCATCGCCGTCATCTCCCATTCGCCGGAGAACTGGCGGATCAGCTTGCACATCATCACGCCGGTCTGCGCCTCCGCGTTCGTCAGGTCGAAGCGGACCAGCTCCTCGCCGGTCGCCGCGTCCATGAGCCGGCAGTACGCCTTGGCGACCTCGGTGAACTTCTGTCCGGAGAACGAGTTCACGGTGAAGACCAGGCCCGTCGCCTCCGCCGGCAGCCGGCCGAGGTCGACCGTGATGACCTCGTCGTCGCCCGCGCCCTCGCCGGTCAGGTTGTCCCCGGAGTGCCGGACCGCGCCGCCGAGGATGGTCAGCTTGCCGAAGTAGCAGCTGTCCAGGTGGTTGCGCTGCGGGCCGTACGCGACGACCGAGGCGTCCAGGTCGATGTCCTTGCCGCGGTACGCGGGCTCCCAGCCGAGGCCCATCTTGACCGCGGACAGCAGCGGGCGGCCGCCCTTGACCAGCGACACCGTCTGGTTCTTCTGCAGGCTGACCCGGCCCTTGTCCAGGTTGATCTTCCCGCCGGCAGGCGGGGCCGGCGGGGCGGCCGGCGGGGCGGCGGGCGCCTGCGGGGCCGAGATCCTCGGGTCCACGGGAGCCGCGGCAGGCACGGGCGGGGCGACCGGGGCCGGCGGCGCGACCGGGGCGGCCGCCGCGGGCTCCTCCTCCACCGAGACCCCGAAGTCCGTCGCGATGCCGGCGAGCCCGTTCGCGTACCCCTGGCCCACCGCGCGCGCCTTCCAGACGCCGCCCCGCAGATAGATCTCCACGACCACCAGCGCCGTCTCCGCGCCGAGCTGCGGCGGGGTGAACGTGGCGAGCACGCTGCCGTCGTCCGCGTTGCGGATCGTGGCGGTCGGCTCGATGCCCTGGAAGGTCTGGCCGGCCGCGTCCGGGCTGGCGGTGACGACGATCTTCTCGATCCCGGCCGGCACCGCCGTGGTGTCCACCACGATGGCGTCCGGCGCCGTGCCGCCACCGGAGCGGTACGTCACGCCGGGCCCTGACGGCTGGTTGTAGAAGATGAAGTCGTCGTCCGAGCGGACCTTGCCGTCGGTGTTGAGCAGGAGGCCGGAGACGTCGAGGCGCACCGGGGCGGCGACGTCCACCGCCACGCGCTGGACGGCGAGCGGGATGTTCGAGCCGGGGGTCATTGCGGTCATGCCCCGGGTAACGAGCGACGCCGCTTTGCCGTTCCCTTACCTGCGGCCACCCTGGTGACGCGGATGCGAGCGGGCCGTGCGCTCGTTGCCGAACTTGTACGCGCCGGTCCAGCGCGCCATCACCATCTGTGCGTCCCCCGCCTCGACGGCGGCCAGGAACTTCGCCGCGCGGTCGCCGCGCAGGGTGGCGGCGGCGCGGCCGCGGTGGACGATCTCGACGCGGCCGTCGTCGAACCGCCGGTAGCTGAAGCCTTCGGGTCTGGGCATCCCGGCATCCTCCCGCCGCCGGGCCCGGCGGCGCACCCGAATATCCTTCGGCCCTGTGGGTGGGGAGACGGGGAACTCGTTCCGTACGCGGGACGTGGACGAGGCGCGGCGGGAGATCGGTGCGCGGTACTACGCGAACTTCATGGACGTCGTCGAGAAGGAACGTCCCTTCGCGGCCCGTTTCGACATCGTCGACCTCGGCCCGCTGGTCCTCGGCGAGCTGATCTGCGGCGCGGACGTCCGGATGCGCTTCGGCGAGCTGGGCCAGTACCACGTCGACGCCCCGCTGACGGGCAGCATCGACTGGCGGCAGGGCGGCCGTGGCGCGGGCACCATGGACCCTGCCACCGGCGTCGTGTTCGACCCGGCCGGCGACACCGCCCTCGACCGCTGGGGCGGCGACTGCCGGGTGCTCGCCGTGAAGATCGACGCGGCGGCGCTGCGCGCCCGCCTGGATGCGCTGCTCGGCCGCACCGCGGGCCGCCGGCTCGCCTTCGCGCCGCTCCTCGACCTGGGCCGCGGCCCCGGCCTGAGCTGGGTCGGCCTCGCGCGGCGGGCGTTTCGCGAGACCCTCGCCGACGAGGGCCTGGCCCGCCACCCGCTGATCGCCGCGCCGCTCCAGGAGGCGCTGCTCAACGGGCTGCTGCTGGCCGCCGACCACCCGTACCGCGAGGAGCTGGCGCATCCCGGCGAGCCGCGCCGCCCCGCGCCCGTCAAGCGCGCCATGGACGCCGTCCTCGCCCGCCCCGAGCACCCGTTCACCACCGCGGAGCTCGCCGGGCTCGCCCGGGTCGGGGTGCGCCGGCTCCAGGAGTCGTTCCGCGAGTACCTGGGCATGACCCCGATGGCGTACGTACGCCAGGTCCGCCTCGACCGGGTGCACGGCGAACTGCGCCTCGCCGAGCCGGACGAGGTCACCGTCGGCGCGGTGGCCTGGCGCTGGGGCTTCACCCACCCGGGCCGGTTCGCCGCCCAGTACCGGGAGCGCTACGGGGAGACCCCGTCGCAGACCCTGCGCGCCGCCCCGATCCGCCGAAGCGGCGGGGGAGTTCGTTTTCCGGACAACGACCGCGTTCCGCGGATCGCGCGGTGCGCACCCGCTCCGTAGATTTGCCTCTGTCACGTGCGCCGGCTCGCGCACCTGACTCGGGCCCCGGCCGCGGCTCCCCCGCAATGGCTCGGCCGGGCCTCACACCCCCGCCCCCTCCGTCTTCGTCACGGGGGACCGGCGTGCCGTCCGGGCCGCCAGCGCAGCCGCCCCCGCGACGCCCGCCACCGCGAGCACCGGCAGCAGCACCCGTACGTCGAGCACCGTCACCAAGCCCGCGCCCACCGCGAGGGCGACCGCGTTCGGCACGAACACCAGGGTGTTCGCGGTCGCCGCCGCCCGGCCCACCGCCTCCTTCGGCGCCGTCCGCTGCACCGCCGTCATCGTCGCGACGAGCACCCACGGCAGCCCGAGCCCGATCCCCGCCGAGGCCGCCAGCGCCACCGCGTCGTACGGCAGCGCCCGCGCGCCCGCCGCCACCGCGAACAGCGCCAGGCCCGCCGCCGCGAGCCGCGGCTCGGCCACCCTGCGCAGCAGCGGCCCCGCGGCGAGCCCGGCGGCCACCGAGCCCGCGCCCTGCACCGCGTACAGCACGCCCGCGTACGCGGGGGAGTGCCCCAGACCCCGGTCCACGACCGCGTACACCGCCGCCCCGTTCAGGCCCGCGAGCAGCATCGTGAACGCCGCCGCCGGCACCAGCACCCGCAGCTGCGGCGCGCCGCGCAGCACCCGCAGCCCGTGCGCCGTCTCCGCCCGCCACCGCCCCGGCACGCGCCCGCGCCGCACGGCGGGCGGCTCCTCCCGTACCCGCATCAGCGCGAACAGCCCGGCCGCGAGCGTGAACGTCGCCGCGTCGAGCAGCACCACAGGAGCGCCGCCCCAGCGGGCGAACAGCCCCGCCGCGGCCATCGGCGCGACCAGCTTCACCGCCTCGTTCACCGTCAGCCGCAGCCCGTTGAAGTCCCCGAGCCGGCGTTCGTCCAGCGCGTCCGCCGCGAGCGCCGACTCCGCCGCGTCCTGCACCGCGCCCTGCGCCCCGTACACCAGGAGCACCGCGAACAGCAGCCACACCCGGTCCGCCGAGTCCACCCACAGCAGCACCGGCAGCAGCGCCGCCATCCCCAGGTTCACCGCCACGATCAGCGGCCGCCGCCGCACCCGGTCCGCGACCGCGCCGAGCACCGGCCCGAACAGCGCGGGCGCCCACAGCGCGAACGCGGTCAGCGCCGCCAGACCGTCCGAACCCGTCAGGGACTTGACCCAGATGCCGGAGACCAGCCACAGGGCCGTCGTCCCGAACCCGGAGACCAGCACCCCGGCCAGATAGCAGCCCACCGTCCGTCTCATGCCCGCAGCGTGGCGGCTAAGGAGCCGCCGAAGGATCGGGCGGATGCCCTAAGGGGCTTCACCTGCTCAGGCGACGGCCTTCTGCCGGGCCCGGGTCTCCCACCACAGGGCGGCCCCCGTCGCCAGGGCGCCCGCGCCCTCCCACAGGCCGACGCCCAGGAAGCCGGACGGGGCGCGGCCCGTGACGACGGCGAGGGTGAAGACCGTGCAGGTCAGCAGCCGGAAGGGCACCGTCCAGCGGAAGAAGGCCCGCCAGTCGGCCAGGGCGGCCAGCACGTAGTACACGCCCATGTTGAGCGCGGCCATGGAGGACGCCGTCATGAAGACCAGGGTGTGGTCCCCGTCCGCGCGTCCCCCGTCGGGTATGGGCTCGAAGCCCATCATCGTGAGCAGGGCGTCGGGGGAGATCAGCCCCACCACCCCCAGCGCGGCGGCGAGCACGCCGAAGACCGCCATGGTCCAGCCGGACAGGGAACGGGGCAGGCGACGCACGGCAGTCCTCCGGTTGAGCACTCAACTTGTGTCCCCGCGAGGCTACTTCAGCACCCCGCGCCCCACGTCGGCGCCCGCCCGCGTCACTTCGGCGCCCGCCAGCGTCACTTCAGCGCCGCCCGCATCATCTTCTCGGCCACCGGCGCCGCGAGCCCGTTGCCGCTGACCTCGGAGCGCGCCGCGCCGGAGTCCTCGATCAGCACCGCCACCGCGACCTCCTTGCCGGTCGCCGGGTCCTTGGCGTACGAGGTGAACCAGGCGTACGGCGTCTTGCTGTTGTTCTCGCCGTGCTGCGCCGTGCCGGTCTTGCCGCCGACCTCCACGCCGTCGATCGCCGCGTTGCTCCCGGTGCCCTGCTCCACGACCGTCTGCATGGCGCTGCGCAGCTGCGCGGCCGTCCCGGACGACACGACCCGCCGGGTCTGCCCGTCCTCGTACGACTGGAGCGCGGTGCCGTCGGAGTCCACGACCTCGGAGACCATGTGCGGTGCGGCCATGAGCCCGTCGTTGGCTATGGCCGCGGACACCATGGCCATCTGGAGCGGCGTGGCGGTCACGTCGAACTGGCCGATGCCGCTGAGCGCGGTCTGAGCCCGGTCCATGCCGGAGGGGTACACGCTGGCGTACGCCCGTACCGGCACGTCCAGCTCCCGGTCGTTGAAGCCGAACTTCTCCGCCATGCCCCGGACCTTGTCCTGCCCGAGGTCGGCGGCGAGCTTCGCGAAGACGTTGTTGCAGGAGTACCGGAGCGCGGTGCGCAGGCTCGCGTTCTCGCAGGGCGCGGCGGCGTTCTCGTTCTTCAGCACGGTCCGCGTGCCGGGCAGCGTGTACGGGTCCGGGCTGCGCGTCGGCGTGTCCACGTCCGGGTAGAGCCCGTCCTCCAGTGCCGCCGCGGCGACGACCAGCTTGAACGTGGAGCCGGGCGGCAGCGGCTGCCGCAGCGCCCGGTTGACCAGCGGCTTGTCCGGGTCCTCGGAGAGCGCGCGCCAGGCCTCGCCGTCCGTGAGCCCGGCGATCTTCGACGGGTCGTACGACGGCGTCGACACCATTCCGAGGATCCGGCCGGTCTTCGGGTCGATCGCGACGGCCGCGCCCTTGTTGTCGCCGAGCGCCTCGTAGCCGGCCTTCTGCACCGCAGGGTCGATCGTGGTGAGCACGTCGCCCGGCTTCTGCTGCTCGCCCGTGAGGGCGTCCACCGGGTTCTTCAGCCGGGTGTCGGTGCCGTCCAGGACGCCGGAGTAGATGCCCTCCAGCTGGGTGGCCCCGTACGCCTGGGAGCTGTAGCCGGTCACCGCCGCGTACAGCTCGCCGTCGGTGTACGACCTCTTGTACGCGAGGTCGCCGCCCTTCGTCGGCTTCGAGCCGGTGACCGGGGACCCGGCCACGACGAGGTCGCCGAGCGGCTGCGCGTACTGCGCGATCGTCTTCCGCCGGTTGTGCTGGTCGTCTGCGAGGGCCCGGCCTTCGTACGCCTGCAGCCAGGTGGCCCGCAGCAGTACCGCGAGCACCAGAAGCAGCGCGAAGACCGAGGCGCGCCTGATCGTCTTGTTCATCCCCCGGAAGGACGAACCGATGGGAGCCGGACGTTCCGGATCCGACCGGTTTCTCAGACAATCCTCATGCATCACCCGAAGTGCGTGGGGCCGAGCCCGTGCGACCCCGAGCGTCGCACGGTCAGCCCGGCGTGACGAACCCCGACTCGTACGCCACGATCACCGCCTGCGTACGGTCCCGCACCCCCACCTTCGCGAGCACCGCCGCCACATGCGTCTTCACCGTCGCCGCGCCCACCGACAGCCGGTCCGCGATCTCCGCGTTGGTCATCCCGGTCGCCATCAGCCGCAGCACCTCCGCCTCCCGCTCGGTCAGCCGGGCCACCCAGGGCGGGGCGGTCCGCGGCGCCCGCCGGGCGTGCTCGGCCGCCAGAGCGCGCACCGCCGCCGGGTACAGCAGCGAGTCGCTGCGGGCGACCAGCCGCACCGCGCCCACCAGCTCCTCGGGGGCCGCCCGCTTCAGCAGGAACCCGGCCGCCCCGACGCGCAGCGCGTCGTACACGTACGCGTCGTTCTCGAAGGTCGTCACCACCACGATCCGCGGCGGGTCCGCCGGCCCGGCCAGGATCTGCTCGGTGGCCCGGATCCCGTCGACCTCCGGCATCCGCACGTCCATCAGGACCACGTCCGGCCGCAGCGCACGCACCACGGACACCGCCTCGGCCCCCGTCGCCGCCTCCCCGACCACCTCCAGGTCCGGCTCCGCGTCCAGGATGACCCGCAGCGCGGTCCGCACCATCCGCTCGTCGTCGGCGAGCACGACCCTGATCGCCGTCACCGCGCACCGCCGAGCGGCAGCCGGGCGGTCAGCCGCCACACGCCGTCGACCGGCCCGGCCGCGGACGAGCCGCCGAGGAGCCGCGCCCGCTCCGCGACGCCGCGCAGCCCGCGGCCGCCGCCGGGGCGGACCGGCGCCGGACGGCCGGCCAGCGGGTTCTCCATGGTGATCTCCAACCCCTCGTCGTCCAGCGCCAGATGCGCCGTGACCGGTGCGCCGCCGGCGTACCGGGCGGCGTTCGTCAGCCCCTCCTGGACGATCCGGTACGCCTCCCGGGACACCGTCCGCGGCACCCGCTCCAGATCTCCCGTCCACGTCACCTCCGCGGCCGCGCCCGCGCCCTTCGCCAGGGCGGCCAGCGCCTCAAGACCCGGCCCGGGCAGCTCGCCGGACGCCGCGCCGTCGTCGTCCCGCCGCAACAGGCCGAGGACGTGGTCGAGTTCGCCGACCGTGCGCCGGGTGGTCTCCTCGATCGAGGTCAGCGCCTCGCGCACGAACGCCCGGTCGTCGGGGGCGTCGCTGTCGAGCAGCCGGCGGGCCGCGCCCGCCTGCAGCGTCACCGCGCTCAGCGCGTGCCCCACCGAGTCGTGCAGCTCGCGGGCGAGCCGGTTGCGCACGGCCAGCTCCTCGGCCCGCCGCTCGGCCGCCGCGAGCCGGTCCGCCGGGCTCGGCCCGAGCAGCCGCGGCGCGCAGCCGGCGAGCAGAGCGCCCGCCCCGGCGGCGACCGCGGCCAGGGCCACCAGCATCAGCAGGCCCCCGGGGACGCCCGCCCAGTGCACCCAGGGCGCGTCCACGCCCCAGAACCGGCTGAGTTCGGAGTTCCGCAGCCGCTCCGAGAACGGCAGTACCAGCATGGTGAGCGCGAACGGCGGCAGCGCCAGCGTCGCCCCGCTCACCAGACCGCCGAGGCCCACGTGGAGCACGAGCCAGCCGGCCGTCCGCGCCCGCGCGGCCCGCCCGCGCGCCGGGCCGTCCGCGAGCTCCTCGCCCCGTACCCCGCACAGGGCCCGCGCGACCGCCACCGACATCGGTCGGGCGAGCGGGAACAGCGCGGTCACCGCGACGAGCGGCAGCGCGAAGGCGTACGCCCCGAACTGCAGCCCCACCGAGCCGTTGAACAGGCCCTGCCCGTCGGAGAGCGGTGAGAGCACCACCGTGCCCAGCAGCCAGTACGGCATCAACAGCGCGCCGCCGAGGATCAGATGGACCCAGCGCAGCACCGCCCGCCGGCCGAACACCGCGGTGACCGCGCCTCTCACGCGCCGCGCCGGCGCAGGAAGACCGTCAGACAGCCGGCCAGCAGGAACCCCGTGATCATCTCTCCAGCGTAGGAGGTGATCATCTGCGCCGTGGGCTCCTTCGCCGGATCCGAGCCCGGCATCGACGCGGCCAGCAGCATCCACGCGCCCCAGCAGCCCACGCCGCCCGTGCCGATCCAGGCCGCCGCCAGCGGGGCGCCCACCCGGCGCGCCTTCCCGAGCCGGAAGACGAGCGTCAGCACGGCGGCCGCCGCGGCGACCACGAAGCCGGCCCGCACCGCCTCCAGGACGTAGTAGTCCGACGTCCGGTCCGCGATCCGGGCGGCCGAGAGTCCCCACTCGGCGCCCGACGCCCACAGCACGTGCAGGGCGGCCGGCACGAGCGCGAGCACCGAGGCGGCCACCGCGGTCACCCGCGTCGCGCGCCCGCAGAGGTCGGGGGCGAGCTCGCCGACCCGGCCCGCCCACACGTGCGACCAGCGGTCCCGCGCGTACAGGACGAACAGCGTGCCGAGGGCGAGCGCCTGGACGATGAACCCGCCGTACACCACGGAGAAGACCCATTCCTCGAGGAACGGCTCCCCGCCGGCGGTGTGCTGTTCGGCCCCGGCGACCGCGGCGGTCGCCAGCTGTACGGGGAAGCCGACCACGATCGGGGCGAGCAGTCCGGTCGCCGCCCACATCGGCAGCCCGAGCAGCCAGGACCGCACCCGCAGGCCCCAGGGCTGGGTGAGCAGCAGGGCGAGCACGACGACGCCCAGGTCCATCAGGACGGTGACGCTGTTCAGGACGGCCATGAGGCCGGGGTCGTCGAGCAGCACGCTGTTCTCGGGTATGCCGATCCTGCTGCCCGCCACCCAGGCGATCTTCAGCGAGATGTACGGCAGCGTGGCCAGGACGGCCAGGGCGCGGAGAGTCTTCTTCATGGCTCCCACCCTGCTGTTCGGCGTGCCCACGACACCTCCTGCGAGGAGAGGAACCGCCTCCGCCGCACGGGGGAGACAGGAGCCGCGCGAGGAGGAGTTCCGGTGCCGGCGAGCAGGGTCTCCCTTGCGAATTGACCAGAGAAATCAGCCCCTGAATGCACCCCGTGCCAGGTCACTCAGCCCCGTAGAGTGATCTTCATGAACACGCAGACGCAGCCCTTCGCCCCCGTCCTCACCCGCGCCGCCCAGGCCGAGACCACCGCAGACCCGAGCGCCGTGATGACGCTCCTCGCCGACTCCGACGCCACCGGCGGCGCGCTCACCAGCTACCGCTCCACCTTCGCGAAGGGCGCGGTCGGCGCCCCGGCGCACTTCCACACCAAGGCGTCGGAGCTGTTCTTCGTCATCGACGGCTCGCTCCAGGTGCTGCTCGGCGAGGAGCTCACCGTCCTGGAGCGCGGCGACTTCCTGCTGGTGCCGCCGCACACCCCGCACGCCTTCGCCGCCGCGCCCGGCGACACCGCCGACGTGCTGTTCGTCTTCACGCCGGGCATGCCGCGCTTCGACTACCTCCGGCTGCTCGGCCGGGTGATGCGCGGCGAGGCGAGCGTCCAGGAGATCAAGGACTCCTCGGAGCAGTACGACAACCACTACGTCGACAGCCCCGTCTGGCAGTCCGCCCTCGCCGCCCGCTGAGGCACGGTCCGCTGAGGCGCGGCCTGCTGAGGCGCCGCCCGCTGAGCACGGTCCGCCGGCGGGCGTGTCAGACCGTCACCACGATCTTCCCGGTGTGGGCGTCGGACTCCATCAGCCGATGGGCGTCCGCCATCCGCTCCAGACCGGCGAAGGTCTCCGCGACCACCGGGGCGAGCGTGCCGTCGGCCAACCCCGCACCGAGGAACGCGGCGGCCCGGCGACGGCCCTCCGCGGCTTCGGTGAGCGTGAAGTTGTTGTACATGTGCACGGTCTGCGGCCAGTTCATGGACAGGGCGACCGGCCGCGGGTCGAGCCAGCCGTACAGCACAGTCGTCCCGCCCGGCCTCAGCGCCTCCCCGAGCCGGGCGAACTCCGGTCCGCCGATGGCGTCGAAGGCCGCGTCGGCGCCCCGGCCGCCGGTGATCCGGCCGACCTCCTTCACCAGGTCCTCGCTTCCCGTGACGATCACGTGCGCCGCGCCGAGGTCGAGGAGCCGCTGCCGTTTCGCCTCGCCGCGGGTCGTGGCGATCGGGATGGCGCCGACGCGCAGGGCCGTCTGGATCGCGGCCGTGCCGACCCCGCTCGACCCGCCCGTGATCACCACGTGGTCACCGGCCCGGACCCCGGCCGTCTCCACCAGTCCGCCGTACGCGGTCGTGTACGTCAGCCAGGCCGCGGCCGCCGTCACCGCGTCCACCCCGGGCGGGGCCGGCACCACGTACTCCTGCGGCAGCACGACCCGCTCCGCGTACACCCCGTGCACCCCGAAGTCGAAGTTGGCGGCGGACAGCACCGCGTCGCCCGGCGCGTACGCGGTCACGCCCGCGCCGACCGCCTCGACGACTCCGGCCGCCTCGTAGCCGAGCCGGGAGCCCGGCAGCGTCGCCTCGTAGAAGTAGCCGCCCGAACGGAACAGAGTCTCCGCCCGGTTGAGGCCGATCGCGGTCACCCGGACGCGCACCTCGCCGGGTCCGGGGGAGCGGAGAGGCACCTCCTCGACGGTGAGGACCTCCGGCCCGCCGAGCTCGTGGAACAGAACTGCCCTGGTCTGCGTGTCAGTTGTCATACCGTCGACCGTAGGAGCGGCCGGCGAGACGTTCCATGTCCGAAGACCGCCCCTTCATGTCCGGGCGTCTTTCCTGCGGTTGGAGCGGTCGGTTACGGTGCGGGCATGGACGTGCTGAGCGACGCCATCGCCGCGATGCGGACCGGACGGCCGCACTCCTCGCGCACCCGCATCCACGGCACCTGGGGCATGCGGTTCCCGCCGACCGGCGGGGCCGGGTTCCACGTGATCCTGCAGGGCGCCGGGTGGCTGCTGCCGCCGGAGGACGGCGAGCCCGTCCGGCTCGGGCCGGGCGACGTGGTCTTCCTCGCCCACGGCACCGGCCACGCCCTCGCCTCCCACCCGGACGCGCCGCTCGTCGACGTCCTGCCGCTGCCCGACGGCTCCTGGCCGCTCTCACGCGCCCCCGGACCGGGCCCGGCCGGCACGGAGACCGTGCTGCTCTGCGGGGCGTACCGGCTCAGCCGGGCCCGCGCCCACCCGCTGTTCACCGAGCTCCCGGCGTACGTGCACATCCCGGCCCGGATCGGCGCGCACCCCCGGCTGCGCGCCGCGATCGACCTGCTCGGGGCCGAACTCGCCGACCCCCAGCCCGGCACGGACGCGGCCGTCCCGGCCCTCCTCGACACCCTGCTGCTGTACCTCCTGCGCACCTGGTGGCTGGCCGAGCGCCCGGACCGCGCCGCCGGCTGGTCCGGCGCCCTCGCCGACCCCGGCATCGCCGCCGCGCTGCGCTCGATCCACGCGGACCCGGCGCGGCCGTGGACGGTCGAGTCCCTCGGCGCGGTCGCCGGACTGTCGCGGGCCGCCTTCGCCCGCCGCTTCGCGGCCCTCGTGGGCCGCTCCCCGCTCGCGTACCTGACGTGGTGGCGGATGACCACCGCGGGCCGGCTGCTGCGCACCGGCGACGCGCCGCTGCGCACGGTCGCGGCACGGGTGGGCTACGCCTCGGAGTTCGCCTTCGCCAAGGCGTTCAAACGCGAGTACGGCGTGGCTCCCGGCCGGTACCGGGCGACCGGGGAGCCGCCGGAGCCGTCGCCGCCCACCGCGCAGTGCGCCCCGGCCACCGCCCCCGGCGCAGCCGCCGTCCCCGGCGCAACCGCCGTTCCCCTCCCCGCGTCCCTCACGTCATGATCAGAACCGCCGTAGCCGAGGACCTCGACGCCATAGCCGCCCTGCACCGCGAGGCCCGCGCCACCTACTACCGGGACCGGCTCCCCGAGGACGCGTACGACGGGCCCGAGGAGCTGGCCCGCACGCGCGCGGCCTGGGCGGCCGCCGTGGCGGAGGGGCGCGTGCTGTGCGCGGAACGGGACGGCGTGCTCGCCGGAGTGGCCTCCAGCGGGGAGCGCGACGGCGTCATGCACCTCGGCCAGCTGCACGTCGACCCCGCGCAGTGGCGGCGCGGAGTCGGCAGCGAGCTGCATCGGGCGTGCGTCGACACCTGGCGCGCCCGGGGCGTCACGGCCGTACGCCTCGACGTGTACGAGCACAACACCCGGGCCCAGGCCTTCTACGCGGCCCACGGCTGGGAGCCCGACCCGGACGTGCCCCGCAGCTCCTCCCACCTCGTGCTCCGGCTCACACTCGCCCCGTCCGCGGAATGAGACGCCCCCGGTCCGCGTTGGCACCGGACGTGAGCGGAGGGCTGTCCTCCGGGCCGTGCGAGAGGGAGAGAACCGGACACATGCGCGTCGAGATCTGGAGCGACATCGCCTGCCCGTGGTGCTACATCGGGAAGGCGCGCTTCGAGAAGGGCCTCGCGGCCTTCGCCCACCGGGACGACGTCGAGGTCGTGCACCGTTCCTTCGAGCTCGACCCGCACCGCGCCAAGGGCGACACGGGCCCGGTCCTGGAGATGCTGGCGAAGAAGTACGGCCGCACCCTCGACGAGGCCCGCGCCATGGAGGAGCACGTGGCCGCCAACGCGCGCTCCGAGGGTCTGGAGTACCGCACCGACGGCCGCGACCACGGCAACACCTTCGACATCCACCGGCTGCTCCACCTCGCCCGCGAGCGCGGCCGGCAGAACGAGCTGCTCGACCTCGCCTACCGGGCGAACTTCGCCGAGGAGCGCTCCGTCTTCGACGACGAGACCCTGATCGGGCTGGCCGTCGAGGCGGGCCTCGACGAGGCCGAGGCGCGCGCGGTGCTCGCCGACCCGGCCGCGTACGCCGACGCCGTGCGCGCCGACGAGCGCGAGGCCGCCGAGCTGGGCGCGAACAGCGTGCCGTTCTTCGTGCTCGACCGCCGCTACGGGGTCTCCGGCGGCCAGCCCGCGGAGCTGTTCACGCAGGCCCTGGAGCAGGCCTGGGAGAGCCGTGTGCTGCAGCCGGTCGCCGTGACCGCAGCCGCCGGCGACGCGGACGCGCCCACCTGTGACGTGAACGGCAACTGCTGAGGTCGCACCGCCCGCGCCGGATCCACCCATAAGTACTTCTTAGAAGTACCCCTCAAACTCTCCCAATTGACTTTGAGTTGAGGGTTGTCCAGGGTGGGAGGCATGGATGACCAGCCCCTGGGCGGCGACGAGTTCGCCCCGACGCAGACGTATCTGAACACCTCCACCTGCGGCCTGCTGCCGCGCCGCGCGGTCGACGCCGTGACGGCGCTGGCGGCGGAGCTCGCCGCCGGGCGGCCCGACGGCTCCGGCGACGCCGGGGCCGTGCAGGCGGCGCGGGAGTCCTTCGCCCGGATCGCCGGCGTGCACCCCGACCGGGTCGCCGTCGGCGGCTCGGTCGCCGTGCATGTGGGCCTGATCGCGCAGTCGCTGCCCGCCGGGGCGGAAGTCCTGTTCCCCGAGGGCGACTTCAGCTCGGTGATCGACCCGTTCCTGGTCCGCGGCGACCTGAAGCTGCGTTACGCGCCGCTGGAGCGGCTCGCCGGGGCCGTCCGGCCCGGCACCGCGCTCGTCGCCCTGTCCTCCGTGCAGTCCGCCGACGGCCGGATCGCCGATCTCGCGGCCGTGCGCGCCGCGGCCGCCGCGCACGGGGCGCGCACCCTGCTCGACGCCACCCAGTCGGCCGGCTGGCTGCCCCTGGACGCGGGCGCGTACGACTTCACGGTCACCGGCGGCTTCAAGTACCTGATCTGCCCGCGCGGGGTCTCCTTCCTCACCGTCACCGAGGAGGCCCAGGAGACGCTGACGCCGATCCACGCGGGCATGTCCGCGGGCGTGGACGTCTGGGGCAGCGTGTACGGGCCGCTCGCCGAACTCGCCCGCTCCGCCCGCCGGTACGACGAGCCCCCGGCCTTCCTCTCGTACCACGGCGCCGCCGCGTCCCTGGCGCTGCTCGAGGAGATCGGCGTGGGGCGCATCGGCCCGCACGCGACCGCGCTGGCGGACCGGTTCCGCGCCGGCCTGGACCGGGCCGGCCGCGCGTACGTCCCCGCCGGGCCCAGCGTGATCGTCGCCGTGCCCGGCCTCGGCGACCGCCACCCCGACCTGCTGCGGGCCGGAATCGTCACCTCGGCCCGGGCGGGCAATCTGCGGGTCTCGTTCCACCTCTACAACACGGCCGCCGACGTGGACCGCGCCCTGGACGTGCTTGCGGCCTGAGGCCCTGAAGCCGCCGGGCTGCCGGGCCGCGCCCTATGCGCCGTCACCCACGGGCGGGCAGTCGTACGGGCCCTCCGCCTCGCACAGCCCCTCCTCGACCCGGGCGAGCAGCCGCTCCAGCGTGGCGGCCTCCTCCGGGTCGAGGTTCTTCAGCGTGTGCTGCTCCAGGGCCGCCCAGGCCCCGGCCACCTGCGCGCGCAGCGCCTCGCTGCGCTCGGTCGCCTCCACGCGCACGGCCCGCCCGTCGTCCGGGTCGGGGGAGCGGCGGACGTGGCCCGCCTGCTCCAGGCGCTGGAGCATCTTGGTCATCGTCGACGGGTCGACGCCCATCTCCTTGATCAGCTGCGCCTGGCGCGCCGGGCCCCCCTCCCACAGCCGCATCATCAGGAACTCCTGGCCCGGGTAGAGCCCCAGGTCGCGCAGCAGCCGCGCCGCGGTCATGCGGTGCACCCGGAACGCCCGGGCCAGCGTGCAGCTGACGGGTGCGTGCTCGGTGACCGGCGCCCGGCGCGGGGTACAGGCGGGGTCGCCCTGGTGTGCGGGGCTCTCGACGGACATCGGCTCTCCTCGGGCAGGTTCTTTTCCCAGATTACCTTGGTCGGCCAACGAATGGGTTACAGTGGCAGCCGAGCAACTATTTGGCCGACCAATGAGACCGAATAGTTGGCCGACCATATAACTCGTTCTTCCCGTTCCCGCCTGTCCCGGAGGCAGAGATGACCACCGCTTTCGACCCCGTCGACCTCGCCGGCACCGCCCTCGCCAACCGCATCGCCATGGCCCCCATGACCCGCAGCCGCGCCGAGGGCGAGCTGCGCACCCCCACCCCGCTCGTCGCCGAGTACTACGCCCAGCGCGCCACCGCCGGCCTGATCATCACCGAGGGCGTCCAGCCGACCGCCGCGGGCCAGGGCTACCCGAACACCCCCGGACTGCACACCGACGAGCAGATCGCCGCCTGGCGGCAGGTCACCGACGCCGTCCACGAGCGCGGAGGCAAGATTTTCGCCCAGTTGATGCACGCCGGCCGAATCAGTCACCCCCAGGTCCTCGGCGAGGGCCGCCACCCCGTCGGCCCGTCCCCGGTCACCCCGGCCGGGCAGCTCTTCGCCGGCTCCGGGCTCATCGACTTCGTCGCCCCGCGCGAGCTCACCGGCGACGAGGTGGGCGAGACGATCGAGGGCTTCGCCCTGGCCGCCCGCAACGCCGTCGCGGCCGGCTTCGACGGCGTCGAGATCCACGGCGCCAACGGCTATCTGATCCAGCAGTTCCTCGCCACCGGCTCCAACCACCGCACCGACGAGTGGGGCGGCTCCGTCGAGAACCGCATCCGCTTCGCCGTCGAGGTCGTCAAGGCCGTCTCCGCCGCGATCGGCCCGGACCGCACCGGCCTGCGGATCTCCCCGGCCAACACCTACAACGACATCGCCGAGACCGACACCGACGAGGTCTACCCGGCCCTGGTCGCCGCGATCGAGCCGCTCGGTATCGCCTACCTGCATGTCACCGAGGCCACGGCCGAGGTCCGCGAGCTGACCCTCGCCCTGCGCAAGCAGTTCTCCGGGACCTTCGTCCTCAACCCGGCCACCGAGGGCCCCACCGGCCCGGACGCCCTCGCCCTGATCGAGGACGGCACCGCCGACCTCGTCGCCTTCGGCGCGCTGTTCCTCGCCAACCCGGACCTGCCCGCCCGCCTGCGGGCCGGCGGCCCGTTCAACACCCCCGACACCGCCACCTTCTTCGGCGGCGACGCCCGCGGCTACACCGACTACCCGGCGCTCGCGCCCACCGCGTGACCGCAACCGCCGCACATGCCGAAGGGGCCCGCCGCAGCCGCGGCGGGCCCCTTCGTACGCGTAGCACTGCCTACCGCGCCCACGCCTCCGTGACCGCGCGGCGGGCGCCCGCCGGGTCCACCGTCCGGCCCGACTCACCGAGCGCCGTGCCCAGCGCCGCCAGCGAGGCCCGTACCACGTCCGGCGTCGCGTCAACGCCGTAGTGGTTCACCCGGATCATCTCCTTCGCCAGCGCGCCCCCGCCCGCCGCCAGCGGCAGCGCCGGATCCGTCGCCAGCGCCTTCGCCACCAGCTCCGAGGCGTCCACCCCGGCCGGTGCGCGCAGCGTCGTCGCCACCGGGGCCGCGTCCCTCGCCTCGTACACATACGGCTCCAGGCCGCCGCCGAGCGCCAGCACGCCCGCCCGGGTCGCCGCCGCGGCCGACGCGTGCCGGCCCATGAGCGCGTCCAGGCCCTCCGCCTCGATCCGCTCCAGGCAGGCCTCGAGCGCCAGCATCTCCAGCTGCGCCGGCGCGTGCAGCAGCGCCTTGCGGCCGCCGTCGATCCAGCGCTCCTTCCAGTCGAGCAGCGACAGGTACGAGCGGCGCGGCGCCGCCGGGTTGGCCGCGAACCGCTCCCAGGCCCGCTCGCTCACCGACACCGCCGACACGCCCGCCGGACCGCCCATCGCCTTCTGCGCGCCGATGATGCACAGGTCGACGCCCCAGGCGTCCGGCAGCACCGGCTCGGCGCCGATCGAGGCCACCGCGTCCAGGTAGAACAGCGCACCGTGCGCCCGTACCACCTCGCCGATCTCCGCGACCGGGTTGGTGTTCCCGGTCGCCGCCTCCGCGTGCACCAGCGACACGAACTCGATCTCCGGGTGCTCCTCGAACGCCCGCTCCACCTGAGCGGCCGTCACCGCCGTGTGGAACGGCACCTCCAGATCGACCACGGTCGCCCCGCAGTCCCGCAGCCAGTTCCCGAACGTCTGCCCGTACGGACCGGTCACCACGTTCAGCGCCGTCGAACCGGCCCGCGCGCCGCTGCGGATGCAGCCCTCCAGCGGCAGCAGCGCCTCGCCCTGCGCGATCACCACGTCCTGCTCGGTGCAGAGCAGGGCGGCGACCCGGCGCTCGATCGACGCGAAGTGCGCGGCGGTCAGCGGAGCCAGGTCCAGGAGCGGATGTGTCACGGTCACGGCGGTGCCTTCTTCGGTTCGGTGCGGTGGTTCGGTGCGGTGGTTTCTGCCGGTTCAGGGTAGCGAGCGGCCCTCGCCGGGCCACGGGGGCGGTCCGGATCTTCGCCAACAAAACGGGATATCGGGCGCGTACAACCCTGACGCCTCATCCCGTGTCGAACAGGGCGACGGACAAAGGACGGGCCTTTTCCGGACACCCCCGCTGCCGCCCGGATCAACTCATGGCATCCAGGAGCCGCTCCATGCGCAAGAACCGCCTCGCCGCCCTCACCGCGGCGACGTTCCTCCTCATCGCGGGCGCGGGGATCATGACCGCGCCCGCCGCCCACGCCGGCGTCCCCGGCGGGACCCGCGCCGACGACCGCAACACGGACTTCAACGGCGACGGTTACGACGACGTCCTCGTCGGCGCGCCCGGCGCGCCCGTCGGCGGGAAGCGGGGCGCGGGCCTCGTCACCGTCCAGTACGGCTCGGCGAAGGGCATCGGCACCAGCCGGGCCGCCGTCATCAGCCAGAACACCCCCGGGGTGCCCGGCGCCGCCGAGAGCGGCGACGCCTTCGGCAAGGCCGTCGCCAGCGGCGACCTCGACGGCGACGGCTACGACGACGCGATCGTCGGCGTCCCCGGCGAGGACATCGACACCAGGACCGACTCCGGTGGCGCGGTCGTCCTCTGGGGTTCCCCGAAGGGCCTCGTCGGCGCGGACAGCCAGGGCCTGGACAGCCTGCTCGGCGTCACGGCGGGCCGGCGGTTCGGCTCGGCGCTCGGTGCGGCCCGGTTCAGCGCCGAGACCGCCGGCGACCAGCTGATCGTGCTCGACCGCGACGCGGCGGAGCTGCACCTGTTCGCCGCCGTGCCGCAGCGGAGCGCCACCCGCGCCGACCGGATCCTCCCGCTCACCCGCAGCGCGCTGCGCGCGACCACTGCGGCCGAAGAGCCGGTCCGCGACATCGCGGCGAAGTCCGTCACGACCGGGGACTACGACCGGAACGGCTTCGCCGACCTGGTCATCAGCGGCACCAGCCGCGGCGAGGACCCCGGCCACGGCTGGTCCTGGTACATCGCCGGCACGTCCACCGGCCTCGAGTACCGGCGCGCCCTGCGCGGCGGCCCGTCCGTCGCCTCCGGCGACATCAACCGCGACGGGTACGACGACCTCGTCACCGGCGAGCCGCACAGCCCGAACGACGGCGGCGACTGGATGACCGGCGGCCAGGTCGGCGTCTACCTGGGCAGCGCGCAGGGGCCGAAGGGCGCCGGCGGCGTCGGCACCCCGCCGACGTGGTGGACGCAGAACTCGCCCGGCGTGCCCGGAGCGTCGGAGCGCGGGGACGGCTGGGGCGCGGACCTGTCCGTGGCCGACACCGACGGCGACGGCTACGCCGACGTCGCGATCGGCGCGCCGGGGGAGGACATCGGCACGGTCGCCGACGCCGGCATGGTCACCGTGCTGCGCGGCAACTCCCGCGGGCTCACCGCGACCGGGGCCGCCGCCTGGACGCAGGACTCGCCGAACGTGCCCGGCTCGGTCGAGAAGGGCGACAGGTTCGGCGGCCAGGTCCGGCTCGTCGACCCCAACCGCGACGGCCGGTTCGGGCTGCTCGCGGCCGCGCCCGGCGAGAACACGAACGACGGCGTGGTGTGGGTGTTCTCGGCCGGCTCGGGCGGGCTGACCGCGAGCGGCTCGTGGACGTTCGGCGCGGGTTCGTTCGGCGCGCCGTACGCGGACGGGCTGTACGGGGCCGCGATCGACGAGTGACGGATCACGCATCCCGGGTGGGCGCCCGCCCCTCGTACAGTGCAGACATGAGCGATCGCGTGGTGCTGCATGTGAAGGGGCGGGTGCTCGTCGGCCCGGAGGACGTCCGGGACGAGCTGTGGGTCGTCGACGGCCGGATCACGTACGACCGCCCGGCCGGCGCGGACGACGTCCGCACCGTGCGCGGCTGGGCGCTGCCGGGCCTTGTCGACGCGCACTGCCACGTCGGCCTCGACGCGCACGGGCCGGTCGACGCGGCCACCGCCGAGAAGCAGGCCCTGACCGACCGGGACGCCGGCACGCTGCTCATCCGGGACGCCGGCTCGCCGTCCGACACCCGGTGGATCGACGACCGCGACGACCTGCCGAAGATCATCCGGGCCGGTCGGCACATCGCCCGCACCCGCCGCTACATCCGCAACTACGCCCACGAGATCGAGCCCGACGAGCTGGTCGCGTACGTCGGCCGGGAGGCCCGGCGCGGCGACGGCTGGGTCAAACTGGTCGGCGACTGGATCGACCGCGGGGCCGGCGACCTCACGGCCTGCTGGCCGCGCGCCGAGGTCGAGGCCGCGATCGCCGAGGCGCACCGGCTCGGCGCCCGGGTCACCGCGCACTGCTTCGCCGAGGACTCGCTGCGGGACCTGGTGGAGGCGGGCATCGACTGCATCGAGCACGCGACGGGGCTCACCGAGGACACGATCCCGCTGTTCGCCGAGCGCGGCGTCGCGATCGTGCCCACCCTCGTCAACATCGCGACCTTCCCGAAGCTGGCCGCGGGCGGCGAGGACAGGTTCCCCCGCTGGTCCGCGCACATGCGCCGGCTCCACGAGCGCCGGTACGACACCGTCCGCGCCGCGTACGACGCGGGCATCCCGATCTTCGTCGGCACCGACGCGGGCGGCTCGCTGCCGCACGGCCTGGTGGCGGCGGAGGTCGAGGAGCTGGTGAAGGCCGGCATCCCGCCGCTGCAGGCCCTCTCGGCGACCGCCTGGGGCGCCCGCGCCTGGCTGGGCCGCCCGGGCCTGGACGAGGGCGCCCCGGCCGACCTCGTCGTCTACGACGACGACCCCCGGGCCGATGTCCGCTCCCTGGCGGGCCCCCGCCGGGTCGTCGTCAACGGCCGCGTGATCGCCTGACGCGGGCAGGGAGCGGCGCGGGGCGGGCACGGGGCCGCCCGCCCGGCGCTGCCGGCCCCCGTCCTACCGGGTCAGGAACGCCAGCCGGGCCTTCTTCTCCGGGATGAAGACCTCCGGCAGGTCCACCTCCGGCAGCACGACCTCCGGGCCCAGTTCGAACCCGGCGCGGACGAGCCGGGCGATCGCCTTCTCGTTGGCGGCGTCCGGCTCCGCCACGAGCCGGCTGCGACCGGTCAGCGCGTACGCGGTCAGGGCGGTGAGCAGGCCCGCGGTGAAGCCGGGGCGCGGGGCGTCGCTCGGGGCGAGCAGGATGTGCACGCCGAGGTCGCCGGGCCGCACCTCGTAGCACTCCGAGACCCGGTCGGCCTCCGGCTCGTACGTCTGGAACAGCGCCACCGGCTCGCCGTCAAGCCGGACCAGGAAGCCGTGGTGGGTGTCGAGCGAGTCCAGGTGAGCGTAGACGTCCCGCACCTGCTCGACGGTGGTGTCCTTCATTCCCCAGAAGCGGGCCCGCTCGTTCGCGACCCAGCCGTGGATCAGCGTGGCGTCGCGGTCGGGGTCGATGCGCTCGACGCGCACCGTGCCGAAGCCCTCGACGGTCTGCTCGTACTCAGTGGTCGCGGTCATGGGGGTCTTCCGTCTCCTTCTTCAGATGGGTCCAGTCGGTGACGACCGGGGCGAGTTCGCCGCGCAGCCACAGGGGGAGCTGGTCGCGGTGGTGCGGATCGCCGGGCACGCCGGACGCGCCGAACGGCACGACCCACAGGGACCGTTCGCGGTCCGCGAGGTCCCAGACGTACCGGGCGGCCGAGGCCCGCGCCGAACGGTCGGTGTAGCCGGGCACGCTGGACGTCGACAGCACGCAGTCGTGGTCGCCGCCGAGTCCGGGCCACTGCGCGTCGTCCGCGTCCGGCAGCGCCTGCCAGGGCGCGAGCCGGTGCGTCACGCCCCATGCCGGGGGCGCCTCGCCGGCCGCGACCTCCTCCAGCGCCTCGCGCACGATCCGCGCCATGTCCTCCGCCGGTACGGGCCCGGCGGCCAGCAGGGTCTCCAGGGCGTACGCGACGCGCGGCCCGAGCGCCAGCCAGGGCGCGAACACCGCCGGGTACGGGGCGGGTTCGCGCAGCGCCCGGAACGCCTCGTGCGCCGCCGTGCGGCGTACGACGGCCCCGCGGACGGCCGCGTACAGCCCGGCGTGCGTGCTTCCGGCGTCCATCCGCCGGTCCCAGGCGAGCAGCCGCTCCCGTACAGCCGCGGCGGCCGGGGCGAGCGCGGCCGGGTCCGTGCCGCGCACGGCGTCCAGCAGCCGGGCCGCGGACGGGTTGTCGGTGTCGCGGTGGACGGCCGCCATCGCGCCGGGCGTCCAGTCCGTGCCGGCCGACAGCAGGGCGTCGATGCGGGCGGCGCGGTGCGGCGGGGCGAACTCCACGCCCAGCGGGGCGGCGAGCCCCCGGGCGTTGGCCATCACGGCGTGGCCCGCGACCGCGGCGCGCGGCGTCGGCGCCGGCTCCGCGGCCCAGGCGTGCCGGGCCTCCCAGGCGGGCACCACGCGCAGCGAGTTGGCCCGGTCGCGCACCGGCACGTGCCCGGCGACCCGGTGCAGCAGCCCGCCCGCGGTGTCGGCCGCCTGCACCACGTTCACCGGCTCGACCCACGCGTCGAGCGCCCGGTCCACGTCCCCGACGGTGCGCGCCGCGAGCAGCGCCGGCAGCGCGGAGAACCCCAGCTCCCCGGTGACACGCGGCGGGTACCGCAGGCTGAGCACGGTCTCCTCGCCGGGGCCGTCCGCGGTCTCCTCGACCAAGCCGTCCGCGGTCTCCTCGCCGGGGCCGCGCGCGATCACCGGGCCGCGGTCCGTCTCGATCACCTCGACCTCGACCGGCTCGCCGCCCGCGACCTGCACCGTCTCGGTGTGCACGGCCGCCGGCCGCCAGCCGTCCGGGCCCAGGGCCTCGACGCCCCCTTCGGGCGTGCGGCGCAGCCGCTCGCGGTAGACGTCCTGGTAGTCGGCCATCGCGTTGGTGATCGCCCAGGCGACCGAGCCGGTGTGGCCGAAGTGGGCGAGGCCGGGCACGCCGGGCACCGCGAGGCCCACCACGTCGTACTCCGGGCAGGCCAGCCGGATCTGCTGGTACACGCCCGGGTCCTCGATGAACCGGTGCGGATCGCCCGCCACCAGCGCCGCGCCGCTCGCGGTGCGCTCGCCGGCGACCACCCAGCCGTTGGAGCCGGCCGTGCCGGGACCGTCCGTGGCGAACAACTCCGTCCACCGCGCGCCGAGCCGGGTCGCGACCTCCTCGCGCCACAGCTTCGTCGGGAACCCGGCGAACAGGATGTGCGTGGACAGCCAGACCGCCAGCGGCGTCCACGGCTCCCAGCGTCCCGGTACGAGCCCGGTGGCGGCGAACTCGGGCGCGCGGGCGGCCCCTTCGGTGAGGCCCGCGGCGACGCCCTCGGCGTACGCGCGCAACCAGTCCGCGGTCCTCGGGTCCCGACCGGCCAGCCGGTCGTAGCAGCGGCGCGCGGTGTCCGCGAGCCGGACGCGGCGGGCGAAGACGTCCCAGTCGACGGCCTCCGGGCCGAGGAACGCGGCCGAGCCGCCCAGCGCCCGGCACCGCTCGACCTCCAGCTGCCAGGCCCGGTCGACCGCGGTCACCCGCCCCTGCGCGAAGGCGAGTTCGCGCGGGTCGGCGGCCCGCAGGTGCGGAATGCCCCGGGCGTCCCGGTAGACCTCGATGCTCACTCTCGCCCCGATCTCTCTTAGGTTAGGCTGGCCTAAATTAAGCCACGGCCGCCCGGGAGGCAATCCGGGCCTCAAGGGGAGGAGACCGAGGTGGGGCAGGGACATGGCTGGGAAGGCGTCGTCCTCAAGCTGTTCCGAGGCAAGGACTTCACGTTCACCGTGACCGGCGCGGAACAGGTCACCGAGCACTACCGCCGGGTGCGGATGACCGACGGCGGACTGCTCGCCGCCGCCGGCGTCCACCCCACGATGTGGGTCCGGCTCTGGTTCGAGAACGACGGGAAACCGCACCAGCGCGGCTACACCCTCGTCGACCCGGACCCCGAGGCCGGCACGTTCTCGGTGGAGTTTGCGCTGCACGAGGGGCCCGCGAGCGCCTGGGCCGAGCGCTGCGCCCCCGGCGACACCATCGAGGCCACCCTCCAGGGCACCGGCTTCACCGCCCCGGACCCGGGCCCGAGCCGGCTCTTCCTAATCGGCGACCCGGCCTCGCTGCCCGCGATCAACTCCCTGCTCGACGCCCTGCCGGGCGTCCCCGCCACCCTGTGGTTCGAGACCAGCCGCCCCGACCACGACGGCCTGCCCGTACGGCTCGACGCGGACCGCCACGAGCTGCGCCGGGTGCCCCGGCGCGACGGGGGCGCGGGCCTGGTCGAGCGGGTCCGCGCCGAACTGCCCGCCCTGCTGGCCGCCGAGCCGCACCCGTACGTCTGGATCGCCTGCGACACCGCGACCACCCGCACCCTCTCCGCGTACACGCGCAAGGAGCTCGGGGTGGGCAAGGACCGCATGCACGCCCTGGGGTACTGGCGGCCGTAGCGACAGCTGGGCAGGGGTGTTCCGAAAGAATCGAATATGGGCGCGGAAACCATCCTTTGGAGTGAAGTCACCTCAGGTGTCTCCCCGTTCACTCTTCGTACGTAAGGATTCCCCTGTCTCAAGTCGCCGACGCCGCGCCGACCCGCAGTCCCCGCGGTGAGCGGCCGGCGACGCCATGTCTCCTGTGGGGGTTCCACCACCTTGAACAGCAACGCCTTCCGCATGCCCGCACGCCGTACCGCCGCCGCCGCGACCGTCGTTGCGCTGGCCGTCGGCCCCGTCGCCCTCGCCGCGCCCGCGGCGCAGGCCACGGGCGGCAAGGGGCGCGCGAGCGCCGTCGTGCTGCGGACCGGCCTCGACGTCTCCCTGCTCGACAAGACGCTGCAGGTGCCGCTGAAGGCCTCCCTCAACGAGGTCCACGCGCCGGCCAGCGCGGACAGGACCGCGCTCACCGTGGAGCTCGACGGCGTCGACCGCGGCAAGCCGTTCAGCGTGCTGCGCGCGGACGTCGCCACGGCGCGGGCGACCGTCGACGACAAGAAGGCGGAGGGGTACACGAACCTCGCCAAGGCCCGGCTGCACGTGCCCGGACTGCCGCTGCTGTCCCTGATCGAGGTCGAGAAGGTCACGTCGAAGGCGGTCTGCGAGACGGGGAAGCAGCCGGTCGCCGAGTCGAACGTGCTCGGCCACGTCACCGTGCTCGGCCGCAAGACCAAGCTGACCGGCGGCGGTACGACGAAGGTGACCGTCCCCGGCGTCGGCGAGGTCACCCTCGACCTGTCGAAGACCCACACCACCTCGCGCACCGCCGCGGCCACCGCGCTGCAGCTCAAGGTCGCGGTCAACCCGCTGAAGCTGAACGTCGCCGAGGTGAACGGCGAGGTGACGCTGGCCGAGGCGACGTGCGAGACGCCTCGGGCGGCGGAGCCGCCGAAGTCGGCGGAGCCGACGCCCTCGGCGGAGCAGGGTGAGCCCTCGGCGGAGCCGAGCAAGAAGCCTGCCGACACCGGGATCTCGACGCAGAGCGGCGGGGACGACCTCGCCGAGACCGGTGGCAGCTCCGTCACGCCGTACCTGGCGGGGGGCGGCCTCGTCCTGCTCCTCGCCGGCGGTGCGGCGATCGCCGTGACCCGATCCCGCCGGAGCGGGACGGGGGCCTGAGGCCGTCGGGCGGCTGACGAGGGCACCGCCCCCGTCAGCCGCTGGCGCAGCCGGCCATGACCAGGGCCTGGTCCAGGGCCTGGAGGAAGCGGTTCGTCGTCACCCGGTCCCGGACGGCGAGCCGCAGCCAGTTGCGGTCCAGGCCCGGGAACGTGTCGCCGCGCCGGGCGGCGAAGCCCAGATCGCGCAGCCGCTGCCGTACCACGTCCGCGCGGTCCACCCGGATCAGCACGAACGGCCCCTCGGCCGCCTCCACCGCCCGCACCTCGTCGAACTCCGCGAGCCCGGCCAGCAGATGGGCGCGCTCCGCCGCGATCCGGCCCGCCGCGTGCTCCGCCTCCGCCAGCGCCGCCCGCGACATGCACGCCTCCGCCGCCACCAGCGCCGGCGTCGACACCGGCCACAGCGGCTGCGCGTGCCCCAGCGCCGCGACCGTCTCCGGGTGGGCCAGCACGTAGCCGATCCGCAGTCCCGCGAGGCCCCAGGTCTTCGTCAGACTGCGCAGCACCACCAGGCCCGGCACGTCCGTCCGCCCGGCCAGCGTCTCCCGCTCGCCCGGCACCGCGTCCATGAACGCCTCGTCGACCACCAGCGTCCGCCCCGGCCGTGCCAGGGCGACGATGGTCTCCGCCGGATGCAGCACCGACGTCGGGTTCGTCGGATTGCCGATCACCACCAGGTCGGCGTCCTCCGGCACCATCGCCGGATCGAGGCGGAAGCTGTCCGCCTCCCGCAGCAGCACCCGGCCCACGTCGTGGCCCGCGTCCCGCAGCGCCGCCTCCGGTTCGGTGAACTGCGGATGCACCACCACCGGCCGGCGGACCGGCAGCGCCCGCGCCAGCAGCACGAACGCCTCGGCCGCACCCGCCGTCAGCAGCACCCGCTCGGCCGGCAGATCGTGCCGCTCGGCCACCGCGGCCCGTGCGGCCCGCCCGTCCGGATACGCGGCCAGTTCGAGCAGGGAGGCCGCGATGCGCTCGCGGAGCCAGTCCGGCGGCGTGTTCGTCCGGACGTTCACCGCGAGGTCGATCAGCTTCTCGTCCCGGACCTCGGCGTCACCGTGGTGCCGCAGGTCGTGGACATCTGTGTGCGTATACATGGCCGCCGTGGGGTGAGTGGGGGGTGGACGGCGGTCCGTGGGTTGCGGACCGCCGGTGGAGCCGATGGGGACAGGTCCCGTAACTCCTCGCCGGATCCGTGCGTCTCGGCAGATCGCTCCCGGACTCGGGGTGTCCGCCCGCGCGCGGTGGACACGGCGGGCGCGCCGGGTGCGCTCTCACCACCGCTGTACCCGTGTCGCTCCGACAACAACCGTGCGCCCAGGGCTCCTTCGTCCGAAACCTCAGGCATGTCCGGCGCATTCGGGGCGCACCGGGCGATCGCGCACGTCGCCCGCGCGGCGCGTGCGCCGTCCGTACCCCCGTTCGTACGCGACGTCCGCTTCGACACGAGCAGCCGCCCGCCCCGCCCCGCCGCCGCCAGCGCCGCCGCCTCGGCCACCGACGGCGTCCCGGCCGCTGCGGCCACCCCGGCCGAGGGGTGCGGCACCGGGATCCGCGCCAGCTCCTCCGCCGCGAACACCCGCAGCGGCAGCCCCAGCCGGGCCGCCGCGCCCACCACCCCCGGCTCGTCCGCCTTCCCCGCGACCGTCGCCAGCGCCACCGGCCGGCCCGCCGCCGGACCGGCCTCCCGCAGACACCGGGTCACCAGCCCCACCACCTCGTCCACGGACACGCCCCGCCGCGCCCCGACCCCCGCGACGAGACCGTGGGACGCGCCCGGAGCGGTGATGTGCGCGGGACGCCGTCCATCGGATAGCAAAGGCGCATGGCCGTACTCGTCGCGCTCGGCGCGTTCCTGATGACGCTCGCCGGCGGCTGGACCGCGCAGCGCGTCACCGACCGCCGTCACCTCGTACTCGGCCTGGCCGGCGGCCTGATGCTCGGCGTCGTCGGACTCGACCTGCTGCCGGAGGCCCTGGACGCCGCGGGCAGCGAGATCTTCGGCGTCCCCGAGGCGCTGCTGCTCTTCGTCGGCGGCTTCCTCTTCGCCCACCTCGTGGAACGCCTGCTCGCCGTCCGACAGGCGGCGCACGGAGGCGAGGTGGGGGAGAAGGTTCCGCAGGTGGGACTCACCGCGGCCGCGGCCATGGTCGTGCACAGCCTCATGGACGGCATCGCGCTCGGCGCCGCGTTCCAGGTCGGCGGCGGCATGGGCATCGCCGTCGCGCTCGCCGTCGTCAGCCACGACTTCGCCGACGGCTTCAACACGTACACGATCACCAGCCTGTACGGGAACGCCCGCCGCCGGGCCGTCGCCATGCTGCTCGCGGACGCGGTCGCGCCGGTGATCGGCGCCGCGTCCACCCTGCTGTTCACCCTTCCGGAGGAACTCCTCGGCGGCTATCTCGGCTTCTTCGGCGGTGCGCTGCTCTACCTCGCCGCCGCCGAGATCCTGCCCGAGGCCCACCACGAACACCCCGCGCTCTCCACCCTGCTGTGCACGGTGGCGGGCGTGGGCTTCATCTGGCTCGTGGTGGGCCTGGCGGGCTGAAGTCATGTGCAGGACTTCACGAATCTCAGGGCGGCGTGCGGCGCGCCCGCCCAGTGCGTGTGCACGTAACTGGCGTGGACGCCCCGCCGGACGAACCCCTCCACGCGGCGCTCGGGCTGGTGCAGCCCCCATGCGGGCTGCGCCCCCGCGCCCGGCTCGATGACCGTGCGGTGGAACTCGTGCCCCCGCATCCGGGTGCCGGCCTCCGCGAGGACGCTGTCGCCGATGGCGACGGCGTCGCGGTAGCCGAGCGTCAGCCGCTCGGACATCCGCGCGTCGGCGTCGAGGACGCCGCACATGGGGTGCCCGTCCAGCGACCGCGCCAGATACAGCAGTCCGGCGCACTCGGCGGCGATCGGCGCACCGGAGGCGGCGAGCTCGGCGACGGCCTTGCGGAGAGGTTCGTTGGCGGAGAGCTGCTCGCCGTACACCTCGGGGAAGCCCCCGCCTATGACGAGCCCGCTCGTCCCCTCGGGAAGGGCCTCGTCCCGCAGCGGATCGAACGCGACGACCTCCGCACCGGCTGCTTCCAGCAACTCGGTGTGCTCGGCGTACGAGAACGTGAACGCCGCCCCACCGGCGACGGCAACAACCGGACCACCGGCGTGCAGCCGCCCGGCAACCTCGGCCGACCACGGCGTAACGCTCAACTCCGGCGCGCTCCGCGCGAGCGCCAGCAGCGCATCCAGGTCGCAGCCCTGAAGTACCTGCTCCGCCTGCGCCGCCACCGCGGCAACCGCCGCCGCCTGCCGCTCGGCGACCGGCACCAGCCCCAGATGACGCGACGGCGTCGCCACGGCGGGCGCGCGGCGCAGGACGCCGAGGACCTGTACGCCGGACTCCCCGAGCGCCTCCCGCAGCAGGTGCTCGTGCCGGTCCGACGCGACCTTGTTGAGGATCACGCCCCCGATCCGCACCTCCGGGTCCCAGGACGCGAACCCGTGCACCAGCGCCGCCACCGACCGCGACTGCGACGAGGCGTCGACGACCAGCACCACCGGGGCCTTCAGAAGCTTCGCCACCTGCGCGGTGGACGCCAGTTCGCCCTGGTCGGCGGCCCCGTCGTACAGCCCCATCACGCCCTCGACGACGGCCAGGTCGCAGCCCTGCGCGCCGTGCGCGAAGAGCGGCGCGACCAGGTCCGTGCCGCACATGTACGCGTCGAGGTTGCGGCCCGGCCGGCCCGTGGCGAGGGCGTGGTAGCCGGGGTCGATGTAGTCAGGGCCGACCTTGTGCGGCGACACCGCGAGGCCACGGCCGGCGAACGCGGCCATCAGGCCCGTCGCGACCGTGGTCTTGCCCGCGCCCGACGACGGCGCGGCGATGACGAGACGTGCTACCACTCGATGCCCCGCTGCCCCTTCTGACCGGCGTCCATCGGGTGCTTGACCTTGGACATGTCGGTGACCAGGTCGGCGAAGTCCACCAGTTCCTGCGGGGCGTTGCGGCCGGTGATGACGACGTGCTGCTGACCGGGCCGGTTCTTCAGCACCTCCACCACCTCGGCCGTGTCGATCCAGCCCCAGTGCAGCAGGTAGGCGAACTCGTCGAGGACGTAGAACTTGTACTTCTCCTCGGCGAGGTCGCGCTTGACCTGCTCCCAGCCCTCGCGCGCCTTGTCCTCGTGCGACTGCTCGCCCTCGGCGACCTCGCGCTGGATCCAGGACCAGCCCTCGCCCATCTTGTTCCAGACGACCGTGCCGCCCTTGCCGGTCTCGCCGAGGGCCTTCAGCGCGTTCTCCTCGCCGACCTTCCACTTCGCCGACTTGACGAACTGGAACACCCCGATCGGCCAGCCCTGGTTCCAGGCGCGCAGCGCCATGCCGAACGCGGCCGTCGACTTCCCCTTGCCGACGCCGGTGTGCACCATCACCAGCGCACGGTTGCGGCGCTGGCGGGTGGTGAGACCGTCGTCGGGGATGACGGTCGGCTGTCCCTGCGGCATTAGGCGGCCCTCCTGGCGGTGGCGTGTTCGGCTTGTACGTTCCTGACGAGCCCGGCGATCGAGTCGGCGCGCAGCTCGTCCAAGGTGACGGCCGTGCCCCCGAGTTCGCGGGCGAGAGTCCCGGCGAGGCCGAGCCGGACCGGCCCGGTCTCGCAGTCCACCACGACGCATGCCGTGCCCTCGGCGGCGTGCAGCCGCGCGGCACGGGCCGCGAGCGCCACCGGGTCGGCGCCGCCGCCGGTCGCCCGGCCGTCGGTCACGACGACGAGCAGCGGCCGTCGCAAGGGGTCGCGCAGACGCTCGACGCGCAGTACGTCGTGGGCCTTCAGCAGCCCGGCGGAGAGCGGCGTACGACCGCCCGTCGGGAGCTGTTCGAGGCGGGTCGCCGCGGCGTCCACGGACGAGGTAGGCGGCAGCGCGACCTCCGCGCCGCGGCCCCGGAAGGTGACCAGGCCGACCTTGTCCCGCCGCTGGTACGCGTCGAGCAGCAGCGACAGGACGGCTCCCTTCACCGCGCTCATGCGCTGCCGGGCGGCCATGGAGCCGGAGGCGTCCACGGCGAACAGGACGAGGTTGCCCTCGCGCCCCTCGCGGGTCGCCTGCCGCAGGTCGTCGCGCCGGACGACGAGGCCCGGACCCGAACGGCCGCGGGCCTTCTGGTGCGGGGCGGCTGCGGTGACGGTGGCGGTGAGGTGGAGCTTGGTCAGCGCGCCGCGGGGACGGGTCGCGCCGGTCGTCCGCCCGTGCTCGGTACGCGCCCGGGAGCGGCGGCCGGCGGCGCCCTCGCCGAGGCCGGGCACGCTCAGCATCTTCGTACGGAACGGCTCGGCGGCCTTGACAGCGGCGCGCTCACCGGCGCCGGGCCCGCCGGGGGAGGGGGCGGGGGCCTGGTCGGGCGCGGGGCTCTCGGGCGCGGGGCTTTCGGACGCGGGGCTTTCGGACGCGGCGTCCGGAGCGTCGCCCTGGGGCGGAATCCCCCCGCCACCGCCCGGCCCGCCGTCGCCGGGGCCGTCGGGAGTCGGGTCCGGGTCGTCGTCGGGCTCGTCGCCCTTGAACTGCTCCAGGGTCTCGTCGAGTTTGTCCTCGTCGAGGCCCGGCGCGTCGAACGGATTGCGCCGACGGCGGTGCGGAAGCGCGAGCAGCGCGGCCTGCCGCACGTCGTCGGCGGTGACGTCGGTCCGCCCCGCCCACGCGGCGAGCGCGGTCGCCGTACGGGCCATCACGATGTCGGCGCGCATGCCGTCGACCTCGAACGCGGCGCAGGTCGCGGCGATCTGCAGCAGCGCCGCGTCCCCGAGCACGACCTGCGGCAGCAGGGCGCGGGCGGAGACGATCCGGTCCCGCAGCGCGGCCTCCTCGTCCGCCCAGCGGGCGGCGAAGGCGGCCGGGTCGTCCTCGAACGCGAGGCGCCGGCGCACCACTTCGACCCGCTGCTCGGGCTCGCGCGAGGCGGCGACCTCGACGGTGAGCCCGAACCGGTCGAGCAACTGCGGCCGCAGCTCGCCCTCTTCGGGGTTCATGGTCCCCACGAGCAGGAACCGCGCGGCATGCCGCACGGACACGCCCTCACGCTCGACGTACGACGACCCCATGGCGGCGGCGTCCAGCAGCAGATCGATCAGATGGTCGTGCAGGAGGTTGACTTCGTCGACGTACAGGATGCCGCGGTGCGCGTCCGCCAGCAGCCCCGGCTCGAACGCCTTCACGCCGTCGGCGAGCGCCTTCTCGATGTCGAGCGCCCCGACGAGCCGGTCCTCGGACGCGCCGACGGGCAGCTCGACCATCCGCGCGGGCCGTGCGTCCGCGTCCGCGGTGACATGCGGCCCGTCCGGGCAGCCCGGATCCGGCGACGCCGGGTCGCAGCTGAACCGGCACCCGGCGACGACGGCCACGGGAGGCAGCAGATCCGCGAGCGCCCGCACGGCGGTGCTCTTGGCGGTCCCCTTCTCGCCGCGGACGAGAACGCCGCCCACCGCCGGGCTGACCGCGTTCAACAGCAGCGCCAGCCGCAAGTCGTCCATCCCGACGACGGCGGTGAACGGATACCGGGTGCTCATCGTCCGATCCTTCCTTCGAGTTCCAACGGCTGACGTGCGGGCCCGCTCACGGCGCCCCCGGCGGCACGAACGGCAGGCCCTCCGGGGGGCCCGACTCGATCAGCCGCAGCAGCGCGTCCGTGTCCGCGTGTTCCTCGATCAGGTCGCCGAGCCGGTCCAGCTGGTCCTCCCGCAGCGCGCCGAACGACGTGTCGGGGGCCGGGACGAAGCGGCGGCCCGCGGCGGCCGCGACCTCGCGGAGGAACGCCCGGCGGAAGCCGTCGCTCTCCAGCGAGCCGTGCCAGTGCGTGCCCCACACCGCGCCGACGCGGCAGCCGTCCAGGCTGTTTCCCTTGTCATCGGACATGAACGCATCGCCGCCCCGTACGTCCGCGACGCCGTGGTGGATCTCGTAGCCCTCGACCCGCTCGCCGAGCGCCTCGCCGACGGGGCGGGCGAGGGTCTTCTCGACGGCGAAGCGGACCCGTACGGGCAGCAGCCCGAGCCCGGCCACGCTGCCCGCCTTCGACTCGACCTCGTCGTCGATGTGCTCCGACAGCGCCTGGAAGCCGCCGCAGATGCCGAGCACCGGCCGGCCCTCCGCGGCGCGCCGCGCGAGCGCGTCCGCCAGCCCCCGCTCGCGCAGCCAGGCGAGCGCCTTGACCGTCCCGCGGGTGCCGGGCACGACCACCAGGTCCGCGTCGACGAGCTCCTCGGCGCGGTCCACGAACCGCACCACCACGCCAGGCTCCGCCGCCAGCGCGTCCACGTCCGTGAAGTTGGACATCAGCGGGACCGCGCAGACCGCGACCCGCAGCACGTCCTCGCCGACCGGCGGGGCGACCACGGACTCCCGCACGGCGCCGCGCAGCGACACCCGCAGGCCGTCCTCCTCGTCGATGCCGAGGCCGTGCGCGTACGGCAGGACGCCGAAGGTGCGCCGCCCGGTCAGCCCGTGCAGCATGTCGAGGCCCGGTTCGAGGAGCGTCACGTCGCCGCGGAACTTGTTCACCAGGTACCCGGCGATCAGCCGCTGGTCCTCCGGCGCGAGCAGCGCCGTCGTCCCGAAGAACTGGGCGAACACCCCGCCCCGGTCGATGTCGCCGACGACCACCACCGGCAGCTGCGCCGCCCGCGCGATGCCCATGTTGACGATGTCGGTGCGCCGCAGGTTGATCTCGGCGGGGCTGCCCGCGCCTTCGCAGATCACCGCGTCGTACGTGCTCCGCAGCTCCTCCAGGCAGGCGAGCACCGGCTCGAACAGCTCCTTCTGGCGGCCCCCGTGGTACCCGCGGGCGCTCAGCTCGCCGACCGGCCTGCCCATCAGCACGACCTGGCTGGACCGGTCGCTGCCGGGCTTGAGCAGCACCGGGTTCATCAGCGCGGTCGGCTCGACCCGCGCCGCCTGCGCCTGCATGGCCTGCGCCCGGCCGATCTCCGCGCCCTCCCGGGTGACGAAGGAGTTGAGGGACATGTTCTGTCCCTTGAACGGCGCCACCTTCAGGCCCTTGCGGACCAGCCAGCGGCAGATGCCGGCCGTGACGACGCTCTTGCCCGCGTCGGACGTGGTCCCGGCGACCAGCAGCCCCCCGCCTCTCATGCACCCCTCCGCTTCAGCGCGTTCACGAGCATCCGGCCGCCCACACAGGCGGCCAGGGTCAGTCCGGTGACCCGGCGCGACAGTCGTACCGCCCGCTCGATGTCGGCCACCTCCACCGCACGCCCCCCGCCGTTCAGCACCGGCCGGTGCTCGACGCGGCCGCCGTACGAGAGTGTGCCCCCGAGCCGTACCCCGAGCGCCCCCGCGAACGAGGCCTCCACCGGGCCGGCGTTGGGGCTCGGGTGCTTCGCCGCGTCCGCGCGCCAGGCGCGGACCGCGCCACGCGGGTCGCCGCCGGCGGCGACGGCGAGCGCCGCGGTCAGCCGGGCGCCGGGCCAGCCGGCCACGTCGTCGAGCCGTGCCGAGGCCCAGCCGAACCGGCGGTACTTCGGCGAGGTGTGGCCGACCATCGCGTCGAGGGTGTTGACCGCGCGGAAGCCGAGCAGCCCCGGCACTCCCGCCACCGCTCCCCAGACCAGCGCGCCCACCACCGCGTCGGAGGTGTTCTCGGCGACCGACTCCACGACCGCGCGGGCCATCGCCGGGCCGTCCAGGGACTGCGGATCGCGACCGCACAGGTGGGGGAGCCGCTCGCGGGCGACCTCCAGGTCGCCGGCGGCGAGCGCGCCGCCGATGGCACGGGCCTCCCGGCCCAGGGTGGTGCCGCCGACGACGGCCCAGACGGAGGCGGCGGTCAGCGCGATGCCCGCGGCGCGGCGGCCCCGTACGGCCCGGGCCGCCAGCGCCCCCGCGGCGGCCGCGCCGCCCGCGCAGACGGCGGTGTGCAGTGCTCCCCAGCCCCGGTGGTCGCGCCGGAGCAGCCGCTCGACCGCCCCGGCGGTCCGGCCGAAGGCGGCGACGGGGTGGCCCCGGCGGGGGTCGCCCAGGACGAGATCGGCCACCAGACCGGCGGTGGCGCCGTACGCGTAGACAGCTGTGGCTGTGCTGCGGCCAGGCATGGCGCATTGTCCTCACTCAGGGTCCGCGCCCTGGCTCGACGTGACCGGCGGCGAGAGTTCCTGGCTCCCGGGGACGGGCCTCGTACCCCGGTCACAGTGGCGGGACCGCGCCGGATTCGCACCGGGCTTCCTCTTCGTTGCCGCCGTAATGGCCCCGTGAGTCCACCACGCCCCGCGAACAGCCGTCAACTCACCCTTGACCTGCGACGGGTCACTGTGCGAAGCACCACAAACACGACGGCCGGGGGGGGGGCCCCCCCCCCGGGGGGGCCCCCCCCCCCGGGGGGGCGGGGCGGGCGGGGACATGGTGAGAAACACAAGCACTAAGATGAGGACCACCCCGCCCCCCCCGCCCCCCCCCGACAAGCGGTC
>NZ_JBICVX010000007.1:288411-348475 GCF_043199435.1 Streptomyces sp. NPDC048604
GGGCCCCCCACCCCCCCCCCCCGCCGGGCGGGCCCCCCCCCCCGGCGCGCGGCCCCCCCCCCGGCCGGTGGGTCCGGATCGTCAGTCGACGATCGTCAGACGACGATCAGATAGATGCCGTACGCGACGGCCGCCGCGCACAGCGCGAAGCAGGCGTACGCGCCGGTGCGCGCCAGTACGGCGGAGCCGCCCTGCGCGGCGGCCTGCTCCTGCTTGGAGAGGCCGACGATGCCGAGGGTGAACAGGGCCACGAGGGCGACGGTCGCCACGAGGCTGACTCCGAAGACGGAGCCGAGAGCTGCCCAGTCGATCTTCATGTGGTTCCGTTCCTTACAGCGCGGCGGCGGAGGCCGGGGGAGCGGCCGGGTCCGTGGGGGCCGGCGTCGGGATGGTGGTCTTCAGGCCCTCGTCCGCGACGGCGGCGACGGAGCCGGCCGGCGGCGGGGTGACGGCGGCGATGGCCGTGGTCACGACGCCCGCGGGCTCGGCGTCGGCCTCGACGTCGTTGACGTTGGTGTGGTCGACGACCTGGCGTCGGGAGATGACCCAGATGGCGACGCAGGAGACGATCAGGAAGGCCGTGACGGCGGCGACGCCCCAGTCGCCCTGCCGGGCGACGTACTCGGCGCCGGCGCCGACGAGGCCCGCGGCCGGAAGGGTCAGGCCCCAGGCGACGAACATCCGGGTGGCCGTCGACCAGCGGACGACGCCGCCCTTGCGGCCCAGGCCCGCGCCCATGACGGCGCCGGAGCAGGAGTGCGTGGTCGACAGGGAGAAGCCCAGGTTGGAGGAGGCCAGGATGACCGTGGCCGCGCTGGTCTGGGCGGCGAAGCCCTGCTGCGGCTGGAGATCCGTGAGGCCCTTGCCCATCGTGCGGATGATGCGCCAGCCGCCGAGGTAGGTGCCGAGCGCGATCGCCATGCCGGCGGAGACGATGACCCAGACGGGCGGGTTGGCGCCGGGGGCGAGGACGCCGCCGGCGACCAGGGCGAGGGTGATGATGCCCATCGTCTTCTGGGCGTCGTTGGTGCCGTGGGCGAGGGAGACGAGACCGGCGGAGGCGATCTGACCGGCCCGGTAGCCCTTCTCGGTGGTCTTGCCGTCCGCGTTCTTGCCGAGGCGGTACGTCATGCGGGTGGCGAACATCGCGGCGAGGCCGGCGACCAGCGGGGCGACGACGGCCGGGATGAGGACCTTCGTGACGACGACGTCGCCGTTGACGCCGCTGACGCCGATCGAGGCGACGGTCGCGCCGATGAGGCCGCCCATCAGAGCGTGGGAGGAGCTGGACGGCAGTCCGACCAGCCAGGTGACCAGGTTCCACAGGATCGCGCCGACGAGCGCGGCCAGGATCACTTCGGGCTGGATGCCCTCTTCGTTGACCAGTCCCTTGGAGATCGTGTTGGCGACCTCGATGGACAGGAAGGCGCCGACGAGGTTCAGCACGGCGGACATGGCCACCGCCGTCTTCGGCTTGAGTGCACCGGTCGAGATGGTCGTGGCCATCGCGTTCGCGGTGTCGTGGAAACCGTTCGTGAAATCGAACACGAGAGCTGTCACGACCACAATGGCGAGCAGCAGCGTGATGTGTTCCATTTACCCAGGCAATCGTTTGACGTCAGTGGCTGGTTGAACGTAGGCAACCTGGGTGAACGGAAGGTGAACTGGGTCCGGCGGTGGAGTGTCCCCAACCGGGATCCACGGGTTCCGCTTCGCCTCCGGGGCGTCTTCCGGCCACTCGAACGAGAAGGCTGTGACCGCCGGTAATGCCCGCAGGCACGGGAGAGTGGTCGGCATGTGCCGGTTTTGCCGCTCTCGTCCAGCCTCGCAGAAGCCCTGAAAAGACCCCCCGGATGAGATCCTGGTCACCCCGCCGGCCCCGCGCCCACTGGCACGGCGCGCCGACCGTGCCGACACTGGAACGGTGCGCCCGGCTACAGCGACGGCAGCGGCCGTCACCACCCTGATCGGTGTCGGCGCGGCCCTCTACGCGGCCGGCCGCTACGCCAGCGACGCGGCCCTCAACCTGCCGCCCGGCCGGGCCCTGCCCGGCGACCCGAAACTCACCGTGCACGCCACCGGCCCCGGCCGGATCACCCTCACCCGCAGCCTCGCCGCGCTGCGCCCCGGCACGTACGGCATCGAGGGCACCGAGACCCACGCCGTCGTCGGCCCTGTCCTCGACCACGTCCCGCACAGCCCCGACACCGTCGTACGCCGCCTCGAACGGGTCGAACTGGGCGAGCTGCGGACCGGCTCCCGTGTCCGGCTCACCCCGCAGCTGCACACCGGCACCCCGCTCAGCGCCCTCGGCATCGACTACCAGGACGTCGAGATCCCCGGCGAGCTCGGCACCATGCCCGCCTGGCACGTGCCCGGACCCCGCCGCACCTGGGTGATCACCCTGCACGGCCTCGGCACCACCCGGCAGCACCCGCTGAACCTGCTGCCCTTCCTGCACCGCCGCCAGATCCCCGTCCTGCTGCCCGCCTACCGCGGCGACCCCGGCGCCCCCGGCTCGCCCGACGGCCTCGGCCACCTCGGCGACTCCGAGTGGCGCGACGTCGACGCGGCGATCCGGCACGCCGTACGGCACGGCGCGGACAAGGTCGTCCTGTACGGCTGGTCCACCGGCGCCACCATGGCGCTGCACGCCGCCGTCGGCTCCGGGCTGCGCGAGCGGATCGCCGGGCTCGTCCTCGACTCCCCGGTCCTCGACCAGGAGGCCACCCTGCGCGCCCTGGCCGCCGCCCGCGGCACCCCGAGCCTGCTGGTGCCGCTCACCGTCCGCGCCGCGCGCAGCCGGACCGGGCTGTACGGCGACACCCTCCAGGAGTCCGCCGACCCGCAGGCGCTGCGCGTCCCCACGCTCCTCTTCCACGGCCCCGACGACACCATCGCGCCCTGGGAGCCGTCCCGCGAACTCGCCGCCCTCCGCCCCGATCTGGTCACCCTCCGGCCCGTCCCGCACGCCCCGCACGCGGCCATGTGGAACGCCGATCCGAACCGGTACGAAGAGGCCCTGCGCCGCTTCCTCGTGCCCCTGCTCTAGGGGCCCCGAGCATTCCGATTGGGCTTTCGGGCCGTCAGCGGGAAGACTGCCCCCGTGACGTCTCGAAAGCCTGATGAGGAATTGGCGCGCAACTCCAGACTCCGACTCGTCCGCCCGCGGGCACTCGCCACGGCCCGCAGGGCCGTGACGACCCGGCGGACCCGGCCGGCGCCGCGGCCCCCCGAGGGGACGCCGCCCCGCCAGGAACTGGCCCGCCAGGCGCGGACCGTCCTCGGCGACGCCGTCCGGATCGCCCGCTGGGCCTCCGGCGCCCGGGCCCCGGAGGTCCTCCCGGCCCGGGAACGGGCCGCCGCGGCGCTCGACCTGACGCCCGACCAGATCCGGGCCGGCTGGGACCGCGCCCGGCTCGCCGGTCTCGTCGAGCTGCACGGCGAGACCGCCCGCCCCGGCTGGCGGCTGCACGCCTGGGACCGCGACGACTCCGCCGTGCTGCGCGGCTGGGTCGCCCTCTTCGACGCCTGGTCGCTGGTGCACCCCGCGCCGGAGGACGTCGCCCCCGGCGATGTCGCCGAGGTCGTCGAGGCGGTGCCGCAGCTGCTCTCGCTGCTCCAGCTGTCCGCCGGCCCGGTGCTCGTCCCGGCCCTCCTCGACATGCTGCAGCAGCGCGTCGAGGAACTCCGCGAGGAGCGCTGCGAAGTCCCGTCCGCGGACGCCGCCGACGCCTCGCTCCCCGCGCGCGGCGAGGAACCCGGCGCCCCGGGCGCGGAGGCCCCGGGCACGGACGCCCCCGCCGCGGCGGCCCCCGTCTCCGCCGAGGCGCTCGCCCCGCTGCTCGGCTGGGCCCTCGAAGGGCTGGCCGCCGTCGGCGCGCTCACCCTGCGCCCCGGCCAGGCCACCCTCACCCCGCTCGGCAACTGGGCGGTCTGGGTCAAGCTGGAGCAGATCTGCGTCGCCGCGCAGAGCCCGGCCGGCAACATCGAGCAGCCCGCCGAGGACATGCTGCGCGGCTGTGCCCGGCTCACCCCCGGCCCGGCCCGCGCCGAGTACCGCGCCTGGCTCGCCGCCCGCACCCTCGGCAGCGCCGTGACCGAACTGCTCGCCGTCGCCCGCGGTGAGGACGCCCTGCTGCGCGGCCTCGCCTTCGAGGCGCTCCGCGTCGTCGGCGCCCCCGCCGAGGCCGAGGTCCGCGCCACCGTCGACGAACCCTCGCTCCGCCCGTACGCGCTGCTCTGGCTCGCCGAGTACGACGGCGCCGACCCGGACGACGCCCCGGAGGTGCTCACCCGCGAGGAGGCGACCTGGCTCTGGGTGGACACCGCCGCGGCCGTCGCCGACCACGGCGAGAGCGCCCTCCTGGTCCGCCACCTCGACTCCGCCGTGCAGGGCACCGTCCCCGCCCTGCTCGACGAGGTCCGGGCCGTCGGTCACCCGCGCACCGTGCAGGTCCTCGTCGCCCTGGCCGCCGCGCACCCCGACCCGGCCCTGGCCAAGGCGGTCCGCCGGGCCGCCTTCCAGGTCCACACCGGCGGCGCCTGAGCCGGCCGGGCGCCCTACGAGGTGCCGGGGGCGTACGTCCCGAAGCTCCAGACGTTGCCCTCGGCGTCCCGGGCCATGTAGTCCCGGGAGCCGTACTCCTGGTCGGTCGGCGGCATCACGATCTCCACGCCGTGCGCCACGGCTCTGGCGTGGTGGTCGTCCACGTCGGTCACGTGGACGTACACCCCGGTCGGCCCGCCGGACGCCATCAGCCGGTCGAACTCGCTGCCGGTGCCCGAGCTGCCGAGCATCACCATGCCGTTCCCGTACGTGAGCTCGGCGTGCAGCACACGCCCGTCCTCGCCCTCGTACACCGCGTGCGCGGCGAACCCGAACGCCTCCGTCAGCAGCTTGATCGCGGCCTTCGCGTCCTCGTAGCGCAGGGTCGGACAGATGTCGGGTGCGTCGGTCATCCCGATCACTTCCTTTCGATGTGACCTCGATGTGACCTGGATCTCAGTCTTGCAGCCGCCGCTGACAACGAGGTGAACACCGGTCGGCTCAGCGGAAGGTGTCGCACCGCGCCATGTCGCCGGTCCGGTAGCCCGTGTAGAACCACTGCTGCCGCTGCGCCGCCGAGCCGTGCGTCCAGTTCTCCGGCGTCACCCGCCCCTGGAACCGTTCCTGGATCCGGTCGTCGCCCACGGCCGCCGCCGCGGACAGTCCGTCCTGGATGTCCGCGTCCGTCAGCCGGGTCAGCAGCGGCCGCCCGGTCCGCTCGTCCGGCGTCGCGGTCGCGTGCCGCGCCCACACTCCCGCGTAACAGTCCGCCTGGAGCTCCACCCGGACCGCGTTCGAGCCCGCGCCGGTCCGCCCGTCCTGGGCCCGGCCCAGCGTCCCCATCAGGTTCTGCACATGGTGCCCGTACTCGTGCGCCACCACGTACGCCTGCGCGAACGGCCCGCCACCGGCGCCGAACCTGGTGCGCAGGTCCTCGAAGAACCCGAGGTCCAGATAGACCTGCCGGTCCCCGGGGCAGTAGAACGGCCCCACCGCCGAGCTCGCCGCCCCGCAGGCCGTGCCGACCCGTTCGCTGAACATCACCGTGCGCGCGTCCCCGTACCGGCCGCCCCGCCGCGCGTACTCGGCCCGCCAGTAGTCCTGCAGGCTGTTGACCACCGCGACGATCCGGCAGTCCTCCCGGGCGTTCGCGTCCGCGCCCGTCCGGCACCGCCGGTCCACCTGCGCCGCCGAAGACGAGCTTGCCACCGGGTCCTCGCCGCCCGACGACAGCCCCAGCTGCTCCGGGCCCACCCCGAGGAACAGCCCGAGGACCAGTGCGATCAGGCCGACGATGCCGCCGCCGACGGTGCGCCGCCCGCCCGGGATCCGGCTGCCCCGGACGTCCCGCACCTCCGAGGTGTCCAGCTCGGCGTCGTCGTCGAACTGCACGGGCCACCACCTCCGCGTCGCGCCGCGGCAGGGGGCCGCCGCCCTGCGCCGAGTATCGATCAGCCCCGCCGGTCCCGCCCCTTTTGCCGATCACGCGACGGAAAACCGGTTGCATGCGCCCGTTAGACTGGCCGCATGGCCATTCTCCCCGCGCACGATTAGACGGCGTCGAAGCCCTCAGCGTCCGTCCTTCCGCCGTCCATCCCGCCCTGGAGTCTGTCCGTGATCACCGCCACCGGCATCGAGCTGCGCGCCGGCGCCCGCGTCCTCATCGAGTCCGCTTCCTTCCGTATCGCCAAGGGCGACCGCATCGGCCTGGTCGGCCGCAACGGCGCCGGCAAGACCACCCTCACCAAGTGCCTGGCCGGCGAGGGCCAGCCCGCCGCCGGCAGCATCGCCCGCTCCGGCGAGGTCGGCTATCTGCCGCAGGACCCGCGCACCGGCGACCTCGACATCCTGGCCCGCGACCGGGTGCTGTCCGCCCGTGGTCTCGACGTCCTCATCCGCAAGATGCGGCAGAACGAGGAGCGCATCGCCACCGGCTCCGGCGGCACCCGTGAGAAGGCGCTCAAGCAGTACGAGCGCCAGGAGACCGAGTTCCTCACCAAGGGCGGGTACGCCGCCGAGGCCGAGGCCGCCACCATCGCCGCCGCGCTCGGCCTGCCCGACCGGGTGCTCGGCCAGCCGCTGCACACCCTCTCCGGCGGTCAGCGCCGCCGGATCGAGCTGGCCCGGATCCTGTTCTCGGACGCCGACACCCTGCTCCTCGACGAGCCGACCAACCACCTCGACGCCGACTCGATCGTCTGGCTGCGCGACTACCTGAAGACCTACCGCGGCGGCTTCATCGTGATCTCCCACGACGTCGACCTGGTCGAGACGGTCGTCAACAAGGTCTTCTACCTGGACGCCAACCGCTCCGTCATCGACGTCTACAACATGGGCTGGAAGCTCTACCAGCAGCAGCGCGAGGCGGACGAGAAGCGCCGCAGGCGCGAGCGCCAGAACGCCGAGAAGAAGGCCGCCGCGCTCAACTCGCAGGCCGACAAGATGCGCGCCAAGGCCACCAAGACCGTCGCCGCGCAGAACATGGCCAAGCGCGCCGAGCGGCTGCTGTCCGGCCTGGAGGCGGTCCGCGTCTCCGACAAGGTCGCCAAGCTGCGCTTCCCCGACCCCGCGCCCTGCGGCAAGACCCCGCTCACGGCGGAGGGCCTGTCGAAGTCGTACGGCTCGCTCGAAATCTTCACCGATGTGAACCTCGCGATCGACAAGGGCTCGCGCGTGGTCATCCTCGGCCTCAACGGCGCGGGCAAGACCACCCTGCTCCGGCTGCTCGGCGGCGTCGAGCAGCCCGACACCGGCGAGGTCACCCCGGGCCACGGTCTCAAGCTCGGCTACTACGCCCAGGAGCACGAGACCCTCGACCCGGACCGCACCGTCCTGGAGAACATGCGCTCCGCCGCGCCCGACCTCGACCTCGTCGAGGTGCGCAAGGTGCTCGGCTCGTTCCTGTTCTCCGGCGACGACGTCGACAAGCCGGCCGGGGTGCTCTCCGGTGGTGAGAAGACCCGGCTCGCGCTCGCGACCCTGGTCGTGTCCTCTGCGAACGTGCTGCTCCTCGACGAGCCGACGAACAACCTCGACCCGGCCAGCCGCGAGGAGATCCTCGGCGCGCTGCGCACGTACAAGGGCGCGGTCGTCCTCGTCACCCACGACGAGGGCGCCGTCGAGGCGCTCGACCCGGAGCGCATCATCCTGCTCCCGGACGGTGTCGAGGACCTGTGGGGCGCCGACTACGCGGACCTCGTGGCCCTCGCCTGATCATCTCCGTAGGGATCATTCGGCTCATCGGTGATCCGTCATCTGAGTGAGACGGTCTGGTACCGGTGCGTGAGGGCCGGCGGAATCCCCGCTTGGCGCCGCGCGCCGGTCCTCCGTCGGCCGCACGTCCCTGACCTGGCACTTCGCTCGCCGGGCGGGACGGGAAGGGGCGCGACCACCAACGGAATCATTGATTCCGGTCGTGACGGCCCCTTCTCCGGACGCCAAGCTCGTGCCACGGACCTTGTCGAATGGGTGGCCAGGACGTCCGGGAGGGGTGATCATGAGAAGTCCAGAGCGCACTTCCCATGAGGAGGCACGGGTGGCCGAGACTCTGAAGAAGGGCAGCCGGGTGACCGGCGCCGCGCGCGACAAGCTCGCGGCAGACCTGAAGAAGAAGTACGACTCCGGTGCGAGCATCCGGGCGCTGGCCGAAGAGACCGGCCGCTCCTACGGATTCGTCCATCGGATGCTCAGCGAGTCCGGAGTGACGCTGCGCGGACGTGGCGGAGCGACACGAGGCAAGAAGACCGCCTCGGCCTGACACCGGGGCGCATGCTCGTCCGGTCCACCGGTTCCGACGGTGGCCGCCCGGTCGGCCGAGGGGTCGACCGGGTGGTTACTGTGCAGTAGCTTTGCTTGAGCTCGATGTGTCGAGCCGTGCTGCACGCACCGCACCTGAACCGGAGGCGCCCCATGACTACGTCCGACTCCGTCGACCCCGTGGTCGTCATCGACAAGGACGGCGTACGACTCACCGTCGAGGACGCCGTCGCCACGGTGACCCTGACCAACCCCGCCAAGCGCAACGCCCAGTCCCCCGCTCTGTGGCGGGCGTTGACGGAGGCGGGTCGGTCCCTGCCGGGCACCGTGCGCGTCGTCGTGCTGCGCGGCGAGGGCAAGTCCTTCTCCGCCGGCCTCGACCGGCAGGCGTTCACGCCCGAGGGCTTCGACGGCGAGCCGTCGTTCCTCGACCTGGCGCGCGGCGACGGCGCGGAGATGGACGCCGTCATCGCCGAGTACCAGGAGGCGTTCACCTGGTGGCGGCGGAGTGACATCGTGTCGATCGCGGCCGTCCAGGGTCATGCGATCGGCGCCGGCTTCCAGCTCGCCCTCGCCTGCGACCTGCGCGTCGTCGCCGAGGACGTGCAGTTCGCCATGCGCGAGACCAGCCTGGGTCTGGTGCCGGACCTCACCGGCACGCACCCGCTCGTCTCGCTGGTCGGCTACGCCCGCGCGCTCGAGATCTGCGCCACGGGCCGCTTCGTCCACGCCGCCGAGGCCGAGCGCATCGGGCTCGCCAACCTCGCCGTGCCCGCGGACGAACTCGACTCCGCCGTGCGGGACTTGAGCGCCGCGCTGCTCAGTGCGCCGCGGGACGCGGTCATCGAGACCAAGGCCCTGCTCCAGGGCGTCACCGGCCGCTCGTACGAGGAGCAGCGCGTCGCCGAGCGCGCCGCCCAGGGCCGCCGGCTGCGCGACCTCGCCGGCCTCGGCGACTGACCCGCCCGGAACATCGCACGGCCGCAGGGCCGCCCACCGAGCACGGCCCAGGAAGGGCGACCCGCACCCGCGGGTCGCCCTTCCGGCGTATTCGGGGGCGCGAATCGGCGGCGCCGCCCGCAGGGCCGTCGTACACGGGTTCCACGGCCCGGCTCCACCGGCCCTGAAGGGTTCCCCGGCGCGCGAGCGGGGAAGCGCGCTTAGTGTGGGCAACGGACCCAATACCGCCCGGAAGGGACGAACGGTGATGACCGAATCCGCGAAGACCGACCAACCGACCGTCGATGAGCCGAGGGGCGCGGCACGCCGGCCGTCCGTGATCAAGCGCGGCGGCGGCGAACCGGGGACCCGCGGCCGGACCACCATCGCCGACGGCGTCGTCGAGAAGATCGCCGGACTGGCCGCACGGGACGTCGACGGCGTCCACGCCATGGGCAGCGGCCTCTCCCGCACCTTCGGCGCCATGCGCGAACGCGTCCCCGGCGGCGGGAAGTCGTCCAGCGTGACGCGGGGCGTCAAGGCCGAGGTCGGCGAGGTGCAGACCGCCCTCGACCTGGAGATCGTCGTCGACTACGGCGTCTCCATCGCCGACGTCGCCCGCGACGTCCGGGAGAACGTGGTCGCCGCCGTCGAGCGGATGACCGGCCTGGAGGTCGTCGAGGTCAACATCGCCGTGAGCGACGTGAAGCTGCCGGAGGAAGAGGAAGAAGAGCCGGAGACGCGGCTCCAGTAGCCACGTGCCCGGCGGAAGGAGCTCAGCATGAGCATGGCGGTGGTCGGCCTGGTGGCCGGCATGGCCCTCGGCTTCGCCGGGTACTTCGGCGGCTTCGGGGCGTTCGTACTGGTCGCGGCGCTGGGGGCGATCGGCTTCGTGGCCGGTCGCTTCCTCGACGGCGACCTGGAGCCCGGCGACCTCTTCCGGGGCCGCCAGCGCGACGACCGGCGGAGGTGACCGCCGGTGGCCGGAGAACGGGTCACCGCCGCCGAACGGGGGGAGACCACCATCGCCGACCGCGTCGTCGCGAAGATCGCCGCGCAGGCCGCACGCGAGGCGCTGGGCCGGCTTCCCGCGGAGGGCCACAAGCCCCACGCCACGGTCGTCGTGCACCGCGACGTCGCGCACGTGTCCGTCACCGTGGAACTCGACTACCCCTCCGACATCGGCGGCCAGTGCGGCGCGGTCCGCAGCCGGGTCGCCGAACGCGTCACCTCCCTGGCCGGCATGGACGTCCCCGAAGTCGCCGTCCACGTCGAGCGGCTGCACTCGCCGCACGCCGGACACGAGGCCCGCGGGAGGCTGCGATGAGCACCGGCACCGAGGCCGCGACCCCGCCGGAACCCGCCCCCGGACCCGAGCCCGGCGACACCGGCTCCGTCCCGGTGCTCGCGGACGAGGCGGCCGAGGCGGGAAAGCGCGCCGGCCGCTTCTGGTCCCAGCGGCGGATCCCGTCCGCGATCGTCGCGGCCGTCGTCCTCGGCGGCGCCGGGCTGCTGCTGTACGACGTGGCCGCGGTCCGCGCCGAGCACTCCGCCATGCAGTGGCGGCGCAGCCTCGCCGACGACCTCGCCACCCGCCCGCTCGACGACACCTGGGTGCTCGTCGGCGCGTCCGTCGCCGTCGTCCTCGGCCTCTGGCTGCTGCTCCTCGCGGCCACGCCCGGCCTGCGTGCCGTGCTGCCGATGCGCCGCGAACACGTCGACGTACGCGCCGGACTCGACCGCGAGGCCGCGGCGCTCGCGCTGCGCGACCGGGCCATGGAGGTCTCCGGCGTGCAGTCCGTGCGGGTGCGGATGAGCCGGCGGAAGGTACGGGTCCGCGCCCTGTCGCACTTCCGCGAACTCGACGACGTCCAGGCCGATCTGACCACCGTGCTCGACACCGGGATCGACGAGCTCGGCCTGGCCGCGCCGCCCGCGGTCCGGCTGCAGGTCGGCCGGCCGCGGAAGAAGAGGTGAACCGAGGTGAAGCTGCGGCGCTTCAACCGGGGCCTGATCGGGCTCGCCGGACTGGTCCTGCTGGTGGGCGGCGGGGCCGTGCTCGCCGCCGGGCTCGACCTCGGCGTGCCCTCCTGGTGGCCCTGGTCCGGCCCGTCCGACGTCCTGCTGACCAAGGCCCAGCGGCAGCGCTGGCGCGGGGACGGCTGGTGGTGGCCCACCGTCATCGCCGTGCTCGGCGTCGTCGTGCTCCTCGCGCTGGTCTGGCTGGTCGCCCAGTTCCGGCGCGGCCGGCTGGCCGAGGTGCTGGTCGACACCGGCGACGGCGAGGCCGCGGTACTGCGCGGCCCGGCCCTGGAGCACGTCCTGGAGGCCGACGTGGCCACCCTCGACGGCGTGGCCAAGGCCCGGGTCCTGCTGCGCGGCCGGCGCACCGCGCCGACCACCCGCGTAAGGCTGCTCCTGGAGCCGTACGCCGCGCCCCGCGAGGCCCTGGCGGCCCTCACCCACGAGGCCCTGCAGCACGCCCGTACGTCGACGGGCCTCGCGTCCATCCCCACCGAGGCCCGTCTGCGCGCCGTCAAGCACCACGCCCGCCGCGTCACCTGACGGCGCCGGGCCGGCCGCTCAGAAGCCGTGCCGCAGGCCGCCGTCCACCGGGACCATCACACCCGTCAGGAACGAGGCCGCCGGGGACAGGAAGAAGGCCGCCGTGCGCCCGAACTCCTCCGGACGGCCGTAGCGGCGCAGCGGGATCTGCCCCTCGTAGGAGGCACGGGTCGCGTCGGCGTCGCCGGACAGCGCGTCCAGCTCCCGGACGCGGTCGGTGTCGACCCGGCCCGGCAGCAGACCGAACACCCGGATGCCGCTCGGGCCCAGATCGCGGGCGAGCGAGTTGGCGAAGCCCGCCAGGCCCGGGCGGAGCCCGTTCGAGATCGTCAGGCCGGAGATCGGCTCGTACACCGAGCCGGACAGCACGAAGCCGATCACGCCGCCCTCGCCCAGCGCCCCGGCCGCGGTCCGCGCCATCCGCACCGCGCCCAGGTACACCGTCTCGAACGCCGCCTGCCACTGCTCGTCGGTGTTGTCCACGCCGAAGCCCGGCGCCGGGCCGCCGACGCTGACCAGGATGCCGTCGAAGCGCCCGAACCGGGCCCTCGCCTCGGCGATCACCCGCTCCGCCGCGCCCGGGTCCGCGTTGTCCGCGGCCACGCCCACCGCGTCCGGCCCCAGTTCCTCGGCCGCCTTCGCGACCGTCGCCGCGTCCCGCCCGGTCACCACGACCTTCGCGCCGTCCGCGAGCAGCGCTTCCGCAGAGGCCCGGCCGAGACCCTTGGTCGCGCCGGTCACCACGTACACCCGGTCCTTCAGTCCAAGATCCATGGGCCTATCCTGCCGCCTCCTCGTCCACCCCGACCACCTCTCCGGCGTCCAGGGCCAGCGCCGTGCCCACCAGCCCGATGTGGCTGAACGCCTGCGGGAAGTTGCCGAGCTGGCGGCCGGCCAGCGGCTCGTACTCCTCCGCGAGCAGCCCCACGTCGTTGCGGAGCGCCAGCAGCCGCTCGAACACCTCCCGCGCCTCGTCCTTCCGGCCGATCAGCAGCAGCGCGTCCGCCAGCCAGAACGTGCAGGCGAGGAACGCCCCCTCCCGCCCCGGCAGTCCGTCGATCTCCGGCGCCGGGGTGTAGCGGCGGACGAAGCCGCCGTGCCCGAGCTCGCGCCGGACCGCCTCCACCGTGCCGATCACCCGCGGGTCGTCCGGTGGCAGGAAGCCGAGCCGGGGGATCAGCAGCGTCGCCGCGTCCAGCTCCGCCGAGCCGTACGCCTGGGTGAACGTGTTCCGCTCCGGGTCGTACGCCCGCTCGCACACCTCCGAGTGCACCTCGTCCCGCATCGCCCGCCACCGCGCCGGGTCTCCTTCCAGCGAGGGATCGGCCTCCAGCGTGCGCACCGCCCGGTCGGCGGCGACCCAGGCCATCACCTTCGAGTGGGTGAAGTGCCGGCGCGGGCCGCGGACCTCCCACAGCCCCTCGTCCGGCTCCCGCCACGTCGACTCCAGGAAGCCGAGCAGGCTCTTCTGCAGGTTCCAGGCGTGCGGCTCGGCCGGGATGCCCGCCTCCCGCGCCCGGAACAGCGAGTCGATCACCTCCCCGTACACGTCCAGCTGCGTCTGCTCCACCGCCGCGTTGCCGATCCGGACCGGGACGGACTGCCCGTGGCCGCTCAGCCAGGGCAGCGAGGTCTCGGGCAGCCGGCGCTCGCCGGCCGGGCCGTACATGATCTGCAGATCGGCCGGGTCGCCGGCGACCGCGCGCAGCAGCCAGTCCCGCCAGGCCGCGGCCTCGTCGACGTAGCCCGCCGAGAGCAGGGCGCCCAGGGTGAGGGTGGAGTCGCGCAGCCAGCAGTAGCGGTAGTCCCAGTTCCGTACGCCGCCGAGCTCCTCCGGCAGGGAGGTCGTCGGCGCGGCGACGATGCCGCCGGTGGGGGCGTACGTGAGGGCCTTCAGGGTGATCAGGGAGCGCAGCACGGCCTCCCGGTAGGGCCCCCGGTACGTGCACCGGGCCGACCAGTCCCGCCAGTCCTGCAACGACTGCTCCAGGGCCTCGAACGGGTCGCACAGCGCCGGGCGCGGGTGGTGCGAGGGGTGCCAGGTCAGCACGAACGCCACCCGGTCGCCCTCGGCGACGTCGAACGAGCAGCGGGTGCTGTACTCCTGGCCCCAGGTCTTCACCGGCGGCTCGCTGCGCAGCCACACCGAGTCCGGGCCCGCGATCGCCACCCGGTGGCCGTCCGCCCGGCGCACCCACGGCACGATCGAGCCGTAGTCGAAACGCAGCCGGAGCACGGCGCTCATCTCGACGGAGCCGCTCAGGCCCTCGACGATCCGCACGACGTCCGGCGCCCGGTCGCGCTGCGGCATGAAGTCGACGACCTTGACCGTGCCGGTCCGCGTCTCCCAGTACGTCTCCAGGATCAGCGACTCCCCGGCGTAGCCGCGGCGGGTGCACTGGGCGGCACCGGCCGGGGAGAGCCGCCAGTGGCCGTTGTTCTCGTCGCCGAGCAGCGCAGCGAAACAGGCCCCGGAGTCGAAGCGCGGCAGGCAGAGCCAGTCGATGGACCCGTCGCGGCCGACCAGGGCCGCGGTCTGCAGATCCCCGATGAGGGCGTAGTCCTCGATGCGTTGCGTCACGCCATGGCGTGTTCCCGATCGGGCGGACGGCCAATCAGACGGCCGCGGCTCAGACGGCGGCGGTGGCCGGCTCCGGGGCCTCCGGCCCCTGCGCGGCGCCGCTCCGGGCCGCCTCCTGGTCGCGCCGCTCGCGGCGGACGAGGATCACCCAGCCGACCGGCACGCCGGACGCGAACAGCCACCACTGGACGGCGTACGCCATGTGCGCGCCGATCGAGTCGTGGTCGGGCTCCGGGATCTGCTCCGGGGACTCGGTGACCGGGCCGGTCTGCTCGACATAGCCGCCGAGCACCGTCGCGCCGATCAGCTCGGCCTGCTGGGCGCTGTTGATCAGCATGACCTGACGGTCCGGAAGTCCGCGCAGGTCCTTGATGCCGCTGGCGCCGGTGGTCTCGTCGGCCTTCAGCCGGCCGGCGATCGTCACCTCGCCCCCGGGGGCGGGCGGCACCTCGGGATATGCCTTCTGGTCCGGGGCGGCGGGCACCCAGCCCCGGTTCACCAGCACGGCCCGGCCGTCCTTCAGGACCAGCGGGGTGAGCACGAGCATGCCGACGTTCTCGTCGGCGTTGGTGCGGCGGCGCACCACGACCTCGTGCGCGGTGTCGAACGTGCCGGTGGCGGTGACCTTCCGCCAGTAGTCGCCGCGCGGGACGGTGTGACCGGGTGAGGTCAGGGTCTCGACGGGGACGGGCTTCGCCTTCAGGTTGTCCGCGATCAGGGCGTTCTGGGCGACCCGGCGCTCGTGCCGGTGGAACTGCCAGAAGCCCAGCTTGATCATCACCGGGATGAGCAGGAGAGCGACGAGGGTGAGGATCACCCACTGCCGGGACAACAGGAAGCGGTACACCCCACGACCGTACCTCTCGGGCCGTGGGGTGCTCGCAGGGGGGTTCCGCCGGGGCGCCGGGCGGAACCGGGCTCACACCTTGTCGACGATGCCCACCTTTCCCTCCGCGCGGGCGCAGTGGCCGCCGCAGTACCAGTTGCCCTCGACCTCGACGCCCTGGCCGATGATCTGGACCCGGCAGTGCTCGCAGATGGGCGCCATGCGGTGGATGGCGCAGGCGAAGCAGTCGAAGACGTGCACCGCGCCCTGCGCGTGCACCTCGAAGGACATGCCGTAATCGTTTCCGCAGACCTCACAACGTGCCATGCGCCACAGGGTGGGCCGCCGGGCGGCCGAACGGGCGGCGGCACGCCCGGCGCGTCACCCGTCTGCCGGGGCCACGTCTCTCAGCAGGTGCGTGTACGCGGCCTCGTCGACGATCGGCGTGCCGTACGCCTTCGCCTTGACGGTCTTGGACGTGGCCGAGTCCGGGTCGTTGGTGACCAGCAGGCTGGTGAGCCGGGAGACGCTGCCCGCGACGTGCAGCCCCGCCTCGACCGTGCGGTCCTCCAGGAGCTCGCGGTCGATGGAGGTGTCGCCGGAGAACGCCACCCGCATGCCCTGCTTGAGAGGTTTGTCGGATTCGTAACGCCCGGGGTTGGGATGCGGGCAAGGCGGCCGCTTCTTCGTCGGACGCCAGCTGTTCCCGTACGAGGACTGCCGGCCGATCCGCGCCGCACCGGACCCGGTCGCGGGCGAGGACGCCCACTCCGTCAGCGGCCGGCACTCGAGCAGCGGCAGCCGCAGACCCTGCTCCGCCGCCGCGTGCAGGCTCGGCCGGAACGCCTCGGCGAGCACCCGCGCGTCGTCCAGCGCGTTGTGCGCGCGCTGCTGCACGACGCCGAAGTGGGCCGCCAGGGACTCCAGCTTGAGGTTGGGCAGCGGCAGCGCCAGCTCCTTGGCGAGCGCGATGGTGCACAGCCGCTGCCGCACCGGCGCGGTCCGCTCGGCGCGCGCGTACTCGCGGGCGAGCATGCCCCAGTCGAAGATCGCGTTGTGAGCGACGAGCACCCGGCCGTCGAGCCGCTCGGACAACTCCCCGGCCACGTCCGGGAAGAGCGGGGCGTCCGCCAGCATCTCGTCGGTCAGCCCGTGGATCCAGACCGGGCCGGGATCCCGCTCCGGGTTGACGAGGGTGTACCAGTGGTCCTCGACCTCGCCGCGGGCGTCCAGCCGGTAGACGGCAGCCGACACTATCCGGTCGTCGCGGGCGAGGCCGGTGGTCTCCACGTCGACGACCGCGTACCCCTGCGGGTACGCGGCCGGCCACGCTGCTGCGGTCGTACGGTCGTCGAGCATGGTCATTGAGAATACGGCCCCGCACGGACACCCTCGTCCCCGGAGTCCAGCAAACCGGACACCAGCGCCCGAATCGAGCGCGTGAACAACCGGTCCGTGTCGATCGGACGGGCCAGCGCGCGGGCGAGCGCCGGGTCGTCCCCGGTGGTCTCGCCCGCCCACAGGTCCTGTTCGGCAGGGGACTGGGCGGGGGCGCGCTCGCGGTTGCGCTCCACCAGGACATGGCCGACGACGTGGAACTGCACCGCCCGCACCACCCCGGCCGCCCGGGCCCCGCGCAGCCCCGCCGCGTGCACCTCGAGGACCAGCGCCTGCTGGGCGGGCAGGAACATGCGTTCCGTCAGGCCCCGTTCGTGCACCATCGCCACCAGATGCGGACGCGCCCGCAGTTCGCGGCGGAGCGCCCGGGCCACCGAGACGATCCGCCCGGCCGGGGTCGCGCCGCGCGGGCGGATCGCGCCGAGGTCGGCGACGGTCCGCTCGACGAGCGCGTCGAGCAGCGACTCCCGGTTGCCGACGTGCCAGTAGATCGAGGTCACCGCGGTGCCCAGTTCGGCGGCGAGCTTGCGCATCGTCAGGGCGTCCGGCCCGTGCTGCCGCACCAGGGCCGCCGCCGTGTCGAGGACCTGCTCCCGGGTCAGCGCGCTGCGTGCCATCCGTCCCCCTTCCGTTCCGTGCAAGGGCCGTTCCGTGCACGGGTCTTTACCCTTCATCCCCGCCGGTGTAACTGTGTTACAGAACCGACCCCCGACGAGAACCGAAGGGTGGTACGTCATGGCACGTGTACGGTACGGCGCGCGCACCGAGGAGGAGCTCGCGGCCGCCCGCGGCGCGAACGCGAAACTCCCCGACATCTGGTCCACCGGCGTCGTCGCGGTCTGGGAGACCGACCCCGACGTGGTGGCGGCCGTGCTGCCGCCCCCGCTCAAACCCGCCGAACGCCCCCTGGTGCGGGCGAACATCAGCAAGGTCGACCTGCCCGGATACCCGCTCGGCGCCGGCTCGGTGGCCGTCGCCGCCGGCCACGGCGACCAGCAGGGCTGGTACCCGCTGGTCATGCCGATGACCCACGAGCGGGCCCTGACCGGCGGCCGCGAGGTCTTCGGCGAACCGAAGAAGCTCGGCGAGGTCACCGTCGAACGCGACGGGCTCGTGGTCCGCGCCGTGCTCGCCCGGCACGGCATCGCCTTCGTCGAGGTGCGCGGCGCGGTCTCCGGCCCGCTGCCGCTGCCCGAGCCCGCCGACAAGACCGACTTCTACTTCAAGTTCCTTCCTGCCGTGGACGGTTCGGGCCTCGAAGGGGACCCGGTCCTGGTCCACTGCGTCCGCCACGAGAAGGTGCGCAGGCTGGAGGCGGTCACCGGCGACGTGGTGCTGCGCGAGTCCATGTACGACCCGGTCGCCGACCTGCCGGTCCGCCGGCTCGTCGAGATCACCGTCGGCGAGAAGACCACCGACCAGAAGGGCCGGGTCGTCGAACGGGTCGCCGCCGAGGTCCTGCTGCCGTACATCCACCAGCGCTACGACGACCCCCGGCAGGTGCTCGACGGACCGCCCGAGGGGAGCGTCTGATGCGGCTCGAACCCGGCCAGGTCGCGGTCGTCACGGGCGCGGCGAGCGGCATCGGCCTCGCCATGGCCCGCCGGTTCGCCGCGGAGGGGCTGGCGGTCGTGCTCGCCGACGTCGAGGAGGCGGCGCTCGCCAAGGCGGCGGACGAGCTGATGGAGAGCGGGGCACACGTCCTCGCCCGGACGGTGGACGTCGGTGACGCCGACTCCGTACGCACCCTGGCGGACGCCGCGTACGCGACCTTCGGCGCCGTCCACGTGCTCTGCAACAACGCGGGCGTCGGCTCCGGGGCCGAGGGCCGGATGTGGGAGCACGAACCCAACGACTGGAAGTGGGCCTTCGCGGTCAACGTCTGGGGCGTCTTCCACGGCGTGCAGGCCTTCGTGCCGCGGATGATCGAGGGCGGCGGGCCCGGCCACGTCGTCAACACCTCCTCCGGCGACGGCGGCATCGCCCCGCTGCCCACCGCCTCCGTCTACGCCGTCACCAAGGCGGCCGTGGTCACCATGACCGAGTCGCTGTACGCCCATCTGAAGGCCGAGGGCGCACCGGTCGGCGCGTCCGTGCTCTTCCCCGGCCCGCACATGCTGCGCACCGGACTGTGGGAGTCGCACCGCAACCGGCCCGAGCGGTACGCCAAGCAGCGCCCGCGCCGGACCCCGTACCGCACCATCGACCAGTACGAGACCGCGATGAGGCAGGCCGGGCACGAGGTGCGGTTCACGCCCGTCGAGGAGGTCGCCGGCCATGTCGTCGACGGCATCCGCGCCGACCGGTTCTGGATCCTCCCGGAGAGCGAGCACAGCGACCGGCAGATCCGCGCCCGCGCGCAGTCGATGCTCGACCGCGCCAATCCGTCGTACCTGGAGAACTTCATCCTGGACTGAGGGGGGACCGCCGTGGCCCACGACGACCCGTACCTGATCATCTCCTCCGACTGCCACGCCGGACTGCCCACCGAGCAGTACCGGCCCTATCTGGACTCCCGCTTCCACCGCGCCTTCGACGAGTTCCTCGCCGGCCGGGACGCCCGCCGCGCGGCGATGACCCGGCTCGGGGTGCGCAACGAGGCGTTCGCCGAGAAGTGGTTCAGCGACAACGAGGAAGGGCTGCGCGGCGGCTGGGACACCGCGCAGCGGCTCAAGGAGCTCGACGGCGACGGCGTCGCCGCCGAGGTCGTCTTCCCCGACGCGGACGCCGTCGACAGCCAGACCGCCGCGCCCTTCGGCGTCGGCCTCGGGCTCTCCGGCGACCAGGACCCCGAGCTCGGCATGGCGGGCGCGCAGGCGCACAACCGCTGGCTCGCCGAGTTCGTGGGCGGGAACGCCGAGAACGCAGCACGGCACTGCGGCGTCGCCCTGCTGCCGGTCACCGCCGACGTCGACAAGGTCGTCGCCGAGATCCACCGGGCCAAGGAGTCCGGGCTCGGCGCGCTGATGATCCCGTCGATGTGGGTGGACAAGGAGCCGTACCACGACCGCCGTTACGACCCGGTGTGGGCGGCCGCCGCCGATACCGGGATGCCGCTGGTCACCCACTCCGGCGCGGCCCCGCGCGAGGAGTACGGCGACCACCTCGGCATCTACGTCTCCGAGGTCACCTGGTGGCCGGCCCGGCCGCTGTGGTTCCTGCTGTGGTCCGGGGTCTTCGAGCGCCACCCGGGGCTGCGGTTCGGCGTCGCCGAGTCCGGCTGCTGGTGGCTGCCGAACCTGCTGTGGTTCATGGACCGGCTCTATCTGGGCGCGCACGGCGGCAAGAAGCTGTCCCCGTTCGCCGAGCTGAGGCGGCCGCCGAGCGAGTACCTCGACCGGCAGGTGTTCATCTGCGCCACCAACACCAAACGGCGCGAGCTGGCGCAGCGGTACGAGATCGGCGTCGACAACATCCTGTGGGGCAGCGACTTCCCGCACCCCGAGGGCACCTGGCCGCGCACCCGGGGCTGGCTGCGCGACACCTTCCACGACATCCCGGTCGACGAGACCCGCCGGATCCTGGGCCTGGCCGCGGCGGAGGTGTTCGGCTTCGACACGGCGAAGCTGGAGCCGATCGCCCGCCGCATCGGCCCCACCCCGGCCGAGCTCGGCCAGCCGGAGGACCAGACCGCCGTCGAGGCGTCCTGGGCGCGCTCGCGCGAGGTGGGCCGGCACTGGCTGACGGGGCACGACTTCCCGTCGATCGGCGCGGCGTCATGACGGACCGGTACACCGTGATCTCGGCCGACTGCCATGCCGGCGCCGACCTCCTCGACTACAAGCCGTACCTGGAGAAGCGCCACCACGACGACTTCGACGCCTGGGCGGCCGCGTACGTCAACCCGTACGAGGACCTGCTCGCCGACACCGCCGACCGCAACTGGAACTCGCAGCGCCGGCTGCGGGAGCTGGAGGCGGACGGCATCGTCGCCGAGGTCGTCTTCCCCAACACCATTCCGCCGTTCTTCCCGTCGGCCTCGCTGATGGCGCCCGCGCCCGGCCTTGCGGAGTACGAGCAGCGCTGGGCCGGACTGCGGGCGCACAACCGCTGGCTGGCCGACTTCTGCGCGGACGCGCCGGGACGGCGGGCGGGGGTCGCGCAGATCCTGCTCAACGACGTCGACGAGGCGGTACGGGAGATCCGCCGCGCCAAGGAGGCGGGCCTGACCGGCGGCGTCCTGCTGCCCGGCGCGCCGCCCGGCAGCGGGATCCCGGAGCTGTACGCCGCTGTGTACGACCCGATCTGGGCGGTCTGCGCCGAGCTGGACGTGCCGGTCAACCACCACGGCGGCTCGGCGTCGCCGCCGCTCGGCGACGAGCCGGCCGCGCGGGCGGTGTTCATGGTGGAGACGACGTGGTTCTCGCACCGGGCGCTGTGGCACCTGATCTTCGGCGGGGCGTTCCGCCGGCACCCCTCGCTGAAACTGGTGCTGACGGAGCAGGGGTCGGGCTGGATCCCCGGCGTCCTGGAGATGCTGGACTACTACCACGACCGGCTGGTGGCGGCCACGACGAAGGCGGCGACGGCGGAGTCGAAGTTCGGCGCGGGCCTGGCGGCGCACATGGGCCGTGGCCCCAGCGAGGTGTGGCGGGACAACTGCTTCGTCGGCGCGAGCTTCATGCGCCCGCACGAGGTGCCGCTGCGCGAGCGGATCGGCCTGGACAAGATCATGTGGGGCAGCGACTACCCGCACGACGAGGGCACCGCGCCGTACTCCCGCGAGGGCCTGCGGATCGCCTACGCGGGGCTGCCGCGGGAGGAGGTAGCGGCGATGGCCGGCGGCAACGCGGCCCGCGTGTACGGCTTCGACCTGGCGTACCTGGACACCCTGGCCGCCGTCCACGGCCCCACGGTGGCCGAGATCGCCGAACCCCTCAAGGAGGTCCCGCCCGCGGCCACCAGCCCGGCGTTCGCCCCGGGCGGGTCGGTCCGCGTCTGGTGACGCGGCGGGTGAGACCCTCCCGGGGTGACTGAAGCCCCAGCACACGACGAGGCCCACGGCGGCGGGCTCGGCACCCGGCTGAACTGGCTCCGGGCCGCCGTCCTCGGCGCGAACGACGGAGTCGTCTCCACCGCGGGCCTCGTCGTCGGCGTCGCCGGCGCCACCGAGTCGCAGTCCGCGCTGCTCACCGCGGGCCTCTCCGGACTGCTGGCCGGCTCGATGTCGATGGCGGCGGGGGAGTACGTCTCGGTCTCCACCCAGCGCGACTCGGAACTGGCGGCGCTGGCCCAGGAACGCCGCGAACTGCGCGAGCGCCCCGAGGCCGAACTCGCCGAACTCACCGAGCTCCTCGCCCGCCGCGGCCTGAGCCAGGACGTCGCCCACGAGGCCGCCGTCCAGCTCACCGAACGCGACGCCCTGCGCGCCCACGCCCGCGTGGAGCTGGGCATCAACCCCGACGAGCTGACCATCCCCTGGCACGCGGCGGGCGCCAGCTTCCTCGCCTTCACGGTCGGCGCCCTGCTCCCGCTGCTCGCGATCGTCCTCCCGCCCGCCGACGACCGCCTCTGGGTCACCGTCCTCTCCGTCCTCACCGCCCTCGCCCTCACCGGCTGGTGGAGCGCCCGCCTGGGCGCCGCCCCACCCACCCGAGCCATCCTCCGCAACGCCGCCGGCGGCGCCCTGGCGATGGGCGTGACGTACGCGGCGGGTTCGTTGCTGGGGGCGGCGGGGGTCTAGTACTCCGGCCTGTACCCGGCGCCCTTGTCGGAAGTAGCCAAAGGTTGCTGACATCTCGTCTTACTTACTTGTGCGTAACGACGTCTAGCCGCGCCGCCGCCCCGCCTCTACCTTCAGCGCATGCCGAACCTGCCCGATGTCGTGCTGTGGTCGATACCCGCCTTCGTGGTGCTCACCGTCGTGGAGATGGTCGGTTACCGGATCCATCCCGACGACGACAAGGCCGGGTACGAGGCCAAGGACGCCGCGACCAGTGTGGGCATGGGGCTGGGGAGTCTGTTCTTCGACGTGGTGTGGAAGATCCCGGTCGTCGCGATCTACGGCGCGGTCTACGCGCTCACCCCGCTCCGGGTGCCGGTGCTGTGGTGGACGGTTCCGCTGATGCTGCTGGCGCAGGACTTCTGCTACTACTGGCAGCACCGCGGCCATCATGTGGTGCGGATCCTGTGGGCCTCCCATGTGGTGCACCACAGCAGCCGGAAGTTCAATCTCAGCACCGCCCTCCGGCAGCCCTGGACCGGGTTCACCTCCTGGCCGTTCTATCTGCCGATGCTCGTGCTCGGCGTGCATCCGGCGGCCGTCGCCTTCTGTTCCTCGGTGAACCTCGTGTACCAGTTCTGGATCCACACCGAGCGGATCGACCGGCTGCCGCGGCCCGTCGAGTACGTCTTCAACACGCCCTCGCACCACCGCGTGCACCACGCCTCGCAGGGCGGCTACCTCGACCGGAACTTCGGCGGGGTGCTCATCGTCTGGGACCGGCTCTTCGGGACCTGGGTGGGGGAGACGGACCGGCCCGTCTTCGGGCTCACCAAGAACATCGCCACCTACAACCCGCTGCGGGTCGCCACCCACGAGTACGCGGCCATCGCCCGTGATCTGCGGGCGGCCGGCAGCTGGCGCGAGCGGGGCGGGCGGGTGTTCCGGGGGCCCGGGTGGGAGCCGGGGGCGGGGGCGGGCTCGTGAGGAGGGCCGTGAGGAGGAGAGCCGTCGCCTCCCGGGTGCTGCTCGGCGCGTTCCTGATCGCCGCCGTCGTCGACCTCGGCTCGCTGCTCGTCGGGGCCGAGGCCGGGCATCTCGCCGCCAAGCCGTTGCTCATGCCGCTGCTCGCCGCGTACGCGGCCGCCCGCAGGGCCCCGGCGTCGCTGGTCGCCGCGCTGCTGTTCGGGTGGGGCGGGGACGTCCTGCTGCTCGGGGACGCCGACGGGGCGTTCCTCGCCGGGATGGGCTGTTTCGCCGCCGGGCATGTCTGCTACCTGCTGCTCTTCGGGCGGCGCTCCACCTCCCCGGCGCTCGGCCTGCTGTACGCCGGAGTCCTCGCCGTCACCGTCCTCGCCCTGTGGCCCGATCTGCCCGCCGGCCTGCGCGTACCCGTCGCCGCCTACTCGCTGCTGCTGACCGCCGTGGCCTACCGGTCCAGCTCGCTCGGGCTCCTCGCCGGGGCCGGTGGCGCGCTGTTCCTGCTGTCCGACACGCTCATCGCCACCGCCCTCGCCGACTGGCCCCAGCCGCCCTTCCCGGACTTCTGGGTCATGGCGACCTACCTCGCGGCGCAGTTCCTGCTGACCGAGGGCACCCTGCGAGCGAGGTACGGTGAATGTCGTACAACCAGTCGTACGACCAGCCGTACAGCCATCTGACAGCGAGGACCGTCCGTCATGCGCGCCACCACCATTCACGCCCCGTTCGACCTGCGCGTGGAGGACGTGCCCGATCCGGTGATCAAGGAGCCCACGGACGTCGTGCTGCGGGTGCTGCGGGCCTGCATCTGCGGCAGCGACCTGTGGGCGTACCGCGGCGAGTCCGCGCGGCAGCCGGGCCAGCGCATCGGCCACGAGTTCCTCGGCATCGTCGAGGCGGCCGGGGCGGACGTGACCGGCTTCGCGGCCGGCGACCTCGTCGTCGCGCCGTTCGTCTGGTCCGACGGCACCTGCGACTACTGCCGCGAGGGCCTGCACACCTCCTGCCCGAGCGGCGGCTTCTGGGGCTCGGTCGGCTCCGACGGCGGCCAGGGCGAGGCCGTACGGGTGCCCCACGCCGACGGCACCCTGGTCAAGCTGCCCGCCGACGCCGCCTCCGACGACCGGCTGCTCACCGCGCTGCTCGCGCTCTCCGACGTCCTCGGCACCGGCCACCACGCCGCCCTCGGGGCGGGGGTCCGCAAGGGCTCCACCGTCGCCGTGGTCGGCGACGGGGCGGTCGGCCTCTGCGGCGTGCTGGCGGCCAGGCGCCTCGGCGCCGAGCGGATCATCGCCCTGGGCCGGCACACCGCCCGCACCGACATCGCCCGCACCTTCGGCGCGACCGACGTCGTCGCCGAGCGCGGCGAGGCCGCCGAGGCGGCCGTCCGCGAACTCACCGGCGGCCAGGGCGCGCACGCCGTCATCGAGGCCGTCGGCACCGAGCAGTCCATGCGCACCGCCGTGAACATCACCCGCGACGGCGGCGCGATCGGCTACGTCGGCGTCCCGCACGGCAGCGGCACGGGCCTGGACCTGTCGGTCATGTTCGACCGCAACATCTCCCTGCGCGGCGGCGTCGCGCCCGTCCGCGCGTACATCCCCGAGCTGCTCCCCGACGTCCTCAGCGGCGCCGTCGACCCGTCGCCGGTGTTCGACATGACGGTCGGCCTCGACGGCGTTCCGGACGGCTACAAGGCCATGGACGAGCGCACCGCGCTGAAGGTCCTCGTCAAGCCGTGAGCCACGCGGGGTCGTCGGCCCCGGGCAGGCCCGGCGGGCGCGACCAGCCCGCCGGGCCGCCCTCGTACGCGACGGGGGAGAGCGCGTGCCGCACGCGCCCCAGCGGGCCCTCCGTCTCGGTGACGTACCGCTCGGGCTCGTACCGCGGCAGGGCGTGGGTCAGCCAGTGGCCCGTCTGGGCGAGCGCCAGGCGGACGAGGCGGGTGCCGCCGTCCCGGTCCTGTTCGGTCAGCGAGCGCAGGACGGCCGCCGCCAGCAGATAGCCCGTACCGTGGTCCAGCGCCTGCGCCGGCAGCCAGTACGGCTCCTCCTCCGCGCCCTCGACCACCGCGATCCCGCTCGCCGCCTGGACCAGGCTGTCGAAGCCCCGCCGCCCGCCCCACGGCCCGTAGTCGCCCCAGGCGGAGAGCCGGGCGGTCACCAGACCGGGCCGGTACAGGTCGAAGCGGTCCAGGGCGCCGGGACGGTAGCCGGTGACCAGGACGTCGGCGGCGTCGAGGAGTTCGTCGAAGGTGCGCCGGTCGGACGGCCGGTCCAGGTCCAGCGCGGCGGACCGCTTGCCGACGGCCGCGTCGGCGTGCAGGTCCGGCAGTTCGGGGTTGCCCGGCGGGTCGATCCGCAGCACGTCCGCGCCGAGCAGCGCCAGGGTCCGGGTCGCGACCGGCCCGGCGATGACCCGGGTCAGGTCCAGGACCCGCAGGGGGCCCGAACGCCGCCTCGGGGGCGCCTCGTCGAGCCGTTCCCTCGTCAGCAGCGGCCGGGCGGCGACCTCCCGGCCCTGCTCGTGCGCGGCCCACTGCTCGGGGGTGCGTACGGCCACGGCGCAGCCGCCGGCCGCGTACACCGCCGTCTCCAGCTCCACGGCCGTACGCTCCCTGAGCGCGTCGTAGACGGCGGTGTCCGGCGCGTCCTCGGTCAGGCCCAGGGCCGTGTAGAAGGCCGCCCTGTGGTGCGGATAGTTGGCGTGACCGCGGATCCAGCCGTCGCCGACGCGCAGGCAGGAGGAGAACTTGGCGAAGTTCACCGGCCTGCGGCGGTCGACGCTCAGGTGGCGCTCGCTCGTGAAGGCGGTGGCCACCGCCCCGTCGTCCACCCGTACCGGACCCGGCAGCCCCGCCTGCTCGACCGCGGCCAGAGAACAGACCGCGACCGTGGCCCGCGCCAGGTCCATCACGGGCAGCCGGGCGGCCAGCAGCCCCGACGGACCCGTGTACTCGACCCGGTCGGTCAGGGCGGGATCGCCGTCGAGGACCGCCCACAGCAACTCCGTGGCGCTGCCCACCGTGTTGCTCATGCCGTTGCTCATGCCGCTGCCCGTGCCGTCGCCCATGGCCGCATGATCGCACTCCTCGTGCCGGCCGGACCTCGTACGACTCCACAATAGATAGCGGATAATGCTACTATCCATTCTATCGGCCGCGTCATCGCAGGTCGCAAGCAGGCTCACCGAAAGGAAGCTCCTTCCATGTTCGGCACTCTGATGCTCCTCGCCGTCCCCACCCTGCTGTTCCGGCTGCTCGGCGCGTTCGGCGTCGGACGGTTCGCCACCTGGCGGGTGTCCGCCGCGCACGGTCTCGCGGTCATGCTGCTGTTCACGGCGAGCGCCCACTTCGTCCCCTCGGCGCTCGGCCCCATGCCCGGCCATCACGACCTGGTCGCGATGGTCCCGCCGTTCGTGCCGTTCCCCCGCCTCGCCGTGTACGCGACAGGCGTCCTGGAACTCCTCGGCGCCGCCGGACTCGTCCTGGCGGCGACCCGGCGCATCGCGGCGTTCGGCCTGGTCGTGCTGTTCGTCGTGATGCTCCCGGCCAACATCCACGCGGCCGTCGAGCAGATCCCCTTCAACGGGGAGCCGGCGACACCGCTGTGGTTCAGGATTCCGGAGCAGCTGCTCTTCATCGGCGTCGCCCTGTGGGCCTCCTCCTCCGTGCGCGCCGCGGCTCCCCGCCGGGCCGAAGCGACGGCGGTCCGCTAGACACGGGCCGACAGACGAAGGGGCCCCGGTGCGGCATGCCGCACCGGGGCCCCTCGCGTCAATAGGTGTTACCTGCGCACGGCGTCCAGCGCGTCGACGACGCCCTCGCCGTAGAAGCTGTTGCGGCCGGTGCCGCCCTCGCAGACCGCGTCCACGGTGCCGTCACCGTCGATGTCGTACGGGTTCGTGCAGGCGTGGTTGTCGGCCTGGCCGTACAGCAGCTCCTTGAGCTCCGCCGGCGACGCGTCCAGGTGCCGCGACTTGATCAGCGCGAGCACACCGGCGGCGTGCGGGGCGGCCATGGACGTGCCGGCCTTGTAGTTGTAGCCGCCGTTGACCGTGGTCGACAGGATGCGGCCGTTGACCGCCGGGGCGTCCGGGGTCTGGTACTCGGTGCGGTCGCCGCCGGGCGCCGAGATGTCGACGACGCCCTTGCCGTAGTTCGAGTACGAGGCCTTCAGGCCCTTCGCACCGGTCGCGGAGACGGTGACGACGCCCGGGAGCATGGCCGGGTAGTCGAAGCACTCGCGCGGGTTGATCACGCGGGTGACCGGCGTGGTGTCGTTCGGGCTGCTGTCGTCGGTGATCTCGCCCGCCGCCAGGTCCATCTTGGAGTTGCCGGCCGCGGCCACGTTCACCGCGCCCTTGCGCTCGGCGTACCGGCTGGCGCGGGTGACCGCCTCGACGAGGGCCTTCTGGTCCTCGTCGTTCTTGCAGGCGAACAGCCACGGGTCGGTGTAGTAGCTGTTGTTGGTGATGTCGACGCCGTGCTCGGCCGCCCACACGAAGCCACAGACCACGGCCTCGGTGTAGAAGAAGCCCTCCGAGGTGGACACCTTGATGCCGGAGACCTTCACGCCCGGCGCGACGCCGGTGATGCCGACGCCGTTCTTGGCGGCGGCGATCGTGCCGGCCACGTGCGTGCCGTGGTCGCTCTCGCCCGGCTGCGGACGCCAGGAGCCCGGCGTGGTGTCCGGCTTGCCGGTCACGCAGTTGGCCGAGGCGGCGACGTCGAAGTTCGGGGAGAGGTCCGGGTGCGTGTCGTCGACGCCGGTGTCGATGACGCCGACGGTGACCTTGCTGCTGCCCAGGGTCCGCTCGTGGGCCTTGTCCGCCTTGATGGCCGGCAGGTCCCACTGCAGCGGCTCGAGCGGGTCCTGGCCGTCGGTGGCCTGAGCGGCCGCGGCCAGCGCCTCCGAGCCCGTCAGGGCCTCGGCGCCCTCGCCGACGGAGGTGTCGCGCTGGACGGAGAGCGGCGCGGTGCGCGTCGCGCCGGCGGAGACCACCCCGCGGACCGTGCGGATCGTCTTCGCGAACTCGGGGTTCTGCGAGTGGACGACGATGACGCCGATCCGGTCGTACGACATGACGATGCTGCCGCCGGCCGCGGCGATCGCCCGCTTGACCGCGGCGGCGGTGTGGCGGCCGCCGTCGATGTTCACCACGTACGACAGCTTCGGGCCGTCGTACACGGCGGTGGCCGCCGGAGCCTCGTTCAGCGGCGCGGCGTTCGCGCCGGTGGGCAGGAAGCCCAGCGAGGCCGTGAGCGCCAGACCGGCGGGCAGAGCGAGTATGCGCCCGCGTCTGGTTCCCAGATGAGCCATGGGTTCTCCACATCATCCGTATGTACTGTCCGCACACCCGTTGTGCGTGGACAGGTGCATGACGAGTGAAGCTATCGCTGATCTTCCCGGCACATCAATGCGTCGAGACGCCCGGATGAAGAAAAAAAGATCCGCGTGAACCGCTTCGTCACCCGCTCCGTGCCGTTGTGCAGGGGAGGAGCTCTTTGAGGCTCCGTTCCCCCCACCCCCCAGTGAGGTCCCCCTTGTCCATGCCCACCGCAGCGTCGCGAGGAGAATCCGTGGCTACCGAGGCAACACCGCCGCCCCCCGGCGGAACGGCCACCACACCCGTCCCGCCCACGACCGAGCGCTTCGTCGAGATGCAGCAGAGCGCGGAGTTCGGCGAGCTGCGCCGTGCGCACCGCTCGTTCGCCTTCCCCCTGACGATCGGCTTCATCGCCTGGTACCTGCTCTACGTGCTGCTCTCCAACTACGCGGGCGGCTTCATGGGCACCAAGGTCGTCGGCAACATCAACGTCGCCCTCGTCCTCGGCCTCGGCCAGTTCCTGACCACCTTCCTCATCGCCTGGTTCTACTCGCGGCACGCGGCCGAGAAGCTCGACCCCAAGGCGGAGGCCATCAAGTCCCGTATGGAGGGCGACGCATGAGCAGCACCTTCGAGGCCGGGACCGCCGTCGCCGTGCTGGCCGCCGGCGGCAGCGCCTCCGAGCACCGGCCGCTGATCATCACCCTCTTCGCGGCCTTCGTCGTCGCCACCCTCTTCATCACCGTCTGGGCCGGCCGGCAGACCCGCAGCGCCGCCGACTTCTACGCCGGCGGCCGCCAGTTCACCGGCTTCCAGAACGGCCTGGCCATCTCCGGCGACTACATGTCCGCCGCCTCGTTCCTCGGCATCGCCGGCGCCATCGCCCTCTTCGGCTACGACGGCTTCCTGTACTCCATCGGCTTCCTCGTCGCCTGGCTGGTCGCCCTGCTCCTGGTCGCCGAACCGCTGCGCAACTCCGGCCGGTTCACCATGGGCGACGTACTCGCCTACCGGATGCGCCAGCGCCCGGTCCGCACCGCCGCCGGCACCTCCACCATCGTGGTCTCGATCTTCTACCTGCTCGCCCAGATGGCCGGCGCCGGCGTCCTCGTCTCGCTGCTGCTCGGCATCACCAGCGACGGCGGCAAGATCGCCATCGTCGCCCTGGTCGGCGTGCTGATGATCGTGTACGTCACCATCGGCGGCATGAAGGGCACCACCTGGGTGCAGATGGTCAAGGCCGTGCTGCTCATCGCCGGCACGCTCCTGATCACCTTCCTGATCCTGCTGAAGTTCGACTTCAACCTCTCCCAGCTGCTCGGCGCGGCCGCCGAGAACAGCGGCAAGGGCGCCGCGTTCCTGGAGCCCGGACTGAAGTACGGCGCCACCGGCATCTCGAAGCTGGACTTCATCTCGCTCGGCATCGCCCTCGTCCTCGGCACCGCCGGCCTGCCGCACATCCTGATCCGCTTCTACACCGTGCCCACCGCCAAGGCCGCCCGGAAGTCCGTCAACTGGGCCATCGGCATCATCGGCGCCTTCTACCTGATGACGATCGTCCTCGGTTTCGGCGCGGCGGCGCTGCTGAAGAACAGCGACATCATCGCCTCCAACAAGGCCGGCAACACCGCCGCCCCGCTCGCCGCCCTCGAGATCGGCGGCGGCGCGGGCTCCACCGGCGGCGCGATCCTGCTCGCCGTCATCTCCGCGGTCGCCTTCGCGACCATCCTCGCCGTGGTCGCCGGACTGACCCTGGCCTCGTCCTCGTCCTTCGCGCACGACATCTACGCCAACGTCATCAGGCGGGGCAAGGCCACCGAGAAGGAGGAGGTCCGGGCCGCCCGCTGGGCGACCGTCCTCATCGGCGTCGTCTCCATCGGGCTCGGCGCCCTCGCCCGTGACCTCAACGTCGCCGGCCTGGTCGCCCTCGCCTTCGCCGTGGCCGCCTCGGCGAACCTGCCGACCATCCTGTACAGCCTGTTCTGGAAGCGGTTCACCACCACCGGCGCGCTGTGGTCGATCTACGGCGGTCTGATCTCCGCGGTCGTCCTGGTGCTGTTCTCGCCGGTCGTCTCCGGCAAGCCGACCTCGATGTTCAAGGAGGCCGACTTCTACTGGTTCCCGCTGGAGAACCCCGGCATCGTCTCCATCCCGCTGGGCTTCCTGCTCGGCTGGCTCGGCTCGGTCCTGTCGAAGGAGAAGCCGGACGCGGGCAAGTACGCGGAGCTCGAGGTCAAGTCCCTGACAGGCGTCGGAGCGCACTGACCGCAGCCGAACGGACACCCTCCGCAGTCGCCGCGCGGCCGCGTCGTAGAGTCCTACGACGCGGTCGCGCAGGTCTCGTTCCATGGCGACCTGCTCGGTGTCGGAAGCCTCGCGTAGGCTCGGACCTGGAGAAAACACCGAACGACAGGCAGGGAGCGCGCAGTGCTCATCGACACCTACGGCCGAGTGGCCACCGACCTGCGTGTCTCGCTCACCGACCGGTGCAATCTGCGCTGTACGTACTGCATGCCCGAGGAGGGCCTGCAGTGGCTGGCCAAGCCCGACCTCCTCACCGACGACGAGATCGTCCGGCTGATCCGCATCGCGGTCACCGACCTCGGCGTCACCGAAGTCCGCTTCACCGGCGGCGAACCGCTGCTCCGCCCCGGCCTCGTCGGCATCGTCGAGCGCTGCGCCGCCCTGGAGCCGCGCCCGCGGATGTCCCTGACCACCAACGGCATAGGCCTCAAGCGCACCGCCGCCGCCCTCAAGGCCGCCGGCCTGGACCGGGTCAACGTCTCCCTGGACACCCTGCGCCCCGACGTGTTCAAGACCCTCACCCGCCGCGACCGGCACCGGGACGTCCTCGACGGCATGGCCGCCGCCCGCGACGCCGGACTGACCCCGGTCAAGGTCAACGCCGTCCTCATGCCCGGGCTCAACGACGACGAGGCCCCCGACCTGCTGGCCTGGGCGATCGAGCACGACTACGAACTCCGCTTCATCGAGCAGATGCCGCTCGACGCCCAGCACGGCTGGAAGCGCGACGGCATGATCACCGCCGGGGACATCCTGGAGTCGCTGCGCACCCGTTTCACCCTCACCCCCGAGGGCGCCGACGAGCGCGGCTCCGCGCCCGCCGAGCGCTGGGTGGTCGACGGCGGACGGCACACCGTCGGCGTGATCGCCTCGGTCACCCGCCCGTTCTGCCGGGCCTGCGACCGCACCCGGCTCACCGCCGACGGCCAGGTGCGCACCTGCCTGTTCGCCACCGAGGAGACGGACCTGCGGGCCGCGCTGCGCTCCGACGCTCCGGACGCGGTGGTCTCCGAGATCTGGCGCAAGGCGATGTGGGGCAAGAAAGCCGGTTCCGGCCTGGACGACCCGAGCTTCCTGCAGCCCGAGCGCCCGATGTCAGCGATCGGCGGCTGAGGAGTCGCCGGAGTCCTCCTGCCGGGCCTCCCACTCCGCGAGCGTCACCACGTCCTTGAGGAAACCCCGCACCCCGAGGAACTGCGACAGATGCTCGCGGTGCTCCTCGCAGGCGAGCCAGGTCTTGCGCCGCTCCGGCGTGTGCAGCTTCGGGTTGTTCCAGGCCAGCACCCAGACGGCCGCGGCGCGGCAGCCCTTGGCGGAACAGATCGGGGACGTCGGCGACGGGGAACTCTCCGGGATGATCACCGGAACATTGTCCCTGCACAAACGACGCCGAGCAGCCACGGGGGGAGCTGCCCGGCGTCGGTCCGTCGCTCCGACGGGGGATGCGGAGCGCAAGGGCAGTATGTCACGCGGACCCCATCGCAGTGCAGCGGAACGTCATGATTGATCTGAGCTTTTCTTGAGCTTCTCGTCGGGCCCCGGCTCGATCATCGGCCGCTCCGGCGGCAGCGAGAACGTCGACGGCAGGGACGGCGCCCGCTCACGGCCCGCATTGGCGATCACCACGGCCACGTACGGCAGCACCGCCCCCAACACCAGGGCCACGATCGCCACATGGCGCTCCACGTTCCACAGCACGGCCGCCGCGATGACAGCCAGCGTGCGCACGCTCATCGAGATCACGTAGCGACGCTGCCGGCCCCGTACGTCGTCGGCCAGACCCTTGCGCGCCCCGGTGATCCGGAAGACCTCGTTGCTGCCATGCGTCCGCATCGCGTACCACCACCGGATTCCGTGCCGGACTCTCCCCGGTCCGGGTCTCTCTCCACGGTACGCCCGCCGTCCGGCGGAGGTGAGAGGGGGTCACGTACGGCGCTGTCCGACATGCACGGTACGGCCGACTGGCCGAGACTGGGCCCACATGCGCAGATCGCGCCGCCGCTGAGGAGGCGACCAGATGGGTTGGTTGTGGGCAATCATCGTGGGCTTCGTCCTCGGCCTGATCGCCAAGGCGATCCTGCCGGGCAAGCAGCAGATCCCCCTGTGGCTGACGACCGTGTTCGGCATTCTCGGCAGCCTCCTCGGCAACGCCGTCGCGGGCTGGATCGGCGTCGAGGAGACCCGGGGCATCGACTGGACGCGCCACCTGCTCCAGCTGGTCTTCGCGGTCGCCGTGGTCGGCGTGGGCGACATGCTGTGGGTCCGGCTCAAGGGCGGCAGACGCACCGTGTGACCGGACGGACGACGGCCCGGGCACGCGTGGAAACGCGCACCCGGGCCGCCGTCGTGCAGCCGGACCGGTAGGACTCAGGCCCCCGCGTACTCGATCGCCGCCAGGTTCTTCTTGCCGCGCCGCAGCACCAGCCAGCGCCCGTGCAGCAGCTCGCCCGCCCCGACCTCGGCGTCCTCGGCCGCGACCTTCACGTTGTTCACGTAGGCCCCGCCCTCCTTCACCGTGCGCCGGGCGGCCGACTTGCTCGCCACCAGACCCACCTCGGCGAACAGGTCCACGACCTGGCCCAGCTCGGTGACCTTCGCGTGCGGCAGCTCGGAGAGCGCCGCCGCCAGCGTCGCCTCGTCCAGCTCCGCCAGCTCGCCCTGGCCGAACAGCGCCTTCGATGCCCCGATCACGGCCGCGCACTGGTCCGCGCCGTGCACCAGCGTGGTCAGCTCCTCGGCCAGCGCCCGCTGTGCGGTGCGCGCCTGCGGCCGCTCCTCGGTGAGCCGCTCCAGCTCCTCCAGTTCCTCGCGGGACTGGAAGGAGAGGATCCGCATGTACCGGGCGATGTCGCGGTCGTCGACGTTCAGCCAGAACTGGTAGAACGCGTACGGCGTGGTCATCTCCGGGTCCAGCCAGACGGCGCCGCTCTCGGTCTTGCCGAACTTGGTGCCGTCCGCCTTCGTCATCAGCGGCGTCGCCAGCGCGTGCACGGCCGCTTCCGGCTCGAGGCGGTGGATCAGGTCGAGACCGGCCACCAGGTTGCCCCACTGGTCCGAGCCGCCCTGCTGCAGCGTGCAGCCGTAGCGCCGGTACAGCTCCAGGAAGTCCATGCCCTGCAACAGCTGGTAGCTGAACTCGGTGTAGCTGATGCCCTGCTCGGACTCGAGACGGCGGGCCACCGAGTCCTTGGTCAGCATCTTGTTGACCCGGAAGTGCTTGCCGATGTCCCGCAGGAACTCGATCGCCGACAGCCCGGCCGTCCAGTCCAGGTTGTTCACCATGACCGCGGCGTTCTCGCCCTCGAAGGACAGGAACGGCTCGATCTGCGAACGCAGCCGGTTCACCCAGTTCGCGACCGTCTCCGGGTCGTTCAGGGTGCGCTCGGCGGTGGGACGCGGGTCGCCGATCTGACCGGTGGCCCCGCCGACCAGCGCCAGCGGCCGGTGTCCGGCCTGCTGGAGCCGCGCGACGGTGAGCACCTGGACCAGGTGGCCGACGTGGAGACTGGCCGCGGTCGGGTCGAAGCCGCAATAGAACGTGACGGGACCGTCCGCGAGAGCCTTGCGCAAAGCGTCCTCGTCGGTGGACTGGGCGAACAGCCCGCGCCACTTCAGCTCGTCGACGATGTCCGTCACGTCGTCCGTCTCCTCGTGATGAAGGGGGATCTGGTTGTCCTGATCAGTCTAGGCGGGTCAGACCCCCTTGCTGACCGAGCTCATGTTGAAGTCCGGGACCCGCAGGGCGGGCATCGCGGCTCGGGTGAACCAGTCGCTCCACTCGCGCGGCAGCGTCTTCTCCGTGCGGCCCGCCTCCGAGGCGCGCGACAGCAGGTCCACCGGGGACTCGTTGAAGCGGAAGTTGTTCACCTCGCCGACCACCTCGCCGTTCTCGACGAGATAGACGCCGTCCCGGGTCAGCCCGGTCAGCAGCAGCGTCGCCGGGTCGACCTCGCGGATGTACCAGAGGCAGGTCAGCAGCAGGCCGCGCTCGGTGCCGGCCACCATCTCGTCCAGCGACCGCTCGCCGCCGCCGTCCAGGACGAGGTTGCCGATCCCCGGGGCCGACGGCAGCCCGGTCAGGCCGGCGCTGTGCCGGGTGGTGGTCAGGTGCTCCAGCTTCCCGTCCCGCACCCAGTCGGTCGGGGACAGCGGCAGGCCGTTGTCGAAGACCGAGGAGTCGTCGCCGGAGGAGTGCGAGATCACGAACGGCGCGCACTCCAGGCCCGGCTCGTCCGGGTCCGAGCGCAGGGTCAGCGGGAGCGGGGAGAGCGTCTCGCCCAGGCGGGTGCCGCCGCCGGGCTTGGAGAAGACCGTACGGCCCTCCACCGCGTCCCGGGCGGTCGACGACCACAGCTGGTAGATCAGCAGGTCGGCCACCGCGGTCGGCGGCAGCAGCGTCTCGTACCGCCCGGCGGGCAGCTCCATGCGGCGCTCGGCCCAGCCCAGCCGCTTCGCCAGCTCGGCGTCGAGCGACGCCGGGTCGACGTCCTTGAAGTCCCGGGTGGAGCGGCCGGCCCACGCCGAGCGGGACCGGTCCGGGGACTTGGCGTTGAGCTCCAGGGTGCCGTTCGGCTGGTCGTGGCGGAGCCGCAGGCCCGTGGAGGAGCCCAGGTAGGTCGAGGTCAGCTCGTGGTTGGCGAAGCCGTACAGCTCACGGCCGCCGGCCCGGGCGCGGGCGAAGGCCTCGCCGAGCGCGGGCGCGAAGTCGGCGAAGACGGCCGAGGTGGTCTCGGCCGGAGCGTCGGTGAAGTCGGGGGACGACGGCACGCCCGTCACCAGCGGCTGGGCGTCCTCGGCCGGCCCGGCGGCCCGCGCGGCCTCCTCGGCGGCCCGCACCAGCGGCTCCAGGTCGTCCACGGTCACCGCCGACCGGGACACCACGCCGGACGCGGTCCCCTGCGCGCCGTCGACCGTGGCGATCACGGTGAGGGTGCGGCCGCGGGTGACGCCGTTGGTGGTCAGCGCGTTGCCGGCCCAGCGCAGATTGGCGCTCGACTCCTCGTCGGCGATGACGACGCACCCGTCCGTCCGGGACAGCTCCAGGGCGCGCTCGACGATCTCGTACGGCTTGGTGATCCGAGAGCTCATCGCCCGGCCTCCTGCGTGGTGTTCAGAATGTTCACGCCCCGGAAGAGGGCGGAGGGGCAGCCGTGGGAGACCGCGGCGACCTGGCCGGGCTGGGCCTTGCCGCAGTTGAACGCGCCGCCGAGGACGTACGTCTGCGGGCCGCCGACCTTCTCCATCGAGCCCCAGAAGTCCGTCGTCGTCGCCTGGTACGCGACGTCCCGCAGCTGGCCCGCGAGCCGGCCGTTCTCGATGCGGAAGAAGCGCTGACCGGTGAACTGGAAGTTGTACCGCTGCATGTCGATCGACCACGACCGGTCGCCGACCACGTAGATGCCCCGCTCGACCCCGCCGATCAGGTCCTCCGTGGACAGCCCGCCCGGGTCCGGCTGCAACGACACGTTCGCCATCCGCTGCACCGGCACATGTGCGGGGGAGTCCGCGAAGGCGCAGCCGTTCGAGCGGCCGAGGCCGGTCAGCTTCGCGATCCGCCGGTCCAGCTGGTAGCCGACCAGGGTGCCGTCCTTCACCAGGTCCCAGCTCTGCGCCTCGACGCCCTCGTCGTCGTAGCCGATGGTGGCCAGGCCGTGCTCGGCGGTCCGGTCGCCGGTCACGTTCATGACCGGGGAGCCGTACGTCAGCTTGCCCAGCTGGTCGAAGGTGGCGAACGAGGTGCCCGCGTACGCCGCCTCGTAGCCGAGCGCCCGGTCCAGCTCGGTGGCGTGGCCGATCGACTCGTGGATCGTCAGCCACAGGTTCGACGGGTCGACGACCAGGTCGTACCGCCCCGCCTCGACGCTCGGCGCGCGCATCTTCTCCGCGAGCAGCGCCGGGATCTCCTCCAGCTCCGCGTCCCAGTCCCAGCCGGTTCCGGTCAGGTACTCCCAGCCGCGCCCGACCGGCGGCGCGATGGTGCGCATCGAGTCGAACTCACCCGTCGTCCCGTCCACCGCGACGGCGGTGAGCTGCGGGTGCAGCCGGACCCGCTGCTGGGTGGTGACCGTCCCCGCCGTGTCCGCGTAGAACTTGTTCTCCTGGACCGTCATCAGCGAGGCGTCCACATGCGCCACGCCCTCGGCCCGCAGCAGCCGCGCGCTCCAGTCGGCGAGCAGCGCGCTCTTCTCCTCGCCCGGGACGTCGAACGGGTTGATCTCGTACGCGGAGATCCACGTCTTCTCCGCGTGCACCGGCTCGTCGGCCAGCTCCACCTTCTCGTCGGACCCCGCCGCGGAGATGATCTTCGCCGACAGCTGCGCCATGGCCACCGCCTGCGAGGCGACCCGCGCCGCCGCGTCCATGGTCAGGTCGACGCCCGAGGCGAACCCCCACGCGCCCCCGTGCACCACCCGCACCGCGAAGCCCAGGTCCGTGGTGTCCGAGGAACCCGCGGGCTTGGCGTCCCGCAGCCGCCAGGAGGCGCTGCGCACCCGCTCCAGGCGGAAGTCGGCATGGCTCGCGCCGAGCGCGCGCGCCCGCGCGAGCGCCGCATCGGCGAGCGCCCGCAGGGGCAGCGCCGTGAAGGCGTCGTCGAGGGAATGGGTCCCAGATGGCACAGCTGTCTCCTGTCGTGTGAGACCGGTCGTCCCCGATCATGTCGCGGTTCCGGGCGCGATGCCACGCGCTTTCCGCGGCGCGTTCTGTAGGGACCCGACAGTGGCATGCGTACGCCACTGTCAGGGGTCGATTCCCTCGAAGAGGGACGGGACCGATAGGTTTTCGATGTACCAGACCGCTGATCGAAAGGGTGATCCGTTGAGCCGCTCGGTTCTCGTCACCGGAGGAAACCGGGGCATCGGCCTCGCCATCGCCCGCGCTTTCGCCGAGGCCGGAGACAAGGTCGCCATCACGTACCGCTCCGGCGAACCGCCGGCCGCCCTGACCGATCTGGGCGTCCTCCCCGTCAAGTGCGACATCACCGATGCCGAACAGGTGGAGCAGGCCTACAAGGAGATCGAGGAGAAGCACGGTCCGGTGGAGGTGCTGGTGGCCAACGCCGGTGTCACCAAGGACCAGTTGCTCATGCGGATGTCCGAGGAGGACTTCACCTCCGTCCTCGACACCAACCTCACCGGCACGTTCCGGGTCGTGAAGCGTGCCAACCGCGGGATGCTGCGCGCCAAGAAGGGCCGCGTCGTCCTGATCTCCTCGGTCGTCGGACTGCTCGGCTCCGCCGGGCAGGCGAACTACGCCGCCTCGAAGGCCGGACTGGTCGGCTTCGCCCGCTCCCTCGCCCGTGAGCTCGGATCGCGCAACATCACGTTCAACGTCGTCGCGCCCGGTTTCGTCGACACCGACATGACCAAGGTCCTCACCGACGAGCAGCGTGCGGGCATCGTGTCCCAGGTCCCGCTGGGCCGCTACGCGCAGCCGGAGGAGATCGCCGCCGCGGTGAAGTTCCTCGCCTCCGACGACGCCTCGTACATCACTGGAGCCGTCATCCCGGTTGACGGCGGATTGGGCATGGGTCACTGATCACCATGAGCGGAATTCTCGAAGGCAAGCGCATCCTGATCACCGGCGTGCTGATGGAGTCCTCCATCGCGTTCCACGCCGCGAAGCTGGCGCAGGAGCAGGGCGCGGAGATCATCCTCACCGCCTGGCCCCGGCCCACGCTGACGGAGCGCATCGCCAAGAAGCTCCCCAAGCCCGAGAACGTGAAGGTCCTGGAGCTCGACGTCTCCAACGACGAGCACCTCGCGCGCCTGGAGGGCCAGGTCCGCGAGCAGCTGGGCGACCGCCTCGACGGCGTCGTCCACTCCATCGGCTTCGCCCCGCAGGACGCGCTCGGCGGCAACTTCCTCAACACGCCGTTCGAGTCGGTCGCCACGGCCATGCACGTCTCGGCCTTCTCGCTGAAGTCCCTGACCATGGCGCTGCTGCCGCTGATGAGCGAGGGCGGCTCCGTCGTCGGCCTCACCTTCGACGCGAAGTTCGCCTGGCCGCAGTACGACTGGATGGGCCCGGCCAAGGCCGCCCTGGAGGCCACCAGCCGGTACATGGCGCGTGACCTCGGCAAGCAGAACATCCGCTGCAACCTGGTCTCCGCCGGCCCGCTCGGCTCCATGGCCGCCAAGTCCATCCCCGGCTTCGACGGTCTGGCGAGCGTCTGGGACTCCCGCTCCCCGCTGGAGTGGAAGCTGGACGACCCGGAGCCGGCCGGCAAGGCCATCGTCGCCCTGCTGAGCGACTGGTTCCCGATGACCACCGGCGAGATCGTCCACGTCGACGGCGGCCTGCACGCGATCGGCGCGTAGCCGTACGCCTGCACGCGATCGGCGCGTAAGCACGCCGCGGACGTGATGAGGGCCGGTGGGCCGCCCCTTCGGGGGTGGCCCGCCGGCCCTCCCGCATTGCGGAACGGGCTCGAGTCGAAAAGTCCGGCGGCGCACCTCAGACTGGTCGGAGCGTGACGTTTCTGTCTGCCGACGGGGAGGAGGTACGGCCATGCGTGCGAGGCACCGCAGAGTGGTCGGGATCGCCTCGGCCGCCGTACTCCTCGCCGGGACCGCCGCCGTCCTCGCCGAGGTACGCGCCGCTCCGGCGCCCGCCGCCCGGGGCGAACAGCCTCCGGCGTACGAGGCGACCTGCCGTACCGCCGTCGACGGCTCGCGGGTGACCGCGTACTGCCACAACCCCTACCCCGGCACCGACCGGGTCCGGCTGCACGTCGAGTGCGACGCCTGGTGGGACGTCGACAGCGACAGCGCCCCGGCCGACGTCGGCCCGACCGAGTACGCCGAGCTGAGCGGCCGTTGCTGGAAGGACGTACGGGCGGTCTGGCTCACCCATCAGCCGGCGACGGACTCCGCAGGCACATGAACGGATAGCTCGCCGCCTCCGCCGCCGCGGCGTCCCCGTCGCCGGCCCGGATCGCGGCGACGAGCCGCCCGTGGTCCATGTGGTTCTCCGGCCGCAGCTCCCGGCCCACGTCCCCGCGCAGCCAGTCGCGCAGCACGTCCCCGAGGTCGGCGTACAGCCCCGTCAGCACGTCGTTGTGGGAGGCCGCCACCACCGCCTGGTGGAAGGCCGCGTCCAGGGTCACGAAATGCTCCGCGTCGCCCGCCGCCCAGGACTCCTCGCGCCGCGCGAGCAGCGCCTCCAGCTGCCGCATGTCCCGCTCGGTGCGCCGCTGCGCGGCCAGCCGGGCCGCCGAGGACTCCAGCGTCGAGCGCACCTCGGCCACGTGCCGCGGGTCGGAGCCGGCGAAGCGGCGGTGCATGACGCCGGCCAGCTCGCTGGTGGCGATCACGTACGTGCCCGAGCCCTGGCGGATGTCGAGGAGCCCGTTGTGCGCGAGCGCGCGGACCGCCTCGCGCACGGTGTTGCGGGCCACGCCCAGCAGTTCGACCAGCTCCGGCTCGGTCGGGATGCGCGAGCCCACCGGCCACTCGCCGGAGGTGATCTGGTTGCGCAGCTGCGCGATCACCTGGTCCGAGAGCGCGGAACGCCGGGGGGAGCTGAGCACCATCAGAGACCTCCGGATTGGTTCGAGATTGGACAATCAATCATCCCATGATTCTATGATGGCGCTCATGTCCGACGAGCCGCAGACCCTCGACCCCGCCCCGGCCCCTGCCCGCCTCCGTACGCCCGCCGCCGAGGCCACGGCGGCGATCAGCGGCGGCAGCAGAGGCGGCGACACCGGTCCCGGCACAGGTCCCGGCCCCGGCCGCTGGGTCGTCCGTCTCGTCGTCGTCGGACTCGTGCTCGCCGCGCTCAACCTGCGCCCCGCCATCACCAGCCTCGGCGCCCTCCTCGAAGAGGTCCGCGCCGGCCTTCACATGAGCGGCAGCGTCGCCGGCGTCCTCACCTCCGTGCCGCCGCTCTGCTTCGCCGTCTTCGGGCTCACCGCACCCCGCCTGGCCCGCCGCTTCGGCCCCGCCGCGGTCGTCGGCGCGGGCATGGCCGCGATCTTCGCCGGTCTCGCCGTACGGCCCTTCGCCTCCGGCACCGTCGGCTTCCTCGCCGCCAGCGCGCTCGCCCTCATGGGCATCGCGGTCAGCAACGTCCTGATGCCGGTGATCGTCAAGCGGTACTTCCCGGACCGCATCGGCACCATGACCGGCCTGTACTCCATGGCCCTCGCCCTCGGCACCTCACTCGCGGCCGCCGCGACCGTCCCCATGACCGAGGCCCTGGGCGGAAGTTGGCGCACGGGCCTCGGCGTCTGGGCCGTACTCGCGGTTCTCGCCGTACTCCCCTGGATCCCGCTGCTGCGCGACCGCGACCGCGACGGCAGCCGCCACCTCGGCCGCGACGGCAGCCGCCACCGCACCCCGGCCGGCCGACCGGCCGCCTCCCCGGGCGCGCCCGCCGACGCGCCGCCCGGCCGCATCACCCGCAGCCGCACCGCCTGGGCCCTCGCCTGCTTCTTCGGCCTCCAGGCCACCGGCGCGTACATCACCATGGGCTGGATGCCGCAGATCTTCCGCGACGCCGGCGTCCCCGCCACCACCGCCGGCCTGCTGCTCGCGGTCACCATGGTCATGGGCGTCCCGCTCGCCTTCGTCATCCCGCGGCTCGCCACCCGGCTGCGCACCCAGGGCCCGATCGTCGTCGCCCTGGGACTGTGCGGCGTCACCGGCTACCTCGGGCTCTTCCTCGCCCCCACCGCCGGCGCCTGGGTCTGGGCCGTGCTGCTCGGCGTCTCCAACTGCTCCTTCCCGCTCGCCCTCACCATGATCGGAATGCGCTCGCGCACCGGCACGGGCGTCGTCCGGCTCTCCGCCTTCGCGCAGAGCGCCGGCTATCTGATCTCCATCCCAGGACCGCTGCTCGTCGGCGTCCTCTACCAGCACAGCGGCGGCTGGGACCTGCCCCTCGCGCTCATGGCGGGCCTGCTGGTCCCGCAGATGGTCGTGGGCGTCCTCGCCGGACGGGACCGGACCGTCGAGGACGAGATCTGAGATGCGAGACTGGGCCCATGCCCTACCTCGAACCGAATCCCCCGAACGGCCAGAAGAAGCTGCTGCTCGTGCTGTGCGCGATGCTCGGCATCGGGGCCGTGATCGCCGTCATCGCCTCCATCGCCTCGCCCTCCTGAGCCCGGCACGCCCCCGGGTGGGGGCTTTCCCCCGCGTCCCCTAGGGGGTACGCCTCAGGGTGAAGTGGGTGGATCACCGGATGGGCGGGGCCCCGCCCGCTTCGTACGGTGGGGACCGTCGCAGCAGCGCGCAGGTCCCGACCCACGGAGGCGGCCATGACGGCCCGTATCCCCACCCGCCCCCGGACCCCGGCCAACGGGGTCGACGCCCGGCTGCCGTGGTGGGCCCTCGCCCTCCCCGTGGCCGCCTTCGCCGTCCTGTTCCTGCTGATCGCCGACCCGGGCCAGGCGCATGCCGCGGCCGTCGCCGGCGACGCCCCGATGGGCCGGTTCCTGGAGACCCTGCAGCGCGCCCTGGGCCGCTGACCTCGTGCGGGTGCCGTCGATCTCGTGCGGGTGGAGTCCCCTCAACCCCCTGCGCCCAAAGGCCCGTTTCATGCGAAGCTGGGGTGCATGAGCGTCGAGACACCCCGCAAGATCGTGCTGCTCCGCCACGCCAAGGCCGACTGGGGCCAGGAAGCCGACCACGAGCGGCCGCTGGCCGACCGGGGCCGACAGGACGCCCCCCTCGCCGGCCGCCGGCTCGCCGCCCAAGGCATCACCTTCGACCTGGCCCTCTGCTCGACCGCGCTCCGCACCCGCGAGACCTGGAAGCTCGCCGTCGCCGAGCTGTCGCAGCGGCCGAAGACCGTCTACGAGGAGCGGCTGTACGAGGCCTCGCTCGGCGAGCTCATCGCGCTGCTCAACGAGACCTCCGACGAGGTCCGCACCCTGGTCGTCATCGGCCACAACCCCGGCATGCACGGCCTCGCCGACGCGCTCTCCGGCGAGGCGGACGGCGACCTGCTGTCCCGGATGAACCGCCGCGGCTTCCCGACCTCGGCCATCGCGACCGTCGAGTTCACCGGCTCCTGGAAGTCCGTGGAGCACGGGGTCGGCCGCCTGGTCGACTACTGGACCCCGCACTCCTGACCCGTACGCGCGTGGGCCCGGCCGTCCCGAAGGACAGCCGGGCCCACGCGCAGGTCACGGGAGCGCCCGCGGCTCAGTGCGGCAGCTCGTCGTCGCCGAGGTCCGCCGCCTCGACCTCCTCGCGGGTCACCCCGAGCAGGTACAGCACGGTGTCCAGGAAGGGCACGTTCACCGCCGTGTCGGCGGCCCGGCGCACCACCGGCTTGGCGTTGAACGCCACACCGAGCCCGGCCGCGTTCAGCATGTCCAGGTCGTTCGCGCCGTCGCCGATCGCCACGGTCTGCGCCAGCGGCACGCCCGCCTCATGGGCGAACCGGCGCAGCAGCCGCGCCTTGCCCGCCCGGTCCACGATCTCCCCGGTGACCCGGCCGGTCAGCCTGCCGTCCACGATCTCCAGCGTGTTCGCCTGGGCGAAGTCCAGGCCGAGACGCTCCTTCAGATCGTCCGTGACCTGCGTGAACCCGCCGGAGACGACGCCCACCTGGTAGCCGAGCCGCTTCAGCGTACGGATCAGGGTGCGGGCGCCCGGGGTCAGCCGCACCTCGGCGCGGACCTTGTCCACGACCGAGGCGTCCAGGCCCTCCAGGAGCGCCACCCGGGCGTGCAGCGACTGCTCGAAGTCCAGCTCGCCGCGCATCGCGGCCGCGGTGACCTCGGCGACCTCGTTCTCGCAGCCGGCGTGGGCCGCGAACAGCTCGATGACCTCGTCCTGGATCAGCGTCGAGTCGACGTCCATGACCACCAGCCGCTGCGCGCGGCGGCTCAGCCCCGCGGAGACGACGGCGACGTCCACGCCGATCTCGTGCGCCTCGGTGGCCAGCGCGGTCCGCAGCGGCTCCGTCTCACAGCCGGAGACCGCGAACTCGACCGCCGTCACCGGGTACTTCGCCAGCCGGAAGACCCGGTCGATGTTGCCGCCGGTCCCGGTGATCCTCGCCGCTATGGCGGCGGTCTGCTCCGAGGTGAGCGGGTGGCCGAGCACGGTCACGTGGGACCGGCCGACGCCCCGGGGCCGGTTGTCGCCGAGGCCGGAGATGATCTCGGCCTGCAGCTTCTGCGACTCCGCCCAGCTGTGCACGGTCGCCCGCAGCTCGCCCTCGGAGCTCACGGTCGGCTCCGTGACGAGCGCGCACAGGACGATACGGCCCCGGGTGACGACCTGCTCGATGTCGACCACGTCGACGGAGAAGGCGGCCAGGGTGTCGAAGAGCCCGGCGGTGATCCCGGGCCGGTCCTTCCCGAAGATCTTGACGAGAAGGGTGGGAACGTCTGAGGTCTGCGTTGCGCTCATGGTGATACCACCGTATCGGGCACCCGGTGCCACCGGACGTCCCGTCCCGACTGCCGGACAGACCTGTGACGACCCCGTCGCCCCCGGTTCGCCCGCGTGACGCCCGGCCGCCATCCGGGTACGGCTGGGGAGTGCGCGGACCCTGGTGCCGGAGCGCGCGGACCCCGGCGTCGGCTTGCCCCCGCTCGTCCGTACTTTCATGATCCGTACGGACTCGCGGGGTTTCGCGTCCTCGGCGGCAGCCTCTGCGGGGTCTTCACACGGCCCGACTTTCGGTTCGAGGGCCGGGCCTGAAATAGTTCCCCAGGTTGTTCACCATCCCTAGACTCCCGCGCGACGGGGGTACATCGGGGGACAAGTAGTGGGGCATGGAGTGCCAGAACTCGTACTGGAATTGAACGGAAGGACCTGGACTCTCGATCCGTCCAGGTCATACACCCTCGGACGCGATCCGCAGGGCGACCTGGTCATCGACGATGCCCGGGTCTCGTGGCGACACGCCACCATCAGCTGGGGCGGCCGGAGTTGGGTCATCGAGGACCACGGCTCGACCAACGGCACGTTCGTACAGGGCCAGCGGATCCACCAGATGGAGATCGGCCCCGGTTCCGCGGTCAACCTCGGCAACGCGACCGACGGCCCGCGACTGAATCTCGCCGGCGCCGCCCAGGCCGCCCCGGCGCAGCAGTCGGTGCAGCACCAGGCGCCGGCCCATCAGGCCGCCGGCTGGGCGGGTCATCAGGCCCCGCCGCAGGCCCAGCCCCAGCAGGGCTGGCAGCAGCCGCCGGCCCAGCAGCCGGCGCAGCCTCAGGTGCCGCACCAGCAGGCGCCGCACCAGGCACCCGGAGTCGGCGGAGCCGCGGGGGCCGCGCCGGCGCTCGGCGACCGCAGCCCGACCATGTTCCACCAGCTGTCGCTCGGTCATGTCATGCGCATCGGCCGTGCGCTGGAGAACGAGCTGGTCGTCTCCGACCTCCAGGTCTCGCGCCACCACGCCGAGTTCCACGCCACGCCCGACGGCCGCATGGAGATCCGCGACCTCGGCTCCCACAACGGCACGTACGTCAACGGTCAGCCGATCCCCAAGGGCGGCACCGCCCTGCTCGGCCCCAACGACACCGTCGGCGTCGGCCACTCGACGTTCCGGATCGTCGGCGGCCGGCTCGAGGAGTTCGTCGACACCGGCGACGTCTCCTTCTCCGCCCGCCACCTCACGGTGACGGTCGACGGCGGCAAGCAGATCCTCAAGGACGTCTCCTTCGGCGTCCCGGAGAAGTCGCTCATCGGCGTCATCGGCCCCTCCGGCTCCGGCAAGTCGACGCTGCTCAAGGCGCTGACCGGATACCGCCCGGCCAACGAGGGCGACGTCCTGTACGACAACCGCAGCCTCTACAAGCAGTTCGCCGAACTGCGCCAGCGCATCGGTCTGGTCCCGCAGGACGACATCCTGCACAAGGAGCTGACCGTCCAGAAGGCGCTCAAGTACGCGGCCAAGCTCCGCTTCCCCGCGGACACCAGCGACCAGGAGCGCGCCCAGCGCATCGACGAGGTGCTGCGCGAGCTCAAGCTGGACATCCACAAGGAGAAGAAGGTCACCTCCCTCTCCGGTGGCCAGCGCAAGCGCGTCTCCGTCGCCCTGGAGCTCCTCACCAAGCCGTCGCTGATCTTCCTGGACGAGCCGACCTCCGGCCTCGACCCGGGCATGGACCGCGACGTCATGCAGCTGCTGCGCGGCCTCGCCGACGACGGGCGCACCGTCCTCGTCGTCACCCACTCCGTGGCCGAGCTGGCGCTGTGCGACAAGCTCCTGGTGATGGCCCCCGGCGGCTCCGTGGCCTACTTCGGGCCCCCGGACGAGGCGCTGAACTTCTTCGGCTACAGCACCTGGGCCGACGTCTTCTCCGCCTTCGAGAACTACCGCGACTACGACTGGGCGGGCCGCTGGAAGGGCTCGCAGCACTACCAGATGTACGCCGCGGACCTCGACGCCGTCGCCGCGCAGCCGGTCCAGATGCCCGGCGCGGCCCAGCAGGCGCTGGCCCGGCCGCCCAAGCCGCAGGGCTGGGGCTCGCAGCTGTGGACCCTGATCCGCCGCTACGTCTCGGTGATCGCCTCCGACAAGGGCTTCCTGGCCCTGATGGTGATCCTGCCCGCCGTCCTCGGCGCGGTCTCGGTGGTCATCCCCGCCGACTTCGGCCTGGCCCCGCCCAAGCCGCCGTCCCGCTTCAACGGCGACGCCGGCACGATCATGCTGATCCTCGCGGTCGGCATGTGCTTCTCGGGCGCGGCCAACTCCGTACGAGAACTGATCAAGGAACGGGTCATCTACGAGCGGGAGCGCGCCACCGGCCTGTCCCGCTCCGCGTACCTGATGTCCAAGGTCATCGTGCTCGGCGTGATCACCGCCTTCCAGGGCGTGATCATCTGCGGCATCGGCTTCTCCACCCGCGACCTGCCGGCCGAGGGCCTGCTCATGCCGCCGGCGGTCGAGCTGTGCATCCAGGTCATCGCGCTCGGCCTGACCTCGATGATGGTCGGCCTGGTCATTTCCGCGCTGGTGAAGACCGCCGAGAAGACCATGCCGCTGCTGGTCATGTTCGCGATCATCCAGGTCGTGTTCACCGGCATCCTCTTCCAGGTGTACGGCTCGCCCGGCCTGGAGCAGTTCGCCTGGCTGATGCCGTCCCGCTGGGGCATCGCGGGCGCCGGCACCACGCTCGACCTGGCGCACCTGATGCCGCCGTGGGACCACAAGGACCCCACGAACACCGACCCGCTGTGGGAGCACACGGTCGGCCAGTGGAGCCTCGACCTCGGCATCCAGCTGTTCATGGCGGCCGTCTGCTGCGTCCTCGTGGCGCGGCTGCTGCGCCGCCACGAGCCGGAGGTCATGCGCAAGTAGTCACCGGCGCACGGCCCGGGCCGCACGCCCGAAGGGCGGCACCCCTGCACGGGGTGCCGCCCTTCGGCATGTCTGAGGCGACTCAGTACGCGCTGTTGACGTTGTCGATCGTGCCGTAGCGGTCGGCCGCGTAGTTGCAGGCGGCGACGATGTTGGCGACCGGGTCGTACTGGTCGAACTTGGTGCCCGGGACGTGGTAGGCCTTGAAGGTCGGGTAGATGACCTGCAGCAGGCCCTTCGACGGGACGCCGTTGATGGCGTTGATGTCCCAGTTGTTGATCGCGCGCGGGTTGCCGCTGGACTCGCGCATGACGTTCTTGTGGATGCCGTTGTAGGTGCCCGGGATGTCGTGCTTGTCCATGATGAACAGCGCCTCGCGGATCCAGCCGTCGAGGTTGTTCGCGAACACGGGGGTGCGGGCGGCGGCGCGGCTGGCGGCGGCCTTCTCGGCGGCGCGCTTCTTCGCGGCGGCCTTCGCCTTGGCCTGGGCCTCGGCCTTGGCGGCGGCCTTGGCCTTCGCCTTCGCGGCGGCGACGCGCTTGGCCTTGGCCTTCGCGGAGGCCTGCGCCTTGGCGGCGGCGTCCTTCTTGGCCTGGAGGCTCAGGGCGGTCTGCTGCTCGGTCAGGCTGCTCTGGAGCGCCTTGGCCTGCGCGCTCTCGGCGTTGTACGCCCAGGCGACGGGCTTGCCGTTGGCCAGGGCCTGCGGCTCGGTCTCGGCAGAAGCGTTGCCGCCGGAGACCAGGGAGAAGGAGAGGGCGGCGACGCTCAGGGCGGCCACACCGGCGATGGAGACCTTGTGCTTCTTGTTGAGTCGATAGTTGCCAGGCTTCTTCGTGGACATGCGGGAGTACCTCTTCGAGTAGCGCGGGGGGTCGCTCAGGCCGGGGCGGCTGCGCCTCATCGGCGGCGACGGACGCAATTCTTAGCGGCCGCAAAATCCTGTGGCAAAGGTGTGACGTACGATCCCGGGTAGTGGATCAGGGGGCCCACGACAACCCCCCGACACCACCCCCGAACCGGACCTATCAGGACTCATCCGGTCCTTATGCGGCCACTAGCGCGCTTCGTAAGTGACCTGGGTCCTATGCCCGGGCTCACACCGGGCCCACGCCGCTCTCACCATGCGTTGCTCACGCAATGCGCACAGTGAGGCCCTCCTCGGGCAGGAGGAGATGCACGTCCCCGAACTCGTGCCAGAGGTAACGGCCGTTCACCGCCGCGGCGTACGCGGCCTCCAGCGCGGGCCGCCCGGCGACCGCCTCCAGCATCAGCAGATGCGAGGCCTCGGGCTCGTGCAGCCCGGTCAGCAGCCCGGCCACCACCCGCACCCCCCGCTCCGACGTCACCACCAGGTCCGTCCACCCGGAGGCCGCCCGCACCACCCCGTCCGGCCCGGCGGCCGACTCCAGCGCCCGTACGGCCGTCGTACCCACCGCGACCACCCGCCCGCCGCCCGCCCGAGCCGCGTTCACCAGCCGGGCCGTCGCCGCCGGCACCTCGTACGGCTCCGGGTACGGCGGCTCGTGCACCTCAGCCGACGCCACCCCCGTATGAAGGGTCAGCGGAGCGAACCGCACCCCCCGGCGCTCCAGCTCCGCCACCAGCGCCGCCGTGAACGGCCGGCCCGCGCTCGGCATCTCCGCCGAGCCCGCCCCGTCCGCCGCCGGCCGCGCGAACACCGTCTGGTACGCCTCCAGCGGCTGGTCCCGCTCCGTGTACCCGTACCGGATCGGCCGCCCGTACCGCGCGAGGAGCCCCGGCACCGCCGTGTCCGCCCGCGCCCACCACAGCCGCGAGCCCCCCGGCGTCAGCGGCTCGCCCAGCGCCAGCCGCGCCCCGCCCGGCAGCCGCACCACGGCCCCCGCCGGACCGCCCGCCCGCGGCCGCGTCGTCCCCCGGCCGTCCGGCGCCCGCAGCTCCACCGCCCACCGGCCGTCGCCGCCCCGGGTGGAGAAGTGCACCACCACGGCGTCCCCGCCGAGCCGTCCGTTCACCGCCGCGGGCAGCGTCGCGGACGTGTTCACCACCAGTACGTCCCCGGCCCGCAACAGCCCCGGCAGCTCCCGGAACCGGTGATGCGCCACGGTCGCGCCCCGCGACAACAGCAGCCGCACCTCGTCCCGCTCCTGCGCGGGAACCCGCGCCGAAAGCTCCGGAGGCACCCGCGGCCAGGGCCGGACGGGCACGGCGCCCGCACGCCCCGTCCGCGCCCGCGTGCTCACCCGGTCACCCCCGCCGCCCCCAGCAGCCCCGCCGCCGTGTGGCGGCCGCTGGCCGGACGGGTGTCCAGGAGACGCAGGAACGCCGGGGCGACCTCCTCGGGGAGGGGCGCGCCCGCGGCCTCCTCCGGGTCGGCCGCCGCCAGCATGTCCGTGCGCATGCTGCCCGGGTCCACCCACCAGACCCGCAGCCCCGGCTCCTCCACGGCCAGGACCGCCGAGAGCCGGTCCAGGGCCGCCTTCGTCGCCCCGTACGCGCCCCAGGTCCGGTACGCCTCCACCGCCGCGTCCGAGCTGATGTCCACCACCGCGCCCGCGGGCGCCCCGCGCAACAGCGGCAGCGCCTCCTGCACGAGGCCGAGCGGGGCCACCACGTTGGCCTCCAGGGCCGCCCGGAACCGGTCGAGCGGATGGTCCTCCAGGCGGACCAGCGGCTCGACGCCGAGGATCCCCGCGTTGTTCACCAGCAGATCCAGACCGCCCAGCGCCCCGGCCGCCGCCACCAGCGCCCGCCGGTGCGCCGCGTCCGTCACGTCCCCCGGCACCGCCACGACCCGCGCGCCGTGCGCCGAGCGGACCGCCTCCGCCGTCTCCTCCAGTGCCTTCGCCCTGCGGGCGCCCAGGACCAGGTCCCAGCCCCGGCCGGCCAGCGCGTGCGCGAGGGCCCGCCCGAGCCCCCGGGACGCCCCCGTGACGATCGCAACAGACATGTGCCCCAGTCCCCTCGAAGTCGGTACTCGCCTCGTCGACGAGTTCCAGCCTCCGGCGGGGCCTTTCCGGCCGCCTCGTCCCCGGGCCCCGACCCGGCACGGCACTTCGACCTAGGCCCCCGGTCCCGGACCGCCGCGGTCTCCGGACGGATACGGACCGTCACACCCCGCCGGTACGGTGAACACATGAGCCATCGACCGAGCTCCGGCCTCGCCGCCGTGAGCACCGCGCTCCTGGCGATGAGCCGCCAGATGGAGGTCCGCGACGTCCTCAAGACGATCGTCGTGTCCGCGCGCGAACTGCTCGACGCCGAGTACGCCGCGCTCGGCGTGCCCGACGATCACGGCGGCTTCGCCCAGTTCGTCGTCGACGGCATCTCCGACGAGCAGTGGAAGGCCATCGGCCCGCTGCCCCGCCAGCACGGCATCCTCGCCGCGATGCTCCACAAGGCCGAGCCCGAGCGGCTTGCCGACGTCCGCAAGGACCCCCGCTTCGAGGGCTGGCCCGCGGCCCACCCCGAGATGTCCGACTTCCTCGGCCTGCCCGTCCGCGACGGCGACGAGACCCTCGGCGCGCTGTTCCTCGCCAACAAGCGCTGCCCCAAGCCGGCCGGCGGCTGCGGCTTCACCGCCGACGACGAGGAACTTCTCGGCATCCTCGCCCAGCACGCCGCCATCGCCCTGACCAACGCCCGGCTGTACGAGCGCAGCCGCGAGCTCACCATCGCCGAGGAGCGCTCCCGGCTCGCGCACGAGCTGCACGACGCGGTCAGCCAGAAGCTGTTCTCGCTCCGGCTCACCGCCCAGGCCGCCGCCGCGCTCGTCGACCGCGACCCGGCCCGCGCCAAGGGCGAGCTCCAGCAGGTGGCCGCGCTGGCCGCCGAGGCGGCGGACGAACTGCGCGCCGCCGTCGTCGAGCTGCGCCCCGCCGCGCTGGACGAGGACGGGCTCGTGCACACCCTGCGCACCCAGATCCAGGTCCTGGACCGCGCCCACGCGGCGAAGGTCACCTTCGACAGCGCGGGCGTGCGCGCCCTGCCGGCCGCGCAGGAGGAGGCGCTGCTCCGCGTCGCCCAGGAGGCCCTGCACAACGCGCTGCGGCACTCCGGCGCGGAGCGCGTCGACGTCGCCCTCGTACGGCGCGGCCAGGGCGCGCTGCTCACCGTCGCCGACGACGGCCGCGGCTTCGAGCCGGGTGCCGTCCGCAAGGCGGGCCGGCACCTCGGACTGGTGTCCATGCGGGCCCGGGCCGGCGGGGTCGGCGGCAAGCTCACCGTGACGTCGGCTCCGGGCCGCGGCACCACGATCGAGATGGAGGTCCCCGGTGGCTGACAGGACAATCAGAGTGCTCCTGGTCGACGACCATCAGGTCGTCCGCCGGGGCCTGCGCACCTTCCTGGAGGTCCAGGACGACATAGAGGTGGTCGGGGAGGCCGCCGACGGCGCGGAGGGCGTCGCCCGCGCGCAGGAGCTGAAGCCCGACGTGGTCCTGATGGACGTGAAGATGCCGGGGATGGACGGCATCGAGGCCCTGCGCAAGCTGCGGGAGCTGGCGAACCCGGCCAAGGTGCTGATCGTCACCAGCTTCACCGAGCAGCGCACGGTCGTCCCGGCGCTGCGCGCGGGCGCCTCGGGGTACGTGTACAAGGACGTCGACCCGGACGCCCTGGCCGGCGCGATCCGCTCGGTCCACGCCGGCCACGTCCTGCTCCAGCCGGAGGTCGCCGGCGCGCTCCTCTCCCAGGAGGAGGGCCACGGCGGCTCGGGGCGCGGCTCGACGCTGACGGAGCGGGAGCGCGAGGTCCTGGGCCTGATCGCGGACGGCCGCTCGAACAGGGAGATCGCGCGCGCCCTGGTCCTGTCGGAGAAGACGGTGAAGACGCACGTCTCGAACATCCTGATGAAGCTCGACCTGGCGGACCGCACACAGGCGGCGCTCTGGGCGGTTCGCCACGGTCTGACGTCATAGCGACGATCACCGTGTTCATACTGTCGGGCGAATGTCCCCCACATGGCGCAACTGTGCCGGGCGGGGGCCGTTCTCCAGGACGTACCGCGGCCACCCGGCCGCGGCGACGACCAGGAGGAATCCGCACATGAACAGCTTCAAGAAGGCCGCCGCGCTCACCATGGTCGCCGGGGGCCTCGTGGCCGCCGGCGCCGGCGTCGCCTCCGCCTCGGCCCACGCGGACGGCGAGGCCCTGGCCTCCCCGGGCGTCGCCTCCGGCAACCTCGTCCAGGCCCCGATCCACGTCCCGGTCAACGCCTCCGGCAACAGCGTCAACGTGATCGGTCTGCTCAACCCCGCCTTCGGCAACACCGCCGCGAACGGCTGACACCCCTCGCCGAACGGACACGGGAGCCGCTCGGCGAACACGGTGTGCCCCCGCCCACGGCGGGCGCCGCACGTCCGCGTCCCCCTTCGCGGACGAGCGGCCGCCCGCCGGGCGGGCCCGGCGGGCCGTCACCTACCGCTCCCGCTCCCGCTCCTCCACATACGCGTTGTACGCCGCCACCTGCGCCCGCCGGGCCACCCGCTCCACCGGCCGCAACGCGGCACCCCGCGCCGCCATCTCCGCCGCGCTCACCGCACCGCCGTGCCCGTCGTCGTACGCGAGCGACACCAGCAACGACACCCGCTGCGCCAGCTCCAGCACCCGCACCGCCCGCGGCGGATACCCCGGCGCCAGTACGTCCCGCGCCGCCGACGCCTCCGCCCGCGCCCGGTACGCGTCCCGCGCCGCGTCCGCCGCCGGGCCGGAGCCGGCCACGTCCAGCCGGGTCAGCACCGCCGTCGCCTCGCGCAGCGCCTCCGCGAGCTCCCGCTCCGCCTCGCCGAGCGACGGCACGTCCGCCGGCGGCGCCTCCCGCACCGCGAGGCAGCGCCAGACGACCTCCACATGGACGTCCCCGGCCGGCCCCGCCTCGGACACCTCCGGCACCAGCCCGTACGGCGCACCGAAGCCGACCACCGCCTCCTCGGCCTCCAGGGCCCGGGCGTTGAAGTCCGGCGGCCCGCTGAGCCCCAGCGGATGTCCCGGTGTGGGCAGCGCCACGCGCCACCCGGTCACCCCGAGCCGCCGCAGCCGCCCCAGCGCGAGCGTCAGTCCGACCGGAGCCGCCTCACCCGGCAGCCCCTCCACCCGATGCACCGCGTCGTCCCCGACGATCGCCTCGACCGCGTCGTCCGGCGACACCGCCCCGGCCAGAAGGGCGTTGCCCCAAGCGGCGAGGCGTCCTGAGCGTGGTTCCCAAAGCATGGGCCACAGCCTAGGCACTCGCCGCGCCGCCGACGCCGCACCCGGGAAGTCCGGTCGGTACGGACGTACCAGGGACCTAAGGGCCGAGCCCCCGCGCCGGTGGCGTAGGTTTTCCCCTGGACGCCCGCCCACCGACGCCGGCGCCGCAACGACACGACACGACTCGACCACCGCAAGGGGAGACGACACGACCATGAGCGATGTACTGGAGCTGGTGGACGTATCCGTGGTCCGCGACGGACGCGCTCTGGTGGACGAGGTCTCATGGTCGGTCAAGGAGGGCGAGCGCTGGGTCATCCTCGGCCCCAACGGCGCGGGCAAGACCACCCTCCTCAATCTCGCCTCCAGCTACCTCTTCCCCACCAAGGGCACCGCCCGGATCCTCGGCGAGCAGCTCGGCGGCGTCGGCACCGACGTGTTCGAGCTCCGCCCCCGCATCGGTGTCGCCGGCATCGCCATGGCCGAGAAGCTCCCGAAGCGCCAGACCGTCCTGCAGACCGTGCTGACCGCCGCATACGGCATGACCGCCACCTGGCACGAGGACTACGACCCGGTCGACGAGGAGCGCGCCCGCGCCTTCCTCGACCGCCTCGGCATGTCCGACTACCTGGACCGCAAGTTCGGCACCCTCTCCGAGGGCGAGCGCAAGCGCACCCTGATCGCCCGCGCCATGATGACCGACCCCGAGCTGCTGCTCCTGGACGAGCCGGCCGCCGGTCTCGACCTCGGCGGCCGCGAGGACCTGGTCCGCCGCCTCGGCCGGCTCGCCCGCGACCCGATCGCCCCCTCGATGCTCATGGTGACCCACCACGTCGAGGAGATCGCCCCGGGCTTCACCCACGTGCTGATGATCCGTCAGGGCAAGGTGCTGGCCGCCGGCCCGATGGAGACCGAGCTGACCTCCCGCAACCTCTCGCTCTGCTTCGGACTCCCGCTCGTCGTCGAGCGCCACGGCGACCGCTACTCCGCCCAGGGCCTCCCGCTCAAGTAGTCCGTCCGCACAGGGCGTTGCGACCCGCACAGCGCTGCGCCCTGTCCCCGGCGACCCCCACCGCCCTACCATGACCACGTGGACATCGACGCGTGGGTCTGGTGGCTGATCGGAGCGGTGGGGCTCGGCATCCCGCTGGTCCTGACCACGATGCCCGAATTCGGCATGTTCGCGGTCGGCGCGGTCGCCGGCTCGATCACCGCCGCACTCGGCTTCGGAGTGGTCGCTCAAGTACTCGTCTTCGTCGTGGTCTCGGTCGCGCTGATCGCGGTGGTCCGCCCGATCGCGGCCCGGCACCGCGACGGACGACCTCAACTCGCCACCGGCGTCGACGCCCTGAAAGGCCGTCAAGCCGTCGTCCTGGAACGGGTGGACGGCAGCGGCGGCCGCATCAAGCTCGCCGGCGAGGTCTGGTCCGCCCGTGCCCTCGACGGCGCGCTGAGCTTCGAGCCGGGCCAGCACGTCGACGTCGTCGACATCGACGGGGCGACCGCCGTGGTGATGTGACTGTGTGACAGAACCTCGCACACGACGTCCCGCAGTCTGGGAAACTCGATCATCGAAACCAACCCGGCAGTCGACCGGCAGCGAAGGGCACGGGGAGCACGATGCCATCCGTCATCATCGTCCTGATCATCCTGGTGGTGCTTGTATTCATCGCCCTGATCAAGACGATCCAGGTCATCCCGCAGGCCAGCGCCGCGATCGTGGAGCGCTTCGGACGCTACACCCGCACGCTCAACGCGGGCCTGAACATCGTCGTCCCGTTCATCGACTCGATCCGCAACCGGATCGACCTCCGTGAACAGGTCGTCCCCTTCCCGCCCCAGCCGGTGATCACCCAGGACAACCTGGTCGTCAACATCGACACCGTCATCTACTACCAGGTGACCGACGCCCGGGCCGCGACCTACGAGGTCGCCAGCTACATCCAGGCCATCGAGCAGCTCACCGTCACCACGCTGCGGAACATCATCGGCGGCATGGACCTCGAGCGCACCCTCACCTCCCGCGAGGAGATCAACGCGGCCCTGCGCGGCGTCCTCGACGAGGCCACCGGCAAGTGGGGCATCCGCGTCAACCGCGTGGAACTGAAGGCCATCGAGCCGCCGACCTCCATCCAGGACTCGATGGAGAAGCAGATGCGCGCCGACCGCGACAAGCGCGCCGCGATCCTCACCGCCGAAGGCACGCGCCAGGCCGCCATCCTGACCGCGGAGGGCGAGAAGCAGTCCCAGATCCTGCGCGCCGAGGGTGAGGCCAAGGCCGCCGCCCTGCGCGCCGAGGGCGAGGCCCAGGCCGTCCGTACGGTCTTCGAGGCGATCCACGCCGGCGACCCGGACCAGAAGCTGCTCTCGTACCAGTACCTCCAGATGCTCCCGAAGATCGCCGAGGGCGACGCCAACAAGCTCTGGATCGTGCCCAGCGAGATCGGCGACGCCCTCAAGGGCCTCTCCGGCGCCTTCGGCAACATCGGCGGCGGAGTCCCCGGCTTCAACACCTCCGGCGGCCGCGCCTCCGGCACGGGCGCGTCCGTGGTCGAGCAGCGCCGCGAAGAACCCCCGGTTGACTGACACGTACACGTAATCGTGCATGATCGGTGAGAGCCCCTCGACCCAGGCCGTGCCGGGGCGGGGAGGCGACTCACTGACCATGTAAGGAGATGGCGTTGTCCATCTGGGAAGTACTGGCAGTCTTCGCCGCCGGCATCGGGGCCGGCACCATCAACACCATCGTCGGCTCCGGAACGCTGATCACGTTCCCGGTCCTCCTCCTCACCGGCCTCCCACCTGTCACCGCCACCGTCTCCAACGCCCTCGGCCTCATCCCCGGCTCCATCAGCGGCGCCATCGGCTACCGCGAGGAACTCAAGGGCCAGCGCCGCCGCGTCCTGCGCCTCAGCGCCGTCGCCGCCTGCGGCGGACTGTGCGGCGCGATACTCCTGCTGATGCTCCCGCCCAGGGCGTTCGAGACCATCGTCCCCGTCCTCGTCGCCCTGGCCCTGGTCCTCGTCGTCCTGCAGCCCCGGATCTCCAAGGCCGTCCAGGCCCGGCGCGCCCGCACCGGCGCCCAGGGCGACCCCGACGGCGGCCCGCTCCTGCTCACCGGACTGTTCCTCGCGAGCGTCTACGGCGGCTACTTCACCGCAGCCCAGGGGATCATCTACCTCTCCCTCATGGGCATGCTCCTCACGGACACGCTCCAGCGCCTCAACGCGGTAAAGAACGTCCTGGCCGCGGTCGTGAACAGCATCGCCGCGCTCTTCTTCCTCTTCGTCGCCGACTTCGACTGGACCGCCGTCCTGCTCATCGCCGTCGGCTCCGCCATCGGCGGCCAGATCGGCGCCAAGGTCGGCCGCCGCCTCCCGGCCCCGGTGCTGCGCGGCGTCATCGTCGCCGTCGGCCTCACCGCCATCGCCCAACTCCTGCTCCGCTGACGACGGCGGGCCCGCCCCCGGGAAGGGGACGGGCCCGCCGCACGCGTACGGAGCTTCGGTCTAGGCCGCCGAATCGGCCAGCCAGCCCGGCAGTTCGGCCCGCTCGCCCGCCCGCATCGCGAGCAGCATCGCGTCCGCCGGGGTCGGCACGAACGGCTGGTGCAGCAGCGGCATCCCGGCCTGCTCCGGCGTCCGGTCCGCCTTGCGGTGATTGTCCTCGGCACACGAGGCGACCGTGTTCAGCCACTCGTCCCCACCGCCCTGCGCCCGCGGCACCACGTGGTCCACGGTCGTCGCCCGCCTCCCGCAGTACGCACACCGGTGCTGGTCCCGCACCAGCACACCCCGCCTCGACCACGGAGCCTGTCTTCGGAACGGCACCCGCACGTAGCGGCAGAGCCTGATCACCCGGGGAACGGGCAGCTCGACGGCGGCGGCACGCATGCGCAGCTCCGGATGAGCCTGCTCCACGACGGCCTTGTCCTGCAGGACAAGCACCACCGCACGGTTGAGTGTGACCGTCGAAAGCGGCTCGAAGCTCGCGTTCAGTACCAGCGTGTCCCGCATCATGCCCACCTCCCGTGTGCCGGCCCAGCCCGATTGCCGGGCTTCCGGGCTTGGATCAACTCTGGCCGGGCGCGCCGGGTAGGACAACGCAATATCTGCGCAACGAAAGATGCCCGCTTCTGATCTCTCCAAGACCAGAAGCGGGCAAACAACAGACGAACGCTGAGTCGTCCGTGCGGGGTTGCCGCCTGCGGGACTACGCGTGGTTCTCGTACTCCGCGACCAGTTGCGCACGCCCCAGCGTGTGGAAGCGCAGGTTGAAGCCGACCGCGGCCGGAGAAGTGTCGGCGTCCGGACCGAGCTTCTCCTGGTCGACCGCGTACACCGTGAAGACATAACGGTGGGGACCGTCCCCCTTCGGCGGCGCGGCCCCGCCGAAGTCCTTCGACCCGTAGTCGTTGCGCGCGTGCACGGCACCCGCCGGCAGCCCGTCGAACGAGCCCGAACCCGCGCCCACCGGCAGCTCCGTCACCGACGCCGGGATGTCGAACAGCACCCAGTGCCAGAACCCGCTGCCCGTCGGCGCGTCCGGGTCGAAGCAGGTGACGGCGAAGCTCGCGGTCTCCGCCGGGAAACCCTCCCAGCGCAGCTGCGGCGAGGTGTTCCCCGCCGCGTACACCTGCGCCTCGTTCAGCACCCCGCCCGGCACCACGTCGTCGCTCACCACGGTGAACTCCGGCACCGGCGGATGGAAGTCGTGAGGGAGCGGCGCCCTCTTGCCCTCGGCCACGTCTGAACCTCCGTATCGCCCTGATCCGACTGACGGCTGTCGTCGCCGAGCCTAGAACCAGTTCCGCTTGCCGCCGACCTCGGCGAGCCACTGGTTCAGGTACGCCGCCCAGTCGGTCGTGTGGAAGTCCTGCAGACCCACCGTGAACGAACGGAACGAGTCGCTGCCCTCGCTGAACAGACCCGGCTTCTTGTCCATCTCCAGCACGACGTCCATCTCGCGCTCGTCCGCCACGAAGCTCACCTCGACCTGGTTCAGCCCGCGGTACTGCTGCGGCGGGAAGAACTCGATCTCCTGGTAGAACGGCAGCTTCTGCCGGGTGCCCCGGATGTGACCGCGCTCCATGTCCGCGTTCTTGAAGCGGAAGCCCAGCTGGATGAAGGCGTCCAGGATCGCCTGCTGCGCCGGCAGAGGGTGCACGTTGATCGGGTCCAGGTCGCCGGAGTCCACCGCACGGGCGATCTCCAACTCGGTGGTCACACCGATGTTCATGCCGCGCAGCTGCTGCCCGGCGATCGTCGTCACCGGCGTCTCCCACGGGATCTCCAGACCGAACGGCACCACGTGCACCGCCCCGGCCTTCACCTCGAACGCGCCGCCGAGCCGCACCTTCACGAACTCGATGTCCTGCCGGTACTCCTGGTCGCCGCCCTCGACCTCGACGCGCGCCTGCAGCCCGACCGACAGACCCTCGATCTGCTGGTCGACCGAACCGCCCTGGATCCGCACCTCGCCCTGGACGACCCCGCCCGGAACCACGTTCTCCTCGGTGAGCACCGTCTCCACGGTCGCCCCGCCGGCGCCCAGGCTCGCGAGCAGCTTCTTGAAGCCCATGTCTGTCCACCCACTCCTTGTTGGTCCTGGCCCTTACATACGAGCGACGACCGTAGCCGGTTCCCGGCCACGCCCCGGCACGCCCCCACTACCCTCGGACGCCATGAGCGAGAGCCCCGACCGGACGCCGCTGCCCCGGGCCTTCTTCGACCGTCCCGTACTGGAGGTCGCCCCCGACCTCCTCGGCCGCACCCTCGTCCGCAGAACAGAGGACGGTCCGATCGAGCTGAGGCTCACCGAGGTGGAGGCGTACGCCGGCGAGATCGACCCCGGCTCACACGCCTTCCGCGGGCGCACCGCCCGCAACGCGGTCATGTTCGGCCCGCCCGGACACGCGTACGTCTACTTCACCTACGGCATGTGGCACTGCCTGAACCTGGTCTGCGGCCCGGAGGGACACGCGAGCGGAGTACTGCTCCGCGCGGGTGAAATCCAGCAGGGCGCCGAGTTCGCCCGCGGGCGTCGACTCTCGGCCCGCCACGACAAGGAACTCGCCAAAGGCCCGGCTCGCCTCGCCACCGCCCTGGATGTCGCCCTCTCCCTGAACGGCACGGACGTCTGCGACGGCCCCGACGCCCCGCTCGCCGTACTTACCGGCGCCCCGCCCCGCCCCGACCAGGTCCGCAGCGGCCCGCGCACCGGCGTGGGCGGCGACGGAGCACCGCATCCGTGGCGCTTCTGGATCGAGGCGGACCCGACCGTGAGCCCGTACCGGGCCCACGCGCCACGCAGACGGCGCTCTTGACGCAACTTGACTCTGCCTTTCCGGACGCCTAACGTAGCCCGAGCCGCTGGAAACGGGCGCTGCTTGTTCAGCCACCCGGGAGCGGCCATCCACTACCTACGACAGCCCGAACGGGCGCGATTTCGGCATGCCGAAATTCGCCTCGAATGACTCGATTATGAGTCGCCCGGGAAATCGGCTAAAGTAGTGGACACGCCGGAGGGCGAATCGGAAAGCAAAATCCGAGAAACCGCCGGCACCGAGGAAATCGGATCGGAAAGATCTGATAGAGTCGGAAACGCAAGACCGAAGGGAAAAAGCCCGGAGGAAAGCCCAAGAGGGTGAGTACAAAGGAAGCGTCCGTTCCTTGAGAACTCAACAGCGTGCCAAAAATCAACGCCAGATTAGTTGATACCCCGTCCATCTTCGGA
>NZ_JBICVX010000008.1:0-335799 GCF_043199435.1 Streptomyces sp. NPDC048604
GGCCCGGCACGACTGGTCCATCACCTCCCTCGCCCAGTCCTGGGTGACCACCCCCGCCTCCCAGCAGGGCGTGATCATCAAGATGGCCGACGAGACCGCCACGCAGGAACGCACCCTGTTCCTGTCCTCCGAAGGCACCGAACAGCGGCTGCGCCCGCGGATCGTGGTCACGTACATCGACTCCACCACCGAGTCCACGTACTACGCGCCGCAGACCCCCGCGCGCATGACCCCGAACAGCGACTACACCGTCGACTTCACCCTCACCAACACCACCGCCGCCACGTGGAGCGCGGCCTCCCACGTCCTCACCTACAAGTGGGCCCTGCCTGACGGCACCGACGTCACCAACGGCGGCAACCAGGTCCACACCCCGCTGCCGAAGGACGTCGTCCCCGGCGACACCGTCGACGTCAAGGCGCAGGTCAAGACGCCGATCAACTCGGACAACGGCAACAAGCGCACCGACTACGTCCTGACCTGGGACGTCTACAACAAGACCACCGGCACCTGGGTCTCCGGCTCTTCCGGCACCACGGGTCTGACGCAGAACGTGGCGGTCGAGGACCCCACCTCCAACCAGCTGGGCCTCGAGAAGTTCTACGCCTACGCCGGCAAGAACACCGGCGCCGGATCCAGCCTGCTGACCAACCTGTCGGCCGGCAACGCCGTTTGGCAGTACAACGCGTTCACCAACCCGGGCCGTGGTCTGACGACGTCCGCACGGTTCGCGTACAACAGCCAGGACACCTCCGACACGGTCCTCGGTCATGGCTGGTCCGCCCAGTTCTCGGGTATCAACCGGCTGGGCGCGCCGCTGGACTTCCGGCCGAACCCGAACCCTACGGAGGTCCGTCTCCCGGACGGCGACGGCACGACCCACGTCTTCCGCAAGCAGCCCGACGGCTCCTGGAAGGCCCCGGCCGGCGTCCACTTCCGGCTGACGCCGAAGCCCGGCCTGGACTGCACCCCGGCCAAGGACGCCGTGCCGGACGCCTGGACGATGACCCGGCCGGACGGCACCCGGTACCTGTTCGGCTGCGACGGCTACCTGACCTCGGTCGTGGAGCGGAACGGCAACACGCAGACGTACACGTACGAGGAGCGCAAGTCCAACAACAAGCCGGTCAAGTTCCTCAAGTACATCACCGACCCCGCAGGGCGTTCGTCCCTGACCGTCGAGTACTTCAAGAAGGGCGACGGCTCCTACCAGTACATCGACGGCGCCCAGAACGTGGCGACGGGTTCGAACCTGACGAACTCGAAGATCTACGACCACGTCAAGTCGATCACCGACATCACCGGAACCGGCTCCGGCGCCACCGCCCGAAAGATCTCGTTCCTCTACACCACGCAGGGCCTGCTCGGCCGCATCACCGACGGTGACGGCTCGGCGCAGCCCAAGGTGTTCAAGTTCCGCTACGACTCCACCCAGGGCAACAAGAACGCCAAGCTGGTCGAGGCCACCGACCCGCGGGGCAACGGCACGTCGCTGGACTACTACTACCCCAGCGAGAGCGAGGACCCCAAGGACCACTGGCGCGCCCAGGTCGTCACCGACCGGCTCGCCGGCGCCACCGCCTTCGACTACGCGCCCAACACGGCGAACCCCGCGTTCACCGAGGCGTCCGTGACGGACGCGGAGGGGCACGCGACGCACTACACGCTGGACGACTTCGCCCGGCCGGTGCGCACCACGAACGCCAAGTCCGAGACCACCAGGATGACGTGGGACGCGGACAACAACGTCAGCGTGCTGGAGGAGGCCAACGGGGCGAAGACGGCTCACTGCTTCGACCCGAAGACCGGTTACCCGCTCTGGGAGCGGGACGCCGAGAGCAACAAGGCGGGTGTGCCCGCCCAGAGTGAATGCGCTGTCGGCCAGAAGCCGGCGAACGCTGTGGTCTACGAGTACCAGACCCGTGGCGACGGCTACGCCGCCGACATGTTCCGCAAGACCTCGGCCGAGGGGCGGACCTGGAAGTACGGCTACGACTGCTTCGGGAACCTGAAGACGGTCACCGACCCCAAGGGGACGGCCACTTGGACCGCGGGCCAGTGCGCGCCCACGACCAGTGGCTACACCACCTCCTACGCCTACGACGCGTACGGTCAGCTGACCACGACGACCGACGCCAACGGCAACACGACGGTCAACTCGGACTTCGACCCGAACGGGTACCCGAAGACGATCACCGACCCGTATCTGAAGGCGACCGCGTTCGTCCACGACGACCGCGGCCAGGTCACCTCGGTCACGGACGCGCTGGGCAGGACGAGCACCCAGACCTACGACACCTTCAAGCGTCCGCTGGACAAGAAGGTGCCGAAGGACCAGGCCGCCGGTGACTTCATCACCACGGCGGCCCCGGAGTACGACGCCAACGACAACGTCACCAGGGCCGTCGCGCCGACCGGCGCCGTGTCCTCGGCGGTCTACGACGCGGCCGACCGGGTCACGCAGGCCACGGCTCCGGACAACAACAACACCGGACGCAAGAGCACTTACACCTACGACAAGGTCGGCAACCTCAGGACCACGACTCAGCCGAAGGGCACGGCCACCACGGGGGACACCACCGACTACGTCACCACCACGACCTATGACGCGATCTACCAGCCCGTCTCCGTCGTGGACGCCAAGGGCGGCAAGCTCTCCTTCGTGTACGACGCCGTCGGCAACCGGGTGACGTCGATCGACCCGAAGAAGAACGCGACGGCCGACGCCGCCGACTACACCACCAAGACCGAGTACGACCTGAACCACCGGCCGGTCAAGATGATCGACGCGATCGGCAAGTACACCACCACCGGCTACGACAAGGACTCCCTGGTCGTGGCCGTCACGGACCAGGAGGGCAACAAGACCGAGACGGTCCACGACGAGCGGGCCGTGGTCGTCGAGCAGAAGGTGCCGTACGACGCCACCACGATCCGCTCGACGAAGTACGAGTACGACCAGGTCGGCAACCGGACCAAGGTCGTCACCCCGCGCGGCGTCAACTCGGCGAACACCGAGGACTTCACCCACCGCACGGAGTACGACAAGCTCAACCGGCCGGTGAAGCAGTTCCAGCCGTACGACCCCACGGACAACTACCAGCGCACGGGCGACGTCTACACCCAGACGGTGTACGACGAGGTCGGCCGGGTGGCCAGGACGTCACTGCCGCCGGCGGGCGAGGCAGAGCGCATCGACACCGTCTACGCCTACTACGACAACGGCTGGATCAAGGACTCCACGGACCCGTGGGGCATCAAGGCAAGCTACGACTACGACGATCTGGGCCGGCAGGAGAAGCGGACGCTGACCGGCGCGGGCGGCGCGTCGCAGCGCACCATGGGCTGGTCGTACTACCCGGACGGGTCCATGCGGACCCGCACGGACGCCTCCGCGAGCGTCCCGGCCGACCGGTCCTTCGCCTACGACTACGACCTGAACGGCAACCTGGACTCGGTCGACGAGACCGATCGCGGCACGACGACGCCCGACGTGTACAAGCTGACGTACACCGGGCTCGACGAGGTCGCCACGGTCCGGGAGGCGCTGGCCGGCCAGGAGCCGAAGACCACCTCCTACGCCTACGACGTCAACGGCCTGCTCGACACCATCGGCCACCCGCAGCAGCACTCGAAGTTCGAGTACGACCTGCGGGACCTGGTGAAGACGGTCACGGTGGGCCAGACGCCGACGGACCCGCAGCCGGACGTCACGCAGTACGCGTACACCGACCGCGGCCTGCGCGCCACCATCACCAAGGTCAACAACCGCAACACCGTCGACTACACCTACTACGCCAACGGCCAGGTGCGCACCGCCAAGGAGCTCAAGGCCAACGGCTCCACGGTCTCCTCGCACTCCTACGACTACGACGCCAACGGCAACAAGAGCAAGGACACCGCCCAGGTGCTGGGCGCCTCCGGCGCCGGGCTCATGTCGTCCCAGACCGTCTACACCTATGACCCGGTCGACCGGATCAGGGAATCGGACCGGACGGGCAGCAAGCCCCGGACGGAGCAGTACTGGCACGACGACAACTCCAACGTCACCAAGCAGCTGTTCCTCCAGACCTCGGAGCTGACCGAGTTCTACTTCCGGAAGAACAGGCTGAGTTCCTCCTCGAACCTCGTCGACTCCTCGGCCATCTACGACTACGACGCCTTCGGCCGGCTGAACTCCGTCAGCCGCGACGGCGGCAAGGTCGTGGAGCAGAACGTCTTCGACGGTTTCGACCGCCTGACCAGCACCGTCCGCTCGGAGGGGGAGAAGACCACCACCACGGACTACCGCTACGACGCGCTCGACCGCACGGTCGAGAAGAGCGTCGATGACGCCTGGACGGAGGAGTACAACTACCTGGGCCTGTCGGGAGAGGTCCTCAGCGAGGAGCTCGACGGAACCCTCTCCAAGAGTTACGCGTACGGCCTGGGAGGCGAACGCCTCTCCCAGATCAACCACCTGAGCGGTGACACGGGTTACTACAGCTACAACAGCCACGGCGACGTCGAGGCGATGACCTACTACACCGGTGACCCCTCCTCCACCTACGGCTACAGCGCCTACGGCCAGGAGGTCAGGGACCAGTTCACCGGTCTGGACGCTCTGGTGGAGCCCGGCCACGAGCCGACGAACCCGTACCGGTTCAACGGCAAGCGCTGGAACGCCCAGTCGGGCACCTACGACATGGGCTTCCGTGACTACGACCCGGCCACGACCCGCTTCATCAGCCGGGACATGTACAACGGCGCCGCGGCCGACATGAGCCTGGGCGCCGACCCGGCAACCTCCAGCCGCTACGCCTTCGCCGCGGGCAACCCCGTCAACAACATCGAGCTGGACGGGCACGAGTCCTGCGACGTCGGCTGCCAGGCACGGAGCCAGTACCGGATGGACGGGGTGGAACCGATCATCCCCGACCCGGAGTACCTCGAGTTCAACATCCAGAGCCACGACGGCAGCACCGGTCTCGAGGGCTGGCTCGACCTCTCGGCGATCGCCAAGGAGCTCTCCGGCTGGGCCGACTTCTCGAAGTGCGCCGACCGTCCGGCCTTCGGGCAGTGCAGCCTCGCCATGGCTGCGGTCTTCCCGTTCGGCAAGGGGGCCAAGGCGGCCAAGTACCTCGACGAGGCGGCCGACTCGATCAAGCCGACCTATGTCTGGCGGCCCGGTCGGGAGGGTGTCGACGACGGCATCCAGGGTCCGCTCCCGGAGCACCTGGTCGCCACGTCCGGGGCCGACATCGAGGCCGGCACCTACATCTTCGTGCAGAAGACGGACGGTTCGGTGCGCGCGATGAACGAGGAGCTGTACGAGAGCGGGTACTTCCACCCGGACGCCGACTGGCCGGGCCACACCAGCCTCGCCGACCATGAACCGGTGCTGTTCGCCGGCGGGTTCACGGTCGACGCGGACGGCACGGTCCTGAAGATGGGCAACGGCTCAGGCCACTACATGCCCGGCAGCTACGACAAGTTCTACCGGGACAACGCGGGCGACTACGCACCGCTGGAGCACGTGGCCGGCCGGGCGTTGCACGGCTTCGGACTGAAGGTCACCGAGAACACCGTCTGGGACCCCTGGGACGTCCGGAATCTGTCGTCCCGGTGATGTGAGGACAAGGGCGCGGCTTCCGGCGCGCCGGTGGCATCCAGCCATCGGCGCCCGGGGGCCGCGCCCTTCTCCCGTCCCGAAATCAACGCGCATCTCCCTCGACATAAGGTGGCGTCATGGCCGATCACCCGAACTTCGGCGACCTTCTGACCCGACTGCTGCAGCACCGCCGGATCGACGTCGCAGGGCTGTCGTCGGCGTCCGGCATCCCGGAGGGCGAACTCCGAGCCGTGGTGGGGGGCACGCCCCCGTCGTCCCGGCAGCTGGACGCCCTCGCTCCCGCCCTCGGCTTCCACCCCGAGGATCTGTACGTGATCGCCGGTGGCCCCGTGCCGGAAGACCGTACGCCGAGGGACCCGGCGGCGGGGTCCGCGACCGTGAGCCTGATCAAGATCACCACGGCGCTGCCGCCGGACCAACGGGCCCGTGTCCACCGGCTGGTCGACGGGCTGCGCCCGGAACCGCGCGTCGGTCCGCAGGAGCCGCTACGGGCCTACGACCCGGAACGGGGCGGCTTCGGCGCGCTGCTCGTCAATCTGCTGTGCGGCAACCGGCTCGGGAACTCCGTGCCCAGCGCCGCCAAGGCCCTCGCCCTGCTGACCCACGGCCGGGTGTACCTGGCCGCCTCCACCGTCAACGGCATCGGCCAGGGCCGCGTCCCGCTGACCGCGGACCTGGTGACCGGTTTCGCGGTCACCCTCGGCATGCAGCCCGGCGACCTCGCCGCCCTCACGGGAGTCGAGCTCCCGGAGCCTCCCCGGCCGGCGGACCCGCTGACGGAGGAGATGGCCGGACTGCTGTGGGACTGCCGCCGCCTCACGGCGGAGCAGGCCGAGCACGCGTGCGAGGCGGCGTCCTCCCTGCTCGTGGCCGTGCCCGAGGACGCTCCGGAGGAGGACTGGAACCGCGTCCATCGCCACCACGGGACATGGTGGGGCGCGCCGAGGCGATGAAGCCGAGGCGGTGAACCTGCCCCGGACCGGTCCCTGCGCGGGTCCGGTCCGGGCCGGCCGGCGGTCAGCGTGTTGCGATGACGACCGTCGCGTAGAGGTCCTCGTCGGTGACCACCCGCGGCGTCAGGCCCGCCGCGGCCAGTGCGTCGAGGGCCGGGCCGCACTGCTGCTCGCTGGTCTCCGTCAGCAGCGATCCGCCCGGCGCCAGCCAGGCGGCGGCCTCCGCGGCCACCCGGCGCAGCACGTCCAGACCGTCCGCGCCGCCGTCCAGCGCCACCAGCGGCTCGTGCACCCGGGCCTCCGTCGGGAGGAGGCCGACCTCGCCGGACGGCACATAGGGCACGTTCGCGACCAGGACGTCGACCCGGCCGCGCAGCTCCCGCGGCAGCGGGGCGAACAGGTCGCCCTCGTACACCCGGCCCCCGCGCGGCTCCACGTTGCGCCGTGCGCAGCGCACCGCCGCCGGCTCGATGTCCGAGGCGTGCACCTCCGCGTCCGGCACCGCCTCCAGCAGCACCGCGGCGGCCGCGCCGGAGCCGCAGCACAGATCGACGCAGACCGCCCCCGCCCGGGCCAGGCCCACGGCCTGCCCGGCCAGGAACTCGGTGCGCCGGCGCGGTACGAACACCCGCGGATCGACCTCGACCCGCAGCCCCGCGAACTCCGCCCAGCCCACCACGTGCTCCAGCGGCAGCCCCGAGGCCCGCTGTTCGACCATCAGGTCCAGCTCGGCCGTACCGGCCGCCGCCGCGCGCAGCAGCTCCGCCTCTTCCTCGGCGAAGACACAGCCCGCGGCCCGCAGCCGTTCGACCACCCCCAGGTCAGACAAGCTGGGCCTCGATGGCCGCCACGAGCTCCGGGGCCTCCGGCTCGGTGCGCGGACGGAAGCGGGTGACCGTGCCGTCGCGGCCGACGAGGAACTTCTCGAAGTTCCACTGGATGTCGCCGGCCTCGCCCTCGGCGTCCACGACCTGCGTCAGCTCCGTGTACAGCTGGTGCCGCTCCGCGCCGTTCACGTCCGTCTTCTCCAGCAGCGGGAAGCTCACGCCGTACGTGGTCGAGCAGAAGGTCTGGATCTCCTCCGCGCTGCCCGGCTCCTGGCCCGCGAACTGGTTGCAGGGCACGCCGAGCACGGTGAAGCCGCGCTCCCCGTACTCCTTCTGCAGCCGCTCCAGACCGGCGTACTGCGGGGTCAGCCCGCACTTGGAGGCGACGTTGACCACCAGGACGGCACGGTCGCGGTAGTCGGCCAGGGAGACGGGCTCGCCGGCCAGGGTTTTCAGCGGAATCTCGTACAAGCTCATGGACAGCTCCTCGTGGACGTCCCCGACATGGGGTTTGATCTCAACATGGGAGAAGAACCGCTGGCAATCGAGATCGATTCCGCACCCGGCGACCCGGGAGCCCGCCGCGTCCGGTGCCGGCTCTGCGGCCGCCCGCTCACCGGCGCCGCGTCCCGCCGCACCCGCCTCGGTCCCTCCTGCGACGCCAAGCTGCACCCGCCGGGCCCGGAGATCCGGACCCGGCGGCACGAGGTCGAGCAGGACACCCTGCCCGGGGTCTAGGGCCTGTCCGGCGCATCATGGCCGGGGCCGCGACGCCTGGCACGGCACCTCGCCGCGTTACCGAAACGCCCCAATAGCTCCGCTATCGAGGCGCTCCGGCGCCTTGCGATGCACCGCACCAGACGCCGCGGCCTGTCCGACCCTGATCCGCCGGACAGGCCCTAGCGAACAGCCCCGCTCCCGGCCCCATGGGCAGCCTCCGCGAGGTCCTGCCAGGCCTGCCAGGAGCCCAGGCGGTCCGCGTAGATCTGCGGGAGCATGTCGTTGCCGTGCCGGCCGAAGAAGACCCGCAGGGGCGGGTTCTCGGCATCGACGAGCCGCAGCAGCGCCTGTCCCGCGGCCGCCGGGTCGGCCTCGTCGAGGGCCTTCGCGGCCTCGGCAAAGCCCTCGCGCAGCCCCTGGTACAGCGGGTCGGCGTCCGCCTGCACGGCGCCGGCGATCGCCTCGGTGGCGTAGGAGCCGGGCTCGACCAGCGTCACCTTGATCCCGAAGGCGGCGACCTCCTGGGCCAGGGACTCGCTCAGGCCCTCCAGGGCCCACTTGGAGGCGTGGTACCCGCCGCCCATCGGCATCGCCATGACGCCGCCCACCGAGGAGATCTGGCGATGTGCCCGCCTCCGCCCTGCGCCCGCAGCAGCGGCAGCGCGGCCTGGACCACCCACACCGGGCCGAGCAGATTCGTCTCCAGCTGGTCCCGCAGCTCCCGCTCGCCCAGCTCCTCGACCGCGCCGAACAGGCCGTAGCCCGCGTTGTTCACGACGACGTCGAGCCGGCCGAAGTGCTCTGCGGCCCGCCGTACGGAGCCGTGGACGGCGGCCCTCTCGGTCACGTCCAGCTCCAGCGGGAGCACCGCGTCGCCGTACGCGCCGACCAGACCGTCGAGGCGGGCGGCGTCACGGGCGGTGGCGGCCACCCGGTCGCCGCGGGACAGGGCCGCCTCGACGAAGGCGCGACCCAGGCCGCGCGCGGAGCCGGTGACGAACCAGACCTTGCTCATGATGGACTTCCGTTCCTTCCGGAGTGTCGCTGACGCCCACCGGACACCGCACCCCGCCGCCCTGTGACAGCCCTCCTATAGTTTGCGGAAGAGTCCCTCCTGGACCACCGACACCAGCAGCCGGCCCTCACGGTCGTAGATGCGGCCGCGGGCCAGACCGCGGCCGCCCGTGGCGATCGGGGACTCCTGGTCGTACAGGAACCACTCGTCGGCGCGGAACGGGCGGTGGAACCACATCGCGTGGTCCAGAGACGCCATGTCGAAGCCGCGCGGACCCCACAGCGGCTCGACGGGGATCCGTACGGCGTCGAGCAGGGTCATGTCGGAGGCGTACGTCAGCGCGCAGGTGTGCACCAGCGGGTCGTCGCCCAGCGGGCCGACCGCGCGCATCCACACCGCGCTGCGCGGGTCCGCGCCTCTGACCTCGTCCTTCGTCCAGCGCAGCCGGTCCACGTACCGGATGTCGAAGGCCATCCGCCGGGCCATCCGGTCCAGCGACTCCGGCAGCGCGCCGAGATGGTCGCGGATCTCGTCCGCGAGCCGCGGCAGGCTCTCCGGGTCGGTGAGGTGCCGCGGCGGCAGCTGGTGCTCGAACGCCGACTCCTCGGGCCGGTGGAAGGAGGCCGTCAGGTTGAAGATCGTCCGGCCCTCCTGGACGGCGGTGACCCGGCGGGTGGTGAACGACCGCCCGTCCCGCACCCGCTCCACCTGGTACACGATCGGCACGCCCGGGCGGCCAGGCCGCAGGAAGTAGGCGTGCAGCGAGTGCACCGGCCGGTCGCGGTCCGTCGTCCGCCCGGCCGCGACCAGCGCCTGCCCGGCGACCTGCCCGCCGAAGACCCGCTGCAGCGACTCCTGCGGGCTGCGGCCGCGGAAGATGTTCACCTCGATCTGCTCCAGATCGAGCAGGTCCACGAGCCTCTCGGCGGGGTTGGTCACCGTCGTCCTCCTCCAGGAGCGTCTACAGCAGGCCCACGGCCGTCACAGCTGGCCCACGGCCGTCACCCGTACGACCGCCCGGCCCTCCTCGTCGGAGGCGGCCAGGTCCACCTCCGCGCTGATGCCCCAGTCATGGTCGCCGTTGGGGTCCGCGAACGTCTGCCGGACGCGCCACAGACCGTGCTCCGGGTCCTCCTCGATGGACAGCAGCTTCGGGCCGCGCGCGTCCGGGCCGGTGCCCAGGTCCTCGTACTCGTCCCAGTACCCGTCCATCGCCTCGCCCCAGGCGTCCGCGTCCCAGCCCGACTCGGCGTCCAGCTCGCCCAGCTCGGCGACGTTGTCGAGGGCCGCCAGCTCCACCCGGCGGAACATGGCGTTGCGCACCAGCACCCGGAAGGCGCGGGCGTTCGCGGTGACCGGCTTGACCTGGTCGGCCTTCTCCTGGGCCTCCTCGGCGCTCTCCAGCTCCGGGTTCGCCAGCTGCTCCCACTCGTCGAGCAGCGAGGAGTCCACCTGCCGGACCATCTCGCCCAGCCACTCGATGAGGTCCTCGAGGTCCTCGGTCTTCAGATCGTCCGGGATCGTGTGGTCCAGCGCCTTGTACGCGCTCGCCAGATAGCGCAGCACGATGCCCTCGGTCCGCGCCAGCTCGTACCAGGACGTGAACTCCGTGAAGGACAGGGCCCGTTCGTACATGTCGCGGATGACGGACTTCGGCGAGACCGGATGGTCGCCGACCCACGGGTGCGACTTCCGGTAGACGTTGTACGCGTGCCACAGCAGCTCTTCGAGCGGCTTCGGGTACGAGATGTCCTGGAGCCGCTCCATCCGCTCCTCGTACTCGACGCCGTCCGCCTTCATCTGCCCGACGGCCTCGCCGCGCGCCTTGTTCTGCATGGCGGCCAGGATCTGGCGCGGGTCGTCCAGCGTCGACTCCACGACCGACACCATGTCGAGCGCGTACGACGGGGACTCCGGGTCCAGCAGGTCGAACGCGGCCAGCGCGAACGTCGACAGCGGCTGGTTCAGCGCGAAGTCCTGCTGGAGGTCGACGGTGAGCCGGATGGTGCGGCCCTCCGCGTCCGGGGTGTCCAGCTGCTCCACCACGCCGCCGTCGAGCAGGGAGCGGTAGATCGCGATCGCCCGGCGGATGTGCCGCAGCTGGTTCTTCCGCGGCTCGTGGTTGTCCTCCAGGAGCTTGCGCATCGCCTCGAAGGCGTTGCCCGGCCGGGCGATCACCGAGAGCAGCATGATGTTCGTGACCTTGAAACGGGAGGTCAGCGGCTCCGGCTCGGAGCCGATCAGCTTCTCGAAGGTGGTGTCGCTCCACGCGACGAAGCCCTCCGGGGCCTTCTTGCGGACCACCTTGCGGCGCTTCTTCGGGTCGTCGCCGGCCTTCGCCAGCGCCTTCTCGTTCTCGATGACGTGCTCGGGCGCCTGCGCCACCACGAGACCGGCGGTGTCGAAGCCGGCCCGACCGGCGCGGCCGGCGATCTGGTGGAACTCCCGGGCCCGCAGCGTGCGCACCCGGTTGCCGTCGTACTTCGTCAGCGCGGTGAACAGCACCGTGCGGATCGGCACGTTCACGCCCACGCCGAGGGTGTCCGTCCCGCAGATGACCTTCAGCAGACCGGCCTGCGCCAGCTTCTCGACGAGCCGGCGGTACTTCGGCAGCATGCCCGCGTGGTGCACGCCGATGCCGTGGCGCACGTACCGCGAGAGGTTCTGGCCGAACTTGGTGGTGAAGCGGAAGTTGCCGATCAGCTCGGCGATCTTGTCCTTCTCCTCGCGCGAGCACATGTTGATGCTCATCAGCGACTGCGCCCGCTCCACGGCCTGCGCCTGCGTGAAGTGGACGATGTAGACCGGCGCCTGCTTCGTCTCCAGGAGCTCGGTCAGCGTCTCGGTGATCGGCGTGAGCTCGTACTCGTACGACAGCGGGACCGGCCGCGTCGCCGAGCGGACCACCGCGGTCGGCCGGCCGGTGCGCCGGGTCAGGTCCTTCTCGAACATCGACACGTCGCCGAGCGTCGCCGACATGAGGACGAACTGTGCCTGCGGCAGTTCGAGGATCGGGATCTGCCAGGCCCAGCCGCGGTCCGCCTCCGCGTAGAAGTGGAACTCGTCCATCACGACCTGGCCGATGTCGGCGTCCTTGCCGTCGCGCAGCGCGATCGACGCCAGCACCTCGGCCGTGCAGCAGATCACCGGTGCGTCCGCGTTCACGGAGGCGTCGCCGGTCAGCATGCCGACGTTCTCGGTGCCGAAGATCTTGCACAGGTCGAAGAACTTCTCCGACACCAGCGCCTTGATCGGCGCGGTGTAGAAGGTGACCTGGTCGTTCGCAAGCGCCGCGAAGTGCGCACCCGCCGCGACCAGCGACTTCCCGGAGCCGGTCGGGGTCGAGAGGATCACGTTCGCCCCCGAGACCACCTCGATCAGCGCCTCCTCCTGGGCCGGGTAGAGCGTGATTCCCCGGCCCTCCGCCCATGAGGAGAAGGCCTCGAAGAGGGCGTCGGGGTCGGCGGTCGCAGGCAGCTGATCGATAAGGGTCACGCCCCCATCTTGCCTGGATTCCCCCCGGATGAGGGAACCGGCCGTCGGCCCGAAGATCGCGGAGGATACGATGCCCCGTCGACCGGTCGTCAACTGAGCGCCGGCGTACGACGAATGGGGCGGGAACGACCATGATGGGACCGGCGCACTCGCTGTCGGGAGCGGCGGCCTGGCTGGGCGTGGGGGCGGCCGCGGCCGGCTTCGGACACCCGATGCCGTGGCCGGTGCTGGTGGTCGGCGCGCTCATCTGCGCGGGCGCGGCGCTCGCGCCGGACCTCGACCACAAGTCCGCGACCATCTCGCGGGCCTTCGGGCCGGTCTCGCGGGGCCTGTGCGAGATCGTCGACAAGCTGTCGTACGCGGTGTACAAGGCGACCCGCTCCACGGCCGACCCGCGCCGCTCCGGCGGCCACCGCACCCTCACCCACACCTGGGTGTGGGCGGTGCTGATCGGCGCCGGCGCGTCCGCGGCGGCGGTCACCGGCGGCCGCTGGGCCGTGCTCGCGATCCTCTTCGTGCACCTCGTGCTCGCCGTCGAGGGCCTGCTGTGGCGGGCCGCGCGGATGTCCAGCGACGTGCTCGTGTGGTTGCTCGGCGCGACCAGCGCGTGGATCCTCGCGGGCGTCCTCGACAAGCCCGGCAGCGGCGCCGACTGGCTGTTCACCGGTCAGGACTACCTGTGGCTGGGCCTGCCGATCGTGCTGGGCGCGCTGGTGCACGACATCGGCGACGCGCTGACCGTCTCCGGCTGCCCGATCCTGTGGCCGATCCCCGTGGGCCGCAAGCGCTGGTACCCGATCGGCCCGCCCAAGGCGATGCGGTTCCGGGCCGGCTCCTGGGTGGAGCTGAAGGTGCTGATGCCGGCGTTCATGCTGCTCGGCGGTGTGGGCGGGGCGTCCGCGCTCGGCTACCTGTAGGGGAGCGGCGGCATGGGGATTCTCGATCTGTTCCGCGGCGGCGCGAGCTCCCGCAGTCCGCGGATTCTGGAGCAGCGGATCCGCACCGCTCACGCCCTGAGCGGCCAGGGGCGGCACGCGGAGGCCGAGGAGGGGCTGCGTGCGGTGATCCGCGACGCCCGGCACCTGTTCGGGGCGACGCACCCGGTGATGGTCTCGGCGCGGCTCACCCTCGTCGCGACGCTGCACGCGGACGGCCGCTTCACGGAGGCGGAGGACGAGGCCCGCGCGATCGCCGCGACGCGCACGCACCTGCCGGACGACGCGCTGCAGGTACACGTCCTGGGGCTCGCGGAGATGGTGCGGAGTCTGCGCGGAGGGCGCGAGGAGGCGGTCGCCGCGTACGACGTACTGCTGCCCCGGATGACCCGGATCAACGGGCCCGAGCACCTGTGGACCCTCCAGCTGCGCACCAACCGCGCCGCTGCGCTCGCCCAGCTCGGCCGGCATGCGGAGGCCGAAGCGGAGGCCCTCGCGGTCGCCGCCTGCGCCGACCGGCTCCGGGCGCCCGACGCCACCATGCCCTGGCTCGCGGCGAGCACGGTGCTCGCGGCCGCGCTGAACGGCTCCGGCCGTCACGCGGAGGCCGAGTCCGTGGCCCGCGGGGCCCTGACGCAGGCCGTCCGGGCCGCTTCCGCACCCGGCGTCACGCGCACGCTGCCGGTCCTCGGGGCCGGCCTCGCCCGGGCGCTCTCCGGCCAGGGCCGCCACGACGAGGCGCTGGCCGAGGTGACCACGGCCCGCCTCTACGACACGGGCGCCCAGGCCGCCGACACGGGCCTGACCGACCTCGCGGTGGCCCGCGCCCTGCACGGCCTGGGCCGCACGGCGGAGGCACGGGCGGAGGCCGCGCGGGCTCTGGAGTCCTGCACGGCGGTCTTCGGCCCGGACCACGAGCGCGCCGTCGAGGCGCGGGAGCTGCTGGAGTCCGCGGCAGCGCGGTGAGGCGACGCCGGTCGTTCGTGGCCGGCCCGGCCGTCTGGCCATTCCGTCCCGCAGCGTCCATGATGTCCCCTCACGCACGCCGACGGACCGTCAGAAGTCCGTCGGTTTCCGATCGTTGGACTGGGGGGTCCTCATGAACGGACGGGGAATACGGCACGCGCACGGCACGAGACGGGGGATCACGGCGGCGCTGACCGCGCTCGCCGCGGTGGCCGTGGCCGTACCGGCGGGCACAGTGGCGGCGGAGGCGGCCGCGCGGCCGTGTGTGCCGTCGATCAAGCAGCTGCGCACTTTGACGCCCACGGGCGGGGGCGCGGTCAGCGACCTCGGCCGGCGCGGACTGTCCGTCGGGCAGTCGGACGGGAAGCCGGTCTACTGGCGCGGCGACCGGGTGCGGCAGGTGCCGCTGCCCGCGGGCTACACGGGCGGAACGGTCGCCGCGGTGAACCGGCACGGCCTGATGGCCGGCACGTTCACCGCGCCGGGACGCCCGCCCGCCGCCTTCAGCTACCGCGCGGGTGCGCGCACCGCGACGCTGCTGCCGGGCGGCGGGACCGTACGGGACATCAACGCCTCCGGGCGGATCGTGGGGCAGCGGCAGGACGGCGACACCCTCGTCGGCGTCGAGTGGCAGGGCCGCACGGTCCGCCGCGAGCTCGCGCTGCCCGCGCACGTCCGGCTGGAGGAGATCGGCGGGATCAACGACGCCGGGCAGATCGTCGGCCACGGGTACGGCTGGGACGCGGACGGCGCCGGCTACTACCCGGCCCTGATGTGGAGCGCCGACGCGACGGCCGCGGCGGTCGAACTGCCGCCGCTGTACCCCGGCGACACGTACACCACCTACCAGCCCCGCGAGATCGACGAACGCGGCCGGATCGTCGGGGTCTTCACGTACTCACGGGCCCTGGAGTCCTCGGGCCTGCTCTGGACCCCGCCGTACGCCGAGGACCCCCGCTACCTGCCCACCGCCGGGCGCCGCACCGCGGGCGTCCTGGAGGACCTCAGCCCCACGACCGGGGCGGCGGTCGGCACCGCGGCGGACTCCACGATCACCGGCCCCTGGCCCCCCGAGACGGCCCCGCCGCCCCAGGCCCAGTACTGGCCCGGCACCGGCCCCGTCCTCGCCCTGCCGCGCCTCGCCGCCACCGGCCTCTCGGGCGCCTACGCGGTGGACGACCGCGACCGCGTGGCCGGCCGCGCCGCCGACGCCACGGGCCGCATCCACCCCGTCATCTGGACCTGCGCCTCGAAACAGGCCTACGACCCGCCGACGGGCTCGTAGGGGCTCTGCCTCGGCGCCGGGGCCGTTCACCGCCCGAACGCGCTGACGCCCAGTGCCGCGGCGGCGATCACGAGCATCAGCGTTCCGGCGAAGGCCCTCCCTCCCTTCAGCGCGGCGTTCGGAAGGCTCTCGCCGGCCCGGATGCCGAGGAAGGCGGTCGCGGCGCCGACGAGTCCGGCCAGGACGAGGGCGAGCACCGCGCCCAGGACGGCAAGGACGAGGTGCGTGCGGGTGAGGTCCACGAGGAGTTCCCTCCGTGAGGTGTGTCGTGTGGTCAGGACCAACCTCGCGGACAGGTCGTCCACCGCCGTTCACTGTGTACGTTGGTGTACAGGGCAGTTCGGACTCCGAACGGGGGCAGACCTTGGCCGGCGAACGGACGGGTGACGAGGCGTCGGAGGCCCTGGCCGAGCTCAAGTCGCGCCTGTCCCGGGCGAAGGACTCCCAGCAGAAGACCGAGCAGTGGCTCACCGAGGTGACCGAACTGTCCCGTGGCGCGGTGCGCGGTTGCCTCGGCGGTCCGACGCTGCCACGCCCGGAGACCGTGAGACGGATGGCCCGTTCCCTGAAGCTCCGCCCCACTGACCCAGGGCCTGCCGGTCCGCCGCCGCTTCACGTCGCGGGAAGCACGCGAACGCCCGAGTCTGCTGCTGCGCGCGGAGCATCAGCAGATCGAGTTCGTCGGTCGTGAACCGGCCCTGAAGTCGCTGCGTGCGTGGCGCGGTGTCCAGGACGGCTCACCGGCCACGGTCTCCGTGCGGCTGCTGCACGGCCCGGGTGGCCAGGGGAAGTCGCGACTGGCCATCCAGTTCGGGACGGAGAGCCGTCGGGACGGCTGGACGGTTCTTGAGGTACGCCACGGGAACGACCACGCGTCCGGAGCGGCCGCAGCGGACCTCCGATCCGGCGAGCACGCCGGTGAGCCGCGCGGAACGCACGGGCAGCTGCTGATCGTGGACTACGCCGAGCGCTGGCCGCAGCAGGATCTCATCGACTTCCTGAGCGACTGCCGGGAGCAGGAGGGCCGACGGGTCCGTGTGCTCCTCATCGCCCGATCCGCGGGAGGATGGTGGAGCACTCCCACCCGTCATCTCACCGACTGGCGGGTCCCGTTCGACGATCTGGCGCTCCTGCCGCTGGAGCAGGACGAAGGTGTGGACCGGCACACCCTCTACGCGCGAGCCTGCGAGTTCTTCGGGTCCGCGCTCGGCACGCAGCCGCCCGGACGACCCCGTGATCTCGGCGCCGACGGGTTCTCCACCGTGCTGTCCGTGCACATGGCCGCCCTGGCCGACACCGAGGCGGCCCGGAGAGGCGAGCTCCCTCCCGGCAGCCGGGCCGGCATCTCGGCCTACCTGATCATGCGCGAACGCGACCACTGGGAGCGGTTGTCGGCATCCGGGCGCGTGTCCATCGGGCCGGACGTGTTCGCGCAGGCGGTGTACACCGCCACGCTCACGGGAGCTCTCCCACCGGCCGAGGCGCTCGTCGCGGTCGGCCGGATCGGTATGGACTCCCACGAACCCGCGGCGAAGGTCATCAAGGACCATGCGGTCGCCTATCCGGCGCACCGGTTCGGGACCGTGCTGCAGCCGCTGCACCCCGACCTGCTCGGTGAGGACTTTCTCGCGCTTCTCCTGCCGACCGAGCCCGCCGTGTCCCCCCTGAGCGACCACTGGGCCATCGAGGCGCCGAGGAGACTGATCACCGGCGACGTACGGAGGGGCGACGACCGTGACGACGACACGCCCTGGGCGAAGTCGACTCTGATCACCCTGATCGAGACCGCGCGCCGCTGGGAACACGTCACCACACGGCAACTGGTCCCGTTGCTGGTTGACCGGCCCAGGTTGTTCCTGCAGGCCGGTTCCGCCGGGATCGCCCGGCTCGCCGACAACCCCTGGATACCCGAGTCCGTGCTCGACCGCTTCGAGGCCGGGCTGCCGATGAAGGACGTCGAGCTCGATGCCGGGGCGGCCGTGCTCACCGAGCGCCTCATGGCGTACCGCCTCGATCGGGCGGGTGACGACGCCTACGCCCGTGCCCGGCTCCACCGGACGTTCGCGCACCGGCTGGACGGGATCGGGGACTACGCGAAGGCCGCTGCGGAGATCCGGAAGGACCTCGAGATCCGGCGACGCTTCCCGGACATGGACGACGGGCAGCGGGCCGAGCTCGCCTTCGGCCTGGACTGGGCCGGGATCTTCTTCCAGCGGAACGGTGACCGCCGCCAGGCGCTCGAAGCCACGAGCGAGGCCGCGGACATCTACCGGGACCTCATGGCGCGCTTCGAGACCGAGGATCCGGAACTGTCCAACCAGTACCGCCGAGACCTGACCTACGCCCTGGCGAACAACGCCGCGCGGTGGCTGCCCGCCGGGGTGCGCCATGAGCTGGCCCTTGAGGGAGTCCGGCACAGCCACGTGGTGATAGGCGAGGGCGATCCCGCCCAGGACGGGGTCGAGCTCGCGGGCTCCCTGCAGAATCTCGGCTGGGCGCTCGTCGAGCTCGGCCGGCTCGACGAGGCGCTGGTGCGCCTGGAGGAAGCCGTGGCCATCAGGCGGGTCCAGACCCAGCGGAACTTCCGCTTCTACGGCCCGCTCCTGGACAGCGCGCTGTACGCGCTCTTCGGGCAGTACCTGCGGGCACGAGCCCTCCCGAAGGCGCACTCCGTGGCCGAAGAGCGCGTACGTGTCCTGCGACGGCTGGCCGAAGCCAATGAGGATCTGTACGGCCACTCACTGGTGGTGGCGGAACGTCACCTGCGCCGGCTGAGCGGGGCAGCCGGGCCCGCACCGAACCCTCCCTGATCGCGCGCCCGCCCGTCACCCGTGCCACGAGTGCCACAGTGCCGCGTACGCGCCGTCGGCGGTCACCAGAGCGGTGTGGCTGCCGAGTTCGGTGATGCGGCCGTCCTCGACGACGGCGATGACGTCGGCGTCGTGGGCGGTGTGGAGGCGGTGGGCGATGGCGACGACCGTGCGGCCGTCGAGGACGCGGGACAGGGAGCGCTCGAGGTTCCGGGCGGCGCGGGGGTCGAGGAGGGACGTCGCCTCGTCGAGGACCAGGGTGTGCGGGTCCGCCAGGACCAGGCGGGCCAGGGCGATCTGCTGGGCCTGTGCCGGGCTCAGCGCCAGACCGCCGGAGCCGACCTCCGTGTCCAGGCCGTCGTCCAGGGCCCGGGCCCAGGCGTCGGCGTCGACCGCGCCCAGGGCCGCCCACAGTTCGGCGTCCTCGGCGCCGGTGCGGGCGAGGAGCAGGTTGTCCCGCAGCGAGCCGACGAACACGTGGTGCTCCTGGTTGACCAGCGCCACGTGCTCCCGCACCCGCTCCGCGGGCATCCGCGCCAGCTCGGCCGCGCCGAGCGTGACCGTGCCCGTGCGCGGGGCGTAGATGCCCGCGAGCAGCCGGCCCAGCGTGGACTTGCCGGCGCCCGACGGGCCGACCAGCGCGAGCCGGGAGCCCGGGGCGACGGCCAGCGACACCTCGTGCAGGACGTCGACGCCCGCGCGGTAGCCGAAGTGGACCTCGTCCGCCCGGACCGCCCGGCCCTCGGGCCGTACCGCGTCGTCGCCGGCGGCCGGCTCGATGTCGCGCACGCCGACGAGGCGGGCCAGCGACACCTGCGCCACCTGCAGTTCGTCGTACCAGCGCAGCACGATCCCGATCGGGTCCACCAGCATCTGCGCGAGCAGCGCGCCGGTGGTCAACTGGCCCACCGTCATCCAGCCGTTGAGGACGAAGGCGCCGCCCAGCATCAGCACCGAGCCCAGCACCAGCATGTGGGTCAGGTTGACGACCGGGAACAGGACGGTGCGCAGGAAGAGCGTGTACCGCTCCCACGCCGTCCACTGCTTGATCCTCCGGTCCGACAGCGCGACCCGGCCCGCACCGAGGCGGTGCGCCTCGATGGTCCGGCCCGCGTCGACGGTCTCGGCCAGCGCGGCGGAGACCGCCGCGTACCCCGCCGCCTCCGAGCGGTACGCCGCGCCAGCCCGCTTGAAGTACCAGCGGCAGCCGACGATGAGCAGCGGTGCGGCGATGACGACCGCCAGGGCCAGCGGCGGCGCGGTCAGCGTCAGGCCGCCGATCAGCAGTCCGCCCCACACCACGCCGATCGCCAGCTGCGGCACTGCCTCGCGCATCGCGTTGGAGAGCCGGTCGACGTCCGTGGTGATCCGCGACAGCAGATCGCCGGTGCCGGCCCGCTCCAGGACGCTCGGCGGCAGGCCCACCGACCGGACGAGGAAGTCCTCGCGCAGATCGGCCAGCATCTCCTCGCCGAGCATCGCGCCGTGCAGCCGCACCAGCCGGACGAACACGGCCTGCACCACCAGCGCGGCCGCGAACAGGCCGACCGTGTAGGTGAGGTGCAGCTCGCGCTCCCCGTCGGCCAGCCGCTCGACGAGCCCGCCGAGCAGGTACGGCCCGACCATCGAGGCCACGACGGCCACCGCGTTCACGCTCACCAGCAGGACGAAGGCCCTGCGGTGGCGGCGCAGCAGCTCCCGTACGTATCCGCGGACGGTCGCCGTCGTGCCGACGGGCAGGGTGGTCGCCGACGTCGGCGCCGCGGGGTCGTACTCCGGCGGTGCGATGCCGATCATGCCGATTCTCCTTCCGCTTCCGCGAGTTCCAGCTCGTCGTCGATCCGGTCGATCCGGTCGATCCGGTCGATCCCGTCAATTCGGTCGGTCTGGTCGAGTCGTTCGCGGTCCGTCGTCTGCCGCGTCGCGAGTTCCTCTTCGGTCTCGCGGGTGACCACGGCCCGGTACCGGGGCTCCGTGCGGAGCAGTGCGCGGTGCGTGCCGACCGCCACGGCCTGCCCCTCGTGGACCAGGACGACCCGGTCCGCGAGGTCGAGCAGCAGCGGGGAGGAGGCCAGCACGACCGTCGTCCGGCCCTGCCGCAGCCGGGCCACGCCCGCCGCGAGCCGCGACTCGGTGTGCGAGTCGACGGCCGACGTCGGCTCGTCGAGCACCAGCACCTCCGGGTCGGTGACCAGCGAACGGGCCAGTGCCAGGCGCTGTCGCTGACCGCCGGAGAGCGAGCGTCCGCGCTCGGTGATCCGGGTGCGCATCGGGTCGCCGTCCGTGTCCACCGACGCCTGCGCCAGCGCGTCGAGCACATCGCCGCACTGCGCCGCGTCCAGCGCCTCGCCCGTCCCGACCTTCCCGGAGGACGGCACGTCCAGGAGGTCCCGCAGCGTGCCCGAGAGCAGCACCGGGTCCTTGTCCTGGACGAGGACGGCGGTGCGGGCGGTGTCCAGCGGCAGCTCGTCCAGCGGTACCGCGCCGAGCAGGACCGAGGCATGCGCCTCGTCCGGCTCCGTCGGATGTCCGCCGAGCCGGTCGGCGAGCCGGCCGGCCGCGTCGGGGTCGCCGCAGACCACGGCGGTGAGCAGCCCGGCCGGGGCGAGGACGCCGGTGGCGGGGTCGTACAGGTCGCCGCCGAGCGCGGCCGCCGGGGTGTCGGTGCGCGCGTCCGAGGTGGTCGTGGTCCGCTTCAGCGACAGCACGCGGGCGGCCCGTTTCGCCGACGGCTTGGAGAAGGAGTACGCCATGGCGATCTCCTCGAAGTGCCGCAGCGGCTGGTACGTGAGCGCCACCATGCCGTACACGGTGACCAGTTCGCCGACCGAGATCCGCCCGTCGAGCGCGAGCCGTGCCCCGTACGCGACGACGGCGAGCAGCAGCAGCCCCGGCAGCACCACCTGGACGGCCGCGATCACCGCCCACATCCGGGCGCTGTGCACGGCGGCCTTGCGGACCTCCTGCGAGGCGGCCCGGTAGCGGTCGAGGAACAGCTCCTCGCCGCCGATGCCGCGCAGCACCCGCAGTCCGGCGACGGTGTCGGAGGCCAGTTCGGTGGCCCGGCCCGCCTTCTCGCGCTGCACGTCGGCGCGCTTGGTGGCGCGCGGCAGCAGCGGCAGCACGGCCAGCGCGAGCACCGGGACGCCCGCGGCGACGACGGCGCCGAGCGCGGGCTGGTACACGAGCAGGCCGACGCAGACCACGACGAGGGCGAGCGCGGCGGCCGCGAAGCGCGAGAGCGCCTCGACGAACCAGCCGATCTTCTCCACGTCGGCCGTGGACACGGCGACGACCTCGCCCGCGGCGACCCGCCGGGTCAGTACGGAGCCGAGCTCGGCGGTCTTGCGGGAGAGCAGCTGCTGCACCCGGGCGGCGGCGGTGATCCAGTTGGTGACGGCGACGCGGTGGAGCATGACGTCGCCCACGGCGATGGCGACGCCGAGCGCCGCGATGAGTCCGCCGGCGAGCGCCAGCCGGCCGCCGCTGCCGTCCACGACGGCCTGGACCGCGAAGCCGACGCCGAGCGGAAGCGCGGCGATGCCGAGCTGGAGCAGCAGGCCCCAGAGCATCGCCTTGACCTGCCCGCCCAGCTGGTTGCGGCCGAGCCACAGGAGGAACCGGGTGCCCGAGCGGACGTCGGGGACCCCTGGATCGGCGTACGGAAGCTCGTGGATCTTCATGACGTCCCAGAGGTCGGTTCTGCTGCGGGGGGAACAACCTCGACAAGGTTCGTCTTCCGGGGAGTGATCGGCAAACGATTTTCCCGCAACTGGGCACAGAACACGCCAAGATCCCACATGGCCCTCTGGACCGCGCCGCCGCTCCCGCGCTTCACTCGCGTGCCATGAGACCTCAGAGGATCATGAGCATGATCAGTGGCCTGGCGCTGGTCGCGGGCGCACTGCTCTCCGCTGCCCCGGCAGCCACCGCCGCGTCACCCGCGGCGCCCGTCCCGCCGGCCGAGTTCGGCAGCGACTGGCACGATCCGGTCACCGCCGCACCGCCCGTCGAGAGGCCCGACACCCGGTCATGCACCGTCACCCTCGCCCAGGCGCAGTTCCGCGACTTCACGCCGTACCGGGGCGACTACGCCCCGCCGAAGGAATGCGGCACACGCTGGGCCAAGGTCGTGCTGCGGCTCGACGGCAGCGTGAAGGGCCGCCAGTACGACCGGCTGGGGTACGTCACCGTCGGCGGCGTCGAGATCCTGCGCACCTCCACCCCGCAGCCCTCGCCCGACGGCATCGCCTGGTCCGTCGAGAAGGACGTCACCCGGTACCGCGACACGCTCGCCCGCCCGCAGTCCGTCGAGATGCTCATCGGCAACGTCGTCAACGAGACCTACACCGGGATCCTCGACGTCAAGGTCACCCTGACCTTCTACGCGGCCCGCGGGACCGTCCGGCCCGCCGCCACCCCGGACAAGGTCCTCCCGCTGGAGAACGCCCGCCTGACCACCCCGCGCAACACCGAACGGATCCTCGCCGAGGTGTACGCCACCGGCTCCGGCGGCGGCTGCGAGGAGTACTGGTACATGACGGCGCCCAACGCCGCCCCGTACTCCTGTCACGCCGACGACGGCCCCTACCGCGAGGTACGGATCGCCGTGGACGGCCGGCTCGCCGGCATCGCCGCCCCGTTCCCGACCGTCTGGACCGGCGGCTGGTCCAACCCCTTCCTCTGGTACGTCACCCCCGGGCCGCGCGCCTTCGACATCCAGCCGGTCGTCTACGACCTCACCCCGTTCGCGGCGCTGCTCAACGACGGCCGCGAGCACCGCGTCGAGGTCTCGGTCGCCGGCGTCCCCGCCGGGCAGACCGGCTGGAGCACCCCCACCAACCTGCTGCTCTGGCAGGACGAGGGGAGCACCGTGGTGACCGGGGGGCTGGACCGCCACGAGGAGTCAGATCCGCGCAACTCCTCGGTGCACACGCCCGGTTCGGAACACCGGCTCGACACGGACGGCGGCCACCGGCTCACCGTGGCCGGCCATCTGAACACCTCGCACGGCCGCGTCGCCACCACCGTCACGCGCAGCCTCGCGAACACCTCCGTCCACCGCTGGACGGAGGGCGAGAACCTCGACGCGCTAGCTGCCGCCTGGACCGACGACGAGTCCGTCACCGTCGGCCGCACCACGACCCGCACCCACCGCACGTACACCATGGACGGCGAGACGACCCTCGGCGCCGACGCACGGCTGCGCACCGTGCTGACCCTCGAGGACCGCGCCGACACCACCGTCGTGCGCAACGGCGAACGGCTGTCCTGGCAGCGGCTCGACGACCGCTACGAGGGCGACGCCACGTACACCACCGGTGTTCCGCGCGACCAGCGGCACGCAGTCGGCACCACGTCCGAGCGCTACCGCGTGTACGGCTCCGCCGGCTGTCACGACCGCTCTCTGAGGACCGTCCAGGGCATGCTGGTCGAGGACCTGCGCCGCTGCTGATCCACGGCTGAAGTCCCGCACCCGGGACCCGCCCCGGACCCGTCCCCGTCTCCGCCGGACGGGCTCACGGGCGCGTGGCGCGTTCCAGCTCCAGCAGCACCGAGGAGTACGTCCGGCCGGTCGCGTGGTCCATGCCGATCTCGCACATCCGGTTCGCCGACAGATGTGCGTCGTACGCCCGCGAGGTCACCTCCGCCGCCTCGCGGGCCGTCGCCGACTCCGTCAGCTCCTTGTGCAGCAGCCCGCGGTCGCCCGCGAAGGCGCAGCAGCCCGCGTCCAGCGGTACGACGACCTCGTCGGCCACCGTCTCGGCCAGTGCCGTGAGTTGGTCCTCGTCGCCGAGGTGCCGCATCGAGCAGGTCGGATGGACCACCGCCGAACCGGTCCGGCGGCGCACCGTCAGCCGGGGGAGCAGCTCGTCCGCCGCCCAGACCGGCGAGTCGACGACTGTAAGCTCCGCGTGCAACTCCCGGTTGTCGTCGGTGAGATACGGCACGACCTCCCGCGCGAGGCCGAGGGTGCACGACGAGGCGTCGACCACGAGCGGCAGCGTGCCGCCGGCCGTCCAGCCCCAGGCGGCCTCGACGATCCGGTTGGCCATGACCGCCGCGCCCCGCGCGTACCCCTTGGAGTGCCAGATCGTGGCGCAGCAGGTGCCCGCCACGTCCTCCGGGATCCACACCGGCCGGCCCGCCCGCGCCGAAAGACGCACCACGGCCTCCGGCAGCGACGGCCCGCTCCGTCCCTCGGGACCGCCGAAGATCCGGTTCACGCAGGCCGGGTAGTACACGGCGACCGCCGCCGGACGGTGCGTACGCGGCAGCCGCCGGGGCGCCGCGCCGGGGAGTTCCGGCAGCCACTCCGGTACGAGGTCGGGGCGCACGGCCCGCCGGGCCAGGCCGGTCACCGACTCCAGGAACCGGTCGCCCAGCGGGGCCGCGGCCGCCACCGCGAGCCGCGCCGCGGTCTCCACGCTCCGGTAGTGCTTCGCCGCGACTGCGGCGGCCCGTTCCTCGGCCCGGGAGTGCCTCTCGTGGCGGAAGTCCTTCATCAGCCGCCCGGTGTCGATGCCCACCGGGCAGGCCAGTCGGCACGCGGAGTCGCCGGCGCAGGTGTCCACGGCGTCGTACCCGTACGACTGGAGCAGGCTCTCCGCCACCGGAGCGCCGTCGGCCTGCCGCATCAACTCTCGTAGCAGCACGATTCGTTGGCGCGGAGTGGTCGTCAGATCGCGGCTCGGGCAGACGGGTTCGCAGAAGCCGCACTCGATGCACGCGTCGACCTCGGCCTCCACCTTCGGAAGCGTTTTCAGCCCGCGCAGATGGGCCCTGGGGTCGCGGTCGAGCACGATGCGCGGGGCGAGCACCCCATCCGGGTCGATGACCTGCTTGGTCCGCCACATCAGTTCGGTGGCCCGCGGCCCCCACTCCAGCTCCAGGAACGGCGCGAGGTTCCGCCCGGTGGCGTGTTCGGCCTTGAGGGAGCCGTCGAACCGTTCCACGGTGAGCTTGCAGAAGTCCGCCATGAAGCGGGAGTACCGCTCCACGTCCGCCGGGTCGGCCGCGTCGAACGCCAGCAGGAAGTGCAGGTTGCCGTGGGCCGCGTGGCCGGCGACGGCCGCGTCGAAGCCGTGCCGCCGCTGGAGGTCGAGCAGCGCCGCGCAGGCCTCGGCCAGCCGCTCCGGCGGCACCGCGAAGTCCTCGGTGATCAGCGTCGTGCCGGACGGCCGTGAACCGCCGACCGCGGCAACGAACGCCTTGCGGGCCTTCCAGTACCCGGCGATGGCGTCGGGGTCGCGCGTGAACGCGTGGTCCGCCGGGGCCGTCGGCGAGACCAGGTCAAGGCCCGTGAGGATCTCCTCGGCGGCCCGCTCGTACGCGTCCAGGGCCGCTGCGTCCTCGGCGCGGAACTCGACCAGGAGCGCGGTGGTCTCCTTCGGCACCCCGGCCCAGTCCGCGGGCACGCCGGGGACGCCGGCGCAGGCACGGAGCGTGTTGCCGTCCATCAGCTCCACGGCCAGGGCGCCGGCGTCGTTGAAGCGGGGCACGGCGGCGGCCGCGGCGGGCAGCGAGGGGAAGAAGAGCAGGGCGGCAGCGGTCTCGCGGTGCAACGGCAGGGTGTCGAGCACGACCTCGGAGATGAAGCCGAAGGTGCCCTCGGAGCCGACCATCAGACCGCGCAGGATCCGTACCGGCGTGTCGCCGTCGAGGTAGGCGTCCAGGCGGTAGCCGTGGGTGTTCTTGATGGTGTGCTTGGCCCGGATCCGGGCGCTCAGCTCCGGATCTGCCTCGATCTCCGCCTTGATCTCCATGAGTCCGGCGCACAGCCGCGGCTCGGCGCGGGCCAGCTCCTCGTCGGCGGCCGGGTCGGCGGTGTCGACGACGGTGCCGCTCGGCAGGACGACGGTGAGCGAGGCGAGCGTGCGGTACGCGTTCCGGGCGGTGCCGGCGGTCATGCCCGAGGCGTTGTTGGCGACGACCCCGCCGACCGTGCACGCCACGGCGCTGGCCGGGTCGGGGCCGAGCACACGGCCGTGCCGGGCGAGTGCCGCGTTGACCCGGGCGACGGTGGTGCCGGGGCGTACACGGACCCGCGCGCCGTCGTCGAGAACCTGGACGCCGGTCCAGTGGCGGCGGACGTCGACGAGGATGTCCTCCCCCTGGGCCTGGCCGTTCAGGCTGGTGCCGGCCGCCCGGAAGACCACCTCGCGGCCCTTGCCGTGCGCGTACGACAGCACGGCGGAGACGTCGTCGACGTCCTCGGGGACGACCACGACCTGCGGGACGAAGCGGTAGGGGCTGGCGTCGGAGGCGTAGCGCACCAGGTCGGAGACGGTGGACAGGACCTTGCGGGGATCGCCGCCGAGCAGGGCGGTCAGCTCGTCGCGGAGCGGGCCGGGGGTGCCGCGGGCCAGGAGGTCGGGGACCCGGTCGGGGGCCGGGGTTCTGCGGCGGCTGCCGGGGCGCAGGGTGTGCGGGTCGGGCTCCAGCAGCGGCATCGCGGGCTCCCTCAGCAGCGGCGCTCCGGTGCCGGGTCGACCAGAGCGGTCAGCAGACCGCCGAGCAGGTCGCGCTGCTCACCGGTCAATGGAGCCAGGATGTCCTCTGCGGCGGCCCGGCGCGCGCTGCGCAGCTCGCGCAGCGTGACCCGGCCGGCGTCGGTGAGCTCGATCCGGACCACCCGCCGGTTCGTCGGATCCGGCACCCGGCGCACCCGGCCGCCCGCCTCCAGACCGTCGACCAGGCTGGTCACGGCACGCGGCACGACCTCGAGCCGGGCGGCGAGGTCGGCCATGCGGGGCGGCCGGTCGTAGTGCGCGACCGTGCGCAGCAGCCGGGACTGCGCGGGGGTGATGCCGACCGGCTCCAGATGCTGCTTCTGGATGCGGTGCAGGCGTCGTGTGAGGCGCAGCAGCTGCTCGGCGAGCAGACCGTCGGAGTCGGGGGTGCGCGCTTCCGGGGTGTTCATGCGGGAACAATATCAGGACCTCGTTCATTGTGAGTATAGGTAACAATGAGCTAGGCTCTGATCGACTTGATTGGATGGAGATCCGTCCGACCGAACCTCACTGATCGAACCTCACTGATCGAACCCGTCCGACCCGCGTAGGAGCCCATGCACCCCCACGACCAGTCCACCTGGACGCCCCCGCCCCGTGACTCGGCCCAGCCGCAGGAGCCCGCCCAGATCCGGCGGATCCTGCGACTCTTCCGTCCGTACCGCGGCCGGCTCTCCGTCGTCGTGCTGCTCGTCGGCGCGTCGTCGCTGGTCTCGGTCGCCTCGCCGTTCCTGCTGAAGGAGATCCTGGACACGGCGATCCCGCAGGGCCGCACCGGCCTGCTGAGCCTGCTCGCCCTCGGCATGATCGCCACCGCCGTGATGACCAGCGTGTTCGGCGTGCTCCAGACGCTGATATCGACCACGGTCGGCCAGCGCGTGATGCACGATCTGCGCACCGCCGTCTACGCCCAGCTCCAGCGCATGCCGCTGGCCTTCTTCACCCGCACGCGCACCGGCGAGGTCCAGTCCCGGATCGCCAACGACATCGGCGGGATGCAGGCCACGGTCACCTCGACCGCGACGTCCCTGGTCTCCAACGTGACCGCGGTCGTCGCCACCATTGTGGCCATGCTGGCGCTGGACTGGCGGCTCACGCTCGTCTCGCTGGTCCTGCTGCCGGTGTTCGTGTGGATCAGCCGCCGGGTCGGCCGGGAGCGCAAGAGGATCACCACACAACGGCAGAAGCAGATGGCCGCCATGGCCGCCACCGTCACCGAGTCGCTCTCCGTCAGCGGCATCCTGCTCGGCCGCACCATGGGCCGCGCCGACTCGCTCACCCGGTCCTTCGCCGAGGAGTCCGAGCGCCTCGTCGACCTCGAAGTGCGCTCCTCCATGGCCGGGCGCTGGCGGATGTCCACCATCGGCATCGTCATGGCCGCCATGCCCGCCCTGATCTACTGGGCCGCCGGCCTCGCCCTCCAGTCGGGCGGCCCGGCGCTGTCGATCGGCACCCTGGTCGCCTTCGTCTCGCTGCAGCAGGGCTTGTTCCGCCCGGCCGTCAGCCTGCTCTCCACCGGTGTGCAGATCCAGACCTCGCTCGCCCTGTTCCAGCGGATTTTCGAGTACCTCGACCTGCGGGTCGACATCACCGAGCCCGAGCGGCCGGTGCGGCTGGAGAAGATACGCGGCGAAGTCGCCTTCGAGAACGTGGACTTCCACTACGACGCGGACAACGGCCCCACCCTCGACGGCGTCGACGTGACCGTTCCCGCTGGCTCCGGTCTGGCCGTCGTGGGCCCCACGGGCTCCGGCAAGTCCACCCTCAGCTACCTCGTGCCGCGGCTGTACGACGTGACCGGCGGCCGGGTCACCCTCGACGGCGTCGACGTCCGCGACCTGGACTTCGACACGCTGGCGCGCGCGGTCGGCGTGGTCTCCCAGGAGACGTACCTCTTCCACGCCTCCGTCGCCGACAACCTGCGCTTCGCCAAACCCGACGCCACCGACGAGGAGATCGAGGCCGCGGCCCGCGCCGCGCAGATCCACGACCACATCGCCTCGCTGCCCGACGGCTACGACACCCTCGTCGGCGAGCGCGGCTACCGCTTCTCCGGCGGCGAGAAACAGCGGCTGGCCATCGCCCGCACCATCCTGCGCGACCCGCCGGTGCTCATCCTCGACGAGGCGACCAGCGCGCTCGACACGCGCACCGAGCACGCGGTCCAGCAGGCCATCGACGCGCTCTCCGCCGGACGCACCACCATCACCATCGCCCACCGCCTCTCCACCGTCCGCGACGCCGACCAGATCGTCGTCCTTGAGTCCGGCCGGATCGTCGAGCGCGGCAGTCACGACGAACTCCTCGACCGCAACGGCCGGTACGCGGCCCTGGTGCGCCGTGACGAACACACGAACGCCCGAGCGGTTGTTCCCCGGTACGTGTGATCGTTTCCGTTTCCGTTGCCCGACGCCTCCGCGACGACGGATGATTACGGTGCGCAAGTGACGGGCTGCAGACCGCGACTGCGCTGTCCCTGAAGAAGTACCTGTACGAGGAGAAGCACCACCATGGACCTGATCACCAACCTGCTCGCCGGCGTCTTCCACTTCCTGGGCTGGCTCGTCTGACCCTGAACTGACCCTCGGGGTCGAGCAGGAAGGCGGCGCCGCGGTCCCCCGTCCCAGGGGATCGGCGGCGCCGCCGTCGTATGCCCGCACGTCCCGCACGTCCCGCGCGCTGTCACAAGTCATACGACCGGAAGATAGGCATTTACCCGGATAATTCCGTTCGCCGGGATAGCGTGCCCCTCATGAGGCATGCCTTCCCCCGGCCCGGAGACCCGCACCGGCGCCGGAGCCGTCTGACCATGCGCGGCCGGCTGCTGCTGCTCGCGACCGCGCTGCTCGTCGTGGCGGCCGCCGTCGCCGTACCGCTGCTGCTGCTCCGCCCGGAGGGGAAGCCCCCGGTCGTGGCGGAGAAGCGACGCACCCTGCTGATCCCGGAGGGCTGGCGGGCCGGCCAGGTGTACGCCGCCGTCGACCGCGCCCTGAAGCTCCCCGCCGGTACCGCCCGCAAGGCCATGACGGCCGCCGCCCCCGCGCTCCCGGCCGCCGCCCGCGGCAACCCCGAGGGCTACCTGTTCCCCGCGACGTACCCGGTCGAGTCCACGACCACTGCGGAGAGCCTGCTCCGCTACATGGTCCGCACGGCGGGGGAGCGCTTCGGCGCCGCCGGCGTCACGGCGGGCGCGCAGCGGCACGGGCTCAGCCTGCACCAGACGGTCATCGTGGCCAGCATCGTCCAGGCCGAGGCGGACTCCGTCGAGGACATGGCCAAGGTGTCGCGCGTGGTGCACAACCGGCTTGCCGCCGGGATGGCGCTGCAGATGGACTCGACGCTCAACTACGCGCTGAATCGTTCCACCGTGGACACGAGCTACGAGGACACCCGTATCGACAGCCCCTACAACACCTACGAACGCAAGGGCCTCCCACCCACCCCGATCGCCAACCCGGGCGAACAGGCCATGGCGGCGGCGATCGACCCGGCGCCGGGGGACTGGCTGTACTTCGTCACGGTCAGGCCCGGCGACACGAGATTCACGGCCGACTACGCCGAACAGCAGCGCAACGTAGAGGACTTCAACGAGGAGCGCAGACGCGCGACGGCAGGCTGAACGGGCGCGACACGAGAGCGGCCCCAGCCGAGAACGGGCCCCACCCGAGAACGGGCACCACCGGACAACGGCTCTAAGCCGAGAACGGGCCCTACGCGGGGACCGGCTCCGGTTGCCCCGCGAGCAGCCGGCGGATCTCTGTCACGGCGGACCGCCCGGCGCGGTTCGCGCCGATGGTCGAGGCGGACGGACCGTACCCGACGAGATGGATGCGTGCGTCGCGCACCGCCCGGGTGCCGTCCACCTGGATGCCGCCGCCCGGCTCGCGCAGCCGCAGCGGGGCGAGATGGTCGATGGCGGCGCGGAAGCCGGTCGCCCAGAGGATCACGTCCGCGTCGACGGACCGGCCGTCGTCCCAGGCCACGCCCGTCGGTGTGATCCGGTCGAACATCGGCTGCCGGTCCAGGATCCCGCGCTCGCGTGCGCGGCGGATCGTGTCGTTGAGCGGGAGGCCGGTCACGGACACCACGCTCTGCGGCGGCAGTCCCTGCCGTACCCGCTCCTCGACCAGGGCGACGGCGGCCCGCCCCTGCTCCTCGCCGAACGGTCCCTCCCGCCAGACCGGCTCCCGCCGGGTCACCCAGGTCGTCGCGGCGGCGACCTCGGCGATCTCCATGAGGTGCTGCGTCCCGGACGCCCCGCCGCCGACCACGACCACCCGCTGCCCGGCGAAGGCCTCGGGGCCGGGGTAGGCGACGGTGTGCAGCTGGCGCCCCCGGAAGGTCTCCTGGCCCGGGTAGCGGGGGAGGAAGGGCCGGTCCCAGGTGCCGGTGGCGTTGATCAGCGCCCGGGTGGCGAAGGTCCCCTCGGACGACTCGACGAGCAGCCGCCCGTCGGGGCCCTCGCGCACGGCCTGGACGTCGACGGGGCGGTGGACGCGCAGGTCGAAGGCCTCCTCGTAGGAGGAGAAGTACTCCCCGATGACGTCGGACGAGGGGCGGGCGGGGTCGGCGCCCGTCAGCTCCATCCCGGGCAGCGCGTGCATCCCGTGCACCTTGCCGTACGTGAGCGACGGCCAGCGGAACTGCCAGGCGCCGCCGGGCCGCGGCGCGTGGTCGAGCACCACGAAGTCGCGCTCGGGCTCGAACCCGCGGCGCCGCAGGTGGTACGCGGCGGACAGCCCCGCCTGCCCGGCTCCGACGACCACCACGTCCACGTCGCGCACTCCGAAATCGTTCACGATTCCACTAACCAGCGCCGGCGCCGAGATCTTCCCGGCCCCGCGCCGCACCCCACAGCCGTCCGCGGACCGCGGCCGAACCTCGGTGTGTACCTGCGCGGTCCCGCAGGGCCGGGCGCGACAATGGGCCCCATGTCAGCCGCCTTCACCACCAAGGTCCTCGACCTCGCCACCGGCCGCTCCGAGACCGTCACCGACCTCACGAGCGCCTGCGAGGACTTCCTCCGCGAGGCCGCCGCCGGCCGCGACGGCCTGCTCAACCTCTTCGTCCCCCACGCCACCGCGGGCCTCGCCCTCCTGGAGACCGGCGCCGGCAGCGACCGCGACCTCCTCACCGCCCTCCACCACATCCTCCCCGCCGACGACCGCTGGCAGCACCGCCACGGCAGCCCCGGCCACGGCCGCGACCACGTCCTCCCCGCCCTGGTCCCACCCCACGCCACCCTCCCGGTCGTCAACGGCCGCCTGGTCCTGGGTACATGGCAGTCCGTCTGCCTCGTCGACACCAACAAGGACAACCCGGAGCGCCAGGTCCGGATGTCGTTCCTCGGGTAGTGGCGGTACTGCGGGACCGTCGGCGGGATTTCCGGCCGTACCGAACGGTTGGGCCGGGGAGCCCGCCGCGATGGGCGAGGCGGGGCCCCGGCGTGTTCAGTTGGAGCAGGTGCGGATCCGCCAGAAGGCGAACCCGGTCAGGAGCAGCGTGAGCCCGAGGAACGCCGACAGCTCGATCCACTGGAACGGCCAATAGCGGTCGGCGGGCTGGTACGTGTAGCTGAAGTGCAGCTTCTGCCGGGCGGTGCACTGCATTGCCGCCAGCGGATCGCTCTGCCGACACAGCTCCGCCTGTTTGGCGGTGTACGGCGTACCGTCCGCGTTGAACACCTTGCTGCTGGACGTCAGCGACCACGCGCCGGGCATCGTGTAGCCGTCGATCCGCGCCCCGCTCTCGTCCATGCCCATCAAGTCCGCTCGTGACATCGCCTCGACGTCGAGCGTCACGGTGCTGGTGACCGGCGTCATGAGGTGCTGTCGGAGCGCGGCGGGCATGAGGACCTGAATCACGGCGAACAGGGCGAGGGTCAGCGCCATGGCCGGCAACGTGCGGCGCACGAGCAGCCCGATGACGGTGCCGAGGAGGAATGCGAAGGCGGCGTACCCGATGGGGGCGATGTTGCGCGAAGCGAAGGTCAACGCCCCGAACCGATCGCCGATCAGCTGGTCGTAGCGACTGGCGCTCCAGGTCAGAAGCAGGCTGTGAAGCCCGGTGACCGCCATGCTGACCAGGGTGAGGAGCGTCAGTTTGACCGCGAGCCAGCGCGTGCGGGTGATGCTCTGGTTCCAGACCATACGGTCGGTCTTCTCCTCGAGCTCGCGGGTGACCAGCGGCGCGCCCCAGAAGACTCCGATCAGCGCCGGCATGCCCAACAGCAGGGCACCGACCGAGGCGACCTGCGCCCCGTACGCCTCCTCGAAGGCTCGCCGGGCGCCGGTGCAGTCGGCGGGCCGGCAGCCGACGATGTCGGTGCTGTAGGCGTGCCGCATCTGGTAGCCGAGGATGACGAGGTAGATCGCCAGCGCAGCCAGCGCCACGAACGCGACCACCGCCTGCGTACGGAACTGCCGCCAGGTCAACCAGATCATCGCTGTGCCTCCACCGGGGTGAGCGAAGAGCCGCGGACCGACGTCTCGGCGGCACGGGACATGTACGCCAGGCCGATGTCTTCCAGGTCGGCGTGGTCCGCACCCGGAATCGGGTCGCTGCAGCGCACGATCACGGTGGCCTCGCGGGCGGAGCGGTCGACGTGGATGACTTCGGCTCCGGCGGGCAGGTCGTCAAGACCGGCTCGCGTACCGGTGATCCGGTAGTGGACGGCGAGGAGGTCGGTGACATCGCCGGCGAGCTGGACCCGCGACGCGGCCAGCACGATGAGGTGGTCGCAGACCCGCTCCAGGTCGCCGAGCAGGTGTGAGGAGAGGACGATGCTGACGCCGAGTTCGGCGACGAAGTCCAGCACGTCGCGCAGGAACGCGCTGCGGGCCAACGGGTCCAAGGACGCAACCGGTTCGTCGAGGATCAGCAGCTCGCCTCGTTTGGCTGCAGCGACGGTGAGGGCGAGCTGGGCCCGCTGACCACCGGACAGCCGGCCGGCCTTCTGCGCGGGGTCGAGGCCGAGCTGCTGGATGCGCCGCTGCGCCAGGGACATGTCCCAACGGGGGTTGAGCCTGGCGCCCAGTCGCAGATGGTCGGCGACGGTCAGCCCGGAATAGACGGGGGCCTCCTGCGCGACGAAACCGACCCTGGCCAGCTGAACGGCTCCGGCAGCCGGGCGCTCGCCCAGCACCGCGACGCTTCCGGTGGTCGGCGCGATCACGCCACAGGCCAGCCCGAGCAGCGTGGACTTGCCCGCGCCGTTCGGACCGACCAGGCCGACGATCCGCCCGGCCGGTACGCGCAGGTTGCAGTCCGTCAGCGCTGTCGTCCGGCCATAGCGCTTGCCAAGCCCTTCCGCCTCGATGATCGGCGTCATCGCTTCGCGCCTGACGCTGTGTGAGTGGTGCATAGGTTGATCTCCCGTCTCACGTACTCACGGATGTGGGACCCGTTTGTAGGAGGTGGGCGGTCACAGCACGGTCAGCTTCGTTGTGACCGTGCTGTGACGGAGGCGCCGATAACCTCGAACCATGAGGGTGCTGGTGGTCGAGGATCAGACGGAGCTCGCCGACTCGGTGGCGCGAGTGCTGCGCCGGGAGGGGATGGCTGTCGACGTCGCCTACGACGGCGCGGCCGCGCTGCAGCGTACCGATGTCGTGGACTACGACGTCGTCGTCCTGGATCGCGATCTGCCCGGCGTGCACGGCGACGACGTCTGCCGCACCCTGGTCGCCCGGGAGGCGTCCAGCCGTGTGCTGATGCTGACCGCTTCGGGCACGATCGCGGAGCGGGTCGACGGGCTCGGTCTCGGCGCGGACGACTACCTGCCGAAGCCTTTCGCGTACGCCGAGCTCGTGGCCAGGATCCGTGCGGTCGGGCGGCGCAACCACGCGGCGACGCCGCCGATCCTGCTCCACGGCGACCTCCGGCTCGACCCGGCGCAGCGCATCGCCACCCGCGCCGGGGCCCGCCTGCCGCTCAGCCCGAAGGAGTTCGCGGTCCTCGAGTACCTGCTCACCGGCCGGGGCAGGGTGATCTCTGCGGAGGAGCTCCTCGACCGCGTCTGGGACGAGGCGGCCGACCCGTTCACCACCACGGTGAAGGCGACGATCAACCGGCTGAGGGCGAAACTCGGCGATCCGCCGCTCATCGAAACCGTGGCCCGCGCCGGGTACCGGATCTGAGATGCCCCCGGTCCACCGGCTCCGGCTGCGTTTCACCTTGCTCTACGGCGTGATGTCGGTGCTCTCCGGCATGATCCTGCTCGCCGTCGTCTTCGTGCTGGCGCGGGACCTCCTACCGACCGACGCCCCCATGCCGACGGGCGCCGAGGCTGCGCAACCAGGTGGGGACGTCATCGGAACCCCCGCCCCGTTCCTCGACTTCAAAGCCGACATGGTGCTGGTGTCGGGGATCGCCCTCGCGATCATGGCACCGGTCTCGCTGACCCTGGGCTGGATGTTCGCCGGACGCATGTTGCGCCCCGTGCAGGTGATGACCGTCAGTCTGCGCCAGATCTCCGGATCCAACGTCCACGAGCGCCTGGCCGTTGCGGGTCCCCGCGACGAGTTCAAGGACCTCGCGGACACCATCGACGGCGTGCTCGCCCGGCTGGAATCCGCGCTCGACGGCCACAAACGCTTCGTCGCCAACGCCGCCCACGAGCTGCGTACACCGTTGACCGTCGAACACGCGCTGATCGAGGAACCGCTGATCGACCCCGACGCGACCGTCGACGCCTTTCGGGCGAACTTCGAGCGTCTGCTCGCCGCCAACCGGCAGCGCGGGCTGTTGCTGGAGTCGCTGCTCACGCTCGCGGGCAGCGAGCACGGTCGTCAGCGGGTCGAGGAGGTGGACCTCGCCGGAATCGTCCGGCAGGCCATCCGGGATCGGACTTCGGAGGTCGACCGTCACCAGCTCCGGGTCGAGGCCGCCGTCCGGCCCGCCTGGCTCCTCGGCGATCCGACGCTGATCGCGCGGCTGGTCTCGAACCTCTGCGACAACGCGATCCACTACAACGTCCCAGGCGGCGTGATCGACATCAGTACGCGGCTCGACACCGGTCGGGCGCTGCTGGTCATCGCCAACACCGGGTCCGTCGTCCCGCCCGACGACGTGCAGCGCCTCTTCGAGCCGTTCCAGCGGCTGCACCGGGTCTCCGACGACGCCCATCACGGGCTCGGCCTGTCGATCGTCCGCGCCATCGTGACCGCGCACTCCGCGGAGCTGAACGCGTACTCACATCCGGAGGGTGGCCTCGTCGTCGAGATCGCGTTCCCCCCGCCGTCGAAACGAACCGCGGACCGCCCGGCCCCGCCCCGAGGCTAGGGGCCGTCCGGCCCTGATCCGCCGGACAGGCCCTGGGCGTCAGCCAGTTCCCGTTCGAAGCCGGTCAGCAGGGCGTCGAGGGCGAAGGTGAAGCGGGCCCGGCCCGTGTCCTCGCCCGCCTCCCGGGCGGCGGCGACCAGGAGGGGGTACGCGTCCGGGTCCAGGGAGGCCATGCTGCCGGCCCCGTCGACGCGGCCCGCCTGGGCGGCGGCGTGGCCGACGACGAAGCTGGTCAGCGAGTAGAGCACGTCCAGGGCTCTGGGCAGCGGGAAGCCGACCTCGTGCAGCATCCCCACCACGGCCTCCAGCGTCCGCAGATTGCGGGGCGTCAGGGCGGGCCGGGACAGCAGCAACGGCGCGGCGTGCGGGTGCGCGTCGAGCGCGGCGGCCAGCGCGTGGGCGTACGCGCCGAGGTCCTCCCGCCAGGTCGCGGCACCGAACTCGGGGGGTACGGCCTCGGCCACGACCTGCTCGATCACCCCGTCCAGCAGGGCGATCTTGTTCGGTACGTGGTGGTAGAGGGTCATCGCCTCCACGCCAAGCTCGGCGCCGAGCCGCCGCATCGACAGGGCCTTCAGTCCCTCCTCGTCGACGAGGCGCAGGGCCGCCTCCAGGACGGCCTGCCGAGTGAGCCCCGCGCGTTGCCCGCGTGCCCTGTTGGCCGCCATGGCGCCTTCTTCCCGTGGCGGACGCGCCGCCGTCCGATTGACGATTCTTACGGTGTAAGTATACCGTCCCGCATCAGTCTTACGTTGTAAGAATCCGGCTGCCTCCCAGGGGCTGACGAGGACGAGAGGGCGATGACCACCACCACCGAACTCGGCACGGCGGGAACCCGGTTCACGCAGCCACCCGAAGAGGGCGGCGCGGCGATGCTGCTGCGGCCGTACGCGCGGCACCTCGCCGTCGTGATCGTTCTGCAGGTCGTCGGAGCGCTGGCGGGCCTTGCGCCCCTGCTCGCGGTCGTCGAGCTGGGCCGGCTCCTGCTCGAACCCGGCCCGGTCGACCACGACCGCGTCCGGCTCGCCGTCGTCGCGGGCGCGGCCGGCCTGTTCGTCAAGCTGCTGCTCACGGCCGCCGCGGCGGGGATCGGGCATCTGCTGGACGGACGGGTCCAGTTGGCGTTACGCCGGCAACTGGCCGCGCGCCTGGGGCGGGTGCCGCTCGACTGGCTCTCCCGCCGCCGCAGCGGCGAGCTGGCCAGGCTGGTGGGCGACGACGTCGGCGCCGTGCATCCGTTCATCGCCCACACCCCCGGCGAGCTGGCCTCCGCCTTCGTCGTGCCGCTGGCGTCGCTGGTCTACCTGTTCACCGTCGACTGGCGGCTGACGCTGATCACCCTGATTCCGGTGCTCGCGGCCGTGGCGCTGGTCCCGCTGATGATGACGCCGGCCCGCCTGCGCGAACAGGCCGACTTCGACACCGCGATGGCGCGGATCGCGAGCTCCGTCGTGGAGTTCGTCCAGGGCATCGCCGTGGTCAAGGCCTTCGGCGGGGGCGAGCGAGCCCACCGCGAATTCCGCGACGCCGCCGACGACTTCGTCGCCGTCTTCCGCCGCTGGGTGCACGGGATCTCGCTGATCGCCGCGGGCATGCAGCTGGTCCTCTCGCCCCCGTTCGTGCTGCTGTCCGTCCTGATCGGCGGCGCCGCACTGATCAGCGGCGGCGGCATGCCGCCGGCCGACCTGCTGCCGTTCCTGCTCCTCGGCCTCGGACTGACCGCCCCGGTGGCGGCGCTCGGGCACGGTTTCGACGAGCTGCAGACCGCTCGTCGCGCCGTCGGCCGGATCCGCGACGTGCTCGCGGTGGCGCCGCTGCCGGAGCCGGCGCACCCCGTCGCGCCGCACGGCCGGCGCGTGGAGCTGCGCGAGGTCCGCTTCGCCTACGAACCCGGCCGCGACGTCCTCGGCGGCATCGACCTCGTACTGGAGCCGGGGACGGTCACCGCGCTCGTCGGACCGTCCGGGAGCGGCAAGTCCACGCTGGTGCGGCTGCTGCCGCGGTTCGCCGACCCGACGAGCGGCTCGGTCCGCCTGGGCGGCGTCGACCTGCGCGAGCTGGGCAGCCGGGAGCTGTACCGGCAGGTCTCCTTCGTCTTCCAGGACGTCCACCTGCTGCGCGCCTCGGTCACCGACAACATCGCGCTGGCGGCGCCGGACGCCCGGCCGGACGAGGTGGTCCGCGCCGCGCGTCTGGCGAACGTCCACGACCGCATCCTCGAACTGCCGCGGGGGTACGAGACGGTGCTCGGCGAGGACGCCCGGCTGTCGGGCGGCGAGGCCCAACGGATCGCGCTCGCCCGCGCGTTGCTGGCCGACACCCCCGTGCTCGTACTCGACGAGGCGACCTCCTTCGCCGACCCGCACACCGAGCAGGCCATCCGCCGCGCCCTGGACACGCTGCGGGAGGACCGGACCGTCCTCGTCATCGCGCATCGCCTGGAGACGGTCATCGGCGCCGACACCGTCGCGGTCCTGGAGGACGGGCTGATCGTCGAGCGGGGCCGTCCGGCCGACCTGCTCGCAGCGGACGGGAAGTTCGCCGCGCTGTGGCGCTCCCGGCACGCCGCCGACCCGGCAGGAGCGGGGGAGCGGTGGTGACGGTGCACGGCCCGGTCGACCCGGCGGACACACGTCCGCGACCCCACCGGCGAGGAGACGCTTCCCGATGATCCGCATGTTGCTGCGCGTACTGGGCCACCAGCACGCCCGACCGATGGTCCGCACCCTCGCCCTGATGACCACCACGGCGATCGTCGAGGGCCTGTCCTACGCCCTGCTGACCCCCGTGCTGCGGGCCCTGCTCGGGGGTGCGCCGGGCCAGGCCCGGCCCTGGCTGCTCGCGTTCGGGGCCACGGTGGCGGTCTACGCCGTACTGCGTTACCTCAGCGACCTGTCGGGGTTCCGCGTCGGCACCGCCCTGCTGCGCGGCGTGTACCACCGGCTCGGCGACCACCTGGCCCGGCTGCCGCTCAGCTGGTACGGCGCGGCCCGCGTCGGAGAGGTGTCCGTCCTGGCCGGTCAGGGCGTGCTGCAGGCGATGAGTGTGATCGCGCACCTGCTGGCGCCGTTCGTCTCCGCCGCGGTGACGCCGCTGACGATCGTCGCCGTGATCCTCGCCCTCGACTGGCAGTTGGGCCTCGCCGCGCTGGCCGCCGTCCCCGTCGTGGCGGCGATCCAGGTCCTGACCGGACGCTCGGCGGTGGCTGCCGACGCGCAGCGCGCCGCCCGCGACCGCGAGGCGACCGGAAGGGTCGTCGAGTACCTCCGGGCCCAGCCGGTGCTGCGGGCCGGCGGCCGGACCGCCGAACGCTTCCGGCTCCTCGACGACGCCCTGCACGACGTCCAGCGAGCCTCCCGCCGATCCACGCTCGCCACGCTGCCCGCCGCGCTGGGCCTGACGCTGACGGTGCAGGCGGTGTTCACCGCGCTGCTGATCCTGGGGGCGTACCTCGCGCTCGGCGGGCGCGTCGAGGCCGCGGAACTGCTGACGATCCTGGTGCTGGCCGCCCGCTGCGCGGATCCGCTGCTGTCACTGGCCGACCTCGGCGGCAAACTGCGCAGCGCGCGCGGCGAACTGGCCAGGCTCGACGCGGTGCTGCGTACCGAGCCGCTGCCTCAGGCCGCCGACCCGGTCGAACCCACGGGCCGCGGACTGGAGTTCGCGTCCGTCACCTTCCGGCACGGCGGACGCACGGTGCTCGACGACCTCTCGATGACCGTCCCCGCAGGGCAGCGGCTGGCCGTCGTGGGCCCGTCGGGCGCGGGCAAGAGCACACTGCTCAGACTGCTCGCCCGGTTCCACGACGTGGACGCGGGCACGGTGCGCGTCGGCGGCGCGGACGTGCGCGCGATCCGGACCGAGACCCTGATGGCCCGGTTCGCCATCGTCTTCCAGGACGTCCATCTCTTCGACGGCACGATCGAGGACAACGTGCGCCTGGGCCGCCCCGACGCCACCGGCGCAGAGATACGGGCGGCCGCGAGCGCGGCGCGACTGGACGAGGTGATCGAGCGGCTGCCTCAGGGCTGGGACACCGCCGTCGGCGAGGGCGGCGCCCGCCTGTCGGGCGGCGAGCGCCAGCGTGTCTCGATCGCCCGGGCGCTGCTGAAGGACGCGCCGATCGTGCTCCTGGACGAGATCACCTCCGCCCTGGACCCCGTCAACGAGGCCGCCGTCCACGCCGGCATCGAGCGCCTGACGGCGGGACGGACCGTGGTGATGGTGGCCCACCGGCTGCGCACGGTCCGGCACGCCGACCGCATCGTCTTCCTCGACGCCGGCCGGATCGTCGAGGAGGGCGGCCACGACGACCTGCTGCGGCGCGGCGGCCGTTACGCCGACTTCTGGAACCTCACCCTGGCGCCCGCCGACGCGGGCGCGATCACGACCGTCGGGCGCGGCGTCCCTTCCCGTGAACATGCGAAGCATTTCGGTGAATGCTGCAATGGATGCGAGGCTCCGATCCACGACTCCATGCACTCGGACCGCTGAAGAACAAGGCTTCGGCTCCGCCGAAGGAGAAACGTATGGCCAGCAACGTCAGAGGTGCCGACAGCGCCGCACACGACAGCACGTCCGCAGGCGGATGGGTCGTGTTCGCCGCGGTGCTGATGATCTTCGTCGGCTTCATGACCCTCTTCCAGGGGATCGCCGCCATCGCCAAGGACGACGTGTTCGTCAGCACGCGCAACTACGTCTACCAGTTCAGCCTGACCGGCTGGGGCTGGGTCCACCTGATCCTGGGCATTGTCATGGTGCTCGCGGGTTTCGCTCTGTTCAAGGGAGCTCTGTGGGCGCGCATGGTCGGTGTCGCGCTGGCAGGCCTCGGCATGATCGCGAACTTCATGTGGCTCCCGTACTACCCGTTCTGGGCTCTGCTGCTGATCGCGATCGACGTCATCGTCATCTGGGCGCTGTGCGCCGCACCGCGGTACCGGGAGATCCAATGACAGATCCGGTGCCGAACGGACACCGACAGATCCGGCGCTGAACGGACATCATGGCCGCCGGGCCCGGGGCCGACGCCCGCGGCCCGGCGGTTGCTCCGCGAACGCGGGGATGCGCGGCCCCTGCGGCAGAAGCTGGGTGACGACGAAGGACCCGACCGCCGCCAGCACCACCAGCGCGACCGTCTCCACGTTGCCCAGCAGAAGCACGACCAGAACCACGCTGCTGACGGGCAGCCGCAGGGCCGCGGTCACCGAAGCCGCCATCCCGACCGCCATCGCCGGCACCAGCCCCAGACCGGGCAGCGGTGCAAGCAGGACACCGGCCGCCCCGCCGAGGAACAGGGCGGGGAAGACGGGACCACCGCGCATGCTGCCCAGGCACAGCGCGTACGCGAGGCCCTTGAACGCCAGCACCGCGACGAGGGCGCCCACCGGCCAGGCGTGCGGGTCCTGCGCCAGCTCGGACAGCGTGGCCTCGCCCGACAAGGCCGCCTCGGCCGGCGAACGACCGGTGGTGACGGCGTAGAGAGTGATGCAGACGCCGGCGCCCAGTGCGCACAGCGTGGTGTTCCGTACCGTCCGGGTCGCGACGAAGCGGGCGGAGAACCGGCCGCCCACGAAGATCCCGTGGACGAGGAGCGCGATGGCCGGCGCCAGGATCGGTGCCCACAGCGCGTCCGCCCAGTCGAGCGGCGGCGGCTCGGGCAGTCCGATGTCCAGACTCCCCGTCTCCAGACCGGTCCAGTGGACGAACCCGGTGAAGATCAGATCTCCGACACCGCTGGCCAGCAAGGTCGGCAGCATCAGCGCGAACAGCTGCGGCCCACCGACCCCGGCCACCTCCATCAGCAGCACCGCGCCCACCAGGGGGTTCCCGAAGAGCGCGGAGATGGCCGCCGCGGAACCCGCCGCACCGAGCGTCGCCCTGCCCGCTTCGGTCTGCGGCGCCCGGGTCAGGCTCGCGAAGAACAGCGCCAGCCCGCCGCCCAGGGCGATCAGCGGCGCCTCGGGTCCCAGCACGGTGCCGAGCGGCAGACCGACCAACGCGGCGATCACGACACCGGGGAGCGCTGCCTTCGTGACGCCGCCCGCGTGCAGCCCCGCTGCCGGAAGGTGCCCGCCCCGCCCGGGCAGGCGCGCGACCACCAGACCCACCACGAGTCCGGCGACCGGCATCAGCGCGAGCCCCCACCACCAGGGAGCCTGCGTCCAGCCGAGATCTCTGGGCCAGTCCGTCCAGAGCAGCTGTTCCAGCTGACGGAGCGCGACGAGGAACCAGAACGCGATGAGCGCCACCGGAATGCCGATCAGCCCGCAGAACACCAGCGCCTTGAGGTACTCCGGCCGGCGCAGCATGGTGCGCAGCAGGTCGGCTTCCTGGGGCTGACTTCCCGGCGCGGCCCCGGAGCGGCTCTCCGAAGTGGTTCCGGCGATGGGGTCCTCCTGGGCTCGATGTCGCGCTCGACGGCTGGATCGGCGGGACGCCGGGTGACGTTGCCACCGGGACGCCGGGTGACGATGTCAGGTCATATGTGGACGTACCTACCATGTGGCGGCACCGTCATGCGCGCGTTCTCCAGTCGTGTCGGTTCGCCACGGAGGGCTCAGGACGCCAGCTGGTACGCGCTTCTGCCCACCAGGAACAGTCCCGCCACCAGTGCCACGGCCACGAGGGCCTGCTCCTGGTGCGTCTCGAGCCAGGTCCGCAGATTCCCGAGGCGCACGCGGGCCGAGTCGGGCGCGAACGTCATGTACAGCTGCATCGCCAGCAGAGTGCTCGTGGCGAGGACGCAGTACGCGACCAGGGCCACGTAGGCGGAGGTGTGGGACAGGTCGGCCCCCACCACCGTCGCCGCACCGGCCGCCACGAGTCCCCACGGCTGGAGCAGCGGAGCCAGTCCTGCCGCGGTCCATACGGAGACGCGGTCGAGCCGTGCCGTCATCCCGCCGGAGGACTTCTGGACGTGGCCGGGACGCTTTCGGAGCCTGTGCCGGTACGAGCCGTACGCGAGCAGCCCTACGCCGATGGCGAGCTTGACTGCGGACGAGGCGGTTGACGGCGGGGATTTGGGGGCCGGAGGTTTGCCGCCGGTGGCGACGAGAACGGCGACCAGCACAGCCACGAAGCAGGCGAGCCAGGCGATGATGAAGGCGAACCCCTTCCATGTCCCGCTTGGAGCCGACACCACCAGAACGAACGCGGTCAGCGACAGCGGGAACACCGCGATGCACAAGCCGATGACCACCAGGTCAAGCACCATCGCAGCCCCCGCACCGTCCTGCGGGCTCGGCTGCCCGGCCGCCCTGGCTCATGGCCCCATCTTCACCGCCCCGCCGGAACACCACAAATCTGTCGTACTCGGGCACGGTTCACACGTTCGGCCCGCCGTCGCAGCCCGCCGCGAGCCGGGCGGTCGCGGGGGCGGCACGCTGGCAGCATGCAGCCAGCGACAGGGGCCGGAGGGCGTCGCGCCGACCGCAGAGCACGCCGGGACCGACGAAGGGAACGGCGGCGGGAGCGCCGCCGGCGGCGCGGCGGCGCGCTGAGCTCCCGGGTGACGCGGCTGCGGGCCCGGGCCGAGGCCAGGGTCCCGTTGATCACGCATCTCACGTCGCATCTGATCTCGGTGAACGTGCTCGACTCGGCGACGCGGCTGGCCGCCCAGACGTTCCTGACGGCGGTCCCGCTGCTGTTCGTGGTCGCGTCATTCGCCCCGGAGGGGTTGCGTGACCACTATGTCGAGTCCCTGCACGCCGTGCTCGGTCTCTCCGGGGACGCGGAAACGGAACTGAACAAGGCCCTCCAGAACGCGGGCGACCCCTCCGACGAACTACGTCAGACCACCGGCGTCATCAGCGGGCTGATGGTGCTCATCTCGGCCACCGCGTGCAGCCGTGCCATGCAACGGCTGTGCGAGCGCGCCTGGAGCCTGGGCGGCGCGAGCGCGCGGGTGGCCGCCTGGCGCTGGATCGCCTGGCTCGCGGCATGGCTGGTCATGTTCGCCCTGCAGGGGAGCCTGCGTAGCGGCTTCGGAGCCGGCCTGTGGCTGGGCGTGCCGCTGCTTTTGCTGGCGGAGTTCGGCATGTGGTGGTGGACGCAGCATCTGCTGCTGACGGGGCGGGTGCCGTGGCTGCCGCTGCTGCCGGGCGCGGTGCTGACCGGAGCGGCTCTGGGAATCCTGACGTCCACCGCGCCGCTGTATGTGCCCCAGGTCCTCAACCACAGCCTGGACAAGTACGGCTCGCTGGGCGCGGTCTTCACCCTGCTGTCCTGGCTGATCGCGCTCTGCGTGGTCGTCGCCCTGGGCGTCACCGCCGGCGCCGTCATCGCCCGCGAACCCTGGGCGGCCCGCCATCTGGGCACCCCCGGACCGCCGAACGACGCACCCGCCCGCGGGGACACCCCCTAGTGCCGGCGGCCCCTCGCCGCGCTGCCCCGCAGCCCGGGGCAGCGCGCGTGGGGCACTGGTGCTACCGCGCGGACCTGCGGCGGTCGCCTCGGGTGGAGGCGCGGTCGGCGGTGCCGCCGGCCGCCGTGCGCCGGGCGGAGCCGCGGACGGACTTGTCCGTGGTGGCACGGGCGGGGGTCCCGTCGCCGGTCCTGCGCTCGGGGTTGCGGCCCTTCGAGCCGGCAGCGGTGCCCGTGGCCTGGCCGCCCGCGGTACGGCGGGCGGAGCCGCGGCCATTGGTCGCGGAGGTGCGCCCGGACGCTGCGGAGCCGGCGGCGGTCCGGCGGTTCGAGCTCCGGTCCGTCGTGCCGGTGGCCGTATCCGTCGTCGCCGCCGCGCTGCCGTTCCTGCCGCGGCGACCGGACCGTGTGCCGGGCTTCCGGTCGCGGCGGGGAGCCGCCGGCGCCGCCGGCTGGGGGACCTCGATCGTGACGGGAACGCCGGAAGGCTCGCGGGCGCCGGTGATGGTGGTCAGTTCCGCGTCGGTGGACTTGACCTTGGCCGTCCTCGGGCGGATGCCCGCGTGGGACATGAGCCGGGTGACGTCCCGCTTCTGCTCGGGCAGGACCAGCGTGACCACGCTGCCCTCGCCGCCGGCGCGGGCCGTCCGGCCGCCCCGGTGCACGTAGTCCTTGTGGTCCGTGGGGGGATCGATGTTCACGACGAGGTCGAGGTCGTCGATGTGGATGCCCCGGGCCGCCACGTTCGTCGCCACCAGCGCCGTGACCTGGCCGCTCTTGAACTGGTCCAGGGTGCGGTTCCGCTGCGGCTGGCTGCGCCCGCCGTGCAGCGCGGCGGCGCGGACGCCGACGGCAAGGAGCCGCTTGGCGAGCCGGTCGGCGGACCGCTTCGTGTCGAGGAAGAGGATGACCCGGCCGTCACGCGCCGCGATGCGCGTGGTGACGGCCTTCTTGTCGGTCTCGTCCAGGACGTGGAGCACGTAGTGCTCCATGGTGGTCACCGCTCCCGCGGACGGGTCCACGGAGTGGACGACCGGGTCCGTCAGGAACCGCTGCACCAGACGGTCGATGTTGGCGTCCAGGGTCGCCGAGAAGAGCATCCGCTGACCGTCCGGCCGCACCTGCTGGATCAGCTTGGTGACCTGCGGCAGGAAGCCCATGTCGGTCATCTGGTCGGCTTCGTCCAGCACCGTCGTGCGGACGTCGTCGAGCAGACAGTCCCCGCGCTCCACAAGATCGTTGAGCCGGCCCGGAGTCGCCACGAGCACCTCGGCGCCGCGCCGGAGCGCGGCGGCCTGCTTGGTGATGGACAGCCCGCCGACCACGGTGGTCAGCCGGAGGTTCACGGCCGTGGCGTACGGCGTCAGCGCGTCCGTCACCTGCTGGGCGAGCTCCCGCGTGGGCACCAGCACCAGAGCGAGAGGAGCCTTCGGCTCGGCCCGCAGCCCGGCGGTACGGGCCAGCAGCGCAAGGCCGAAGGCGAGCGTCTTGCCGGAACCGGTACGTCCACGGCCCAACAGGTCGCGCCCGGCCAGCGAGTTGGGCAGCGTGGCGGCCTGGATGGGGAACGGGGCGGCGACGCCCTGGGCGGCGAGGGTCTTCAGCAGAGCTGGAGGCAAGTCCATACCGGCGAAGTCGTCGACGGCGGGAAGTGCGGGCGTCGTGTTTTCCGGCAGCCGGAACTCCTTCGGCGACGACGGCGCCTGTGACGGCGACGAGCTGCGCCGGTTCGACTTCTGGGGCCTACGGGCCATGCGGATGTCTGCCTTCCTGGAAACAGCACAAACCGGGGTCCGCACCCTGACGGTGCGGACCCCGGCAAGCGGATACGCGCGTGGCGATCAGGCGGGAACGATGTTCTCCGCCTGCGGGCCCTTCTGGCCCTGCGTCACGTCGAAGCTGACCCGCTGGCCCTCGCGGAGCTCACGGAAGCCCTGCGTGGCGATGTTCGAGTAGTGGGCGAAGACGTCGGGGCCGCCGCCGTCCTGCTCGATGAAGCCGAAACCCTTTTCGGCGTTGAACCACTTCACGGTTCCCTGTGCCATGTTCTTCTCCTTCTGTAGGCAGAGGCCCCATCCGGAGATGCCGGAAAACAAAATATGCGCCTGAGGACAATCATTCCCGTCAGGCGCACATAGGTTCATGGGTACCGCAACTGCAACTCTTGAACCATAGCACAGCTCGTCCGGGACGCGTCGTACGATGGCCGGCGCGCGACCGGACGAGGAGCCGAGACATGACCGCAGGACGCCTGCTCAGGGCACACGACCGGCCCGCGACCCGCTGGCGGAACGGCGGCGGGGTGACCCGGGAGGTCGCCGTCGGCACCGCCGGCGGCGATCCGGAGGAGTTCGCCTGGCGGGTGAGCCTGGCCGACGTCGCGGCCGGCGGCCCCTTCTCCGCCTTCCCCGGAGCGGACCGGATCCTCACGGTGGTCGACGGAGCGGGGATGGAGCTGACCGTCGACGGAATCCGGCACACCCTCGACGCCCCGTACGAGCCCTTCCCCTTCTCCGGCGACGCCGTCACGAACTGCAGGCTGCCGGCCGGCCCTGTCGTCGCCTTCAACGTCATGACGCGCCGCGCGGGCGCGACGGCGCACGTCCGCGTGATGCGCGAGGGCTTCTCCGTCGTCCCGCGGAGCGGGACCTCGACCCTCGTGATCGCGCTGGCGGGCACGGCGACCGTGGGTGAGAGCGGCGTCACGCTCGACCGGCACGACGCCGTCCTCTTCTCCGACGGCGAGGCGGGCACGCTCCGTGTCGACGGCGTGACAGCCGTCGTCACCATCACGTCCGCACACGGCTGACGCGCTCACCCGATCGAGCCGAGGAAGGACCGGGTCCGCTCGTGCTCCGGGGAGTCGAGGAGCTGCTCCGGCGGGCCCGACTCGAGGACCCGGCCCCCGTCGAACATCAGGACGCGGTCGGAGACGTCCCGGGCGAAGCCCATCTCGTGGGTGACGCAGAGCATCGTGAGGTCGGTGCTGCTTGCCACGTCCCGCAGGACGTCCAGGACCTCCGCCACCAGCTCGGGGTCGAGCGCCGAGGTCACCTCGTCCAGGAGGAGGATGCCGGGCCGCATCGCCAGCGCCCGGGCGATGGCGACCCGCTGCTGCTGGCCGCCGGAGAGGCGCGTGGGGTGGGCGTCGGCCTTGTCGGCGAGGCCGACGAGGCCGAGCAGTTCCCGGGCGCGTACGGCGGCCTGGTCCTTGTCCAGGCCGAGGACGTGCACCGGCGCCTCCATCACGTTCGCCAGGACGCTCATGTGGGGGAAGAGGTTGAACTGCTGGAACACCATCCCGATGTGCCTGCGGCGCGGCGCGAGGTAGCGCTCGTTCGCCGGGACGAGCTTCCCGCCGGAGCCGGCCGGCATGTGCGAGAAGGGCTCTCCGTCCACGTGGATGACGCCGTCCGTGACCTGCTCCAGCGTCATCAGCAGACGCAGGATCGTGGTCTTCCCCGAACCGCTCGGGCCGATCAGGGTCACGCGCTCGCCCGGGGCGACCGTGAGGTCGAGGCCGTCGAGCACGGTGTGCTCGCCGAAGCGCTTCGTCACCCCCGCGAAGCGGACCTTGTCCGGGCCGGCGGAGGGTTCCTTCCCGGGGCGGATGTCAGTGGGCAAGGCGTGCCTCCAGTCGGCGTACGAGCAGGGACGTCGGCCAGCTCGCGAGCAGGAAGACGGCCGCGGCCAGGGTGAAGCTCTCCAGATAGGCGAAGTGGGTGCTGCCGAACGTGCTCGCCTCGTGCACCATCTCGTTCACCGTGATGACCGACAGGAACGGCGTCTCCTTGAACATGGAGATCGCGTAGTTGCCGAGCGACGGCAGCACGCTGCGCACCGCCTGCGGCAGGACCACCGCGCGCCACACCCGCCGGCGCGGCAGGGACAGCGCCGTGCAGGCGTCCCACTGTCCCTTCGGCACGGCGTCGATCCCGGCCCGGTACACCTCCGACAGGTACGTGGCGTAGTGCAGGCCGAGGACCAGCACGCCGATCGTCAGCGCGTCGAGCCCGGGCACCAGGACCCAGACGGCGAACAGCTGCACCATCACCGGAGTCGAGCGGACGAACGAGGCAAGGGCCCGTACCGGCAGCGCGACCCACCGCGGTGCGGACCGCTGGAGCAGCGCGATGACGAGCCCCGCGCACACCGCGACGGCGAAGCCGAGCACGGTGGCGAGCAGCGTGACGCCGAAGCCCGACAGCACGGCCGGAAGCGCCGCGCGTGCCGCGTCCATGTCCCACATCACGCACCACCCTCTTCCTGGCCGAGCCGGGCTTTCGCCGTGCGCTCCAGCGCGTTCATCCCGGTGCTCAGCAGCACGGCGATGGCGAAGTAGAGCAACAGGAGCAGCAGGTAGGCGGCGGCCGTGCCGCCGGTGGCCGACCGCAGCTGGTCGATCCGGAACGTCAGATCGGCGACGGTGACCAGGGACAGCAGCGGCGTCGCCTTCAGCAGCTGGATGAGCAGGTTCTTGAACGGCGGGATCATCAGGACGTACGCCTGCGGCAGCACGACCCGCCGCAGACGCAGTCCCGGTCCCATCCCGAGGGCGAGCGCGGCCTCGCTCTGGGCGGCGGGCACCGCCGCGATCGACCCCCGGACGACCTCCGCGCCGTACGCCCCGTAGTTGAGGCCGAAGGCGAGCACCCCGCAGGCCAGCGGTTCCAGCCGGAAGCCCAGCATCGGCAGGGCGAAGAACAGCCAGAAGAGCTGCACGTACAGCGAGGTGCCGCGCAGGAACTCGACGGTGACGCGGGACGCGCCGCGCAGCACGGCCCGGCCGGACCGCGCGGCGAGTCCGAGGGCGAAGGCGACGAGGAGCGCGAGGGCCGCGCCGAGACCCGTGGCCTCCAGCGTGACCAGCAGCCCCTCGCCGATCGCCGGCAGCGCCCGGCCCGTCTCGGCGAGGAAGTCAGCCATGCCGCACGCCCGTCACGCCTTGCACAGGTCGGCCGTGCGCAGGGTGCGCGGCGGCACCTCGCCCTTGGTGAAGCCGTACTTCCCGATCAGCCGCACGTACCGCGCCGGATCGCCCGTGATCTTCGCGAGCTCCGTGTCGAACGCGTCGCGCAGCGCCGTCGCCCCCGGCCGGAAGACCGCGCCGCCCGGGCTGTACTGCTTCACGCCCTTGACCACCGGCACGAACGGGTCGAGGACCTCGACCGCGGCGCCCTGGTTGGTGCGGGCCAGCCAGCGCAGCGAGATTCCGGTGAGCGCGAAGGCGTCGATCCGGCCGGCCACGAGGGCGTCGAGCCCGTCCTGCTGCTTGGCCAGCGCCACCACGGAACCGTCCGGTACGCCCGCCTCCTTGGCGTACGAGGCTTCCACGGCCGCGGTCAGGACCCCGACGCGGACGCCTTTCGCCGCGCACGACCGCAGATCGGCCAGCCCCTTCGGGTTGCCCTTGCGGACCATGAGCGCGGTCGGGGAGACGAACTCCGGTTCGGAGAAGATCACCTTGGCGCAGCGCTCCGGCGTGATCGCCATGCCCGCGCTGACCACGTCGAAGCGTCCGGCGAGCAGTCCGGGTATGAGCGCCCCGAACTCGGTGAGCGTGGGCCGGAGTTCGCGGATGCCGAGGGCGGTGAAGATCTCCCGGTGCAGTGTCGGAGCCTCGCCGGCGAGCGCCGCGCTCCCGTCCTGGAAGCCGTACGGCGCCTCGCCCGCGAAGCCCACCCGGACGTGGCCCTCCTTGCGCAGCTCGGCGAGCAGGTCCGCGTCGCCGGGCGGTGCCCCGGTGCCCACCTCCGTACGGCTGCACGCGGTGAGGGAGCCGGAGACGGTGAGCAGTCCGCCGAGCGCGGCCGCGCTGGTCAGGAGGCGTCTGCGGGAGAGGGGCACGGTCATGTCCGTTCCTTTCGGCAGGGCGAGCAGGGCGAGCAGGGCGAGCAGAGTGGGAGAAGGGGATCGGGCGCCGCGCCGGCCGGTCAGCTGATCGGCGTGGCTTCCCGGGCGGCGACGAACGGCGGGCGCCGGACGGGCGCGGCGAAGGGCAGTTCCGGCGCGTTCTCCACGCTGTTGAAGACGAGGAAGACGTTGCTGCGCGGGAAGGGGGTGATGTTGTCGCCGGATCCGTGCATGGCGTTGCAGTCGAACCAGACGGCGGAGCCGGCGTCCCCGGTGAAGTGCTCGATCCCGCACGCCTCGGCGAAGGTGGTGAGCGCCTTCTGCGACGGCGTGCCGGCGTCCTGCATCCGCAGCGACTTCTTGTAGTTGTCCGTGGGCGTCTCGCCGGCGCAGCCGAGGAAGGTGCGGTGCGAGCCCGGCATGATCATGAGGCTGCCGTTGGTGGTGAAGTTCGGGGTCAGCGCGATGGACACCGACACCGTCCGCATCAGCGGCAGTCCGTCCTCGGCGTGCCAGGTCTCGAAGTCGGAGTGCCAGTAGAAGCCGCTGGCGCCGAAGCCGGGCTTCACGTTGATCCGGGACTGGTGGATGTACACGTCCGAGCCGAGGATCTGCCGGGCGCGGTCCACGAGGCGCGGGTCCGCGGCGAGCCGGGCGAAGACCTCGCTGATCTTGTGCACCTCGAAGACCGAGCGGATCTCCTGGGACCGCGGCTCGACGATCGCCCGCTCGTCCTGCCGGATCCGCGGATCGGTGACCAGCCGGTCCAGTTCGGTGCGCAGTTCGGCGACCTCGTCGGGGCCGATGAGGGCGTCGACGGCGAAGAAGCCGTTGCGGTCGTAGTTCTCCAGCTCGCGGGGCCAGAAGGGTCCGGGGGTGCCGGGGTCGGACCAGACGACAGGTTCCCTGCGGTCGACGAGGGCCTCGTCGGCGCCTCGGGTGGGGTACGGGTCGACGGGGCGGGCGGGGGCGCTGGTCATCGCGGTGCGTGCCTTTCTCGTACGCGGGGGAGGGGGTGGGGGTGTGCGCGGGGGCTGTGCGGCGGGTGCGCGGGGGGAGTCCGTCGCGGGGCGTCAGACGGGGTCCGGTTCGGTGAGCAGGGGGTACACGCCGTTCTCGTCGTGGTCCTCGCGCCCGGTGACCGGCGGGTTGAAGACGCACAGGCAGCGGAAGTCCTCCTTGACCTTGAGCGTGTGCCGCTCGTGGCCGTCGAGGAGGTACATCGTTCCGGGCGTGATCGTGTGGGTCTCGCCGGTCTCGTGGTCGGTGAGTTCGGCCTTGCCGGCGGTGCACACGACGGCCTCGACGTGGTGCGCGTACCACATGGTGGTCTCGGTGCCGGCGTAGAGGACGGTCTCGTGGAGGGAGAAGCCGACGCGCTCCCGGGCGAGCACGATGCGCTTGCTCTCCCAGGTGCCGGAGGCGGCCTTGACGTGGCGTTCGGTGTTCTCCAGCTCGTCGAAGGAGCGGACGATCATGGGGGACTTCCTTGTGTTCGGGGGTACGGGCGCGGCGCGTTCAGGCGCCGGCGGTGTGGCGGACGGCGCGGGCGAGGATCCCGAGGCCCTCGTCGAGCTCGTCGTCGGTGACGGTCAGCGGCGGCAGGAGCTTGACCACCTCGCTGCGCGGGCCGGAGGTCTCGACCAGGAGCCCGAGCTCGAAGGCGCGGCGGCACACGGCCTCGGCCCGTCCCTCCTGCGTGAACTCCAGTCCCCAGACCAGGCCGCGGCCGCGGGGGGTGATGTCAAGGCGTTCGTTCCCGGCGGTGAGGTCGAGCAGGGCCCGCTCGACGTGCTCGGCCCGCTGCAGGGTGCGGTTCTTCAGGGCGCCGTCGCGCCAGTACGTGTCGAGGGCGGCGGTCGCCGTGACGAACGCGGGGTTGTTGCCGCGGAAGGTGCCGTTGTGCTCGCCGGGCTCCCACAGGTCGAGCTCGTCGCGGAACAGGCAGAGGGACATGGGCAGTCCGTAACCGCTGATGGACTTGGAGAGGGTGACGATGTCCGGGGTGATGCCGGCCTCCTCGAAGGAGAAGAAGTCGCCGGTGCGGCCGCAGCCCATCTGGATGTCGTCGACGATCAGCAGCATGTCGCGGCGGCGGCACAGGTCGGCCAGGGCGCGCAGCCACTCGGTGCGGGCCACGTTCACGCCGCCCTCGCCCTGCACCGTCTCGACGATCACGGCGGCCGGGTGGTCGAGGCCGGAACCGGAGTCCTCCAGGAGGCGCTCGAACCACAGGAAGTCCGGGACCTGGCCGCCGAGATACCCGTCGAACGGCATCTGGGTGGTGTGGGTCAGCGGTACGCCGGCGCCGGCGCGCTTGCCGGCGTTGCCGGTGAGGGCGAGCGAGCCCAGCGACATGCCGTGGAAGGCGTTGGTGAACGAGACCACCGTCTTGCGTCCGGTGACCTTGCGGGCGAGCTTGAGCGCCGCCTCGACGGCGTTGGTCCCCGTCGGGCCCGGGAACATCACCTTGTAGGGCAGACCGCGGGGTTCGAGGACCGTCGAGCGGAACGTCTCCAGGAACCGTCGTTTCGCGGTCGTCGACATGTCGAGCCCGTGGGTGATGCCGTCGGCGCCCAGGTAGTCCAGGAGCGGTCGCTTGAGGGCGGGGTTGTTGTGGCCGTAGTTCAGCGAACCGGCGCCCGCGAAGAAGTCGAGGAAGGGACGGCCGTGCTCGTCGAACAGGCGGCTTCCGGTGGCTCGTTCGAAGACGGTCGGCCAGGCGCGGCAGTAACTGCGCACCTCCGACTCGACGGTCTCGAACACGGTCGTGGGCTTCTCGGCGATGAGCGTCATGCTGGTCTCCAGTACGTGAGGGACGGCGTCGGGGTGGGACGCCGGGACCGCGGCGGGCGGTCGGAAGCTCTTGGAAGTCGCAGTAGGTCTCAGAAGGTCAACGGCGCGATGCGGTGCAGCACTTCGGGCTCGTGCGCGTCGCCGGGGAAGGCCGCGGCCGGGAAGAGGACCGTCCGGGCCACCTGTGCGCCGTGCCGCCGCGCGAAGGCGCCGAAGAGGCGCTCGGAGGCGGTGTTGCCGGGCGTGATGGTCGTCTCGACGGCGTCGATCCCGTGCGCGCCGGCCGCGCGGCGGGCGAGCGCGTCGAGCAGCGCGCCGGCGAGCCCGAGCCCGCGGTACGCGGCGTCGACGGCGACCTGCCACACCAGCAGCGTCCCCGGGGCGTCGGGCCGCAGATATCCGGTCACGAAACCCACCGCCTCGCCGTCCGCGGTCCGGACGACGGCGGACGTGTCGGCGAAATCGCGGCACCACAGCAGATAGCTGTACGAGGAATTGACGTCCAGCACCTCGGAATCACGTGCCAATCGCCAGAGCCGCGCCCCGTCCGCCAACTCCGGCCGGCCGATCGTCCACCCCTGGGGCAGCGTCGGCGTCTCAACCTGAATGCGAGTCGTGTGAGCAGTGGTCATGGAGGGCGAAGCTACCCAGCCGGACTGCGAACTTCCTGGGCCTTCGGGGTTACGAACGGCAAGGTGTCTGTGCTATGCCCCCAGTGTCGGCGGCGCGACGGAGAAGGGATCATGTCTCTTTTTCGGGGGCCCTCAAGCACACAGACCGGGGCGAATCGTCGCTGTATAACGACGATGTAACACCTTTAGCAGTTGTCAAGTTTGCGTTAGGAAAGTTATTGCATCGTCGTTCGCGGGGGCGTTTGGCGTCGCCGAGTTCGGAAAGGGATCCCCTGCTGGGCCCGGAAACCACGGAATTCTTGACGGAATTCGACGCTCGGTGCGTTCAGAGGAAACGGTGGAGGATGTGCAGACCCACCGGTCCGTGAAGAGGGTGGGCGAACGCCCGGGGGACGGTGCCCAGGATCGTGAAGCCGAGCGACTGCCACAGACGCAGGGCGGGGTTGGTCTCCACCACGGCGTTGAAGACCATCGCCGTGTAGCCGTCCCGGCGCGCCTCGTCCAGGACGTGCCCTGCCAGGAGCCGGCCGATGCCGCGGCCGGCGTGCGCCGGGGACACCATGAAGCCGGCGTTGGCCACCGTCCGCGCCGGACCGCCGTAGTTGGGCCGTACGTACGCCGAGGCGACGACGCGGTCCGCCGGCGCGGGCGCGCCCGGGTCCTCGACGACGAAGACCCGGGCGCCCGGCGCCATCCACAGGGCCCGGGCGGCGTCCTCGTCGGCGTCGGGGTCCCAGGCGTACGTGTCGCCGGCGGCGACGATCTCGTGCCAGAAGGGCCAGATCAGCGGCCAGTCCTCCGCCACCGCGTCACGCACCCGCAGCTGCTGCTCCGCTGTGCGGTCGCCCATCGCTCGCACCTCTCCTCGGCCGGGAACAGGGCGATCGTGCCAGACCCGGGCCGCGCGGAGGAGCGGGCGCCGACAGGATGCCGCCCGGTGTGTCAGACGATCTCCTGGACGCCCGTGCTGTCGTGGACGAAGACCCGGCGGGTGTCGGTGGCCCGGTAGCTCTCGACGACGGAGAACGCCGGCGGCGTACCCGCCTCGGGGGTGTCGGGCGCCTCGAGATGGAGGACGTACGTCTTCGACGTGTCGGTCTCGCTCTCGAGCTGCAGCCAGCCTTCGTAGCCCGCCGCCGGGAACGTGCCCGTCGCGGTGAGATCGACGCGGGTGGCCGTCCGGGTGAGGACGTAGGAGGCCGTGCCGAGTTCGAGGCGCTTGCGCGCCCCGTCCTTCCAGCGCCTGAAGACCGCGATCCACTCCTCGGGCCACAGCCCGCCGCCGGACACCGGCGGCATGTCCTGTTCCAGGCGGTCGAGGATGTCGTCGGCCTGGGCGACGACGTCGTCGTAGTCCCAGAGATCCAGGGCCCACCTCATGTGCTCGCGATCGGTCGCGCGGAACATGGGCCGGATGTGCAGTTCGAAGACAGGAGTGCGCATCTCAGGCGTACACCTCCATGAGCACGTTTTCCAGGGCGACTTCCTCGATCAACTCGGCCGGCTGGTCGGCGGGGTCGGTGCTCGTGGGCAGCGGGACGTACCGGAGCGTGAGCACGTGCTCCTCGGTCGGCTCGGGCGTCGAGTCCAGTACCGCGGTCACGTCGAAGCGGGCGGTACAGGACGTGGGGTGATGGGCGGGAGGCGGGGGGCCGTCATGACCCCCGTGGTCGTGGCCTCCGTGCCCGTGCTCACCGTGGTCGTGCCCGCCGCCGTGGCCGCCGTGGGCGCCCTCGTGCAGGTGCATGCGCCACATCACCACGTACCCGACGCCGTAGCGCTGGGCGAAGTCCTCGTCGGCCCGGAACTCCACGTTCTGAGGGTGGGCGTAGCCCCGGATCATGAAGCTTCCGGTCTTGGGGACGTTCAGTTCGCTGAGCCGTACGGCCAGACGCCGGCCCTCCTCGGGCGGGGCCGAGAAGCGGAACTGGGCCCGCTGCGTGTCACGGAGCTGGGTCGTGAGGTCGTCCGCCGAGACCGGATCCATCGGCTTGGAGGCCACCAGCTCCATCGGTGCGGGCACCGGAGGGGCGATGCCGAACGCGGTGGTGAGCCGGGGCGAGTACGCGTACGCGTAGCCGAGGGCCTCCGTGTCGTGGAAGTCCGCGATCTTGTGCCTGGGCCGGCTGGTGAATCCGCGGAGGTCCTTGGTGGGCGACGTCAGGGCCGGTGAGCCGTTGCGCCGCTGCCATTCGGCCCACATCAGGTCGATGAAGCAGTGGAAGCTCCAGTAGATGGGGTCCTTCGCCGCCTGGCTCGGATCCGCCATCATGCCCCCGATGAACTCGGGGTGCATGTAGTTGTGCGGGCCTTCTTCGAGGCGGCCGTAGTCACCGGCCGGATCGTCCTCCGGGAACCCGGCGAAGAGCTCCTGGTCGGTCTCGGTGGTGACGATCTCCAGCGTGTCGGGCGGCAGCTCCTTGGGCAGCTGATCCCGGTCCGGCGTCGCGGTCAGCCCGGGCCTGGCGAACGCCGGAGGGAACTTCCCGGCCGGCTGCGGATGGATCCAGTCCCAGTACGGGATGGTGACGTCGGCCGTCCGGGGCGGGTCGGCCGCCTGCAGCAGCTGCTCGAAGTAGTACAGGTGCGCGCGGTGCCACGGCAGGAACGCGTCGCTGCCGTGCTCGCACGGGCCGACGAACACGTCGTTGTGCAGGTCGGCCTGGAACGCGTAGCCCGTGGGATCACTGGGGTCCACCGCCGAGCGTGCGCGCAGGATGTCGAGTGCGTGGATGTAGTCGTCCAGTTGGGCCTGGGTCAGTTCGTTGATGTCCCGGCGCTTCTTGGTCACGGTGCCTCCACCCCCGGTCGTATACGGACAGTGCCTATACATGTGAAGGTCACCACCCGTTGTAACGGCTGCCGAGGTGAACAGCTCACATGGCGGAAGGCGCGTCCTGCCGGGCCGGATGTGCATCGAGGACGGCGGCCAGGGAGTCGGCCAGGTGGGGGAGGTGGGCCGGGGTGAGGCCGGCGATGTTGATGCGGCCTCCGGCGGTGCCGTAGACGGCGAAGCCGCGGCGGAGGCGGCGCATCTGGTCGGGGGTGAGGGGGAGGGTGGAGAACATGCCCTTCTGGTGGGACAGGGCGGCGGCCTCGAGGTCCCTGCCCAGAGCCTTCAGGCGACCGGCCAGGGCGGCGCGGTTGCCGGCTATGCGGGTGCGCATGGTGTCGAGTTCGGTGCGCCACAGGGCGTGGAGGGCCTCGTCCTGAAGGATCGTGGCCACGACCGCCGCGCCGTGCTCCGGGGGCATCGAGTACAGGGTGCGGGCGGCGTTCTGGAGCGTGGTCTCGACCTGCCGGAGGGCGGCCCTCGACGGCGACAGGACCATGGCGCAGCCCGTGCGGTCGGCGTAGAGGCCGAAGTTCTTGGAGCAGCTGACCGCGATCAGGACTTCCGGGAGGCGTGCCGCCAGCATCCTCGTCGCGGCCAGGTCCGCCTCCAGGCCGTCGCCCAGACCGTGGTACGCCAGGTCGATCAGGGGGACCCAGCCGTTCCGGGCGGCCAGGTCCGCCAGCGCCCGCCACTCCTCGGGCGTCGGGTCGACGCCCGTCGGGTTGTGGCAGCAGCCCTGGAGCAGCACCACGTCGTCGCGGCGCGCCGCGCGCAGACCGTCGACGAGGTCCGCGCCGTCGCCGAGGGCGTACGTGCGGACCTTCAGGCCGGCGGCCTCCAGGATCGGGCGGTGGTTCACGTACGCGGGATCGCTGATCCACACCGTCGTGCCCGGGTACGACTGCCGCACCAGGTCGGCGAGCAGCCGCAGCGCGCCCGTTCCGGCCACCGTCTGGACGGTCACGGCACGTTCGGCGGGGATTCCCGCGCCCAGGATCAGTTCCTGCATCGAGCGGTTGAAGCGCGTGTTGCCGGACAGGCCCCGGTACTCCTTCGACTCCGCCCGCTCGGCGAGTCGCGTCTCGGCCTCGCGGACCGCGGCCATCACCGGGGTCGCCCCCGAGTCGTCGCGGTACACCCCGAGGACGAGGTCCAGGCGCTCCGGGCGCGGGTCGGCGGCGTACTCCGCGGTCAGGTCCCACAGCGGGTCGACGGGCGGGGCGGGAAGCAGCTCAAGCACGGGCGGTGTCCTCGGTGGTGGTGCGGGCGCGGCGGTTGGCCAGGACGACGCCCGTGGTGATCAGGGGGACGCCGATCAGGACGGAGACCGTCGGCGATTCATGCAGCAGGGGGACGGCGAGCAGGACCACCGCCACGGGGCTCAGACTGCCCACGACCGCGCACCGCTCCGGGCCCAGCCGGCGGATCGCGAACGCGTACAGCAGGCCCGCGCACAGCCCCACGCCCAGGCCCTGGACGACGAGGAACAGCAGCACGTCGCCGCCGGCCGCCCGGCCGAGGCCCATGGGCAGCACGCCGGTCAGCGCCAGCAGCGCGACGATCGTGAACGACGGCAGGCACAGCACTCCGATGGAGCCGACCGGGTCGAGCCCCACCTCCCGCAGGCCGACGGTGTACAGCGCCCACAGCCCGCTGGCGACGAGCAGCGCACCCGCGCCGAGCAGCATGTCCTGGTCGAGCGCGACGGTGTACCGCCACACCAGCGCCACGACGCCCGCCACGATCAGCGCGAGGCCCGCGGTCTGCGTACCGCGCGGCAGGCCCCGCCCGTTCGCCACCATGAGGGCGGAGACGAAGAGCGGCACCATGCCGGGGACGATCGCGCCGACGTACGCGGCCGAGGTCAGCGAGCCGCCGTACATCACGATCAGGAAGAACGGCACGCCGGCGCCGCACACGATCTTGAGGGCCGGCCCCGGCCGTACGGCCGCCAGCTGCCGGCGCCTGCGCCACAGGGCGGGGGCCAGGACCAGCAGCGGCACCCCGAAGCGGATCAGGGCGGCGTCGGCGGGCAGCAGGGTCGACGAGCCGAGCGCGCGGGCGCTCAGTGCGAAGCCGGCCCAGATCAGGACCGTCAGGCCGAGGGCCAGGGGACCCGCCGCCCGCGGCGACACGATCCCGCGCCGGGTGCCGGCCGCGGGCGGCGCCTCGGCCGGCGCCGTCGTTGTCGTTGCGACCACTGAAACGTTTCCTCCCACTCGGAACGAGGTCGGAGACACCCCCGCCCGAGCCGCAACCCTAGGAGCTTTGCCGGGGCAGCCGATTGCCAGTTCTGCCCACCAGACCTAGCGTGGGGGCAGAATCTGCCAAGGAGCGACGATGGACGACGTGGATCTCCAGATCATCCGCGAGCTGCAGGCGGACGGCCGGCTGTCCAACCAGGACCTCGCCGACCGCGTCCGTCTCTCCCCCTCGCCCTGTCTGCGCCGGGTGCGGCGCCTTGAGGAGGCCGGGCTGCTCAGCGGCTACACCGCGATGGTCGACCAGGTCGCCTACGGCCTGCCGATCACCGTCTTCGTCCGGATCGGTCTGGAGCGGCACACCGCCGAGGCGGTCAACGCCTTCGAGGAACACGTCGGCCTCATCGACCACATCCAGGACTGCTATCTGATGGCCGGCAGCAGCGACTACCTGCTGCGCGTCGTGATCGAGAGCCTGGAGGCGTACGAGGTCCTGGTCCGTACACGGATCCACGCCATCCCCGGCATCGCGTCGATCGAGTCCAGCTTCGCCTTCGGCAGCGTCAAGCAGTCCAAGGTCTTTCCGCGCCCCGGCGGCCTCACCCGCCGCCGCGCCTGACCCCGTCCACCTCCGCCGCGATGCGCCGCGCGGCCTCGCGCAGCCGGTCCGGCGGATGGGCCGCGTAGCCGACGACGAGGCCCGGCGGGCCGGGGCGGCCGCGGTGCCAGGAGAGCGGATGAGTGAGGACCCCGGCGGCGCGCACCCGGTCCGCGAGCTCCGTGTCGGCCGCCGTCCCGGACAGTTCCGGGAACGTGATCAGCAGATGCAGGCCCGCGGCGATTCCCTGGACCCGCGCGGAGGGCAGCCGTGCGGTCAGCGCGGTCAGGAAGGCGTCCCGGCGGCTCCGGTAGCGGCCGCGGGTGAGCCGCAGATGCCGGTCCAGGTCACCGCCCGCGATAAGCCGGGCGAGCACGAGCTGCGGCAGCACCGGCGAGCCGAGATCGCTCGCGTGCTTCGCCGCGACCAGTTCCTCCTGCAGTGCGCGCGGGGCGATCAGCCAGCCCAGCCGGATGCCGGGCGCCAGCGTCTTGGACACGCTGCCGGTGTGCACCACCTGCTCCGGCGCGGACGCCTGGAGGGCCGGTACCGGCGCCCGGTCGTAGCGGTGCTCCGCGTCGTAGTCGTCCTCGACGACCAGCCCGCCTGCCGCCGCCCAGGCCAGCAGCGCGCGGCGGCGGCCGGGCGCGAGGACGACCCCGGTCGGGAACTGGTGGGCCGGGGTGAGCAGCGCCGCCGACGCACCGGTACGGGTCAACTCGCCCACGTCCAGGCCCTGTTCGTCCACCGGTACGGGCACCGGCCGCACGCCCCAGTACGTCAGCGCGTCGACGGCCCCGCGCGACCCCGGGTCCTCCACCGCGAGCTCCGTGACGCCCCTGGCCCGCAGCGTCTGCGCGAGCAGCGCGAGGGACTGGGCGACGCCGCCCACCACCAGGACGTCACCCGGATCCGCGCGCACGCCCCGCACCCGGCCCAGCCAGCCGGCCAGTTCCCGCCGCAGCGCGAGCGAGCCGCGCGGATCGCCGTACGCGAACTCCGCCGTCGACGCCCCGCCGAGCACCTGCCGTTCGGCCCGCAGCCAGGCGGTGCGCGGAAAGGCGGACAGGTCCGGCAGCCCCGGCGAGAGGTCGATCTCCACCGCCGGCGCGGCCGGCCCCAGCGGCAGCCGGGGCACGGCCGCCCCCAGCCGCGCCGCGGGGGAGCTCCCGGTCCGCGGCCGCCCCGGCCCGGCCATCACCGCCGTGACCCGCGTGCCCCCGCCCGCGTGCCCGCTGACCAGGCCCTCCTCCGCGAGCCGCCGGTACGCCTCGACGACGACCCCGCGCGAGAGCTTCAGGTCGGCCGCCAGCGCCCGGGTCGCCGGCAGCCGCGCGCCCGTGCGCAGCCGGCCGTCGGCGACCGCCGCGCGGATCGCGTCCACCAGCCAGGCCGTCAGGCCCGCCGCCGGAGCGTCGGGTCGGCGCAACTGCAGGAAGTCCGCGCCTTCTTCGGTCTCTTTGGTCCTGTCCACAAGGCCACCGATGGTACTGGCCGCCGGACCAACCGGAAGATCGAATGGAGCCACGCACCTGACCGAGTACCGCAGTTGTGGAGGCCAGCCCCATGCACAGCACCGCAGCCGTCGACGCCTTCGATCACTGGCTCCGGACCGACTTCGTCGCCCTCAACACCCGTCTGGAGGAGGCCGGCGCCGCGGCCGACCGGCTCGAACAGCGCCTCGCGCAGGAGGGGGCGGCGCTGGTCCGCCGGATCGCCGAGGACGACGGCCGCGCCGTGCTCGCCGCCGACCGCGACACCCGCTACGAACTCCTCGGCTCGGTCGGCATGTACCTCGCCGCCTGCCGCCGCCACGAGGTCGACGCCCCGCACGGCCCGCAGTCGTCCGCCTGGCCCCTCGCGACCGCCCTCGGCGCCTCCCTCGGCGTCGCACCCCGCTTCGTCTTCGCCCACCAGGCGTTCTGCAACCGGGCGGTCGGCGACCGGATCCGCACCTTCACCTCGTTCGACGACGAGCGCACCTTCATCGTCCACAACGCGCTCTCCGGCCTCGCCTACCGCCGCGCCGCCACCGCCCTGGGCGGCGTCGGGCCCCTCGGAGCGTCCAGCCCCATGACCGAGTACCTGCTCCGCGAGGCGCTGGCGGGGCTCGACGACGCCATGGACTTCGGGACGACCCTGAGCAAGAACCTCGACGTCAACCGCTTCTTCCACAACATCCGGCCGTACTTCAAGTCCCATCGCGTCGGCGCGGCCGAGTACCGGGGCGCGAACGCGGGCGACTTCGCGGCGGTCAACGCCGTCGACCTCCTGCTCGGCCTGTGCTCCCCGCACGACCCCTTCTACCAGGCCGTGCTCACCGAGAAGCAGCCCTACCTGCCGCCGGAGGACCAGCCCGCCCTGCGCGACGCCGTACGCGCCGAACCGCTGCTCGACGACTTCCTGCGGGAGGCGGAGCAGCGGCCCGTCACGCCCCAGCTGCGCGAGAACGCCCGGCTGCTGCTCACCCTGTGCACGCGGCACGGCGCCGTCTCCTCCTTCCACCACCACCGGCTCGTCGTGCCCTTCCTCCAGAAGCCGGCGTCGCTGCTGCCCGAGGCCGGGGACCTCACCTCCAGCGGCCCGCCCCTCGACGTGGTCGTGGCGCAGCTGGCCCGGCTCGTCGACCTGCGGACGGCCCGGCCGCGGGCCGGCGGCTTCGGGGCGCGGGACCGGCTCGACCGGCTGAGGGCGGCGGCCGGGCTCTGATCCGGCACAATGCAGCAATGCATCCCGAGAGCGCAGACGACCCGTACCTCTGGCTGGAAGACGTCTCGGGCGAGGACGCCCTCGCCTGGGTGGCCGAGCGGAACGCCGAGACCGAGGCGGCGCTCGTCGCCGACCCCGGCTTCGCCGGGCTGAAGGCGCGGGTGCGGGAGGTGCGGGACGCCTCGGACCGGATCCCGTACACCACGCGGCGCGGGGCGTACCTCTACAACTTCTGGCAGGACGCCGAGCACGTCCGTGGCCTGTGGCGGCGCACGACACCGGAGCAGTACCGCAAGGACGCGCCCGAGTGGGAGGTGCTGCTCGACGTCGACGCGCTCGCCGAGGCCGAGGGCGAGAAGTGGGTGTGGGCCGGGGCCCGCGTCCGCCACCCCGCGTACGACCGGGCCCTCGTCCAGCTGTCCCGGGACGGCGGGGACGCGGTCGTGGTCCGCGAGTTCGACATGGCCGGACTGACCTTCGTCGAGGACGGCTTCCGGGTCCCCGAGGCCAAGACCCGGATCGGCTGGATCGACGCCGACACCGTCTTCGTCGGCACCGACTTCGGGCCCGGCTCGCTGACCGACTCCGGCTACCCCCGCACGGTGCGGCGCTGGCGGCGCGGCACCCCGCTGACGGAGGCCGAGCAGGTCTTCGAGGCGGAGCAGGACGACGTGGACGCCTGGGGCATGCACGACTCCACCCCCGGCTTCGAGCGCGACTTCGTCGGCCGCTCGCTGGACTTCTTCCACGCCGAGCTGCACCTGCTGACCGCCGGCGGCGAGCTGGTCCGGATCGACGTCCCGGACGACGCCGAGGCGTACGCCCACCGCACGCACCTGATCGTGCTGCTCAAGTCCGACTGGCTGGGCCACCCGGCGGGCTCGCTGCTGGCCTTCGACTTCGACGCCTTCCTCGCCGGCGACCGCACCGCCGAGGCGCTGTTCACCCCCGACGAGCGCACCGCCCTCGCCGGCCAGTCGTGGACCCGCCGCCATCTGATCCTGGAGACGATGCACGACGTCAGCACCCGGATCGAGGTGCTCACGCCCGGTGCGGACGGCTGGACGCGCGAACCGCTCGCCGACGTCCCGGCGCTGTCCGCGGTGAGCGTCGTCGACACCGACCCCGACGTCTCCGACGAGTACTTCCTGGACGTCTCCGGCTTCCTGCAGCCCTCCACGCTCTACCGCGGGGAGATCGGCGCCGGTTCGGAGCTGCTCAAGCAGGCCCCCGCCCGGTTCGACGCGGCCGGACTCGCGGTGCGCCAGCACTTCGCCGTCTCGGAGGACGGGACCCGCGTCCCGTACTTCGAGATCGGCCCGGACCGCTCGGTCACCGGCCCCGGCCCGGCGCTGCTCTACGGCTACGGCGGCTTCGAGGTCTCCCTCACCCCGTACTACGGCGGGGTCACCGGCCGGGCCTGGCTGGAGCAGGGCGGTACATACGTGATCGCCAACATCCGCGGCGGCGGCGAGTACGGCCCCGAATGGCACCAGGCCGCGCTCGGCGCGAACCGGCCGCGGGCCTTCGAGGACTTCGCGGCCGTGGCCCGGGACCTCGTGGCGCGCGGCGTCACCACCCCCGCCATGCTCGGCGCCGAGGGCGGCAGCAACGGCGGACTGCTCATCGGCGCGATGCTCACCCGGTGCCCCGAGCTGTTCGGCGCGCTGGTCGCCGAGGTGCCGCTGCTCGACATGTGCCGGTTCCACAAGCTGCTCGCCGGGGCGTCCTGGATCGCCGAGTACGGCGACCCGGACGACGCGTCCGACCTGGAGCACCTGCGCGAGCTGTCCCCGTACCACCACCTGGCCGCGGACCGGAGCTACCCGCCGGTGCTGCTGATGACCTCCACCCGCGACGACCGGGTCCACCCCGGGCACGCGCGCAAGGCCGCGGCGCGGCTGCGCGAGCTGGGGCACGAGGTGCTGTTCCACGAGAACACCGGCGGCGGCCACGCGGGCGCCTCGGACAACGAGCAGACCGCCCACAACGACGCGCTCGTGCACACCTTCCTCCGGCAGAAGCTGAGCCCGCCACAGAGCTGAGCCTTCCTCGAGCCCGCAGGGCCGAGCCGCAGCACCGCTTTGCGCCCGTTCACGGCTGATTGACTGCCTGTCAGCCGTGAACGGGCGCTTTGCGGCAGTGCTTGACATGCACTGTTCATTCCTCGGTAGAACCTGCCGCTGACGGCTGCCATCAGGCCGCCGGGGAAGGGACATGACCCATGTTCGGACCACGAGCGCGCAGGCTCCTTGCGGTCAGCGGGGTGATGGCGGTCGTCGCGACGATCAGCCCCCTGCCCGCGTACGCCGCGCCGCCCGACGGCGACGCGATCGTCGACGGCATCAAGAGCTGGTTCGGCGGCGACGGCGAGAAGGACGCCGCCCCGCCCCGGCTGCCCGACACCGCAGTACCCAGCAACGAGCACCTCCCCAAGGGCAAGGCGGCCGCCAAGCCCCGGCGGGTCAAGGAGCTCACCGACCGGCGCACCCCGCAGGCCCGCTACTGGCAGCTCTCCGACGGCCGGATCCAGTCCGAGGTCTCCGGCGTGGCCACCCACTACGCCACCGGCAAGGGCCGGGAGCGGACCTGGAGGCCCATCGACACCACGGTCGCCCCCACCGACCGGGCCGGCTTCACCCACGCCAACACCACCAACGTCGCCCGCACCTGGTTCGGCGACACCGCCGGCCGGCTCGTCCGGTTCGAACTCGACGACGGACACTGGGCCGCCATCGGCCTCAAGGGCGGTGGCGGGCGCAAGCTCGTCCCGCAGACCTCCGGCAGCACCGTCACTTACAAGGACGCCCTCGGCAAGGGCACGGACCTCACCTACGACGTCGGCAACGGCACCGTGAAGGAGGGCATCGTCCTGGGCGGACGGCCCGCCGGCGCCCCCGCCTACGAGTTCACCCTCACCACCCACGGCCTCTCCGCCCAGTCGCGCAAGGACGGCTCCATCGCGCTGTACAGCGAGAGCGCCGGCCCCACCCGCCCCGAACTGGTCATCCCCGCCCCGTTCATGACGGACGCCCGGCCGGAGACGGGCGGCGCGTACGGCACCGCGGCCAGCCACGACGTCGAGCAGCGGCTCACCGGCCGCGACGGCTCGTACGCCCTGAGCCTGAAGCCCGACGCCGCCTGGCTCGCCGCACCGGAGCGCCGGTACCCGGTGGTCGTCGACCCGACCATCTCGATCTCGCCGACGACCACCCAGTCCCGCGACGTGATGATCACGTCGGACGACCCGGCGGCGAACCACGACGGCAGCTGGCGGCTCTCCGTCGGCAACACGAGCGCCGGCAGCTCCCGCGCAATGCTGTACTTCGGCCTGTCCGGTGTGCCCGCGGGCACCAAGCTCGACTCGGCCGAGCTGAAGCTCTACTACGACCAGACCCACACCACCGGCGACACCGAGGTCCGGCTGGAGGCCCACCGCGCCACCGGCGCCTGGACCGAGACCGGCGCGACCTGGAACAACGCCAACGGCCTGACCGGCGAACTGTCCGGCACCTCGGTCGTGGTCGACGACGGCGACGCCGGGACCACCGCCGCCAAGGGCGCCTGGCCGGCCTCCGGGAACACCGCGTTCACGCAGTACGCGGTCAATCAGGACTACCTGTACAACAAGGACGCGGTCGCCGGGGACACCTACACCTGGCAGCCGAACCTTCCCGAGGACGGCCAGTACCAGGTCGACGCGCACTACGTCCCCGCCTCGGACCGGGCCGGCGCCGCGCCGTACACCGTCACGTACGACGGCGGCAGCAGGGCGTACACGGTCGACCAGCAGTCCGGCAGCGGCGGCGTGTGGAAGCCGCTCGGCACCCACCCGTTCAAGGCGGGCACCGCGGGCAAGATCGTCCTCGGCGACGGCCCCGCGTCCGCCACCACCTCGGTCATCGCGGACGCGGTCCGGTTCACCAAGGGCGGAGTGGTCACCAAGAAGCCGGGCGAGCTGAACACCTGGCACACCTTCCCGGTGACGAAGACCGTCCAGCAGTGGATCGACGGCACGTACACGAACAACGGCTTCGTGGTGAAGGCCGGCGACGAGTCCGCGAGCGCGCCCAAGGGCGGTCCGCGGTACGAGGCCGCCGAGTTCGCCTACAAGGGCGAGGCCGCCAACTTCCCGAAGCTGGTGCTCACCTGGGGACGGCCCGGCGTCACGCTGGACGCGCCGCAGGTCATCCACGCCACCGGCGCCGAGCTCGACTGGTCCGCGTACGCCGACCCGTCGACCGCCGACGGCGACGACTTCGTCGAGTACCAGGTCCACCGCAGCGTGTTCCAGACCTTCACGCCGTCCGCGCAGACCCTGGTCGCGCCGGTGTCGAAGGACCTGACCGCGTTCACGGACTCGACGGCGACGCCGACACCCGCCGACTCGGCGGACTCCTTCGGCAACGTCTTCTACTACATGGTCGCGGTGAAGACGAAGGACGGCCAGATCGTCCCCGCGCCCACGCAGATCGTCAAACTGCCCAAGGCCGGCCGTACGACGGTCGTCCTCCAGGGCACCGGCGCCGACACCACCCTGTCGTCCACCCAGCCGGCCACCGGCCACGACACACTCTCCGACTCCGGCCTCACCCGGCCGTGGCTGTCCGTCGGCAACAACAGCGGCACGTACGGCAAGACCCGCGCCCTGCTGAAGTTCCCGCTCACCGGCATCCCCGCGGCCTCCCGCGTCCTGGAGGCGCAGCTCGACCTGTGGGGCTTCACCACCACCACGGACACCGCCGGCGCGATCTACGAGGCGCACGGTCTGACCCGCGACTTCGACGAGACCGCCGCCTCCTGGAACAACTCCGCCGCGGGCACCGCGTGGACCACGCCCGGCGGCGACATGGACGGGGTCGTCGCCGACACCGTCGGCACCGTCACCAACGACCCGGCCCGGCAGAGCTGGTACGTGACCTCCCTCGCCCAGAGCTGGGTCACCGACCCGGCGAACAACAAGGGCGTGGCGCTCCGGCTCCGCGACGAGTCGGCGACCGGCCCGCAGGAGCGGACGGTCTTCCTGTCGTCGGAGGCGGAGGAGCCGCAGCTGCGGCCGCAGCTGGTCGTCACATACATCGACAAGTCGACCGACTCCACGTACTTCGCGCCGTACACCCCGGCCCGGATGATCCCCGGCGACGACTACACCGTCGACGTCACCCTGACCAACACCACCACCTCGGTGTGGCGGGCCGCCGAGCGCAAGCTCTCCTACACCTGGTCGCTCCCGGACGGCACCGACGCCACCACCGGCGGCAACCAGCTGCAGACCGCCCTGCCCCGGGACCTGTACCCGGGCGAGTCGGTGACCGTCCCGGCCGCGCTGCGGACGCCGATCAACTCCGACTCCGGCAACAAGCGCCTCGACTACGTCCTCAAGTGGGACCTGCGCGACACCGTCGCCGGCACCTGGCTGTCGGCCACCGAGTCGATCCCGGCGCTCGCCCAGAACATCCGCGTCGAGGACCCCACCTCCGACCAGCTCGGCATGGAGAAGTTCCTCTCGTACAGCGGGAAGAACACCGGCGCCGGCGGCACGCTGATGAACAACGTGTACGCGGGCAACGCCGTCTGGCAGTACAACGCCTTCAACAACCCCGGCCGCGGACTCACCACCTTCCTGCGGCTCGCGTACAACTCGCTCGACACCTCCGACACCGTCCTCGGCCACGGCTGGTCCGCGCAGGCCGCCTCACCGCTGCGGCTCGGCACGGGCCTCGACTTCCATCCCAACCCCCACCCCACCGAGGTGACCCTGCCGGACGGCGACGGCACCTCGCACGTCTTCCGCAAGCAGGCCGACGGCACGTGGAAGGCCCCGGCCGGCGTGCACTACCTGCTCCGCCAGGGCGCGGGCACGGACTGCAGCCCGGACAAGGACGGCGATCCGCAGGCCTGGTCGCTGACCCGCCCCGACCGTACGCAGTTCTTCTTCGACTGCGACGGCTACATCACCTCGACGGTGGACAAGAACGGCAACACCCAGTCGTTCACCTACGAGGAGCGCAAGTCCAACAACAAGCCGGTCAAGTTCCTGCGCTACATCACCGACCCGGCCGGCCGGCAGACGCTCACCCTCGACTACTGGACGAAGGCCGACGGCGCCGGCGCGAAGGTGATCGACCACGTCAAGTCGATCACCGACGTCTCGCAGCGCAAGCTCACCTTCGAGTACTCGGACAAGGGGCTGCTCACCAAGCTCACCGACGGCGCGGGCACCGCCCAGCCGAAGGTGTTCGCCTTCGAGTACGACGCCACGCAGGGCAACAAGAACGTCAAGCTGGTCAAGGTCACCGACCCGCGCGGCAACGCGACCTCACTCGACTACTACTACCCGAACGAGCACGAGGACCCGAAGTTCCACTGGCGCACCCAGACGGTCACCGACCGCCTCGGCGGCGCCACCGGCTTCGTGTACACCGACCCCGACGGCAGCGCCGGTTCGACGATCGAGACCAAGGTCACCGACGCCGAGAACCACACCGCCACCCAGCTGCTCGACGGCTACGGACGCGTCGGCCGGTTCACCAACGCCAAGTCCGAGACCACGAAGCTCAACTGGGACGCCGACAACAACGTGACCCGGCTTGAGGAGGCCAACGGGGCCGTCACCACCTGGGTCTACGACCAGAAGACCGGCTACCCGCTGGAGCAGAGGGACGCCGAGGCCAACAAGAACGGCACCGCGGCCCGGACGTACACCTACTCCACCGGTCTCGACGGCCATATCGCGGACCTCTTCCGGAAGAAGTCGCCGGAGGGCCGCACCTGGCAGTTCGGCTACGACGCCCGGGGCAACCTCACCTCGGTCACCGACCCCAAGGGCCTCGCCACGCCCACGCCCGACGACTACACGTCGACGTCCGAGTACGACACGTACGGACAGCTGACGAAGTCCACGGACGCCAACGGGCACGCGACCGTCAACAGCGACTTCACCCCGGTCGGCTACCCGGCGACCATCACCGACGCCGCCTCGAACCGCTCGACGTTCGTGTACGACGAACGGGGCAACGTCAAGAAGGTCGTCAACGCCCGGGGCGCCGAGGTCACCCAGGTCTACGACACCTTCGCCCGTCCGCTGGAGAAGAAGGAGCCGAAGGACCAGGCCGCGGGGGACTTCATCACCACGCCCGCCCCGCTCTACGACGCCAACGACAACATCACCCGCACCACCGCCCCGAACGGCACGGTGTCGACCTCCGTCTACGACAAGGCCGACCAGCTGACCGAGGCGGCGATGCCCGGTGACGCGCCCACCGATCCGGTGCGCCGCACCACCGCCACGTACGACAAGGTCGGCAACGTCCTGACCATCACCGACCCGAGGGGCAACGAGACCCCGACGGCCGGCGACCACACGACGACCACCACGTACGACGCGATCTACCAGCCGGTCGCCACCACCGACGCCGAGGGCGGCAGGGTCACCACCGCGTACGACAGCGTGGGCAACGTGGTGAAGGTCGTCGACCCGAAGAAGAACGCCTCGGCGGACCCCGACGACTACACCACCGCGTTCACCAACGACCTGAACCACCGGGTCGTCAGGACCACGGACCCGCTCGGGAACGCCACCTCCGTCCGCTACGACCGGGACGGCCTGACCCTCGGCAAGACCGACTCCGAGGGCAACGAGGCGCTCGCCACGTACGACGAACGCGGCGCGCTCGTCGAGTCCAAGGTGCCGTTCGGCAAGGACGCGTCCGGGACCGTCACGTACCGCAGCACCAAGTACGCGTACGACGAGGCCGGCAACCGGACGAAGACGATCACGCCGCGCGGCGTCGAGACCACCGACGACGCCGACGACTTCACGGCCGAGACCGTCTACGACGAGCTGAACCGGGTCAAGGAGGAGCGCTCGCCCTTCGACAAGGACGACGCCCGCTACAACACGCCCGACACCACGCTCTACAGCTACGACTCCGTGGGCAATCTGCAGTCCGTCTCGGCGCCCCCGTCGAGCGGCCAGACCGTCCGCAACGTCACCGAGTACACGTACTTCGACAACGGCTGGACCCGGACCGCGAAGGACCCGTGGGACATCACGACGTCCTACGAGTACAACGCGCTCGGCCAGCAGACGAAGAACACCATGACCTCGGCGGGCGGCTCCCAGCAGCGCACCATGACCTGGGACTTCTACCCCTCGGGCAACCAGCGCGCCCGCTCCGACGACGGTGTGCCCGTCGGCCGGCAGGTCGTGCTCGTCGACAGCTCGGACTTCAACAACACGGCGACGCAGGGCAACTGGTCCCGCACCCAGTCCGAGCTGCAGTACGGCTACGACACCTTCTCCCACCCGGCCGGCACCGGGGCCTCGGAGTTCTCGTGGCAGCTGCACATCCCGCAGGACGGCACCTACGAGGTGTTCGTCCGGCATCCGCGGATGACCGGCGCGGCGAGCGACGCCAAGTTCACCGTCGCCCACTCCGGCGGCAGCACGGTCAAGACCGTCGACCAGACGCAGAACGCCGGCGCCTGGGTCTCCCTCGGCAGTTACTCCTTCGCCGAGGACGGTCCGCACAAGGTCGGCGTCACCGACCAGGCCAACGGGACGGTCCTCGCCGACACCGTGAAGCTGGTGCGCTCGAACACCGGTGAAGCGGACACGGAGAAGAAGGACTTCACCTACGCGTACGACGCCAACGGCGCCATGGTGGAGGTGAAGGACAACTCCTCCGGCGCGAAGATCGACACCTACCGGATCGCCTACGACGGCGGGAACCGGATCGCCAAGGTCGAGGAGCTGGCCGGCGGCACGGTGAAGAACACCACCGCGCTGACCTACGACGTCAACGGCAACCCCGTCACCTCGACCCACGACCTCACCTGGTCGAAGATCGAGTACGACGCGCGCAACCTGGTCTCCAAGGTGACCAACGCCGACTCGCCCACCGCGGCGGACCAGCAGATCACCTCGCTGACCTACACCGCCCGCGGGCAGCTGCTCAAGCAGACCAGGCCCAACGGCAACACGCTCGACCTGTCCTACTACCTCGACGGCTCGGTGAAGCAGTCCGTCGAGAAGACCACGGGCGGGGCGGTCGTCGCCCGGCACGACCTGGAGTACACGCCGAACGGCCACCGCTCCAAGGACGTGCTCACGCTGATGAACGCCGACGACAACGCGGCGACCATCGACAACACGTACACCTTCGGGTACGACCCCCAGGACCGGATCGTCAAGGTCGACAAGACCGGCGACTCCACGGCGACCGAGTCCTACACGTACGACCGTAACAGCAACGTCATCGAGCAGACCGTCGACGGCATCACGGCCACGCAGCGCTACGACCGCAACAGGCTGCTGAGCGCCACTGCCGAAGGCGTCTCCTCCACCTACAACTACGATCCGCTCGGCCGGCTCGACACGGTCAGCATCGGCGGCGAGACCTCGCAGAAGTACACCTACGACGGTTTCGACCGCCAGGTGAAGGCCCGTACCGGCTCCGGCGCGGGCGCGGTCACCACCAGCTACACGTACGACCCCTTCGACCGGACCGTCTCCCAGGCCACCTCGGGGGCCGAGGCCAAGACCACCGCGTTCACCTACCTCGGCCTGGACAACCAGGTGCTGCGCGAGGAGCTGAACGGCAAGGCCGACAAGTCGTACCAGTACCTGCCGTCCGGCCAGCAGGCCACCCAGATCAAGCACAAGGACGGCGGCGGCCGGGAGTACTCGCAGTACACCACCAGCCCGCGCGGCGACATCGAGGCCATCACCAAGGAGGACGGCAGGACCCGCGCGACGTACGGCTACACCGCGTACGGCAAGGACGACGCCTCCCAGTTCACCGGTGCCGACAAGCCCGACGCGGCGCAGCCCGACAAGGACTCGTACAACGCCTTCCGGTTCAACTCGTCCCGCTGGGACAAGGGTTCCGGCACGTACGACATGGGCTTCCGCAACTACGACCCGGGCCTGAACCGCTTCACGACCCGTGACTCGTACGGCGGCGCCCTGTCCGACATGTCGCTGGCCACCGATCCCTTCACCGGGAACCGGTACGCCTTCGCCGGCGGCAACCCGATCTCCTTCGTGGAGCTCGACGGCCACCTCTTCGGCCTCTCGCTGTCCGACATCGGCCACGCGGCGCTCGACGTCGTCGGCATGGTGCCGGTGGTCGGCGAGGTCGCGGACGTCGCCAACGGCATCTGGTACGCCGCCGAGGGCAACTACGCCGACGCGGCGCTGTCCATGGCGTCGGCGATCCCGCTGGTCGGCTACGGAGCGACGGCGATCAAGGCCGGCAAGTACGTGGCCAAGGGCGTCGAGGCGGTCGACAGCGCCAACGACGTCCGCAAGACCGTCGACAAGGTCGACGACGTCGGCGACGCGGCGAGCACCGCGCGGAAGGCCGACGGCGAGACGCCCGGCGTCACACCCAAGAAGGAACCCGAAGCCCCGAAGTGCACCAACAGCTTCGTGCCCGGCACGAAGGTGGTGCTGGCCGACGGCTCCACGAAGGCCATCGAGGCGCTCCGCGAGGGCGACGAGGTGCTCGCCACCGACGTCGAGTCCGGCGACACCCGCGCCCGCGAGGTGCGCGCCACGCTCGCGAGCAAGGGCCCGAAGGACCTCGTCACCCTGACCGTCGACGTCGACGGCCGGGACGGTAACCGCATCGGGAAGATCACCTCGACCGAGGCGCACACCTACTGGCTGCCGGACGTCGGCCGCTGGGCCGAGGCCGCGGACCTGACCCCCGGCGCGTGGCTGCGGGCCTCCAGCGGCACCTGGATCCAGGTCACCGCCGTCGCCCACGAGAAGCGCACCGAGCGGGTCCACAACCTGACCGTCGACGGCGTCCACACGTACTACGTGGACGCCGGCGGGCAGAGCCTGCTGGTCCACAACGCGAACTGCGGACCGGTCGAGATCACGGTCAAGTACCAGCAGGGCATGTCCAAGGTGGAGTTCGCCAAGAAGGCCGCCGCCCTGCAGAAGCTCAGCGACCAGGGCAAGCTCTTCAAGGCCCCCAACCCCGTCGCCCGCAACAAGCAGATCACCAAGAACTACAAGGGCGATCTGATCAAGCGGGTGTACGACCAGTACGGCTCCACCAACCCGGCCTTCGCCGACAAGCTGAAGGACCGCATCCTCAACCGGATGGACCCCGACCACGTCCACGAGCTCCAGCTCGGCGGCCCCGACGCGGCCGGTAACCTCAAGATGCTCGACCGCTACACCAACTGGCACATCGGCACGCAGCAGATCTGGCCGCAGATCAAGAACCTGGACGACTTCACTCCGATCAAGATCAGGATCGAATGGTAGGGAGCGCATGATGAACGCCGAACTCCGGCGGGCGGTGGAGGAGTTGCGCGCCGCCCTCGCCGAGCGCGACGAGTGGCGCATGATGAACGCGCTGCCCGCCGGGGCACGGCCCGAGTCGCTCGACCCGGAGACCCCGCCCGCCGTCCGGGAGTTCCTCGCCGTGTGCGACGGGGCGACCTGCGGCGACGTGACGGTCTTCGCCGGCGGCGCGCTGGCCGGGATGCAGTTCTACTGCGACCCGGTGGAGGGCGCCGCGGTGACGCTCGGGCGGGAGAAGTGGCTCTGCGCCGGAGTGATCTCCGACGAGCCGTTCTTCGTGGACCGGGCATCCGGGGCGGTCTGGTACTTCCCGGACACCGGGGTCGAATGGTGGATGTCGCCCGTCTTCGAGAAGGCGGCCGACGACTTCACCGCCTTCTTCCTCGAGTCCGTGGCGGGCCCCGGCCATCTCCGGCTGACCGGCGCCGGCCCGGACGAACAGTGGCCTGAGCTGCTGGAACACCTGGGGCGCCTGCGCGCCTGAGCCGCCACTGAGAGCGGTATCACGTGAAGAAGGCGCCCGGCCGGCGAACCCCGGCCGGGCGCCTTCCGTATGCTCCGTCGAGACCTCCACGAGATTTCTCGGCGTTTTCCGTTATCCGGCCGGACCGCCGGGGTCTCCCAGACACAGGGAACGACGGCAGGCGCGACAGGCAGGGTGAGTCAGGGATGAGCGGACAGCACGGCACGGATCTGGTCAGGGCGGCGCAGGCCGGCGACCCGTGGGCGCGGGACCAGCTTGTCGGCGCCTACCTGCCCCTCGTGTACAACATCGTGGGCCGCGCGCTGAACGGCGGCCACGACGTCGACGACGTGGTGCAGGACACCATGCTGCGGGCCCTCGACGGGCTCGGCACGCTGCGTGCCCCGGACAGCTTCCGCTCCTGGCTGGTGGCCATCGCCATGAACGCGATACGCAGCCACTGGCACGACCGGCAGACCGGCCTGCGCACCGGCGTCCTCGACGAGGCCCGCGAACTGGCCCAGCCCGGCGGCGACTTCGTCGACCTGACCGTGGTCCGGCTGAACCTCTCCGGGCAGCGGCGGGAGACCGCCGAGGCCACCCGCTGGCTGGAGCCGGACGACAGCGCGCTGCTCTCGCTGTGGTGGCTGGAGTGCGCCGGCCAGCTGACCCGGTACGAGGTCGCGGTCGCCCTCGACCTGTCCACCGCGCACACCGCGGTCCGGGTGCAGCGGATGAAGGAGCAGCTGGAGGCGGCCCGCATCGTCGTCCGGGCGGTGGCGCAGAACCCGCCGTGCCCGACGCTGCACTACGAGCTCGGCGGCTGGGACGGCCGCCCCTCGGCGCTGTGGCGCAAGCGAATATCCCGGCACGCCCGTGGCTGCGCCCGCTGCGCGGGCCTGTGGAGCGGCCTCGTCCCGGCCGAGGGCCTGCTGGCCGGCCTGCTGCTCGTCCCGCCGGCGGCCGTATTGCTCGCGGCGGTCCGCGAGGGGGCGTCGGGGCTGGGGCTCGCGGGGGCGTACGGGGCGACCGGGCCCGGCGCGGGGTACGACACGTACGGGGCTTCCGGATCCGGCGCGGGGTACGACACGTACGGGGCTTCCGGATCCGGCGCGGGGTACGGCACGTACGGGGCCGGCGCGGGGTACGACACGTACGGGGCGGGTGCCTATGAGCCGTACGGGTCCGATGCCGCGTACCAGCCGTACGGAGCCGGTGAGACCCACGAGTTCTACGCCGCCCAGGGGAGCGGCGAGCCGTACGAGGCGGGCCAGGCGTACGCGCCCCACGAGTCGGGCCAGGCCCACGCGTCGTACGAGTCGGCCGCGCTGTACGAGCCGTACGAGGCCGGCGCGGTCCACGAGCCGTACGAGACCGGCGTGGCGCGCGAGTCCTACGAGGCCGCTCCGGAGGCGTCCGGCACCGCGGCCGTGCCGTCGCCCGTCGGCGGGGGCCGGGGCGGGCGCGGTGCCCGGCGCAGGCAGGCGGAGCAGCGGCGGCGCGACCGTCGCCGTGCCGTGGTCGCCGCCGGCATAGCCGTGGTCGCGGTCACCGGCGGGTCCTTCTACCTGGGCAGCGGCCGGGACGAGGACGTGACGACGGTCGACGCCGCGGACACGCCGTCGACCGGGTCCGGGCTCTCCGTCGCGCCCGCCGAGGCGTCCGCCTCCTCGGCCGTCCCGACGTCGCCGACCCCCTCCGCCTCGCCCACCCCGACCAAGAAGCCCTCGCCCACCGCGACCCCCTCGGCCAAACCGAAGCCCAAGGTCAAGCCCTCCGTCCGCCCCACCACGCAGCCACCGCGGCCGCGTCCCACGCGCGAGGCGACCAGCGGCGGAGGCGGCAGCAGCTCCGCCGCCCAGCAGGTCGTGGCGCTCGTGAACTCCGAGCGGTCGAAGGCCGGTTGCGGCCCGGTGACCGGGAACGCGCTGCTCGACAGGGCCGCACAGGGGCACTCCGAGGACATGGCGGCCCGGGACTTCTTCGACCACACCAACCCCGACGGCGACGGCCCGGGGGAGCGGGTGACCGCGGCCGGCTACCGCTGGTCCACGTACGGCGAGAACATCGCCATGGGCCAGCGCACCCCGCAGGACGTCATGAACTCCTGGATGAACAGCCCGGGCCACCGCGCGAACATCCTCAACTGCTCCTTCAAGGAGATCGGCATCGGCATCCACAACGCCGGCGGCCCGTACTGGACGCAGGTCTTCGGCGCGCGCTGACCTCAGGAGCGCGCGCGGACCGGGTGCTTGCTCAGGATGGACACCCGGTTGAAGGCGTTGATCGTGATCGCCACCCAGAGCACGGCGGACAGCTCGTCGTCCCCGAACACCTTCCGGGCCTGCGCGTAGGCGCGTTCCTGCGCGAGCTCGTCCGCGGGGGAGGTGGCCGCCTCGGCCAGGGCGAGAGCGGCCCGCTCGCGGTCGGTGAACACCTCGGTGTCGCGCCAGGCGGCGAGCACGGCCAGGCGCTGCGCGGTCTCGCCGGCCCGCAGCGCCGCCCGGGTGTGCACGTCGAGGCAGTACGCGCAGCCGTTGATCTGGGAGACGCGCAGGTTGACCAGCTCCACGAGGATGCGGTCGAGCCCGGCCGCCGCCGAGGCGGTGCGGACCGCCTCGGCCGTCTGGACCAGTGCGTGGTACGCCGTCGGGCTCTGCTTGTCGAGGTAGACCCGACCGTTCTCGGACGCTCCCGCGCTGCCGCTCACTGTGCACTCCTTCTCGCCGGCCGCCGGTGTTCCGGCGGCCCTTTCGTCGTCGCCCGTGCATATCACGGGTACAGGGGCTATGATCATCGATAGTTGTTGAAATTAAAACTATCTGAAAGGTGCGTCATGACCCAGCAGGCCACCGCCCCTCTCGTCCGGAACGTCGACGCCGAGCACTGCTACGAGATCGTCGTCGGCGGCGAGCGCGCCGGCCTCACGGCCTACCGTGACCGTGACGGGCAGCGGGTCTTCTTCCACACCGAGATCGACGACGCCCACGCCGGGCAGGGGCTGGCCGGGATCCTGGTCCAGGAGGCGCTCACCCATGTGCGTGCGTCCGGTCTGCGGATCGTGCCGGTCTGCCCGTATGTGGCGAAGTTCCTGAAGGAGCACGACGGGTTCGCCGACATCACGGACCCGGTGACGCCCGAGGTCCTGCAGTGGCTGGGCGGCGTCCTCGGGCGCTGACCCGGGTCCCGCGTTGCGGGGGTCGCGGCGGTCGCGCAGGCTCGACCGTGGCGGGCCATGACCGGGCCGCCGTGCCCTGTCACGCCATGAGAGGCGGCATCCATGCCTTCGAAACTCAACCCCTACCTCACCTTCGACGGCGACGCCAAGGCGGCCATGGAGTTCTACGAGGAGGTGTTCGGCGGCACCCTCAGGGTGCACACGTACGCGGAGTTCGGCGACGAGGTGCCTCCGGGTCACGCCGACAAGATCATGCACGCCATGCTGGAGACCACCGCCGGCTTCGCGCTGATGGCGGGGGACAACCCGCCGGGCAACGAGTTCAAGCCGGGCAACACCATGTCGATCAGTGTCAGCGGCGAGGACGAGACCGAGCTGCGCCGCTACTGGGAGCGGCTCTCGGGCGGCGGAACGGTGGCCGTGCCGCTGGAGAAGCAGATGTGGGGGGACGTGTTCGGCATGTGTGTGGACCGCTTCGGTGTCACCTGGATGGTCAACATCAACGCCCAGCAGGGCTGACCCGCACCCCTTCGTTCCGTTCGCGAGCCGCATCGGCCGCTTCCGGCCTCCCTGTGGAGGCCGGAAGCGGCCGATGCGTTTCTGTGTGCCCCCCGACTCCGTGCCTTCCGACGCGGATAGCCTCCGCTTGCAAGTAATGCGCGCGTGCAAGTATTGTCTTCATCTGTAACTCCCCCACGCAAGCATTTCTGGAAGGTGCGTCGTCATGCCACTCGCGCTCCTGGCCCTGGCCATCGGGGCCTTCGGGATCGGCACCACCGAATTCGTGATCATGGGCGTGCTGCCCCAGGTCGCCGGCGACTTCGGCGTCTCGATCCCGACCGCCGGCTGGCTGGTGACGGGCTACGCGCTGGGCGTCGTGCTCGGCGCCCCGATCCTGACCGTCCTGGGCGCGAAGGCGTCCCGCAAGAAGATGCTCATGATCCTCATGGGCCTGTTCGTGGTCGGGAACACGCTCTCCGCCCTCGCGCCGACCTTCGGCCTGATGCTGGCCGGCCGGGTCGTCGCCTCGCTGGCCCACGGCGCCTTCTTCGGCATCGGCTCCGTCGTCGCCGCCGACCTCGTCGCGCCGCAGAAGAAGGCCTCGGCCATCTCCCTGATGTTCATGGGGCTCACCGTCGCCAACATCGTCGGCGTCCCCGGCGGCACGTACATCGGCCAGGCGCTCGGCTGGCGGGTCACCTTCGGCCTCGTCGCCGTGCTCGGCGTCGTCGGCCTGCTCGGCGTCGCGAAGCTCGTGCCCGAGCAGGGCCGGCCCGAGACCGCGAACGTCCGCGCGGAGTTCGCCGCCTTCCGGAACGTCCAGGTCTGGCTCGCCCTGGCGATGACCGTCCTCGGCTACGGCGGCGTCTTCGCGGCCATCACGTACATCACCCCGATGATGACCGAGGTCGCCGGCTACGCCGAGGGCGCGGTCACCTGGCTGCTCGTCCTCTTCGGGATCGGCATGTTCCTGGGCAACCTGCTCGGCGGCAGGTTCGCCGACCGCGCCCTGATGCCCCTGCTGTTCGTCAGCCTGGCCGCCCTGTCGGCGACCCTGCTCGTCTTCACCGCGACCTCGCACCACAAGGTCCTCGCCGCGATCACCCTCACCCTGATCGGCGCCCTCGGCTTCGCGACCGTGCCGCCGCTGCAGAAGTGGGTCCTGGACCAGGCGTCCGCCGCCCCCACCCTCGCCTCGGCCGCCAACATCGGCGCGTTCAACCTGGGCAACGCCCTCGCCGCCTGGCTCGGCGGGGTCGTGATCGCCGCCGGACTGGGCTACACCGCCCCGAACCGGGTCGGCGCCCTGCTCTCCGGCACCGCCCTGCTGCTGGCCTTCCTGGCCGCGTACCTCGACCGGCGCACCCGCGCCGCCCGGTCCCGGATCGTCGCCACCGGGACGCCCGAGGCCGCTCCGGCCCCGGTCGCGGCCGCCGCCCACCACTGACCGCCCGTACTCGTACCTCGTACCTCGTACCTCGTACCTCGTACCTCGTACCTCGTACCTCGTACCTCGTACCTCGTACCTCGCAAGGAAGCACGCACCATGACCGTCACCACCGCCCCCGCCGTCGCCCCGCTGACCGTCCAGGACGCCGAGGCCCTGATCGCCGCCGCCCGCGACGCGGCCGAGACCGCCTCCGTCGCCGTCGCGATCACCGTCCTCGACGCGGGCGGCCACCTCCTGGCCTTCCGCCGCGACGACCGCGCCGTGCTCATCGCCGGCGAGACCAGCACCCGCAAGGCGTACACGGCGCTCCAGCTGAACGCGCCCACCGCCGACCTCGTCGACCTGGTCAAGCCCGAGGGGCCGTTCCACAGCCTGCCCACCGCTCTCGACCGTCCGCTGCTCTTCATCGCCGGCGGCGTCCCCGTCCGCCGCGACGGCCGGCTCATCGGCGCGATCGGCGTCGGAGGCGGCGCACCCGAGCAGGACCACGGCTTCGCGACCGCCGCCCTCGGCGTCCTCGCCTGAGCCCGGCGGGTCCCAGCGGGTCTCAGACACTCACCCCCGTACCCGCCTCACCGGCGCCCGCCTCACCCTCCGTCGCCCTGCGGGCCTCCCGCAGGGCGATGTACACCGCCCACACCACCGACACCAGCGGTACCGCCACCACCGCCCCCACCACCCCGGCCGCGATCGAGCCGGCGATCACCGAGATCGCCACCACCAGCGGATGCAGCCGCACCGCCCAGCTCATCACCAGCGGATGCAGCAGATGCCCCTCGATCTGGCCGATGACCACGATCAGCCCCACCACGATCGCCGCCACCAGCGGACCCTTCGACGCCAGCGCCACCACCGCGGCGACCGCCAGCGCGATCGGCGACCCGATCAGCGGAACGAACGCGGCCATGAACTCCAGCAGCGCCAGCGGCACAGCGAGCGGCACACCGAGCAGCCACAGCGCCACGCCGACCAGCACCGCGTTCACCGCCGCCACCAGCACGATCCCGTGCGTGTACCCCGTGAACGTGCGCCAGGCCGCCCGGCCCCCGATCCCCACCCGGTCGCGCACCGAGACCGGCAACTGCCCGGTGAACCACGCCCACTGCCGGTCCCCGGAATGGATGAAGAACACCGAGCTGAACAGTGCAAGGGCCAGCGTGGTGAGCACCGCCACCAGCTTGTGCGCCCCGCTCACCGCCTCGCTCACCAGCGTCGAACGATGACTCGAAAGGAACCGCCCGATCCTCTCCTGGACGTCCGACAGGGCCTCCGGGTTCAGCCGGAACGGCGGCCGCTCCAGCCAGGTCTCGATCCGCTCGATCCCCTGGCGGAACTCCCGCACCAGCGTCGTCCGGTCGTTCGCCACCGCCTCGCCGACCAGCGCCAGCACGCCCAGGACCAACGCGATCCCGCCCAGCAGGGTCAGCGCCACGGCCAGCGGGCGCGGCAGCCCCCGGGCGACGATGTCGGCCACCGGCCGCAGCAGCGCGGTGATCACCAGGCCCAGGAACACCGCCACGCCGATCTCGTGGAACCGCCCGAGCACGGCGAACAGGCTGTACACGAGCGCCCCGACGACCAGCACCCGCCACGCGTAGGCGGCGGCCGTGCGGAGGAACGGGACCACCTGCGGTGGCGGGGCGGGCTGCATGACCGACGACGTACCACCCGGGGCGCTCCGCGCCACGCCCCGGGCCTCATATTCGCCCGACCGGTGCCGCCGATGGGCGGTCCGGCCGCGCACGGCCGAGGATCGGGGGATGGGCGTCGTGCTGCCGGTCGTGTTCTCGCTGTTCGCCGCGTTCAGCAACGCGCTGGCGACGGTGCTGCAGCGCCGCGCCGCGCTCACCGTGCCGCAGTCCGACGGGTTCCGGCCCGGACTGATCCTCGACCTGATGCGCCGCCCGCTGTGGCTGGGCGGCATCCTCGCGGTGATCGCCGCCGGCGTCGGACAGGCCGCCGCCCTGGCGACCGGGCCGCTCTCGCTCGTCCAGCCGCTGTTCGTGCTCGAACTGCCGCTCGCGCTGCTGATCGCCTCCCTGATGGCCCGGGAGAAACTGCCGTCCGCGCTCTGGCTCGCCGTGGCCGCGGTGGTCGGCGGGCTCGGCGTCGCCCTCGTCGCCGCCTCGCCCGCCGGCAACCGCACCCACGTCCCGCTCGACCGCTGGGTGCCGGCGCTCGTCGTGTGCTGCGTCGCCGTGGTGGCGCTGGCCGCCGCCGGACTGCGCCGGCCCGCCGGCCGCGCCCGGGCCGGCTGCCTCGGGGCGGCCACGGCGATCTGCTACGCGCTGACCGCCGCCCTGATGAAGGCGGCCATGCACATCCTCGACGACCAGGGCATCGGCGGGTTCCTGACCAGCTGGCAGACCTACGCGTTCTGTGTGACCGGCATCGCGGCCCTGCTGCTGCTCGAACACGCCATGCAGGGCGGCCCGCTCGTCGCCTCCCAGCCCGCGCTCACCCTCGGCGACGCCACCATCAGCCTCGCCCTCGGCATCCTGCTGTACGAGGAGCACGTCCGGTCCGGCTGGTGGCTGCTGCCCCAGCTGGCCGGCCTCGCCCTGATCGTCTTCGGCGTCTTCGCCCTGGCCCGGGGCGGGGCCAGCGCCGCCTGACGACGGAACGGCTGCCTGCACCGCCCGACCGGGCGGCTGTGCGCCGCCCGACCGGAAAGCTCACAGCGCCGACGGGGCCGCGCGCAGCACACAGCCCGGGGCGGCGACCTCGACCGCGTACAGCCGGATCAGCTCGTGCATCCGGAACACCCGCTCGGTGACCGGCTCCACCAGCTGCGCCTCCACCAGCCCGTCCAGGGCGCAGGCCGCCCGGTACACGTCCGTGCCCAGCAGCCCCGCCACGTCGGTCACGTCGAACTCGGCGCGGTCGTACAGCCCGAGCAGCTGGAACGCCCGCACCGAGCGCACCCGCCCCGGCAGCGGCGCGTGCAGCAGCTGCCGGTAGCTCTCGGCGATGCAGGCCCGCACCGACACCCCCTCGGCGCGCAGCTCGTCGAGCCGGTGCGCCCGGTCCCGCAGCCGGTCGGCGAAGCCGGCCAGCGACCACTCCGGACGGGCCACCAGCCGCGCCCCCGCGATCCGCAGCGCCAGCGGCTGCCCGCCGCACAGCCGGGCCAGCTCCACGGCCGCGGCGCGCTCCCGGACGAACCGCTCGCCCGTGCCCGTCAGCGCCAGCAGCCGCACCGACGCCGCCTCGTCGAGCGCCCCGACCGCGATCCGGTCCGCGAGCAGCGTCGGCAGGCTGGAGCGGCCGGTCGCGAGGACCGCGCAGGCGGTGTTCGCCGGGATCAGCGGGCGGATCTGGGCCGCGTCCCGGGCGTTGTCGACGACCACGAGTAGCCGCCGCCCGGCCACCGCCGACCGGTAGCGGCGGACCGCCTCGGCGGGGGAGTCCGGGACCTGCGCGGCCGGTACGCCGAGCGCCCGCAGGAAGCCGGCGATCAGGTCGTGCGGGCGCGGCGGGCGCCCGTCCGGGGCGGGGGCGGCCAGATCCGCGTACAGCTGCCCGTCCGGGTACAGCGGCGCCAGCTCGTGCGCCAGCCGCAGCGCCAGCGCCGACTTGCCGAAGCCGCCCTGCCCGTGCAGGACGACCGTCGGCGCGCTCACCGTCTCGGCCGGACCGGGCGTCGCGAGCGCCGCACGGGCCAGGGCCAGTTCGTGGTGCCGCCCCACGAACACGGTGCTCTCAGGGGGTAACTGACGCGGAGTCGCCGAAATGAGGCTTCCCGCCTCGGTCCCGCCTCCGCCGCCCGCCCCCGCCGGGGGACGTCCGAGTGCCGGGTCCCGGCGCAGTACCGCCCGATGGATGCGGCGCAGCTCCTCGCCCGGATCCATGCCCAGCTCGTCCCTCAGCGCCGTGCGCGCCTCGTCGAACGCGTCCAGCGCCCCGGCCGCGTCGCCGCTGCCGTACAGCGCCAGCATCAGCCGGCCCCGGAGCCTCTCGTTCAGCGGGTGCAGCGCGACGACGTGCCGCAGCCGCTGTACGACCCTGCCCTCCCGGCCCAGCGCCGATTCCACCTCGACGTGCTCCTCCACGGCGCTGAGGTACGCCTCCGTGAGGTGCTGGGCGAAGGCGCGCAGCGCCGCCCCCTGGCCGACGTCCTCCAGAGGGAGCCCGCGCCACAGGTCCAGCGCCTGTCCGTACAACTCCGCGGCCTCGGGCAGCCGTTGCTCGGCAGCCGCACGGCGCGCCTGCGCCACCCGCCCCCGGAAGCACGGGATGTCGAAGTCCGCGTCGTCGACCCGCAGCACGTACCCGGCGCGCGAGGTCGCGAGCCGCGCGCCGGTGGGCCGCAGGTGCCGCCGCAGCTTCATCACGTACGTCCGCAGATTGGCCACCGCGGAGCGCGGCGGTTCGTCGCCCCAGATCTCCCGGATCAGCGTGGGCACCGGCACCGCCCGCCCGCCGTGCGCGAGAAGCAGCGACAGCAGCACCCGCTGCTTCTCCGCGCCGATCTCCACCGGCTCCCCGGCCACCCGTAGTTCGAGCGGCCCGAGCGCGCGGAACACCACCGCACGGGTTCTCGGACAGTCGCCGTCCGCCGTGCCGCCGTCTTCGCTCATGCGGCGGGCGTCCGGGGCGCGCCGAGCCGCCGCACCACGGTCCCGAGCAGTTCGTCGCCGGGGTAGTAGCCGCGGTGGCGTGAGTCGATGCTGTCGGGGTTGTCGCCCCGCACCACCAGCGCGCCTGCCGGAACCAGTTCGTCCGGTCCGGCCCCCGCGGTCCCCTCCGGCGCCGGATCGCCCGGCAGCGCCGTCACCCGCTTGACGTTCCAGGCCGCGCCGTGCCGGTCGGTGCCGTACGCGTCCTCCCGCTCCGACGTCGGCGGCGGCTTGAGCACCACGACGTCGCCCCGGCGCACCCGGGCCAGCGGCCGGCGCCGTACGACCACCCGGTCACCGTCCCGCAGCGCCGGCGCCATGCTGTCCCCCCGCACCGACACCACCACCACGGACGTGCGGATCCGGACGACCGCGACCGCGGCCCCCACGGCGAGCACGCCCGCTCCTGCGCACAACCATCCCCCGCGCAACTGAAGCCTCCTCAGGGATCTTCCTCAGGGATCTTCGAGTGAGCAGGAATCCTCCGTCCCATCCGCCACAAGTGTCAATCCCTGCACCACAGTTACCCGTCCAGCCGCTGTATCCCCGGTGTACGCACCGCTGTACGGCCCGCTGTACGCCCCGCTCGTAGGGTCCTGACCGCATCGATTTCCACCTACCGACCAGCAACGGAAGGGGCAGACGTGAACGCTGTCAGGAAGCTCGGAGACAAGGTGCTGGAGCGCCTCGCGCCGAGCGCCACCGCTCAGGCCGACACCAGCTTCTACAAGTTCTGCTACTGCAGCGGCCCGTTCTACTACCGCAAGCTGTGCCACGTCGTCGGCGGCATCAGCAGCTGCGGCGCGTGCTACCGCTCGGGCGAGTGCTGAGCAGCAACCCCACGAGGCGCTCCGGGGCCCCGCGGCCCCGGAGCCCACGGAACCGTGCGCCGAGGAGCTGACGCGTGTACTACATCGGGCTCGCCGCCCGCCTCCTGCTGGTCCTCGTCTTCCTCGCCGCGGTCGTCGGCAAGACCCGCAGGCGCTCGTCGTTCACCGGCTTCGCCGGCTCCCTGGCCGCGCTGCGCCTCTTCCCCCGCCGCCTGGCCACCCCCGCGGCGGCCGCGACCGTCGCCGCGGAGGCGCTCACCGCCGTGCTGCTCGCCGTCCCCGCCACCGCGGGCGCGGGCCTCGCCCTCGCGATCGCGGTGCTCGCGGCATTCGTCGCCGGCATCCTCGCCGCCCGGCGCGGCGGCCGCCTCGTGCCCTGCCGCTGCTTCGGGGCCACCAGCGCCCCGCTCGGCCTGCCGCACGTCATCCGCAACGCGCTGCTCGCCGCCGTCGCGGCGGTGGGCCTCGCCGCCCTGGCCGCGGCCTCCGCACCCGGCGCCGTGCACCCCGGCGGGCTGGCGCTCGCCGCCTGCACCGCGGCGATCGGGGCCCTGATGGTTGTCCGCATGGACGACCTGCTGGCCCTCGTGCCGACCCCTCGCTGACTGGAGTCAAGGAAATGGCCTATCTCGTCGTCGCGCTGGTGCTCGTCGCCGCGCTCTGCGTCTTCCAGCTGCTCGTGCTCTTCGCCGTGCTGCGTCGGCTGCGCGAGCACGAGAGCAGGTTCGAGCAGCTCGCCCGCTCCGCCGGACCGATGGACGCCTACGACCCGAACGAGCTCGTCGGCCGCCGGGTCCCCGAACTCGCTGCGCACACCGGGGGCGCCGCGCGCACCGTGGGCTTCTTCTCCGTCGGCTGTGAGGCCTGTCACGAGCAGGCCCCGGAGTTCGTGGCCGCCGCGGCGGCCGGCGACGCCTCCGCCGTCGTCGTCGGCAGCCCCGCAAGCGAGCTGACCGGGCTCCTCGCCGGCGTGCCGACCGTGGTCACCGGCGACGAGGGCGACCTGCTGATGAAGGCCGTCGACATCAGGGCCTTCCCCACCTTCCTCCAGGTCGACGGCGACGGCGTGATCCTCCGGGCCGGCATCGCCGTGGCGGAGCTGCCCGCCGCGACTCCCGCCCTGTGACCGTCCCGGCGGCCGGCCGACGGCGCGCATTGCGCCATCTGCGGACCGCGTGGGCCGCCTGCTGGGAGGCCGCGCCCGGGATCTGGGCCGGACACCTGCCGGTCGCCGTGGTGGCCGGACTCGTCCCGCCGGCCACCGCCTGGCTCACCAAGCTCCTGGTCGACGACCTCACCGGGGGCCGCGGCGATCACGCCCTCGGCTACGCGGCGGGGCTCGGCGCGGTCGGCCTGTTCGGCGCGCTGCTGCCGCACCTCGGCGAGTACCTGCGCGGCGAGCTCGGCCGGCGCCTCGACCGGGTGCTGCGCGACCGGCTGCACACCGCGGTCAACGGCTTCCACGGCCTGGCCCGCTTCGAGGACCCCCAGCACCTGGACCGGCTGCGGATGGCGGCCCAGGCGTCCGGGGGCTCGCTCTCGCCCGTGACCGGCGGCATGGCGGAGACCGGCCGCAACGTCGTGGCGCTGCTGAGCCTGCTCGCCACGCTGTTCGTGCTCAGTCCGGTCATGGCCGTCGTCGTGCTGCTCGCCGCCGTGCCCGTGCTCCTCGGCCGCTTGGCGCTGTCCCGGCGACGGGTGGGCATGCTGGCCGCGACCTCGGCGGCGATGCGCAAGGAGCTGTTCTACTCCGCGCTGATGACGGAGGAGCAGGCCGCCAAGGAGGTACGGCTCTACGGCCTCGGCGGCTTTTTCAAGGACCGCATGCTGGGCGAACTGTCCACGATCCAGGGCGCCGAGCGCCGTCTGGACCGCAAGGAGGCCGCCGTGCAGGGCGCGCTCGGCGCGCTGTCCGCCGCGGTGGCCGGCGGCGGTCTCGTCTGGGCGGTGGACGCGGCGCTCGCCGGCCGGCTCACCGCCGGCGACGTCACCGCCTTCGTCGCCGCGGTCGCCGGAGTGCAGGCCGCGCTCGTCGGTCTGGTCGCCGGACTGGCCCAGGCCCACGAGGCGCTGCTGCTGTTCGCGTACCACGTCGAGGTCACCGAACTCCCCGACGACCTCACCGCGTTGCCGCCGGCAGCCAGGGAGCCGGGTGCGCTGCCCGCGCTGCGGCACGGCATCGAACTGCGCGACGTGTGGTTCCGCTACCACGACGACCATCCGTGGGTGCTGAAGGGTGTCGACCTGTTCATCCCCTTCGGCCGATCGGTCGCCCTCGTCGGCCTCAACGGGGCCGGCAAGAGCACCCTGATCAAGCTGCTGTGCCGGTTCTACGACCCGGTGCGCGGCTCGGTCCGCTGGGACGGCGCCGACCTGCGCGACATCGACCCCGGCGAACTGCGCCGCCGCATGGGCGTGCTGTTCCAGGACTTCATGAACTACGACCTCACCGCCCGCGAGAACATCGGCGTCGGCGACCTCGACCGCCTCGACGACCACGACCGCGTCCGCGGGGCCGCCGAACTGGCCGGAGCGCACGAGTTGGTGGCCGCGCTGCCGCAGGGGTACGACACCCTGCTCAGCCGGATCTTCTTCGCCGACGGCGAGACCGAGGACGACGACCCCACCGCCGGCACCGTCCTCTCCGGCGGTCAGTGGCAACGGCTCGCCCTCGCCCGGGCGCTGGTCCGGCAGAACCGGGACCTGCTGATCCTCGACGAGCCCAGCGCGGGCCTCGACGCCCGCGCCGAGTACGAGGTGCACGCCGGACTGCGCGCCCATCGCGCCGGGCGCACCAGCCTGCTCGTCTCCCACCGGCTCAGCGCCGTCCGCGAGGCCGACGCCATCGTCGTGCTCGACGGCGGCCGGATCACCGAACGCGGCACGCACGACGAGCTGATGGCGGCCGGCGGGGTCTACGAGCGGCTGTTCACCGTACAGGCCGAGGGGTACGTGGATCAGCCCGACGGGGCGCCCGTGGAAGGGGTTCCGGCGGCGGTGGCGAGCGGGACGCGGCGGAACTCGATCGACTCGTAGGGCGACGCGGCCGGCCGCGCGGACAGGGTCAGCGTGCGGGTCGCCGTCCGGCCGCCGTCCCGGCTCGCCCACAGCGCGAGCGCGACGCGTCGGTCCGGCGCCGAGGGGCCCGAGTACAGGAGCGGCCCGTCCGGCCCCGGCAGCCGCAGCAGCCCGGCCTGCACGACCGGCATCGCGTCGAGGGCGGGCTGCGGCGCGTACGGGCGGGCCAGGCTCCGTCCGTCGTCGGCGGAGTACGCGTCCGCGTGGTTGCCCGGGCTCGTGCCGTGCTGGTCGCGGGCGTGGAAGTGCAGCCCGCCGTCGGGGAGTTCGGCGGTCGCGGACTCGTTGGCGTTGACGAAGCCGTCGTACGACGCGTCCACGAAGCCGATCCGCCAGGTGCGCCCGCCGCCCCGCCCGTACCGGTGCGGGACGGGGCTCGTACGCTGGCCCGACCGTTTCGTACCCCGCCTCATGAGGAGCCTCGATGCCACGTCTGCCCGGACTGCTGGGGCTGCCCCGGATGCTGCGGCACTTCGGGGCGACCGGGGCCGGGCTGCCGGCGGACGACGAGGTGGAGTTCGACGCGCCGGACCCGCAGGTGCGGGCGGCGTGCGAGGCCGTACGGCGCGGCCGGTTCGAACCGGCCGAGGAACTGCTCGCGCAGACCCGCGCGGAGGGCCGGTGGGACGTCCGGGGCGCTGCCGCCCGCGACCTCGCCGAGACGCTCCTGGAGAGCCCGGGCCGGCTCGAGGACTGGTGGGCCCGCAGGCCCGGCGACCGGGACGTGGCCCTCGTACGGGCCGAGGCGGCCGTCGCGCAGGCCTGGGCCGTGCGCACCGGAGCGCGCGCCGCGCAGGTCTCGGCCGAGCAGTTCGCCGGGTTCCGGGCACTGCTCGCCGACGCCGTTCCCGTCCTCGAGGAGGCCGTCGCGCTCAACCAGGGCGACCCCACCCCCTGGGCGGCGGTCCTCGCCCACGACACCGGCGCGTCCGCGCCGCGCGAGACCTTCGACGACCACCTCGCGAGCGCGCTGGCCCTCGACCCGTACAACTGGGCCGCGCACGCGCGCGCCGTGCAGTACCTCGCCGCCAAGTGGCACGGCTCGCACGAGGAGATGTTCGCCTTCGCCGAGCGCGCGGCCGCCGCGAGCCCCGCCGGGCACCCGCTGCGCGGCCTGCCCGTCGTCGCGCTCTCCGAACTGGCCCTGGACGAGAGCCTCGACGGCGACGAGACCACCAAGTACGGCCCCCTGGCCCAGGACCGCGTCGACCGGGCCGTCGCCGAGGCCCGCGCGCTGTCCGCGACCCGTCCGGCCGGCGACCGGCGCCTGGCCGCGGTCCGCAACCACCTTGCCTGGGCGCTGATCCGCGACGGCCGGCCCGCCGCCGAGATCCTGGAGGTGTTCCGGGCGATCGGCCGGCACGCCACCGGCCACCCCTGGGCCTACCTCGGCGGCCCCGCCGCCTTCTTCGAGTTCCGCACGGGCGCGCGCGGCCAGGTCGCCCAGGACACCCCGTTCTTCGGCGGCACGGTGAGCCCGCCCGAGCCGGACGCCGCCGCCGTCGACGCGGGCGGCGCGCGCCACGAACTGGCCCTCGTCCCGGCGACGATGCGCGAGGTCACCGAGGCCGTGGCGCTCACCGGCGTCACGTACCGCATGGCGCCGCTCCTCGGCACCGGCATCACCCTCGTGGAGCCGGCCCCCTCGCAGGAACCGGCCGCCGGGAAGCGCGGCGGTCGGTCCGGGCTGCGCCGGACCCTGCTCGGCGAGGGCGATCTCGTCCGGCTCGCCCGCTCGTTCACGACGGGCGAGCCCTGGCCGGTGCTGGTGGTGTCCCGGGTCGCCGGCCGGTACGGCCTGAGTCTCGTCCACAAGCGCGCGCTCGTCGCCGGCCACTACTGGCACGGCGCGGACGGCATCCCCGCCCAGGACGAGGCCGACCAGGCCGCCGCCGCACTCGTCGCCGCCTTCCCGAAGGGCGACCGGCAGCGCGTCACCGCCGCCCTGCGCGCCCCTGACACGGACCGCGGCCCCCTCGACGCGGCGCTCGCGGCCCTCCGGCTGCCCGCGCTCCCGGAGGCGTACGGCGAGCGGTACGAGATCCTCGCCGACGTCCCGAAGGCCCGGCTGGTCGCCCGGCGCACCCTGCGCGCGGCCCTGAAGGACTCCCTGCGCGAGGACGCCACCGACCCCAAGAGCGAACTCCCGCCCCTCGGCCTCTGACCCCGGCGAACGGCCACTGTCCCTGCACCTTCACAGTGCCGAGGTGGCCCGTGCCCCCGCTGTCCGCCGTCTGCTCCGGAACAGTGCGACGAGCGTGATCAGCCAGCCCGCCACCGCGATCCACAGCAGGATCCGGCCCAGCGTGTCCAGCCAGGCGACGCCGGTCGCCGCCGACGTCGACAGGGCGGCGACCGCCGTCATCCCGAGCGGGAAGACCGTCGCCCAGCGGCGGATGTCGTACGCGGGACGGCGGCGCAGCGCCTCCGCCGGCAGCAGCACCGCGTACCAGGCGAGGCTGAGGCCGAGGAGCACGAACGCGGTCGTCTCCAGCGCCGTGCGGGCCGCTCCCGACCACACGCCCGACGCCGCCAGCTTGGACGCGGCGAGCGCCGAGATCGCCGGCGAGCCGCCCGCCACCCAGTGGTCGCCGGAGCCCGTCAGGACCTGGCGAAGGTCGAAGTGGACCAGCGCGTCCACGTACAGCGCCAGGCCGAGGACGAAGAGCACCAGGCCCGTCCACGCCGGCCAGTCCCCGAGGTCCGGCGCGAGCACGGCCGCGAGCACCGCCAGACCCTCCGTCGCCACGCACACCAGGAACACCGCCCCGGGCGCCCCGCGGCGCAGGTGCCGCAGCACCCCCGTGAGCAGGAACGGCCAGACCGCGGCCGCGAGCACCAGCAGCAGCGTCGCCGCCGCCGTCCAGCCCAGCAGCGCCAGCCGGACGCCGAGCACGGTCGTCGCGGCCACCGCGGTGAGCGCGGGCGGGGTGTCCGCCCGGGCCGACCACTGCCCCCGGTCCCGTACCGCGAGGGTCGCGAACGCGGCCGCGAGCAGCAGCCACAGCGCGCCGGCCAGGCACAGCGCCACGACCGACAGCACCTCGAAACCGGCCGGCTGAAGCCCGACGGACAGGATCGCCGACGCCATCACCGCCGCCCCGGCCACCGGCGGCAGCCGCGACCACCAGGGCTCGCGCCCGCTCACGGCACCCTCGTTCATGGCTCCATCGCACCCGCCCGCCCCGCTCCCCGCCCGCATCCGCGATCCGTTCGGGTGAGGCCCGCCGGGCGGGCGGCTCAGGAGGTCCCGTGCGCCAAGGGCGCGGCCGCCGGCGCGCGCCGCTCCACGGCGACCAGGGCCGCGTCGTCGCCGAGCCGCCCGCCGACATAGCCGGTCAGGTCCTCGGAGAGCCGGCGCAGCAGCTCGCCGGGGCTGTCCCCGGCCCAGGCCGGCAGCCGCTCCGTCAGCGGGTAGAACGCCCGCGACGTCCGGTCTCGGGCCTCGACCACCCCGTCCGTGTACAGCAGCAGCACGTCGCCCACACAGAACGGGAAGGACTCGACGACGACGTCCGGGTCGAGCACCGCGGTCATGCCCAGCGGCGGGCTCGGCGCGCTGCTGGTGAGCGTCACGACCCGGCCCTCCCGCAGGATCAGCGGCGGCGGATGGCCGCAGTTCGCCACCCGGACCACCAGCTCGTCGTCCGGGATGTCCAGGACGAGCGCGGTCACGAACGCCTCCTCGCGGGCGAACTCCGCCTCCGTGTCCCCGTCGGCCGCCCCGCCGCCCGCGTACTGCGCCGTGCCGACGCCCGCCTCCAGGCTCGCCACCAGTTCCGGCAGCTCGCCCGCCCGTCCCGCCGACACCCGGAACGCGCCCATGACCAGCGACGCCTCGCTGATCGCGTCCAGCCCCTTGCCGCGGGCGTCCCCGATGAGCAGCCGGGTCCCCGACGCCGTGCGCGTCGCCGCGTACAGGTCGCCGCCCATCAGCGTCTCCTCTTCGGCGGCCAGATAGACCGACGCGATGCCCAGCGGCCCCGAGCGGCGCGGCAACGGGTGCAGCACCGCTCCCTGCGCGGCCTGGGCGATCGAGCGGAGCCGGGACACCTTGCTCTCGTGCTGCTCGCGCAGATGGGCGAAGAAGGTGACCACCACGGAGATCAGGATCAGGGCGAGGATCTGGTAGGTGTGGTTGAGGTCGGTCAGGCTCGTCCGCACGACGGCCACCACGACCTGCGCCAGCACCGCCACCGCGCCCACCAGCGCCGTCGTCCACGCCCCCGCGAACGACGCGGTCAGGGCCGGCGCGGCCACCAGGAACGGCCCCAGATGGACCTCGGGCGGGGCCAGGATGTCCACCACCGTCACCACGGCGATCAGCGCGAACGAGAACCCGAGCAGCCAGGGAGCGGCGCGGCGCCGCGGGAAGCGCGGGGAGTCGAGTCGCTGCGAGGGGTCCATGGCACTTGCATACAGGAGGGTGGGCGTACGGGCTTACCGACATACCGTTGCACATCGCGCGGCGCCGTGCGGCCCGCGGAACTCGGCTGCGCGCCGGGCTCCGGCCTCCTACGCTGAAGAAGGGGCGTCGGCGGTCCCGTGCGGTCGGAGGAGCAAATGAGACGACGGCATCACTTCCACGTCGACCACGCCGGTCACTCCGTGAGCGTCACCGTCCAGACGGGACACACGTCCGTGGTGGAGGTGCTCGTCGACGGCAAGGAGACGGGCCACGCCACCACCCTGCACGACCGTCCCGTCGTCGTCGACGTGGAACTGCCCACCGACCCGCCGACCCCGGTCGCGGTGCACGTCACCCCGGGCCCGGGCATGCCCCGGTGCTTCCTCACCGCCCCGCCGGACGCGGAGCCGCAGGTGATGTCGCCGCGCCACTACTGACCGGCACCGTCCCCGAGAGCCGGCCCACGGTCGAGGACGAGAGCACGCACGCGCGAGTTGAGTATCCGTACTCATGCCGCCCGCGCGGTCCGGGCCCCACGCTGGGGCCCGAGGTGAGGGGGCGGACATGGGGAAGGTGCTCGGGGCGGTCCTCGCGGTTGCGGGGGTCGCGGGCGTACTCGTGGGCGCGTACGCGGTCGGCGCGCCGGCCGGCGTGGTGCTGGGCGCAGCGGCCGGGGTGGTCGCGCTGCTGTGGCTGCTCGTGCTGCTGACGCTGCCGTGGAACCTGTACTTCCGTGCCCACACGGTGCTGGCCGAGATCGCGATCAGCCGGGAGAAGGGGCTGGACGTCCCGGAGGCGCGGGACGCCGAGGCCGCGCGGATCGCCCGCGCGACGCTGCGGGCGGCGATCGCCGGACATGTGGTGACGGCGGGACTGGTCGTCGCGCTGACCTGGGCGACGGGGAACGCGACCGGCTACTGGTTCGCCGGATTCTTCCTGCTCAGCACCTTCTTCCGGCCCGCCGGGGCGTACTTCGGCCAACTGCGCCGCAGGCTCGGCGTGTTGCTGAAGGACGTGACCTACCCGCGCGACGACGTCGTGGAGGTGCGCGCGGAGGTCGCCCGCCTCCTCGCCGGCATGGAACTCCTCGAAGCCAAGACCGAGGAGCAGTACCGCACGCTCGCCGAACTCCGCCGCACCGTCGACGCGTTGAGCGCCTCCCTGTACGCGCGCACGGACGACACGGACCGGCGGATCACCTCCCTGGCCCGCGAGTTCGAGGCGACCGTGGACCGGCTCGGCGACAACGAGGAGATCATCGCCGGCCTGAAGGCGTTCCTGCGGCTGCTGCGCGCCGAGCCGGGTCCGGCGACGTGACGGCTCAGTGCGGCGGTTCCTGTTCCGCCACGCGGGCCAGCAGCTTCGTGTAGCGACCGCGGCGGTCCGGCCGCGCGCGGGACTCGGCGCGCCGCAGCACCGGCACGGCGGCCGGGCCGACGCGGACCAGCGCCTCCTCCGCGGCCCGCCGTACCGTGGCGTGCCCGTGGTCGAGCAGCACGGTGAACGCGGGCACGGCCGGCTGCCAGCGGGCCTGTCCGAGCACCCGGACCGCGCTGCGCACGACGTTCGGCTGCGGGTCGTCCAGCAGGACCTCGGTGAGCCCGAGATGGGTCTCGCGGTCGAGCAGCGCGCGCGAGACGCGGTGCGCGTGGAGCCGCGTCGCGGTGTCGGCGTGGGTGAGCACGCCGCGCAGCAGGGCGGTGAGTTCCGGCTGCTCCAGGGCTGTGGCGTGCTCGGTGACATGGGTGAGGGCGCGGCGGACCTCCTTCCCGTCGTCGGACCGGAGTCGCAGGACCAGCTCCTCGCGCGACGGCGGCCGCACGTCCGCGACCGGGGCGCGCTCGCGCAGGGTCCGCAGCGCGTCCGCGTCCTGCGCGGTGGCTTCCGGGCCGCGCAGCGGGCCGTCCACGAGGACGAGCCGCGCGTCGGGGTGCCGCTCCCGCAGGCGGCTCAGCGCGGGCGTACGCAGGAGCGGGCGGTCGGCGAGGAGGGCGAGCAGCCCCGTCGCCCCGGCGGTGATCCGCGCCTCCAGGTGCAGGGCGAGGAGGTCCGCGGGCAGTCGCCGCAAGGCGTCCGCGGCAGGGCCGCGGGCGGCCGCCGGACCGTGCTCCCACAGGTGGAGGAGTACCGGCAGCAGGGGTGCCGACCGGCGGTCGTCGAGGCCGGAGACGAGGGCCGCGAGCCGCTCGGCCCGGATCGGAGGTTCGAGGAGGGAACCGGGGTCGGCTTCGGTGACGGCGCGGCGCAGCTCCGACAGGAGAGGCCCCTGCGGGACGCCGACGGTGCCGCGCAGACAGAGGTCGAGTACCGCAGCGCGCGTCTCCGGCTCGGGCCACGTCAGGAGTGTGCGCGCGGCGGTGTCCCGCTGTTCGGGCACGTCCGAGGCGAGCATGGCGAGCAGCCGTTCGCGCTGGGCCGCGGACCGGGGCTGGTTGAGGTCGGCGGGGCTCGGCTGCCGGAGATCGTCGACCGGGGCCTGGGCCGCCTCGGCGAGCGTCCAGGCCGGGAGCCCCAGCGGCTGAAGGTCCGTCATCCAGTCGAGGAGCGCGGACCGGACGGCGGGCGAGGCGTCGGCCTGTACGTCGATCAGCGCGACGAGCAGCGCCCGGGAGCAGCCGAGGTCCGCCCGGGCGCGGAACGCGGCCAGGTCCGCCACGCTCCGTGCGGCGGCGGCGAGTTCGTCGCGCCACGGGGCGCCGCCGTCCGTCCCGGTGACCCCGAACGCCTCCCGGAGCAGCCGGGTCCGCGCCGCGTCGGGGGTGGGGGAGAGGGCCGTGGACGCGAGCTCGCGGTCGAGGTCGGCGCGGACCACGACAGCGCCGCACAGCCCGAGCAGGGGCAGCGTCGAGCGGCGGCCCGGGGGCCGGGGAGGCAGGGTGCGTACGGCGGCGGCGACGCGGACCGCGGCGGTCTCCGGCAGTTCCGGTGCGACCGCCTCGACCGCCTCGATCAGCCGGTCCCGTTCCTCGCCCTCCGACTCCGCGAGGCCGTCGAGCAGCACCGGGAGGGAGCGCGCGAACGCGGCCCGCTCGTGGGGCTGCCAGGGAGCGGTGCAGATCTCGGTCAGCAGGTGACGCAGTACGGTGCGGCGGATGTCCGGCGAACGGGCCGCCAGCGCCAGCCAGTCGGAGAGGTACACCCGTAGGCGAAGCATCCCGAATGAGCGAAGCCTCCCGGACTGACGCTCGATCAGGCTCAGTGCGCGTTCCGGATCCCACCCCTGCTCCGCCAGCCGGTCGAGGTCGCACGGATCGGGCGTGGTTCGGGACGTCGCGGAGACCAGACGCGCGCGGACGCGCTCGTCGGGCTCGCGGCGCGCGGCCGCCTCGACGGTCGCCCCGAAGGCGTCGCCGAGCAGCGCGCGCAGCGCCCCGACGAGGAGCCGCCGCAGGCCGGGGTTGTCGCTGCGGCCGAGGTGCCGCAGGACGTGGGGCACGGCCTCCGCGGTCCCCGCCGTGGCCAGAGCCCCGGCGGCGGCCTTGCGGACGCTCATGACCGGATGGTCCAGGCAGTCGGCGACCGCCCCCGCCGCCCAGCGCGCCCCGGCCGCCCCGAGGGCGGCCAGGGTCTGCCGTACGGTCTCCGGGTCCTGCGCCGGCCCGGTGAGCGTGAGCAGCCCCGCCGACACGGCCTCGACCCCGTCGCCGGAGGCGTCCCGGGCGAGCAGCGCGACGGCGTGCTTGCGCACATGGCGGTCGGGGTGGCGCAGCAGTCGGTGCACACGGGCGCGGACCGGCTGTTGCGGTGCGCGTGGCAGGCCGAGCAGGACATGGAGGAGTACGGCCTGTTCGGCGGCGCCGACCCCGTCCCGCTCCACCAGGCCGAGCACCAGGTCGGCGGCGACCGCCTGCCCGGCGGCCTCGGCGTCGGCCGCGTCCAGCAGTGCCGCCGGGCGGATGCGTCCGCGTGCGTGCAGCCGTCGGCCGAGGCCGCACAGCGCCTCCACCGCCTCCGGCGGCACGGGGGACTCCCCGGCCGGAGCCGGTTCGCCGGCGATGCGGAGCAGGAGGTCGGCGAGTACGGGCAGGGTGCCCGGGCCGCCGTGGGCGGCGAGGCGGCGGAACGCGGCGACCGGCTTGTCCGGGTCCAGGTGGGAGGCCAGAACGGCGAGTTCGTGCTCGTCGGGGCCGCCGAGGTCCGCGGCGATCCGCTCCGGGAGCCGGTTCGGGTCCAGCCGGACGAGGATGCGGCGGCGGAGGTCCGGGTCGGTGGTCAGGAGCCAGAGGAGCTCCAGGGCCCGGTCGCTCACGGCGCGCAACTCCGGTCCGATCGTGGACGGTTCGGCCGTGTCGAGCCCGAGGCCCTCGGCGAGGACCCGGACCGTCCGCTCGCCGCCGACGGCCTCCAGCGCGTCGAGGGCGTCGGCCGGTGCCTGCGGCAGGACGGCGAGGACCGCGGCCTCGGTCTCGGGGGCGCGCAGGGCGCGGAGCGCGGCCAGGAACGGGCCGGGCGCCGGGGCCGTCGGCAGCAGCGCGGCGACTTCCGCGGCGGCCGGAAGGCCGGTCGCCCCCTGCGCGTCGAGCGCCACCAGCAGGTCGAGGCGGCGCGGCAGGCTCGGGTCGTCCGGTGCGGTGTCGAGCAGCAGGCGGAGGAGCGTGTGCCGGCTTGTGTACAGGACCGTCGCGACCGCGCGCGCCGGGATGCCGTGGTCGGCCAGGGCGAGGGCGAGTACGGCCGGGACGTCGGCGTCGGTGGCGAAGTGGCCGCGCCGGTGCAGGGCGCGCAGACAGTCCACGGCCGCCGCGCCCAGCAGCAGCGGATCCTCGGCGGCGAGGGCCAGTACGCCCGGCACGTCGTCCCGCCGAGCGGTCTCCCCGTACTGCGCGAGCGCCCGCTGTCGTACGAGGCCCGGCCGGTCCCGGTCCGCCGCGGTCCGGAGCAGCAGTTCGCCGTGGCCGTGCGCGGCGGCGGCCGCGAGCGCGGCCTCCGCGATCGGGGTCGGCCCGTCGAGCAGGGCGGCCGGCCGGGCCGCCGGCAGCGGCTCCAACGCGGCCCAGGGTTCGGTGAGTTCGGCCAGGGCGCCCGCTACGACGGCCGCTGCGGCCGAGTCCAGCAGCCGGAGCAGCACCCCGCGCACGCGCTCCGGGCCGAGCACCTGCGCCCGCAGTCCCTCCCGGGCCAGCCGCAGCGCCTCGCCCTCCAGGACGGGGTCCCCGCTGCCCGCGAGCCCCTCGACGAGCCCGGCGGGCCCGCGCACCGCGCCCAGGTCCGTGGACCGGACGGCCTGATACAGCGCCTCCCCGCGCTGCTCGCGCCCCAAGACCCCGGGGTCCCGCGCGAGTTCGGCGCGCAGCAGCGCGACGCGCACCGCCGGGACGAGCACCTCGGAGGGCCACTCCCGCCAGTCGGGAAGCGTCTCCGCGTCGGTCCCGGCCACGGCCAGCGCCTGCTCGGGGGTGACGGGAGGAAGGCCGGACGAGGACGGGCGCGGGGGATCGATCACCCCGGGATCGTACGATCCACGCCGCAGGGGCGACACGAGCTTTTCGACGGGACCGGGCTCATGTGCCGGCGTCCCGGCCGACCGCCTCGACCAGCGGGAGCAGGCGGTGCGGGACCCGTTCACGCAGGGCCATCTCGGTGCGGGTGCGGACCACACCGGGCAGGTTGATCAGCCGCTGGATCACGTCCTCCAGATGCCCGTTGTCGCGGGCGACGACCCGGGTCAGCAGATCGCCGCCGCCCGTGATCGAGAACGCCTCGACGATCTCCGGGACGGCGGCGAGGGCGTCGCCGACCTCGTCGAGACGCCCCTGCGTCACCTCGATGTGCACGAAGGCGAGCACCGGGTGGCCGAGGGCGGCGGGGGACAGGACGGGGCCGGTCCCGGTGATCACGCCGTCCCGCTCCATGCGGTCGATACGGGCCTGGAGGGTGCCCCGGGCGACGCCGAGGATCCGCGCGTACTCGCGCACGCTGGTGCGCGGCTGCTCGATCAGGAGCCGCAGGATGCGGGTGTCCAGCGTGTCGACGGCCACGGTGCGCGGTCCTCCTCATGGCCAGGTTTCCGGCCCTTCGACCGTACCAATGGCCCAGCGGGGACGCCGCGCGGACGCGGGCTCACCAGCCGAAGCGCCGGTCGATCTCCTTGGCGAACTCCTCGAAGCTCAGCACGTCGTCGCCGTCCTGGTTCGCCGCGTCGAACAGCGCGGAGGCGGCGTCGGGGTCGCCGAGCCCCCAGAACGGCAGCATCCCCTGCGCGGCCAGCGTCGGACCCTTGGACCGCAGCGCCGTGATCACCTCGACCCGGGTGAGGGTGCCGTCGCTGTCGAGGTCCAGCGCGTCGAACAGCTTGCGGGCCTTCTCGCTCATCGGGGGTTCCTTTCGGGTTTCACGGGCTCGTCGGGAAGGACGCGCCCCAGCGGCGTGAGGTTCACACGTGATCCGCTGCGAACCACGCCCCACACCTCTCCCACCCCACCCGAAAGCCTAGTCCGACAGGGCCAGGCGGATGCCGAAGCCGGCGATGACCGTGCCGGTGACGCGGTCCATGACGAGGCGGGCGCGGGGACGGCTGAGCCAGGTGCGGAAGGCGCGGGCGCAGGCGATGAGGGCGGCCGACCAGACCAGGCCCAGCGCGATGTGGACGGACGTCAGCAGGAGGCCCATCGTGAAGTGGCCCTCGCCCGGCGGGATGAACTGCGGCAGGACGGCCACGTAGAACGCGCCGACCTTCGGGTTCAGCAGGTTCGTCAGGGCGCCCTGACGGAAACCGGCGCCCAGCGAGTCGGCGGCCGTGTCCGGCGCGTACTCGTCCGGCACGTCCGGCAGGCCGCGGCGCACCGTGTCGTACAGCATGCGCGCGCCCACCCACACCAGGTACGCCGCGCCCGCCCAGCGCAGCAGCTCGTACGCGAGCTGGGAGGCGGTCAGCAGGGCGGTCACGCCCAGCGAGGTGAGCGCGCCCCAGGTGAGGGTGCCGGCCTGGATGCCGAGGACCACGCCCCAGGCGCGGCGGCGGTGGCCGACCGCCGAGGTGCGCAGGATGAGCGCGGTGTCGAGACCGGGCGTGAGGGTGAGCAGCCCGACGACGAGGGCGAACGACCAGAGCGCGGTACCGGTTTCCATGGCCGAGACCCTATGCGACGCCGTGTTCTTGGCGCCCGGCGTATCGGGCTCCTAAGTCGCGTCGCCGCCCCGTCCGCCGCCCGTGATGCGTTCCAGGTCGGAGACCAGGCCGTCCAGCCACGACACGGCCACGTAGTACGCCGGTGAGGCGTCCGCCGGTTCCGCCTCGAAGCTCGCGACGGCCGGGTCGCGGAGCTGGACCGGGGTCTCGGGGGTGTCGCCGCCCGGGTCGGCCGCCGCCGAGACCAGCAGCATCCGCCCCGCGACCCGGTCGCCGAGCCGCAGCAGCCCCGCCGCGGCCTCCCGGCCCAGCGGAGGCGCCACCGTCGGCCCGTCCGGTCCGGCGGGCGGCGGGGGCGGTACGAGCAGCCGGTCCGAGCCCCACAGGGTGTGGTGGCCCATCATCAGGCCGGCCTGCCAGTCCGGTTCCGCGGCCGGCCCCGCCCCGGCCTGCGCCGGCCCGCCGCCGTGGCCGGCGCCGTCCGGTTCGCTCTGGAACTGGGCGAACGCCGACTCCGCGAGGATCAGGTTGTGCTGCAGCGACCGGTGCCCCGGCGCGGTGGCCCGCGGCTCGCGGACCCCGCCCGCGACCACCGCCGCGACCGTGGCCACCACGATCTCCGCCGTCGCCCGTACCAGCGCCGCGCCCGACCGCCGCAGCTCGTCGTGCGCGCCCCGCGGCCACGCGAGGAGCCCGAACACCGCCCCGATGGCGCTGCCGGCCAGCACCTCCAGGATCCGGAACTCGGCCAGCTGCCACGTCGAGTGGGCCAACTGCGCGAACGCCAGCGACACGACCACCGTGAACAGCGCCTGCGCCCACCCCACGCCCTTGACCGGGCCCACCGTGAACGCGCAGAGCATCACGAACGGCATGATCACCGCGTACACCGTCGTGTCCGAGCCCGCCGCGATCAGCAGCCCGGCCGCCACCACGGCCCCGCACAGCGTCCCGGTCAGCGCCTGCCGCACCGTCACCCGTGTCTCCGTCACCGTGGTCCGGGTCAGCGTCAGCGTCGCGAGGAGCGCCCAGAAACCGTGCGGCAGCGTGTCCACCCCGGCGATCAGCCGGGCCGCCGCCAGCGCCAGGCTGATCCGCACCGCGTTCTGGAAGTGCACCGACCGCTGGCCCACGTTGCCGGCGAGCCGGTGCCACCAGAGCTCCGGGGCGCGCTTGGACGCGTACCAGAAGCGGCCCGGTGAGGCGACCGCCCCGGCGGCGCGCCCGCGCACGGCGAGCGAGGCGGCCATCGACAGGGCCAGCGTGGCGTCCACGACGGCGAGCAGCGAGGCGCGCCGCCGGAGCGCCGGGGCGGCGCCGGCTCCGGACGCGGGGTTTGGCTCGGCGACCAGCTCGGTCCGGACCCTGCCCAGTTCCTCGTGCCACCGCCCGGGGGCGTCCGTCCGCCCGTCCGCCTGCGCGCCGCCCGGCTTCCCCGTCCGCCTGTCCGTCAGGCGCAAGGCCGTCTGCTCCGTCACCCGCGCCACCGCGTCGAGCACGTCGGGCACGTCGGGCCCGGCCGGGCGGCTGCCCGGGGGCGGCGGCCCGAGCTGCGCCAGCCGGCTCAGCACCGCGCGGGCCGCGAGGCCCGCGTGCGCCAGGGCCCGGTCCCGCAGGCCCGGCCCGGCGGGCCGGGCCTGTTCCGGCACTTGCGACGGCCGCAGTGACTGCGCCGCGGCGTGCGCCGCCCGCGCGTCCTCCGCGGTCAGCGCGTACGGCGGCGCGCCCAGGGCCCGTGCGCACCGCCCCGCGAGCCCTGCGGCCGCCGCGACGCGTTCCGCGTACGACGGCGCGGCCGGCTCCGGGAACAGGAACGCCTCGGCCAGGATCAGCAGGCCGAGCCCCACCGCCGCACCGCCGAGCCGCTCCCCGAGGGAGCCGGGATCGTACGGCGGGAAGCACGGCAGGATGTACAGCAGTTGGAGGCCGGGCGCCGCCCCGGCCGGCCGCGGACCGCACACCGCGAGGAAGGCCAGCGCGAACCCGACGACCAGCATCCCCACCACCGCGCTCCACGTCCGCACCGCGAGGAACGTGCCGAGCGTGATCAGCGCCCAGGACCAGGGCGCCGCCCGGAGCATCACGGCGGCCCGCTGCCGCCCGGTGCCGGGGATGCGCGAGAGCCCGCCGAGGGCGATCGGCGCGAACAGCGCGTACGTGGCGGCGGTGACGGAGTCGGAGCCGTACAGGAAGAGGTAGAAGCCGCCGCCCGCGGCGGCCGTGACGCGCACCGCCCCGCGGGCCGCGCGGCGGTACCCGGCAGGCACCGCGGGCCGCGACGCCCGGGGCGTCTCCGGCCCGCTCGGCGCCTTCGGGACACCGGCCATGCCACCAGCATCACCCGGACCGGCGACCCTCGCGCGCGGGCGTCCCCCGCCCAGGCGTAACGGCGTGCGCCGCGTACGGCTGGACAGCCTGCGCCGTCACCGCTGGGCCGCCCGCGCCGTCACCTGTCCTGCCGTGCCCCGAACGTCAGCCGTCGTGTGCCCGGGCTCCGGGTGCCGATGCCCTCCAGCGGCGGCTCCGACGCGTCCGGGCCGCCGGCGGTGAGCGGGATCGCCAGGCTCTGGCACATCCGCTGGGCGCGGGCGAGGGCGCTGAGGGTGGCCGGGGAGGGCGTGCCGGCGGGGAGTTCGACGGTGACGGAGCTCGGGCGGTGGGCCGAGACCAGCGCCTCGATCTGCAGCGCGGCGGCCGCGCGATTGGTGATGTCGAGGTCTTTGAGGATCGTGACGCGCAGGACGCCGTCGCCGTCGAAGACATGGCTGATGATCATGGCCCACCTGCCGTTCAGACCCCGGGGGTTCGGCGTCCGTCCGCATTCGGCGCGCCGCTCAATGTCGAGGATAAGCGCGCCCCGCGCCGTCCGGCCCGCACGCGCCGCCGTGCCGCCCGACGCATTCCAATGGCCCACTCGTGGCCGGACGGCGCAGGCATCCGCTGGGCCATTGGCCCAGCGGTCCACGCTCGTGTTGAGCCAGTTGTGTCCCCGCCGTTATCCTCGGGGCATCCAACCACTTCCTGGCGCCGCAGCGCCGGACGGCAACGACGCCGCCTCCGGACCGCGGTGCCTTCGTCGTGTCCGTGCGCGGCCCACCACCCCGGGCGGCAGCGGGACGGCGCGCACCACTGCAAGGGGGGCGGCGCACCGCCGTGAAGAAGATGTTCGTGGCTCCGGACCCGGGGTTCCTGAGACTGCGCACCGCGCTGCGCGCCGTGCTCGGCGTCGTCCTCTCCGTCGGGGCCGCCCAGGCGGCGGGACTGTCGCTGGTCGCCTCGATCGTCGCCGGCCTCGCCGCGCTGCTCGCCCTGTTCACCGTCACCGACGCGAGCGTGCGCGCCCAGGCGGTCACGACCGCGCTGCTTCCGGCGGCCGGTTTCCCCGTCCTGGCGCTGGCCACGGCGCTGCACGGCCTCCCGCAGCTGCGCGACGCCGCGTTCGTGCTCGTCGTGTTCTGCGGCGTCTACGCCCGGCGCTGGGGGCCCCGGGGCCATGCCCTCGGGATCTTCGCGTTCATGAACTTCTTCAGCACGCAGTTCCTGCACGCCGTGCCCGCCCAGCTCCCGGAGCTGTACGCGGCCGTGGTCCTGGCGCTCGTCGCGTCCAGTGCGACGCGCTTCGTCCTCTGGCCGATCGAGCGCCGTACCCCGCCCGCGGCCGCCCCGCCGGCGCTGCCCGGCACGGGCCTGGCCCGTGCCACCACCCGGCAGGCCGTCCAGGCCGCGGCCGCCTCCGCGGTCGCGCTGGTCGTGGGGCAGTTCCTCTCCGACGAGCGCTGGTACTGGGCCGTCGGCACCGTGTGGTGGATCTTCGTCAACACGACCTCGCGCGGCGAGACCCTGGTCCGCGGCTTCCGCCGGGTCCTCGGCACCGTCGTCGGCATCGTGTTCGGCCTGCTGATGGCCATCCCGCTGCACGGCGCTCCCGCGCCGACGGCGATTCTCGTCGCGGTCTGCGTGTTCGGGATCTTCTACACCGCGGCCGTCTCGTACTCGTGGATGATGCTCGCGGTCACGGTCATGGCCAGCTCGCTGTACGGCCTGCTGGGCGTCCTCGACACCGGGCTGCTGGTGCTGCGGCTCGCCGAGACGGGCGTCGGCGCGGTGTGCGCCGCCCTGGCGGTGGCGCTGGTGCTGCCGATCACCACGCACGCCACCAACCACGCCTGGATCCAGCGGGCGCTGCACAGCATGCACGCCGCCACCGCCGAGGCGATCGCCCGGCTGGCCGGCGACCGCGAGGGTGACCCGGCCCCGCACGCGGCCGAACTGGAGCAGCTGCTGGTCCGGGTGCGGATGGCGCTCGCCCCGCTGCTGCACCCGCTGAATCCGTTCCGTGCCCGCAAGGCCCGCGCCCGCCACGTGATCGAGCTGCTCGACGACTGCGCCCGCGAGGTACGCGGCCTGGTGGCCGTCGCGGCCGACCCCTCCGCCGCGCACGACGCTCGCCTGGCTGCGGCCTGCTGGCGCGTCGAGGAGGCCGTGGAGGCCCTGACGGCCGACGAGCTGGGCTGCTGCCGCGTGGACGAGACCGCCCCCGCCCACGGGCAGGCCGCAAAGGACCGGGGCGAGCCCGCCCTGGCCCATCTGCACGGCCTTGAGAAGGCCCTGGCCGAGCTGGCGACCCCGCTGAACTCCTCGCCCCGCGCCCCCCGGGTCGCCGCCTGACCCCGTTGGTCTAGACCGCCTGCTACCGTCGCCCGCAGACCGGGCGCACGGAGGGGAGAGGCTGTGACGGACCAGGACGCGGCAGGGCGGGCCGACGGCGAGCGGGAAGCAGGCGGAGGGCAGGAGTCCGCCGGCGACCGCCCGACCGCCGCAGGCCGGGCGGGCGAAGCGGCGATGGCGGGCGGCGCGGCCCGCGCCGCCGGCGAGGACGGTACGGCCGCCGGTACCGCTCCGGGAGACCGCCCCGTGACCGACGCGGGCTCGGCGGTGCGCGCCGGAGCGCCCGCACCGGCCGCCCACACGCCACCCCGGCCCGGCGCCGTCCGGGCGTTCATCGGATCGTTCACCTCGGCCGGCGGCCGGGGCGTCGTCGTTGCCGACGTCGACCCCGGCACCGGGGCCTTGAAGGAGACCGGTGCGACGGACGCCGTCGCGGACCCGTCCTTCCTCGCCGGCGGACGCGACGCCGTCCTGTACGCCGTCTCCGAGGCCGACGACGGGGCGGTGGCCGCTTTCGACGTCTCCGGGGCCGCGCCGGGCCTCCTCGGCGCGGCCGCGCCCGTACGCGGGGCCGGGCCCACCCATCTGTGCGTGGCCGCCGGTCACGTGGTGACCGCCAACTACACGTCCGGAAGCGTCAGCGTGCTGCCGCTCGCCGCCGACGGCTCGCCCCGCGCCGCCGTGGAGGTCCTGCGGCACGAGGGGTCCGGGCCCGTCGTGGAACGGCAGGCCGGGCCGCACGCGCATCAGGTGGTGGCGGATCCCGGCGGACGCTGGATCCTCTCCGTGGACCTCGGTACGGACTCCGTCCGCGTCTGCGCGCTCGACCCGGCGACGGGAGCCCTGCGGCTCCACCACGAGTGTGGCCTGCGACCCGGCAGCGGGCCCCGCCATCTCGCGTTCCACCCTTCGGGCGCGTACGCGTACGTCGTGCACGAGCTGGACCCCGTCGTCACCGTCTGCCGCTGGGACGCCGAGGCGGGCGTCCTGGAGCCGCTGGGGGAGACCGCGCTCGCGACGCCCGGGTACCCGTCCGGGATCGTCGTCGCCCCCGAGGGACGGTTCGCGTGGGTGGCGGTCCGCGGCCGTGACGCCCTCGCGGTCCTGGCCCTGTCGGCCGCCGGGGACGCCGCGGAGCTCGTCGCCACCGTGCCGTGCGGCGGCCACTGGCCGCGCGACCTGGCGCTGGACCCCGCCGGGCGGCGGCTGTACGTCGCCAACGAGCGCTCCGGCGACGTGACCTGGTTCGACCTCGACCCGGCGACGGGCCTCCCGGCCCGTGCCGGCGCCCTCCCGGTGTCGGCGGCGACCTGCGTGGTCCTCGCCTGACGCGCCGACGAACGCCGCAGGGCCCGTACCGGAGACTTCCGGCGCGGGCCCTGCGGCAGTCGTGCGGTGGACGTCAGAGGGCCGGGGACCCCTGCTGCAGCGTGATGCCCTGGACCGCCGCGTACTGCGACAGCACCAGCTTGCCGATCGCCGGGTACGCGCCGAGCGGCTCCGAGGAGGCGCAGCCGGCCTCCTTCGCGGCCTCGTCGAGCAGGCCCTCGGCCAGCTCCGGGCCGACCAGGTACGGGGCCAGCGCCAGCTGGGCCGAGCCCGCGCCGCGCAGCTGCTCGGCGACGGAGGCGATCGAGCCCTCCTGGTCCAGCGCGGCGGCGATCACCGGGACGGCCAGCCGCGCGGCGAGCAGCATGCCGGTGATGCCGGCGGCCTGGACGGCCTCCTCGCCGCCGACCGTCGCCAGGATGATGCCGTCGGCGGCCGTGGCCACCGTGAACAGCCGGGCGCGGTCGGCGCGGGCCAGACCGGCCTCGGAGAGCCGCACGTGCAGCGCCTCGGCGAGCAGCGGGTGCGGGCCGAGCACATCGGTCAGCTCCGCGCCCGAGCCGCTGCTCAGCACGGCCTCGCGGATCCGGCGCATCAGCGCGCTCTCCGGGCCGGCGAGCAGCGGGACCACGACCGCCGGCGGGCCGTCGGGTGCGCTGACCTCGCGGCCCGCGGCCATGGCCAGCTCGTAGCGCTGGGCGCGCAGGGCCGAGACGTGCGTCAGGACCGTCCCGAGCGTCGGGTACTCGGTGTCGTCGCCGTCCACGTAGCCGATCGCGGCCTCCAGGCCGGGCAGCTCGGAGCGGGCGATGCTGACGACTTCCTCGGCCAGGGAGCGTATGGCCGGTGAGGGCGTGCCGGGAACCGCCAGGACAAGCGTCGGAGCGCCCTCGGGCGCCGCCACGGGTTCGGGTCGGCGGTGCCGCCCGGTCTGGCGGGGGCGCGGCATTCGTACGGGCAGCCCGGGAGTGGGCCCAGTGGGGGAGCTCATGGCGCCGCATGCTACTGGTTTTGACCGTCGGGCTGTTCGGTGAGGTGCGACTGGGCGTCGGATGCCCGCGTTTGTCCGACCTGCCTGTTACGGGGTCAATGCTCGGGTACGTACAGCAGTCTCGGGTCCATCGGCAGCCGGAGCTCTCCGGCTGCCAGCGCCACGGCGAGCGCGACCGCGCCGGACAGCGGATCGCCGGCCGCGGCCACCCGCCGGGCGTGCGGGAGTTGCGCCGCCAGCTCCTCCTCCAGCGGGCCGAGCAGCGGCTCGCCCAGCCTGAACAGCCCACCGGTCAGCGCGACTTCGACACCGCCCGCCCGCTCGTCGCCCGGCGCCGGGCACGCCGCGGCCGCCGCCTCGGCGATGTGCGCCGCCGCCTGCCGCAGCACGTCGGCCGCCACCGGGTCGCCGTCCGCGGCGCAGCGCGCGACGTCGGGCGCGAACGAGGCCAGCACGGCGGGCCGGTCGGTACGCGGATACAGCGCGCCCGGCAGCCCGGCCGCCGGTCCGAACCGCTCCTCGGCGCGGGCCAGCAGCGCGGGCGAACCGCCCCGCCGCCCGTCGTGCGCCCGCAGCGCCGCCTCCAGGCCGGCCCGGCCGATCCACGCGCCGCTGCCGCAGTCCCCGAGCAGATGGCCCCAGCCGTCCGCCCGCCGCCAGCCGCGCAGATCGGTGCCGAGCGCCACCAGCCCCGTCCCGCCGGCCACGACCGCCCCGGGCCGCTGCCCGAGCGCGCCCGCGTACGCGGTGACCGCATCGGCCGCCAGCACCAGCCGGCGCACCCCGAGCGCCTTCTCCAGGGCGCCGGGCAGCTCGGCCCGCAGCGCGTCCCCGAGCGTCGCCATGCCGGCGGCGCCGACCGCCACCGCGGCCACCCGGCCGCCGTGCCGTCCCAGGAAGCCGTCCACGACCGGCAGCAGCTGCTCCAGCAGATGACCGGCGTCGATTCCCCGAGGCCCGGTGCGAACCGGCTCGCGCGTCGACTCGGTCTCCGCCGGCCCGCGGCCCGCCAGGTCCGCGCAGGCGATCCGCAGCCCGGAACCGCCCGAATCGACCCCGACCACCCACTCGCTCACGGCACTGTCCACGCCGCGCACCCTATCCCCGGCGCGGTCGGGCTGTGTCGGTGTGGGCCGGTAGAGTGACGCGCCGTGGCAGCACGACCGTTGAACGAACTGGTGGAGCCCGGCTGGGCTGAGGCATTGCGTCCCGTCGAGGGCCGCATCGCGGCGATGGGCGACTTCCTGCGGGCGGAGATCGCCGCGGGTCGGCAGTATCTGCCCGCGGGGCAGCACATCCTGCGCGCCTTCCAACAACCCTTCGCCGATGTACGGGTACTGATCGTGGGTCAGGATCCGTACCACACGCCGGGGATGCCGATCGGCCTGAGCTTCGCGGTGGCGCCGGACGTGCGCCGGCTGCCGCCCAGCCTGGAGAACATCTACCAGGAGCTCAACTCCGATCTGGGCCTGCCCCGTCCGTCGAACGGCGACCTCACCCCCTGGACCACCCAGGGCGTACTGCTGCTGAACAGGTCGCTGACCACCGAACCGCGCAAGGCCAACAGTCATCGCGGCAAGGGCTGGGAAGAGGTCACCGAGCAGGCGATCCGCGCCCTGGCCGCCCGGGGCAAGCCGCTGGTCTCGATCCTGTGGGGCCGGGACGCCCGCAATCTGCGGCCGTTCCTCGGCGACCTGCCGGCGATCGAGTCCGCCCATCCCTCGCCGATGTCCGCGGACCGCGGCTTCTTCGGCTCGCGCCCGTTCAGCCGGGCCAACGAACTCCTGGCGCGACAAGGAGCCGAGCCCATCGACTGGCGCCTGCCGTAGGGGATCACGCCTGTCCTGGAGGATCCCGTCCGCCCCCGCGGACCCTGCGCGCGGACCGTGCGGGCGGCGCTCCTCAGCCGATCACCGCCGCTCTGACGCAGAGCACGTCGGGCAGGTGCTCGGCGAGGAGCTGCCAGGTGTCGCCGTCGTCCGCGCTGGCGTACACCTCGCCGTTGCGGTTGCCGAAGTAGACGCCGGCCGGGTTCGCGTCGTCGGTGCGCAGCGCGTCGCGCAGCACGGTGCCGTAGTGGTCGCCCTGCGGCAGCCCGGCGGACAGCGGCTCCCAGCTCGCGCCGGCGTCGGAGGTCCGGTAGACCCGGCAGCGCCGGCCGGCCGGGACGCGGTCCTCGTCGGCGTTGATGGGGAACACGTAGGCGGTGTCCCCGCGGTGCGGGTGGGCGGCGACGGCGAAGCCGAAGGTGGACGGCAGCCCGGCGCCGATGTCCGACCAGCTCGCGCCCGCGTCGTCGCTGCGGTACACGCCCCAGTGGTTCTGCAGATAGAGCCGGTCCTCGTCGACGGCGTCGCGCGCGACCTTGTGCACGCACTGGCCGAACTCGGGGTTGGGGTCGGGCAGGAAGACCGCCGAGACCCCCTTGTTGGACGGGTCCCAGCTCGCGCCGCCGTCCCGGGAGCGGAACACCCCCGCCGTCGACACCGCGACCGTCACCGACTCGGGGTCCCGGGGGTCGGTGATCACCGTGTGCACCGCCTCGCCACCGCCGCCGGGGACCCACTTGGAGCGGGTGGGATGCTCCCAGAGCGGCCGGACCAGCTCGAAGGACTCGCCGCCGTCGACCGACTTGAACAGCGCGGCCGGCTCCGTCCCCGCGTACACCACGTCCGGCTCGTCGCGGCCGGCCGGCTGCAGCTGCCAGACGCGCTCCAGCGAAGCCCCGGTGTCCAGCGGGAACTTGACGGCCGGCTGTTTCGGCTCGGTCCACGTCGTGCCCAGATCGTCCGAGTGGAAGACCGACGGGCCCCAGTGCGAACTGTCGCCGCCGACGAGCAGGCGGGGCGCGCCGCTGCGGGTGTCGATCGCGACCGAGTACACGGCCTGCGCGTTGAAGTGGGGACCGTCGAAGTCCCATCGCCCGCCGCGCCGGCGGCCGATGAACAGACCCTTGCGCGTGCCTACGGTGAGCAGTACGTCGGACATTGCCGAAACCTCCGGAACGACGCCGTTGTCGTGGATACGGGCAAGTCTGCACCCGCCCACTGACAACGGCGTCCCGGCCGGGCGTCCGCGCAGGTCGCGGGCGTGTTCCGGCGCTCTCGCGCGGGTCGTGCCGCGCGGTCGCGAGGGTCAGGCGCGGGTGTACTGGTCCGGGGTGCGGATCTCGCCGCCGAGCTCGCGGGCGGCCTGGCGGGCCCAGTACGGGTTCCTCAGCAGCTCGCGGCCGAGGAGGACCGCGTCGGCCTCGCCGTTGGAGAGGATCTTCTCGGCCTGGGCGGGGTCGGTGATGAGGCCGACCGCCGCGACGGGGAGACCCGTCTCGTTCCTGACACGCGCGGCGAACGGCACCTGGTAGCCGGGGCCCACCGGGATGCGGGCCGCGGGGGCGTTGCCGCCGGTGGAGACGTCGAGGAGGTCCACTCCGTGGTCCTTCAGGAGCGCGGCGAAACGGACGGTGTCGTCGGCGGTCCAGCCGTTCTCGTCCAGCCAGTCGGTGGCGGAGATGCGGAAGAACAGGGGGAGTTCCTCCGGCCAGACGGCGCGGACGGCGGCGACGACCTCCAGCGCGAAGCGGGTGCGGTTCTCGAAGGAGCCGCCGTACTCGTCGGTGCGCCGGTTGGAGTGCGGGGAGAGGAACTCGCCGACGAGGTAGCCGTGGGCGCCGTGGATCTCGACGACCTGGAAGCCGGCGTCGAGGGCCCGGCGGGCGGCGTCGGCGAACCGGGTCACGATCTGCCGGATCTCGACGGTGGTCAGTTCGGTGGGCACCGGGTAGCCCTCGGCGAACGCCAGAGGGCTGGGACCGACGGGCTGCCAGCCGTGGGCGGCCGTGCCGACCGGGCCGGAGCCCTTCCAGATGCGGTCCGTCGAGGCCTTGCGGCCCGCATGGCCGATCTGGATGCCGGGGACCGTGCCGTGCTCCTTGAGGAACGCGGTGATCCGGCGCAGCGCGGCGACCTGGGTGTCGTTCCAGATGCCGAGGTCCGCCGGGCTGATCCGCCCCTCGGGGGTGACGGCGGTGGCCTCGACCAGGATCAGGCCGGTCCCGCCGGCGGCGCGCGCCGCGTAGTGGGCGAAGTGCCAGTCGTGGGCGACGCCGGCGTTCGGTCCGAACACCTCGGCCGAGTACTGGCACATCGGGGACATCCAGACGCGGTTCGGGACGGTCACCGAACGGAGGGTGTACGGCTGGAACAGGGCGGCGCTCATGGAGGACTCCATCTCGGGAGGGGTCTCGACGACGCTTCATACGATAGACATCGTAGTACGACGTCTGTCAAACTACGAGGAGTCTCGTACCATGAAGCCGTCGACCCCGGACGAACTGGAGCCGCCGTGACCGCCGCCGACCCCCGCGCCCTCGAGCACCCCACTCGCGGGGAGATCCGCCTGGAGGCCGTTCTGCATGCGCTCTCGGACCCCGTCCGGCTGCGGATCGTGCGCGAACTGGCGGACACCGGGAGCGAGTTGAGCTGCTCCCACTTCGACCTGCCGGTCACCAAGTCGACGACGACGCACCACTTCCGGGTCCTGCGGGAGAGCGGCGTGATCCAGCAGGGCTACCGCGGCACGGCGAAGATGAGCGACCTGCGCCGCGCCGACCTCGACGCGCTCTTCCCCGGCCTGCTCGACGGCGTCCTCACCGCGGCCACCGCCCAGGACGCCCGCGTCGCCTCCTAGGGGCGCCGCCGCCCAGCTCGCGGACTACGCGCTTCCGGACTCCGCGCTTCCGGACTCCGCCACCCCGTAGCAGGCGGCGAGCGCGACGGCGCGGTCGCGCAGGGAGTCGCGCAGCCACTGCGGGGCCAGGACCTCCGCGTCCGTGGCGAGCTGCCACAACGCCCATTGGGCGTGCCTCGGATCCTGGAAGGTCACCTCGAGGCGCAGCCGGCCGTCCGCGTCGGTCTCCTCGGTACGGACGGCCAGCGCGGTGCCCACCAGTTCCCCGCGCCGCACCGGGTTCAGCCGTGCCAGCACGGCGACTTGCTCGCCGCCGGTCCGGAACCGTGTGCTGCGCTCCTGCCAGGCCCGGTCCAGATCGACCCGCTCCGGCCGCTGCGCAGGCTCGGCGAGCGCCTCGGCGGCCAGGATCCGGGACAGCCGGTAGGTGCGGTCCGCGCCGGACCGCGTGGCCAGCAGGTAGCCCTGGCCGCGCGCCGTGACCAGGCCGATCGGGTCCACCGTGCGCCACTTCGCCGTCTGGTCCACCGCCGCGTAGTGGATGCGCAGCTTGTGCCCGGCGAGCACCGCGCGCCGGACCTCGGCCACGACGGCGTCCGGCAGCTCCTCGGGAACCAGCCGGCGCGCGAGCAGGTCGGTGTCCGGGTCGACCAGCAGACGCCGGGCCGCCCCGGCCGCGGTGGCCCGATCGCTCTCGGGCAGCGCGTCCACCACCTTGCGCATGGCCGAGGCGAGCGCCGAGCCGAGGCCGAACGCCTGCGCGCCGCGCCGCGATCCGGCGACCAGCAGGGCGAGCGCCTCGTCGTGGTTCAGTCCGGTCAGCTCGGTCTGGAAGCCGGGCAGCAACGCGAAACCGCCGTGCCGGCCGCGTTCCGCGTAGACCGGGACGCCGGCCGCGGACAGCGCCTCGATGTCCCGCAGCACGGTGCGGGTGGACACCTCCAGCTCGCGCGCCAGCGTGGGCGCGGACAGCCGCCCGTGCTGCCGCAGCAGCAGCACCAGCGAGACCAGCCGATCGGCGCGCATGCGAAAACTCTACGGGAATACGTGACGTGGGATGTCGTGATTCGTTGCGAGGCTGGAGCCGCACCACACAGATCCGTCGTACACGAGAGGTGACCCGCATGGCGCACGACCTTGTCAATCCGGACGGCCTGCACGACCCGGTCCCGTTCGGCTACAGCCACACCGCCACCGTCCCCGCCGGGACGGAACTGGTGCTCATCGCGGGCCAGTACGGATCGGACCCGGACGGCGCCGTCGTCTCGGCCGACTTCGGCGAGCAGGTGAAGCGGACCTTCCACAACATCGGCGTCGCCCTTGCCGCGCACGGGCTCGACTTCAGTCACGTCGTCCAACTGCGGACGTACGTGGTGAACCATGACGTCGGCAAGCTGGGGCCGATCGCCGGCGCCGTCCAGGAGCACTGGGGTGCGAAGCCGCCCACGCAGAGCCTGATCGGCGTCGCGAGCCTGGCCACGCCCGACGTGCTGTTCGAGGTGGAGGCCCTCGCCGCCCGGCCCTGACGGGGGGAGGTCCGTCTCGCGGGCGAGCGCGCACCGCTCGCCCGCGAGGCGCCGGACGGCGCAGGCGGTAGGCGGCCGGGCGACGGCACATACAGAGCCTCCCGCCGCCGCGGCTACGCCGCCGACCGTGCCGCCGTCCGCAGCCCGTCCCAGTCCGGGATCTTCACCGGCGGCCGGCCCAGCGAGCGGCCCAGTTCGGCCTCCGCGCGCTCGATCGCCAGCCAGCCCGTCCAGGCGACCGGCTCGTGTCCGAGCGCCCGCAGCGCGGCCACCGGGTCCGGGGCCGCCTCCCGCGCCGCCAGCGTCGGGGCGTCCGCGAGCAGCGAGGCCGCGGTCTCCTTGGCGCAGGGCCGGTTGGTGCCGATCACCCCGGTCGGGCCCCGCTTGATCCACCCGGCGACGTACTCCCCGGGCGAGACGACCCCGTCGCGCAGCACCCGCCCCGCGTCGTGCGGCACGGTCCCGTGCGCCTCGTCGAACGGCAGCCCGGGCAGGGCGAGTCCCCGGTACCCGACGGCCCGCAGCACCAGTTGGGCCTCGACGTCCTCGTACCGGCCGGTACCCCGCACGCCCCCGGAGCCGTCCGGCTCGGTGCGCTCGAACCGCACCCCGGTCACCCGCCCGTCCTCGCCGAGCAGCTCCGCCGGCCGCAGGAAGAACCGCAGCCGGATGCGCCGCCCCCGCCCGCCGCCCTCGGGCTGCGCCGCCCAGCCGCGGAGGACCTCCACGTTGCGCCGGTTCACCGCCGGCAGGTCCGAGGGGTCCGCGAACGCGGGGTCGAGCGCCAGGTCCGCCGGGTCCGCCGCGACCGACACACCCGGCAGCGTGCCCAGTTCGCGCAGCTCCTTGGTGGTGAACCTGGCCTGCCCGGGGCCGCGCCGGCCCACCATGTGCACCTCGCGCACCCCGCTGTGCTCCAGCGCGGCGAGCGGGCCCTGCGGCACGTCCGTGGGCCGCAGCCCGTGCCCGGTGCGGGCCAGGATCCGGGTCACGTCGACGGCCACGTTGCCCACGCCGATCACCACGGCCGAGCGCGCGCCGAGCCCGAAGCCGTCGCCCGCCGCGTCGGGGTGGGCGCTGTACCAGGCGACGAACTCGGTCGCCGACCGGCTGCCGGCGAGGTCCTCGCCGGGGATCCCGAGCCGCCGGTCGCGGGCCGCGCCCACGCAGTACACGACCGCGTGGTACAGCTCCAGGAGCCGGGCCGGCGTCAGCCCGCGCGCGCCGACCTCGACGTTGCCGAGGAAGCCGATCCGCTCGTCCTCCAGGACGGCGCGCAGGGTGCCCTGGAGCGACTTGATCTTCTCGTGGTCGGGGGCGACTCCGTAGCGCACCAGGCCGTACGGGCACGGCAGCCGGTCCAGGACGTCCACGTGCACGCCGGGCACCAGGTCCTGCTGGACCAGGGCCTGCGCGGTGTACACCCCGCTCGGACCCGAGCCGACGACTGCGACGCGAAGCACGGAACGTCTCCTTCCCGCCGGGGTTTCCAGGATCGCACCGCGAGCCCCGGACCGGGAGCCGCGCCCGCCGCCGGTCGGCCTACATCGAGCGCATCCGGTTGATCTCGGCCGTCTGCTGCGCGATCACGTCGTTGGCCATCTCCTCGACCAGCACGTTGTTCCCCTCGGACAGGACCTCGGCGGCCATCGTCAGCGCCCCGTCGTGGTGGGTGATCATCAGCTTGAGGAACAGGTCGTCGAAGGCCTCGCCCCGGGCCGCCTTCAGCTGGGCCAGCTGGGCGTCGGTCGCCATGCCGGGCATCGTGCCGTGGTCGTGGCCGCCCTGCTTCGCCGGGGCGCCGTTCGTCTTCAGCCAGCCCTCCATCGCGGCGATCTCGGGCTGCTGGGCCGCGGTGATGCGCGCCGCCAGCTTCTTGACCTGGTCCGATCCGGCCCGCTCCGGGACGAGTGCGGTCATGGTCAGCGCCTGCCGGTGGTGGACGATCATCATCTGGGCGTACGTGCGGTCGGCCGTGTTCGGCCGCTCGTCCGGCAGGGCGCGGGCCGCTTCCTGCGGGGAGAGGGTCCGGGCCGCCTCGCCCGGTCTCCCGGGCGCGATCACTCCCGCCCCGGTGCTCTTGCCGGCCTGCGGCGCGGCCTCCGAGGGCCCCGAATCGCAGCCGGCGAGCAGGAGCACGGCGAGCAGACCCGCCGACGCGAGGGCGGCGGTGCGGACTGGGCGCTTCGACAAGACGACCTCCGGGGACGGGCTGGACGGACGGGGACCGAGGGGACGTTCTCATGTCTGCGTCAGGAGCGTCGAGCAAAAACCTTCATGACAAGTGTGTTGCCATCTATTGAGATGTCCATGAAAAGGAAGATACTGCCGGGGTCCAGGAACCGTTCAACTCTGAACGGAGACAAGGGAGGAGACGCGTGACTTCGTTGCGTACCACGCGCGTACGACGCAGACCTCTGGCAGTGGCGGCGGCCGCCGCCGGACTGCTGGCCACCCTGCTGACGGCCGGACCCGCGGCCGCCACGCCCGACCCGGGCGACGCCGCCACCCAGGGCGCCGTCACGGCCGAGCAGGCCGCCGAAGCGCGGACCGCCGTCCGCAGCGGCGAGATACCCGGCGTGGACGAAGTCGTCCACAGCGACAACATCACCCACCTCACCAACATCCCCAAGGACGCCCTGCCGGGCACCAACTCGGACCTGGCGTTCCAGGGCAAGTACGCCTTCGCGGGCAACTACGACGGTTTCCGCATCTTCGACATCAGCAACCCCAAGGCCCCCAAGACGGTCGCCCAGGTGCTCTGCCCGGGCTCGCAGAACGACATCTCCGTCTCCGGCGACCTGCTCTTCCTGTCCACGGACTCCTCCCGCAGCGACGACTCCTGTGCCAGCACCACCCAGCCGGCCACGGAGAAGTCCTCCTGGGAGGGCATGAAGATCTTCGACATCAGCGACATCGCCAACCCGAAGTACGTGGCCGCGGTCGAGACCGCCTGCGGTTCGCACACCCACACGCTCCTGCCCAAGGGCCGGAACGTGTACGTGTACGTCTCCTCGTACTCGCCGAACGCGGCCTTCCCCGACTGTCAGCCGCCGCACGACGGCATCTCGGTCATCAAGGTCCCGCGCAAGGCTCCTGAGCAGGCCCGGATCGTCAACTTCCCGGTCCTGTTCCCGGGTGAGGGCCCCGACGGCGGCGGCAACCCGGGCGGGCCCACCAACCCGGGCGTGTCCAAGACCACCGGCTGCCACGACATCACGGTCCTGCCGTCGAAGGACCTGGCCGCCGGCGCCTGCATGGGCGACGGCATCCTCTTCGACATCGAGGACCCGGAGCACCCGAAGGTCATCGACCAGGTCCAGGACAACGTGAACTTCGCGTTCTGGCACTCGGCGACCTTCAACCAGAAGGCGAACAAGGTCGTCTTCACGGACGAGCTCGGCGGTGGCGGCGGCGCGACCTGCAACGCGGTGGTCGGACCGAACCGCGGCGCCGACGGCATCTACGACATCGTCGGCAAGGGCGACAAGCGCAAGCTGGTGTTCCGCAGCTACTTCAAGATCCCGCGCCACCAGGCCGACACCGAGAACTGCGTCGCCCACAACGGCTCGCTCATCCCGGTCAAGGGCAAGGACCTGATGGTCCAGGCGTGGTACCAGGGCGGCGTCTCCGTGTGGGACTTCACCGACTCCGCCAAGCCGAAGGAGATCGCGTACTTCGAGCGCGGCCCGATCGCCACGGACGTGCTCCGGACCGGCGGTTCGTGGTCGGCGTACTACTACAACGGCCACATCTACTCGAACGACATCGCCAAGGGCTTCGACGTGCTGAAGCTCAGCGACCCGCGCACCGACGCGGCGAAGCGGATCCGGATGGACGAGCTCAACGTCCAGACCCAGCCGGACTACTTCGACGACTTCGAGGACTGACGCACCACGCGCGGTTGCATGCCGTCGGGCGGATCCCCGTCCGGCGGCATGCCCTGCTCCCAGTCGAGCCCGTACCGCTGGAACAGCTCCGCGCGCAGCCGCGGCAGCGGCATCGGCGCACCCGGCAGCAGCACCGCCACCACCGCGCCCATCAACAGCGCCCGCAGCAGCGGATAGTCGGTGTCGACGTCCGGCGTGCCGTACCGGGTCATGGTGTCCCGCAGCAGGAACGCCAGCCGCTGCTGCTCCGGGCACTGCACGAAGCCCTCGGCCTGCAGGATGCCGGCCATGTGCGTCCGCATGAGCCGCGGACGGTCCCGGGCCAGGCCGAGGATCGCGTCGATCGCCCGCGCCAGCCGCTCCCGGCCGTCCTCGGTGTGCGGCTCCCGCTCCAGGGCCTCCTCCAGCGTCAGGTGCATCAGCCGGTGCACGGCGGACTGCAGCAGCTGGCGCTTGCCGGGGAAGTAGTACGAGACCAGTCCGCGGGCCGTGCCGGCCCGGTCGGCGATGTCGCCGAGGGTGGTGTTCTCGTATCCGCGCTCGCCGACGAGCTCGACGGCGGCCTGCAGAATGCGCTCGCGAGAACGCCGCCGAAGCTCTTCATTGACCGCTGGGCTCCGCGGGGACATGCTGGACTCCTGCGTTGACTGGCTTCCAGCCAATATACTCAGCGTGTCCTGTCGCCACGCCGCCGCGCCTGGCCGGCCGGACGCTGCCGTCTGTTCTGGGCGACGCGGGGGATCGTCCAGAACAGGCGGTTCTGTCTATTCTCCTCCGGTCCCCCGGAGCAGGCGGGACCGGTACGTGAGCACGGTCACGCACACCAGGCAGACCCCGAACAGCCAGCCGGCGACCACGTCCGACGGCCAGTGCACGCCCAGGTACACCCGGGTCCAGCCGACGCCGACCACCGACACCAGCGCCGCGATCGTCACGACGCTCCAGCCGCGCCACCGCTCCTGCCAGTGCAGCGCCAGCACCCACAGCAGCAGCCCGCAGCTCACGGTCGCCGTCATGGCGTGGCCCGACGGGAAGGCGTCGTACCGCGCGAGGTCGACCGGGTCCGGCCACTGCGGACGGTCCCGCCCCACCAGCGCCTTCACCGACTGCTGCAGGCCCGCGGTCAGCAGACTCGCCCCGGCGACCCACAGCGCGAGCCGCCGCTCCCGGCGCAGCCACAGGAACACCACGGTCGCGGCGATCAGGGCGCGCATGGTCCAGGGGTCCCAGACCCAGTCGCTGAGGAAGCGGTTCACGCCGGTGATGCCCGGTTCGGCGACCGCGCTGCGGTGCAGGGCCTCCGCCACATCCTTGTCCGCCCCGAGCAGAGGAGACCAGTGCAGGACGACGAGCATCAGCAGCAGGAGGGAGAGCAGACCGGAGACCACGGCGGAGGAACGCATGCGCCGATCTTCGCCGACGGAGCCGGAGCGAGTCCTCCGCTTCCGCCCGAAAGCCAGGACGTGTTCCGCGCCGGTCAGTTCCGGGACGGTCGGTTCAGGGCAGGTCAGTTCAGGGCCGCGAGCCCCGGTACCACCGCGACGAGCAGCGGGACCACGGGAAGCAGCGCCGCCGTGGCCGTCAGGTGCAGCCGCTGGAGCGGGCGGAGCCGCGGCAGCGCCGCGAGCAGCCGGTTCACCCGCTGCGGCAGGTGCGCCTCCGGCGACGAGACAGGGCCGAACACGCCCCGGTCCTCGTTGAGTTCCACCAGGGCCAGCGCCGTGGTCAGCCGGCCGTGCCGGCGCGAGGCCACGTCGTCGGCGGCCAGTTCGACGAGCCGGTGCATCTCGCCGCGGAAGGCGGCGAACACCCGGACCCCGGGGAAGCCCTCGGCGAGCGCCGCCGAGCAGTGCAGCAGCCAGTCGTGCCGGGCCCGGGCGTGCCCCTCCTCGTGCGCCAGGACCGCGTCGAGCTGACGTCCCTTCAGGCGCTGCAGCGCGGCGGTCGTGATGACGAGCTGCGGCGTGGACCCCGGCAGGAACCAGGCGTCGGCCCGCTCGCCCTCCAGGACGACCAGCGGTCCCGCCCCGCGCTCCTCGCCCGGCAACAGGGGCGAGCGGACCAGCAGTTCGCGCCGCCGCTGCCGGCGGCGGGTGCGGGCCCGGCGGATCTCCCGGACCAGCATCGCGCCGGTCCACAGTCCGCCGCAGGCCAGCAGCACGGCGAGCGGCGCGGACCACGGCTGGTGGGACCCCAGCGCGTACGCCTCGATCACCCCGTTCGGCGCGCCGGCGAACAGGTGGCTCCGTACGGCCTGCCAGGCCACGGCCGCGCTCAGCGTCATCGACAGGCCGAAGCTGAGCAGGACGGCGGCCACCACGCACTGCCACACCCACAGCGCCACCACCGGCTCGCGCTCCACCCAGACCGCCCGCGCCAGCAGTCGGGGAGCGACGGCCGCGGTCACGACGCCGAGGGCGAGCAGCGTGAGAGAGACCACCATGCCGCCAGCCTATGAGGCGGTGCCACCCGGGGGTATGGGCGTGCGGTTCAAGTGACGTACGCCACGGTTTGAGCGCCCCCCGGCGAGGGGCCCGGCGGAGGTCCGAAGCGTCACAGCGTCACCAGCATGGCCAGCATGGCGAGTGCCATCGACAGCCGGCAGGCCGCCGTCAGCTCCGGCCGCACCGCCCACCCCGCGACCGGCCCTCTTCCCAGCGCTTCGTCCTGGGAGGCGCCCCCGGCCGCCGCGGGCAAGGACGTCGTCGGCAAGGCCGTCGTCGGCGCGGGCGCCGCCGGTACCAGCCGCGCGCCCGACCACAGCACATAGACCGTGTAGTAGAGGAGCAGCGCACCCGTCAGCAGCGGCAGCCCCGCCGTCCGTATGCCGCCCCCGCCGTGCGCCCCGTGCGCCTCCTGTGCCGGGACCGCCATCGCCACGGCCATGTAGACCATCGCCACCGAGCCGACCAGATGGTGCAGATGGTGCCCGCCGCGCCGGGCCGGCCACAGCGCCGGCAGCGCCGCGCCGCCGAACACCCCCGCGTACACCGCCCAGCTCCACTCCGGCGGCGCGAACACCGCCGTGGGCACGGCCATCGCCGCCATCCCGAACCCCATCAGGGCCTCGCCGCCCGCCGCCCGGCGCTCCTCGCCCGCGCAGCCGCGCATCCGCAAGAGGCAGTACGCCCCCGACGCCGCGCACAGCGCCACCAGCAGCCAGCCGGCCGTCGCCGGTCCGTGCACGCGCCACCTCCCCTCGCCGCCGCTGTTCGGTGGATGCCCGCGCGTCCGGGCCGCTACGCGAGCGCAGGGGTGCAGCAGGGGTGTACAGGGGGAGCGCGCCGGGCGGGAGTTACGCTCGGGGGAGTCATCGCCGCCGCGAGGGGAGCCCCACCGCCATGGACACCGCACTGCCCGAGGAGACCGGAACGCTCAGCTACCGGGACGCGGTCGAGGTGGACGTCCCCGCCGTCGTCCCGCTCGTCGAGTCGGCGTACCGGGGCGACTCCAGCCGCGGCGGCTGGACGACCGAGGCGGACATCCTGCAGGGGCAGCGCACCGACCCCCAGGGCGTGGCGGAGGTCATCGCCGCGCCCGGCTCCCGGCTGCTCCTGGTGGAGCGGGACGGCGAGCTGATCGGCTGCTGCCAGCTGGAACACCGCGGCGACGCGGCGTACTTCGGCATGTTCGCGGTCCGGCCGGGCGTGCAGGGCGGCGGCCTGGGCCGGCAGATCCTCGCCGAGGCCGAGCGGCAGGCGCGCGAGGGCTGGGGCGTGACGGAGATGCACATGACCGTGATCTCGGTGCGCGACGAGCTCATCGCGTACTACGAGCGCCGCGGCTACCGCCGCACGGGACGGATGACCCCGTTCCCGTACGGCGACGAGCGCTTCGGCCTGCCGCAGCGCGACGACCTGCAGTTCGAGCTCCTGGTGAAGGAGCTCGGCTGACTTACGGCGGGCCCGGTGAGTACGGCGGGCCCGGTCAGGCGGTGAAACGGCCGGTGCGGCGGATCTCCGGGTAGTCGGTCGCCGCGCCGTCCAGCTCCAGCGCGCGGACGAGGCGCAGGTGGTCCTGGGTGTTGACCACCCAGCCGATCACCTTCAGTCCCTCGCCGTGCGCGTGCTCCACGGTCTCCAGGGAGAGCCGCCGGATGTTCAGCGCGAGGGTCTCCGCCCTGACCGCCTTCGCCCGGTCCACGACGTCCGTACCCCAGCGGCTGGCGATGAGCGCCGTGCGCACCCCCGGCACCAGCTCCTTGATCTCGGCGAGGGCGGCGTCGTGGAAGGACGACACCTCCACCCGGCCGACCAGGTCGCGCCGGAGCATGACGTCGGCCAGCGCCCGCGCCGCCGCCTCGTCCTTGATCTCGGCCTGCAGCGGGGAGCGGATCGCGTCCAGGACCTCCTCGAAGACGGGGATCCGCTCGCCATGTCCGGCGTCGAGTCCGCGCAGCTCGGCGAGGGTCTGCTCGACGATCAGCCCGGTGCCGTCCGTGGTGCGGTCGACCTCCGCGTCGTGCATGACGACGAGCGCGCCGTCCTTGCTCAGATGCAGATCGAGCTCGATGACGTCCATGCCCGTGTGTTCCGCGCGGACGAAGGAGCGCAGGGTGTTCTCGGGTTCGACACCCATGACTCCGCGATGACCGATGGTGAGGAAACTCAAGATCTTCTCGCTTCCGTCGATGGCCGGGCCGTCGAATGTCCGCACGCCCGGGTCCCGTCCGGGCGTCGGTGCGGCTCGGGCGCAGCCTAATGCCGGCCGCCGACGATGCCATCGGTTGTGCACGGGGCTTCGGAGGCGTTCCTTCCAGGGGTTACGCGCCCTCCGGGGGTCTGACGCCTCACTCGCGCGTGGGCGCGTCCGCCGCGACTTGACGTTCCTGCGGGTCGCCGCCGTGTTCCGGGTCCGCCGCGGCCGGGTCGTCGAGGTCCGCGAGCAGGGCCCGGGCCAGTTCCAGCTCGGCCAGGTGCTGTCGCTCGCTCCAGCGCAGGGCGATCCGCGGATGCTCCCAGTCCGGCACGCCCTCGGCGTGGGTCAGCGGCATCGGCGCGCTCGTCATGGGCTTCGCCGGGCCGGAGTCGATCCGCGCGATGCGGTCCGTGTACGACGCCGCCCGCGCGGCCCGCACCGGGGAGCGCTTCGTCTCCACCGTGGTGAACGACCACTTCTCGGTGCTCTGTCCGACGATCGTCCTCGACGACCCCGAGGAGGCCCGCCGCGTGGGCGTCCGCGGCCAGCGGTTCTTCGCCCAGTCCATCGGCCACTGGTACGGCGGCGCGGGCATCCCGGACGAGGCCGTGGTCCCCGGCGCCGACGAGGACGCCGCGATGCGGCGGGCGGCCGAGCAGGTCGTGGCCCGGCTCCACGAGCAGCGCATCCCGGTGCGGCCGACCGCCACGGCCACCTTCAACGCCGACCACGCGTACGGCAGCGCCGAGGACGCCATCGCCTACGTGGAGCGGCTCCGCGACGCGGGCACCGACGAGATCATGTGCCTGATCCAGATGGGGACGGTGCCGCAGGAGGCCTGTCTCGAGACGCTGAGGCGCTGGGGGGGAGACGGTCATTCCGCACTTCCGAGCGGATCAAACCCCACCGCGCAGGAAAAATCACGGTGACCATGGGGGGTCGGCAGGATAATTTCTTTCGACGCCTCTTGTCTCAAAGAACCTCGGTTGGTTACGGTGTTTTGACACGAGGTTCTCCTGTGGAGGAAGAGGCATGACGGAAATTCTTGTGCAGGACGCGATCAGCGGGGGCATAGCGACCGGCGAGCGTGTGGTCGAGCACCCTGCCTGGCCGGAGCTCAAGAAGGCCGTGGAGCAGATCCGCCCCTGGCAGTCGACGGACGGCTCGATCGACTTCGAGGCCGAGGGCGCCCCCTCCCGTGCCCACGTCGAGGAGACCCTCGCGCGCGTCGTCGCCTCCGTCGAGACGCTCTCCCCGCTGCTCCCGCACGGCGCCGCGTACCACCGCGCCCTCGTCGCCGACCTGCGCAAGTGGGCCGGGCAGGGCTTCGACGTGCCGGACTTCCTGGACTCGCTGATGGAGTTCCACCCGGCGGCCCGCCGCGTCGACGGACTGCAGCACCTCGTGCTCTTCCCGATGTACACCCAGAACGGCAACCCGGACCGCAACCTCGAGGCGGTCGTGCTGCGTATGGTGTGGCCGGAGTGGCTCTCCGACCTGGAGGCCACCCGCTACGACAACCCGCTGTTCTGCGGCATCACCTTCGAGGACTTCACCGCCGGGTACGACACCAACTCGGCCGTCCTCTTCCCCGAGACCATCGCCGTCCGCGAGGCCCCCGAGCGCTTCACCTGGGGCGGCATCTTCTGCGACCGCGAGGCCGCCCGCTTCCGCAAGGTCACCGAGGCCTCCGTCGACATCCTGGGCATCGAGCTGCCCGAGGACATCGCCGCCATGGTCGAGGACCAGGAGCGCTGCGAGAAGGCCTTCGTCCTGTGGGACATGGTCCACGACCGCACCCACAGCCACGGCGACCTGCCGTTCGACCCGTTCATGATCAAGCAGCGCCAGCCGTTCTGGATGTACGGCCTGGAGGAGCTGCGCTGCGACCTCACCGCCTTCAAGGAGGCCGTGAAGCTCGAGGCCGAGGGCAACGAGCACGGCCGTGACGTCCAGTACGCGGTGCTCTTCGACCGGATGTTCCGCTTCCCGGTCTCCGGCGACCGCAACCGCAACTACGACGGCCTCGGCGGCCAGCTGCTCTTCGCGTACCTCCACAAGCACGACGTCGTCCGCTGGACCGACAACAAGCTGAAGATCGACTGGCAGCGCGCCCCCGAGATCACCAACCAGCTCTGCGCCGACATCGAGCAGCTGTACCGCGACGGCATCGACCGCCCGAAGCTGGTCCACTGGTTCGCCGCGTACGACCTGGTCTCCACCTACCTCGCCCCGCACCCCGGCTCGAAGTGGGCCAAGGGCCCCGACGCCCTGGACTTGACCCAGCCGCCGCGCAAGCTCGTCGACGACGTGCTTCCGGACGAGTTTCCGCTCAGCATGTTCTATGAGGCCCTTTCCAAGAAGCTCAAGGGTGTGATCGCCGCCACGAAGGGGATCACTGCCAAGAGCGCTGCGGGGTCCGAGCAGGCTGCCGCGTGAGCTCTCGCACGGAGGACACGGAGGAGGCGTCGCCCATGACGAACGGCAATGGAAACGGCGGACCGCTCGACGGCGCGGTGGTCGCGGTCGCCGGCGCGGCAGGCCCGGCCGGCCGGGCCGCCCTGCTGCGCCTCGCGGAGGCCGGCGCCACGGTCGTGGCGTCCGACGCCGACCCGGCGCGGCTCGCGGAGGCGGTCGACGCCGCCCGGTACGCGCACGGCGGCGCCACGGTCACCGGCGACACGGTCGACCTGCTCGACCTGGAGGCCACCAAGGAGTGGGCCGCCAAGACCGAGAAGGAGTTCGGCCGGGTCGACGGCCTGGTCCACCTCGTCGGCGGCTGGCGCGGCGCGCCCTCCTTCACCGAGACCGACATCAGGGACTGGGACTTCCTGGAGCGGCTCCTCATCCGCACCGTCCAGCACACCTCCCTGGCGTTCCACGACCCGCTGCTGCGCAGCGACCGCGGTCGCTACGTGCTGGTCAGCCAGTCCGGCGCGCACAAGCCGGTGGCCACCAACGCCGCGTACAACGCCGGCAAGGCCGCGGCCGAGGCCTGGACGCTCGCCATGGCGGACTCCTTCCGCAAGGCGGGGGGCGACGCCGAGCCGCACGCGGCCGCTGCGATCCTGGTGATCAAGGCACTGGTGCACGACGCGATGCGCGCGGAGCGCCCCAATGCGAAGTTCGCGGGCTTCACGGACGTCAAGGAACTGGCCACCGCCATCGCCGGGCTCTGGGACCAGCCCGCCTCCGAAGTGAATGGACAGCGTCTGTGGCTGACCCCCAAGCCGTGACCGGCGGCATCGCCCCGAAGACCGACGCGCGTCGTCACCACGACCCGTCGGTCCGGGGCTTCGCCAGCGACAATTACGCCGGCGTCCACCCGGAGGTCCTCGCGGCCATCGCCCTCGCCAACGGCGGCCACCAGGTCTCCTACGGCGAGGACGAGTACACCGACCACCTCCAGCGGATCATCCACAGCCACTTCGGCCCGACCGCCGAGGCCTTCCCGGTCTTCAACGGCACCGGCGCGAACGTCACCGCCCTACAGGCGATGACCGACCGCTGGGGCGCGGTGATCTGCGCCGAGACCGCCCACATCAACGTGGACGAGGGCGGCGCCCCGGAGCGGATGGGCGGCCTCAAGCTGCTCACCGTGCCCACCCCGGACGGCAAGCTCACCCCCGAGCTGATCGACCGGCAGGCCTGGGGCTGGGAGGACGAGCACCGGGCGATGCCGCAGGTCGTCTCGATCACCCAGAACACCGAACTGGGCACCCTCTACACGGTGGAGGAGATCCGCACCATCGTCGAGCACGCCCACGGCAAGGGCATGAAGGTGCACCTCGACGGGGCCCGGATAGCCAACGCGGCCGCCTCCCTGGACGTGCCGATGCGGGCGTTCACCAACGCGGTCGGCGTGGACGTGATCTCGTACGGCGGCACCAAGAACGGCATGATGTTCGGCGAGGCGGTCGTCGTCCTCAACCCGGACGCGGTCAGCCACATGAAGCACCTGCGCAAGCTGTCCATGCAGCTCGCCTCCAAGATGCGATTCGTGTCGGTGCAGTTGGAGGCGCTGCTCGCCAAGGACCTGTGGCTGCGCAACGCACGGCACGCCAACGCGATGGCGCAGCGGCTCGCGGCCGGCGTGCGCGAGGTCGACGGGGTGGAGATCCTCTACCCGGTGCAGGCCAACGCGGTCTTCGCCCGGCTGCCGCACGAGGTCAGCCGACGGCTCCAGCAGCGGTTCCGCTTCTACTTCTGGGACGAGGCGGCGGGCGACGTCCGCTGGATGTGCTCCTACGACACCCGCGAGGACGACGTGGACGCGTTCCTCCAGGCGCTGAAGGAAGAGATGGCGCGCGGCTGAGGCCGAGCGAACGAACGGCGGCCCGCCGGAGTCGACACCGACTCCGGCGGGCCGTTCTCATCGCCGGAGATCCAGAGATTCAGTCCAATGGATTGGACCGTGCAGTCCTGTAAGCTGCACCGTATGCGATTCATCGTCTCCGACGAGGTGCGCACCCTCGTCCCCGGCTTCACCCATCTCGCCATCGAGGCGCGCGGACTCGTCAACGGGCCGAGCGACGACGCCAGTTCGGCCCTGCTCGACGCCGCCGCACGCCGGCTCGCCGAGCGGCTCGACGGCCGTTCGCCCGACCAGGACCCGCACGTCGCCGCCTGGCGCGCCGCGTACAGTGCCTTCGGCGCCAAGCCCTCCCGTACCCGCAACTCCGCCGAGGCGCTCGCCCGGCGGGCGCTCGCGGACGGGGGACTGCCCCGGATCAACCGGCTCGTCGACGCCTACAACGCGATCAGCGTGGCCCATCTGATCCCGGCCGGCGGCGAGGACCTCGACCGCATCAAGGGCGACATGCGGCTGATCCGGGCGGCCGGCGACGAGCCGTTCGTGACCACAGCCGGCGGCGAGCAGACCGTCGAGCACCCGGACACCGGCGAGATCGTCTGGTGCGACGACGAGGGCGTCACCTGCCGCCGCTGGAACTGGCGCCAGGGTCCGCGCACGCGGATCGACGACGCCACCGAGAACGCGGTCTTCCTGCTGGAGTCGCTGGCGCCGATGACCGTGGACGAACTGGTCGCCGCGGGCGCCGAGCTGGCCGAGTCGCTGGAGAAGCTGAACCCGGGGGCGCGGATCACCGTGCACAGCCCTCAGTGACCTCCCGCCGGTCCCGGGGGAGGTTCCGTGCGGCCGCGGTCAGCCGCGGTCCTTGACCTCTTCCGGGGTCGGAGCGGTGCCGCCGAGGTGCGCCGGGATCCACCAGGTGTCCGTCGCGTCCTTCGTGCGCACCGGGTACGCCCGCTGCGCCGCCTCCAGGAGCTCCTGGACGTGCTCGCGCAGCCGCCGGGTGATGGCCCCGGCGTACTGGTCGGCGGGGGCCTGCACCGGTTCGCCGACCCGGATCGTCACCGGGATGTGGCTGCGCTTGAAGTTCCGCGGCCGGCCCTTGGTCCACACCCGCTGGGTGCCCCACAGCGCCATCGGGATCAGCGGCACCCCGGCCTCCTGAGCCAGGCGCGCCGCGCCCGACTTGAAGCTCTTCAGGGTGAACGACTGGGAGATGGTCGCCTCGGGGAAGACGCCGACGATCTCGCCCTTCTTCAGCGACTCCAGCGCGTGCTGGTACGCGTGCTCGCCCTGGGAGCGGTCCACCGGGATGTGCTTCATGCCGCGCATCAGGGGGCCGGAGATCTTGTGCTTGAACACGGAGTCCTTTGCCATGAACCGCACCAGCCGCTTCTGCGGCAGCGCGGCCAGACCCGTGAAGATGAAGTCCAGATAGCTGATGTGGTTGCTCACGAGCACCGCGCCCCCGGTGCGCGGGATGTTCTCGGAACCCTGGGTGTCGATCTTCAGGTCCAGTGCCTTGAACATCGTGAGTGCGGCACCGATGACCGGCCGATAGACGAGCTCTGCCATCTGGGAGGAACCCCTTCTCGAATGCCTGGGGAGGGTTCTCCCGGCGAAAGTTACGCAGCCGTAGGTTTTCGGCTTTGGGGCAGATCGTGCCCCATGTGGGCCCCCGTGACCAGTCCTGACGACTTCGTACGGGGAGATTCTCGTCACGCCCGGTGGTCGTGGCGGGAATCGAACGGCCGCGTGGGACGCTGCACCCAGGGAGCGGCGAAGGGCGCCGGAGCGGCAGCGGAAGCGGGGACGACACCGATGGAGGACGGGTCGGGAGTGATACTCGGCGGCGACCGGCTGGGCGTGGAGCTGGGGGAGCGGGCGACTCTTGTGCAGTTCTCCACCGCCTTCTGCCAGCCGTGCCGGGCCACCCGGCGCACCCTCGCCGAGGTGGCCGCCATGGTCGAGGGTGTGGGCCATGTCGAGATCGACGCGGAGGAGCGGCTGGACCTCGTTCGCGAGCTCGGGATCGAGCGGACCCCCACCGTGCTGGTGCTCGACCGCGCCGGCCGGATCGTCCGGCGGGCGTCGGGGCAGCCGCGGAAGGCCGACGTCATCGCGGCGCTCGGTCGCGCGGTCTGACGGCGTGACATGTCTCCCACATGCCGGGCCCCACTTGACTGTGCACGGCAACGATCGTCAGTCTGACGACGTGCTGCCTCCAGAACTCCTTCTCCACGGGCGGGCCCACGTCGACCTGGCCCGCAACGCGAGCGCGCGCTGTCCGGGTGTCCGGTAACCCCAGGCCCCGTACGTCTCCCCCGCAGAAGGACAACTCGATGACGGTTTCGCCCGAGCTCCGCACCAGTCGGCAGGCCAGCTCCGATCTTCTCCGCTCCGTCTTCCGGCAGCACGCCGCCGGCGTCGCGGTCGTCACCGCCCACGGGGATCGCCCCGTCGGCTTCACCGCCACCTCCCTCAACTCCGTTTCCGCGGAACCCGCGTTGATCTCCTTCGGGGTGGGCACCGGCTCCTCCAGCTGGCCCGTCCTGTCCGAGGCCGGGCACATCGGCGTGCACATACTCGGCGAGCACCAGGCCGGACTCGCCGCCACCTTCGCCCGCAGCGGCGCCGACCGCTTCGCGCCGCCGACGAGCTGGCGCACCGGCCCGGAGGGCGTGCCCCTGCTCGACGGCGTCCTGGCGTGGATGGTGGCCCGGGTCGTGGCGAAGGTCCCGGCCGGCGACCACCGGATCGTCCTCGCCGAGGTCGTCGACGGCGACCCGCGGGGCGAGGGCCGCCCGCTCCTCTATCACCAGGGCCGCTTCAACGCGCTGCGCGACTGAGCGTTCCCGCCGCGCCGCGTTGGCAAGGTCACACGCCTGAGCGCTTGCTCAGTGGTAACGAACTGGGTGTACTGGCGAGTAATATCCCGTCCGGGGCGTCAGGCGCCCCGACCGGAAAACCCGCCCTTCAGGCGCCTATGCTGCCCATAGACAAGGCAGCTCAGTAATGACGATGCAGTAGGAGAGCCGGCGTGAGCTTGAGGATCGTTGTCTGTGTGAAGTACGTGCCGGACGCCACCGGCGACCGGAAGTTCGCCGACGACCTGACGGTCGACCGCGACGAGGTCGACGGCCTGCTGTCGGAGCTCGACGAGTACGCGGTCGAGCAGGCGCTGCAGATCGCCGAAGAGGCGGACGAGGCCGAGGTCACCGTGCTCACCGTCGGCCCCGAGGACGCCAAGGACGCGCTGCGCAAGGCGCTGTCCATGGGCGCCGACAAGGCCGTCCACGTCGAGGACGACGACCTGCACGGCTCGGACGTCATGGGCACCTCGCTGGTGCTCGCCAAGGCGATCGAGAAGGTCGGCTACGACGTCGTCATCGCCGGCATGGCGTCCACCGACGGCACCATGGGCGTCCTGCCCGCGATCCTGGCCGAGCGCCTGGGCGTCCCGCAGGTCACCCTGCTCTCCGAGGTCAAGGTCGAGGACGGCAAGGTCACCGGCCGCCGCGACGGCGACACCGCGTCGGAGCAGCTGGAGGCGTCCCTCCCGGCCGTCGTGTCGGTGACGGACCAGTCGGGCGAGGCCCGCTACCCGTCCTTCAAGGGCATCATGGCCGCCAAGAAGAAGCCGGTGGAGTCCCTGGAGCTCGACGACCTCGAGATCGACGCCGACGAGGTCGGCCTCGAGGGCGCCTGGACCGCGGTCGACTCCGCCGCCGAGCGTCCGGCGCGCACCGCGGGCACGATCGTCAAGGACGAAGGCGAGGGCGGCAAGCAGCTGGCCGAGTTCCTCGCGAGCCAGAAGTTCATCTAGGGCTCGCGCAGAGCCGTTCCGTCCGCCCCTTTTCGTTCGCAGGAGATTGAAGTCCCATGGCTGAGATTCTCGTCTACGTCGACCACGTCGACGGAGCCGTCCGCAAGCCCACCCTGGAGCTGCTGACGCTCGCCCGCCGCATCGGCGAGCCGGTCGCGGTCGCGCTCGGCAACGGCGCCGCCGACACCGCCGCCGTCCTCGGCGAGCACGGCGCCACCCGTGTCCTGACCGCCGACGCCCCGGAGTTCGCCGACTACCTGGTCGTCCCGAAGGTCGACGCCCTCCAGGCCGCGTACGACGCCGTCTCCCCGGCCGCCGTGCTCGTCCCGTCCTCCGCCGAGGGCAAGGAGATCGCCGCCCGTCTCGCGGTCCGCATCGGCTCCGGCATCATCACCGACGCCGTGGACCTGGAGGCCGGTGACGAGGGCCCGGTCGCGACGCAGTCCGCGTTCGCCGCCTCCTTCACCACCAAGTCCCGCGTCTCCAAGGGCACCCCGGTCATCACGGTCAAGCCGAACTCCGCCCCGGTCGAGGCCGCCCCGGCCGCCGGCGCCGTCGAGGCCCTGTCCGTGACGTTCGGCGAGCTGGCCACCGGCACCAAGGTCACCTCGCGCACCCCGCGCGCGTCGACCGGCCGCCCGGAGCTGACCGAGGCCGCGATCGTGGTCTCCGGCGGCCGCGGCGTCAACGGCGCCGAGAACTTCGCGATCATCGAGGCCCTCGCCGACTCGCTCGGCGCGGCCGTCGGCGCCTCCCGCGCCGCGGTGGACGCCGGCTGGTACCCGCACTCCAACCAGGTCGGCCAGACCGGCAAGTCCGTGTCGCCGCAGCTGTACATCGCCTCCGGCATCTCCGGCGCGATCCAGCACCGTGCCGGCATGCAGACCTCGAAGACGATCGTCGCGATCAACAAGGACGCCGAGGCGCCCATCTTCGAGCTCGTCGACTACGGCGTCGTGGGCGACCTCTTCGACGTCGTCCCGCAGCTCACCGAAGAGGTCAAGACCCGCAAGGGCTGAGCCTCGCAGGGCTGACCTGCTGTTCTGTACGGCCCGGGGGCCGCGTGGTGGATATCGCCGCGCGGCCCCCGGCCGTTTCGGGCAACCATTGACGCAGGTCCCGGCAGGCTACTAACTTCGCTATACGGATTGTTGATTCCGTGAAGCGGAAAACAGGAGGATGCAGGATGGGTCAGCAGGAGAAGGTGTCGACGAGCCTCGCCGGCGCGGTCAGCGAGGGCATCAGCGCCTCCCTCGCCACGGTGGACGCCGAGCTCGACCGGCGCTACCCCGGAGACCCCGGCACCCGCCAGCCCGTCCACACGGTCTACGTACCGGGCAACGTCTTCGCCGCCGACACCATCCGCTCCTGGGGCGACCAGGCGCTCGCCGCGCTCGACGAGCACGCCCCCGACGCCGCCACCTTCGCCGGTGTCCTCGGCCTCTCCGACGACCTCGCCGAGGACGTCTACGGCCGCGTCCGCGCCAAGCTGGAGCGCGAGCCCATCGAGGACCTGCGCGTCGACTTCGAGGACGGCTACGCCGGCGCCGACGAGGACGCCGACGCCGCCCGCGCCGCCCGCCTGATCAGCGAGGCATTCGCGCAGGGCACCGCCGCCCCGTACATGGGCATCCGAATGAAGTGCATGGAGGCCGCCGTGCGCGACCGCGGCATCCGCACCACGGACGTCTTCCTCACCGGCCTGATGGAGCACGGCGGCCTGCCCGACGGGCTCGTCCTCACCCTCCCCAAGGTCACCTACCCCGAGCAGGTCTCCGCCTTCGTCCGCCTCCTGGAGGCCTTCGAGAAGGCCCACGGCCTCGACGCCGGCCGGCTCGGCTTCGAGATCCAGATCGAGACCAGCCAGTCCATCCTCGCCGCCGACGGCACCGCCGCCGTCGCCCGCATGATCGACGCCGCCGAGGGCCGCGCCACCGGCCTGCACTACGGCACCTTCGACTACAGCGCCTGCCTCGGCGTCTCCGCCGCCTACCAGGCCAGCGACCACCCGGCCGCCGACCACGCCAAGGCGATCATGCAGGTCGCCGCCGCCGGCACCGGCGTACGCGTCTCCGACGGCTCCACCAACGTCCTCCCGGTCGGCTCCACCGCCCACGTCCACGAGGCCTGGAAGCTGCACTACGGCCTCACCCGCCGCGCCCTGGCCCGCGCCTACTACCAGGGCTGGGACATGCACCCGGGCCACATCCCCACCCGGTACGCCGCCGTCTTCGCGTTCTACCGCGAGGGCTTCGAGGCCGCCGCCAAGCGCCTCTCCGCGTACGCCAACCACGCCGGCGGCGACGTCATGGACGAGCCCGCCACCGCCAAGGCCCTCAGCTCGTACCTGCTGCGCGGCATCGACTGCGGCGCCCTCGACACCGCCGAGGTCGACGCCCTCACCGGTATGACCCGCGCCGACCTCGACCGCTTCGCCGCCCCGCGGCGCGGCGACCTGACGGCCACCGCCCAGTGATGGCAACGGCCGCGTAACGGCACGCCTCACCCGGACGGTCCCGTCACACCGGCCCCGTAATCTGTACGCGTTTCCACGCACGCGACAGAGAACGGGGCATCGGTGTCTTCGGGGGAGAACCAGCGGCTCGCGGGCCGCTACCGGGTGGTGCGGCAACTGGGCCGCGGCGGCATGGGCGTGGTGTGGCGCGCCGTCGACGAGGTCCTCGGCCGCGAGGTGGCCGTCAAGGAACTGCGCACCTACAACGACTCGTCCGGCCAGGAACTGGCCGACCTGCACCTGCGGATGCAGCGCGAGGCGCGCGCCGCCGCCCGCGTCCGCCACCCCGGGGTCGTCGCCGTGCACGACGTCGCCGACCACGAGGGCCGGCCCGTCATCGTCATGGAGCTGATCGACGGCCCCTCGCTCGCCGACGTGCTGACCGAGCGCGGCGGGCTGGAGCCCCGGGAGGCGGCGAGGATCGGTGCGGCGGTCCTGGAGGCGCTGGCCGCCGCCCACGACGCCGGCGTGCTCCACCGCGACGTCAAGCCGGGCAACATCCTGCTCGACAGCGGCGGACGAGTCGTCCTCACCGACTTCGGCATCGCCGCCATGGACGACCCGGGTGACGGCGCCGCCACCCAGCTCACCCGCAGCGGCGAGATCGTCGGCTCCCTCGACTTCCTCGCGCCCGAGCGGGCCCAGGGGCAGCAGCCCGGACCCGCCTCCGACGTCTGGGCGGTCGGCGCGACGCTGTACGCGGCGCTCGAAGGCGCCTCGCCGTTCCGGCGTACCTCGACCTGGTCGACGCTCAACGCCATCGTGGTCGAACCGCTGCCGGAGCCGCGCCGGGCGGGCGCCCTGGCGCCGGTGCTGCGGCAGCTCATGCACAAGGACCCCGCCGAGCGCCCCGACGCCCGGACGGCGGCGCGGCTGCTCATCGCGGCGGCGGAGGACCGGGGACCGGCCGACGCCGTCCCGCCGCCGGCGCCGACGGCGGGACCCGCGCCGGTGCCGACGGAGGTCGACACGGCGCAGCGTCCGCCGGCGGGCTTCGGGCCCGCGCTGCCGCCGGCCGCGGCGGGTTTCCCGCCTCCGGGGCCGTACGCCTCGCAGGCCGGACCGCACGCCGGTGTACAGGGCGGCGCGCCGGCCGGTCCGCCCGCCGGGCCCGTCGGTGCGCAGCACGTCACGGCGCCGCGGGGGCCGCGGCCCGATCCGGTTCGCCGGAAGCGCGCCGCGGCGCCGGTCGCCGCGGCCGTCGCCGCCGGGCGGGTGGGCGGCGGCGGCATCACGTACACGCTGGTCCAGCGCGACTCCGGCGAGCGGAAGGAGCAGCTGGCCGGCAGCGAGGCGGAGCCCACCGGGCCCGGCGCCGAGCCCGGCCGGGCGCTCGACCCCGGCGGCTCGGACGCGCCCGCGAGCGCCGCCCCGTCCGGCAAGCCCTCCAAGGGCGCGCCCAGGGACTCCGCGAAGCCCACCCCGAGCAAGCCCGGCTCCCAGGCCCCCAAGCCGGGCGGCGTCGGCGACACGGGCGGCCGCTCCACCGGAGGCGGCGGCGCCGACGGCGGCGCGACGGCCAGTAGCGGAGGGGGCGGCGACACCGGTGGCGACACCGGCGGCGGTTCGACCACGACGGGCGGCGGCGGCACGGACCCGCAGCCCGCGCCGGCCTGCACCTCCATCGGGGGCGGTAAGTACAACTGCACCGTCTGGCGCACCGAGAAGACCTACCGTCACGACGGCGGCGAGATGGGCGTCCTCAACGCCGGCACCAACTACTTCTACTGTCAGGTCGATCTGGGCCGCCGCGAGACCTACGGCAAGTGGACCAACGTCTGGTGGGCCCGTACCGACGACGACAGCGGCAACACCAACGTGTACTTCAGCGTCGTCTACATCAAGGGCGGCGACAACGACAGCCCGATCCCCGGTCTCCGCATCTGCTGAGGCGGCGTCACGCGGGCGGGATCTCGCCCGTGCCGCGCGGGATCAGTGTGGGCCTCAGCTCGATGCGGGCCGACGGCTCCTCCGCGCCGTCCAGGCGGAGGAAGAGCCGTTGGGCGGCGGTACGGCCCAGGGCGGCGGCGTCCTGGGCGACGACCGTGATGCCGAGCAGATCGGCGAGTTCGATGTCGTCGAAGCCGACCAGGGCCACCGGCGCCGGGTGTTCGGCGAGGACGCGGACGACGGTGACGGTCACACGGTTGTTTCCGGCGAAGAGGGCCGTCACCGGCACCGGGCCGGCCAGCATCGCCGTGACGGCGGAGCGGACGGGGCCGGGATCGGTGGGACCGAGGGAGACCCACGCCTCGTCCACGGGCAGGTCCGCGTCGTCCATCGCCGCGCGGTAGCCACGCAGCCGCTCGGCCGCGGTGTGGATGCTCGGCCGGTCGCCGAGGAAGCCGATACGGCGGTGGCCGTGGGCGATCAGATGGGCCACGCCCTCGCGCGCGCCGCCGAAGTTGTCCGAGAGCACGGTGTCCGCCTCGATGCCGCCGGCCGGACGGTCCACGAACACGGTGGCGACGCCGGCGCGGATCTCGGGCTCCAGATAACGGTGGTCGGAGCCGGCCGGGATCACGATGAGACCGTCCACCCGCCGGGCGCACAGCGCGAGCGCCAACTCCTGCTCGCGGTCGGGGTCCTCCGCGCTGGAACCGTTGATCAGCAGTGCGCCGTGGGTCCGGGCGACCTCCTCCACGGCGCGGCTGAGCGGTCCGTAGAACGGGTCCGCCAAGTCCTCCAGGACCAGGCCGATCGAGGCGGTACGGCCCTTGCGGAGCACCCGGGCGCTGTCGTTGCGGCGGAAGCCCAGCGAGTCGATGGCCTCCTGCACCCGGCGCTCGGTGTCGGCGGTGACTCCCGGCTCCCCGTTGACCACCCGGGAGACCGTCTTGAGCCCCACCCCGGCGCGCGCGGCCACGTCCTTCATGGTGGGCCGGATGCCGTAGCGATGGTGGGAGCGACGGGTGGTGTCGGCCACGGTGCGCTGTTCCTCTTTTCTCGGTCCGGTGTTTCTCGCTCCAGGCGGAGATGTTGTCGAGCATAGGCCCTGGACAACGTTGTCAGAGGCGGGGAAAATGGATCTCGACCCCCCATCCACCCCGTCTTCCCCGGAGATCCCGTACCCATGCACACCGAGCTTGTCGCCGCTCTCGACATCGGCGGCACCAAGATCGCCGGCGCGCTCGTGGACGGAGGCGGCGGAATCCTCCTCCGGGCGCAGCGCCCCACGCCGGCGCGGGAGGAGGGCGAAACGGTGATGCGCGCCGTCGAGGAGGTCCTCGCGGAGCTCGCCGCCGGGCCGCTCTGGGCGTCGGTCCGGGCGGTCGGCATCGGCAGCGCCGGACCCGTGGACGCGGCGCGCGGCGCCGTCAGCCCCGTCAACATCCCCGGCTGGCGGGACTATCCGCTGGTCGAGCGGGTACGCCGCATCGTCGACGGCCGTCCCGTCACTCTCGTCGGCGACGGCGTCGCCATGACCGCGGCCGAGCACTGGCTGGGCGCCGCGCGCGGCCACGACAACGCCCTCTGCCTGGTGGTCTCCACGGGCGTCGGCGGCGGACTCGTCCTCGACGGTCGGCTCCACACCGGACCCACGGGGAACGCCGGTCACATCGGGCACGTCAGCGTCGACCTGGACGGCGAGGTCTGCGCCTGCGGGGCGCGCGGCTGCGTCGAGCGCATCGCCAGCGGTCCGCACCTCGCCCGGCGCGCTCTCGACGCCGGCTGGCGGCCAGGCCCCGACGGCGACGTCTCCGCCGCCGCGGTCGCCGCCGCGGCCCGGGCCGGCGACCCGATCGCGCTGGCATCCTTCGAGCGGGCGGCGCGCGCCCTCGCCGCGGGGATCGCCGCCACGGCGCACCTCGTCGAGCTGGACATCGCCGTGGTGGGCGGGGGCGTGGCCGGGGCGGGCGAGGTGCTGTTCGCGCCGCTGCGGCGCAGCCTGCGCGCGTACGCCACGCTGTCCTTCGCCCGCGGCCTCACCGTGGTCCCGGCCAGCACGGGCACGGACGCGGGTCTCCTCGGCGCCGCCGCGGCCGCCTCGGGCCCACTGACGCGCGAGAAGCCGGCGGCCTGACGCACCAGAAGACGGTGGCCTGACACGCGTACGGCTCAGGCCGCCGCTGCCGCCTGTTCCGCCCGCCCTCAGGCCGCCGCCGGTTCCGCCCCCGACTGCCGTTCCCCCGTCGGCTGCGGGGGGACGACCACGAGGAAGGCGTCCGAGTCGAGGTCCATCACGACCTGGGCCGGCAGGCCCTCGTCCCGTCGCGCCCGCGCGTACTCCTCGGCCGGCCAGCTGCCCCGCGGGCCGCCTGCGGGAAACCGTTCCAACACCGTGCGCATGTCCGCACCCCCTTGTCATTGCCCGATCAACGAGGCTCCGTTGCGAAGTGTCACGCCTCGGCGGGCCGCGCGGTTCGGGCCGTGAGACGACTCACACCCCGGCGTCCGTCGTGGCAGGGTGGTGGAGGCAACCCACCGAGGGGCCTACACAGAGGGGGCACTGTGATCGTCTGGATCAACGGAACGTTCAGCGCGGGCAAGACCAGCACCGCGCGCGAACTGCTCGAGCTGATCCCGCACAGCACCTTGTACGACCCCGAACTCACCGGCTTCGGCCTGCGGCACGTGCTGCCGCCGAAGCGCCTCGCCGAGGTCGACGACTTCCAGGACCTGCCGATCTGGCGGCGCATGGTCGTCGACACCGCCGCCGCCCTGCTCGCCGAGGTCGGCGGCACGCTCGTCGTCCCGATGACCCTGCTCCGGCAGGAGTACCGGGACGAGATCTTCGGCGGTCTGGCGGCCCGTCGCATAGAGGTCCGGCATGTGCTGCTCGCACCTGACGAAACGATCCTGCGGGGGCGGATAGCCGGCCGCGTGGAGTTCGCCGACGATCCGGAGGGCAGCGAGCGGGTCCGGAACTGGGGGTACGACCACATCGACGCGTACCTCGCCGCGCTGGACGGCTGGCTCGGCGAGGACGCGCACGCCGTCGACAACTCCCGCCTCACGCCCGCCGCCACCGCCGAGGCCGTCGCCGAGGCGCTCCGCAACGGCGCCGCCCGGCCCTGCGGGATCGTGCAGACGCCCGAGCCCACCGGCGAGACCGTGGCCTCCGGGGTGCTGCTCTTCGACGAGCAGGACCGCGTGCTGCTCGTCGACCCCACCTACAAGGCCGGCTGGGAGTTCCCCGGCGGCGTCGTCGAGGCCGGCGAGTCGCCCGCCCGCGCCGGGGTCCGGGAGGTCGCCGAGGAGCTCGGGCTGCGGCTCGACGCCCTGCCGGGACTGCTCGTGGTCGACTGGGAGCAGCCCCGGCCCCCGGGGTACGGCGGACTCCGCTTCCTCTTCGACGGCGGGACGCTGCCCGCCGCGGCCGCCGCCGACCTCCTGCTGCCCGGGGCCGAACTGCGCGGCTGGCGCTTCGTCACCGAGGCCGAGGCCGCCGAACTGCTGCCCCCGGTCCGCTACCAGCGGCTCCGCTGGGCGCTGCGCGCCCGCGAGCGCGGCACCGTGCTCAACCTGGAGGGCGGCGTCCCGGTCGGCTGACGGCTCAGGCCGCCTCCGCCGCCGCTTTCAGGACGGCCGCGGCGTTCTCCGTCAGGGGTACGCCGTGGCCGAAGCACACCACCGAGGGGGCGAGTTCGGCGAGCCGACGCATCGAGGCGCGGGCCTGCTCCCGGTCCGTGTGGAACACGCCGAGCGTCACCCCCTGGACCGCGGCCACCGTGTCACCGGTGAACAGCACGCCGTGCCGCGGCAGATGGACGGCGATCGAACCGTCCGTGTGCCCCGGGGTGTGCACGGCGAACGCCCCGTCGCCGAAGCCCAGTTCGTCGCCGTCCTCCAGTTCCCGGTCCACCCGGGTCGGCGGCGCGACGGGGACGGTGAGCCCGCGCTCGTACAGCGGGCGCTCCCAGTCCAGTAGGACCGGGTCGGGCACCGGGGCCTCGCCGCGCACCACCGGTGCGTCCAGGCGGTGGGCGAGGATCGACGCGCCGTACCGGTCCGCCAGTTCCTGGGCGCAGCCCACGTGGTCGCGGTGGGCGTGGGTGAGCACGATGCGGCGCAGCCGGGCCGGGTCGGCGCCGGTGGAACGGATCGCCGCCTCCACCGCGTCGGCGGCGCCCGTCCAGCCGGCGTCGATCAGCGTCAACTCCTCGTCGTCGCGCCAGAGAAAGGCCTGGCCGATGGAGAAGTCCAGCTGGTGGAGCCGGGGCGTGATCTCGGTGAGTTCGACGGTGAGGTCCATGCGGCGAACGTACGGATCCGCGTACGTCCGCCGCATGTTTCTCTGCTCACGGCCGATTCCGCCGAGGGCTGATCAGTTCTGCTTGGAGCGGGCGTAGTTGAGCAGGAAGTGGGCCTCGGCGACCGACAGCCGCTCCAGCTCCTGCGGCGACACCGACTCGTTCACCGCGTGGATCTGCGCCTCCGGCTCGCTCAGGCCGATCAGCAGGATCTCCGCCTCCGGGTACAGCGCGGCCAGCGTGTTGCAGAGCGGGATCGAGCCGCCCATGCCGGACGCCTGCATCTCCTCGCCCGGGTACGCCAGCCGCATCGCCTCGGCCATCGAGGTGTACGCCGGGCTGCTGATGTCCGCGCGGAAGGGCTGGCCCTGGCCGATCTGCTCGAAGGAGACCCGCGCGTTCCACGGCACGTTCTTCTCCATGTGCGCGAACAGCAGCTTCGTCGCCTCGCCGGCGTCCTGGCCGGGCGGCACCCGCAGGCTGATCTGGGCGCGCGCGGTCCGCGGGATCGACGGCGTGGCGCCGGCGACCGGGTGGCAGTCGATGCCGACGACGGTGACGGCCGGGCGGGCCCAGATGCGGTCCGCCACGGTGCCCTCGCCCGGCAGGCGCACGCCGTCCAGGACACGCGCGTCCTTGCGGAAGTCCTCCTCCGGGTACTGCACCCCGTCCCAGACCGCGTTCGAGGGCAGCCCGTCGATGACCGTGGAGCCGTCCTCGGCGCGCAGCGAGTCCAGGACGCGGATCAGCGCGGCCAGCGCGTCCGGCGCGGCGCCGCCGAACTGACCCGAGTGCAGATTGCCCTCCAGGGTGTCGATCTGGACCCGGACCATCGTCATGCCGCGCAGCGTGGCGGTGACCGTCGGCAGGCCCACCCGGAAGTTGCCGGTGTCGCCGATCACGATCGCGTCCGCGGTCAGCAGCTCCGGGTGCGCCTCGGCGTACCGCTCCAGGCCGCCGGTGCCCTGCTCCTCGGAGCCCTCGACGATCACCTTCACCGTCACCGGCACGCCGCCGTTGGCCTTCAGGGCGCGCAGCGCGAGCAGGTGCATGATGAAGCCGCCCTTGCAGTCGGCCGCGCCGCGGCCGTACCAGCGGCCGTCGCGCTCCGTCAGCTCGAACGCCGGGGAGATCCACGCCGACTCGTCCAGCTGCGGCTGCACGTCGTAGTGGGCGTACAGAAGGACCGTCGGCGCGCCGGCGGGACCGGGCAGCACGCCGTACACGGACTGCGTGCCGTCCGGCGTGTCGAGCAGCGTCACGTCCTGGAACTCCTCCGCGTGCAGCGCGTCGGCCACCCAGTTGGCGGCGGCCTCGCACTCGCTGCGCGGGGCCACGGCCTCGTCCGCCACCGACTGGAAGGCCACCAGCTCCGCGAGCTCCGTCTTGGCACGGGGCATGAGGGAAGCCACGGTCTCGGCGATCGGATGGGCGGTCATGGGCACGCTCCTGGTGGGTGCGACGTTAGAGAGGACGAACGCCGTTTCGGTTGTACGGCGAACGCATGGCCGATCCTACGGCGCGGCCTCTCGAAGGCCGCGCCGTAGGATGCCGAGAAGAGCAGGCACCACCGGTCGGATCAGGAGCAGAAGCACATCGTGAGCAGCGAGAACGCAGACGCCGGAGCGGCAGAGGCGGGCGCGGCGCAGTCCGCGGCGGACGGCGTCCGGGCGGGCGACCCGGAGGCGACCGGGCCCGACACGGACCCCGTCACGGAGCCCGGTACCGGCGCGGAGGCCGAGCGTCCGGGCGCGCCCGAGGGCGTGTGGGACGTCGTCGTGGTGGGAGCCGGCCCCGCCGGGGCCTCGGCGGCGTACGCGGCCGCCGTCGCCGGGCGGCGCGTGCTGCTCCTGGAGAAGGCGGAACTGCCCCGGTACAAGACCTGCGGCGGCGGCATCATCGGCCCGTCCCGCGACGCGCTCCCGCCCGGGTTCGAACTGCCCCTGCAGGACCGGGTGCACGCGGTCACCTTCTCGATGAACGGCCGCTTCGCCCGCACCCGCAGGTCCCGCCGCATGCTGTTCGGGCTGATCAACCGGCCGGAGTTCGACGCCGGCCTGGTCGAGCAGGCGCAGAAGGCCGGCGCGGAGCTGCGCACCGGCGCGGCCGTCGCCCGGGTCGAGCAGCACGGACCGGCGGTGCCGGACCGCCGCACGGTCGCGGTGGTGCTCGCCGACGGCGAGACGGTACTGGCGCGCGCGGTCGTCGGCGCGGACGGCAGCGCGGGCCGGATAGGAGCCCATGTCGGGGTGAAGCTCGATCAGGTCGACCTGGGCCTGGAGGCGGAGATCCCAGTGCCGGCCACCGTGGCCGAGGACTGGAAGGGCCGGGTGCTCATCGACTGGGGCCCGATGCCCGGGAGTTACGGCTGGGTGTTCCCCAAGGGCGACACGCTGACCGTGGGCGTGATCTCGGCGCGCGGCGAGGGCGCCGCCACCAAGCGGTATCTGGAGGACTTCGTGGCCCGGCTCGGGCTCGCGGGCTTCGAGCCGGAGATCTCGTCCGGGCACCTGACGCGCTGTCGCAGTGACGACTCGCCGCTGTCCCGGGGCCGCGTCCTGGTCTGCGGCGACGCGGCGGGCCTGCTGGAGCCGTGGACGCGCGAGGGCATCTCGTACGCGCTGCGCTCGGGCCGGCTGGCGGGGGAGTGGGCGGTCCGGATCGCCGAGGCGGGCGACGCGGTGGACGCCCGGCGGCAGGCGCTGAACTACGCCTTCGCGATCAAGGCCGGGCTCGGTGTGGAGATGGCCGTCGGGCGGCGGATGCTCGCCATGTTCGAGCGCCGGCCGGGGCTGCTGCACGCGACGATCACCGGACTGCGGCCGGCCTGGCACGCGTTCGCGGACATCACCCGCGGGGTCACCTCGCTCGCCGGCATCGTCCGGACGAACGGTGTGGCGCGCCGCACCCTGGACCTGCTGGACCGTCGGCTGGCAGGCGGCCCCGGGCCGAGCAGGGGCGTGACGCAGCGGCCGGAGGCGGACGAGGAGTCCTGACGGGCCGGAGGCTTCGGCGGTGGTGCGGCGGCGGTCCGTTGCGGGTTCTGAACCCGGGCGGGCCGCCGCTGTCGTATGGCCGGACGGCGGACGCCGGGGGCGGGGCCGCGGGGTTCATCCGGTCGTGGTGATGCGGAAGACGGGGTGGTCGGGGGCGGCGGCGAGGATCTCCTCGTCGGTGGACCGCGCGGTCACGCCCTTGAAGTACTGGTTGACCTCCCAGCCCCACTTCTCCAGGTAGCTGCGGAGCACCTGGAGCTTCTCGGCGTCCGGGATCTCGACGGCGGAGAAGGTCCGGACCTTGCGGCCGACCCGCAGTTCGCCGCCGCCGGCGACCCGCATGTTGCGCACCCACTGGGAGTGGCCGCGGGCGGAGACGAGGTACTGGGCGCCGCTGTGGGAGTGCGGGTTGACGGGGATGCGCTGCATCTGGCCGCTCTTGCGGCCACGGACGGAGAGTTCCGCGGAGCCGAGCAGGCTGACGCCGTGGCGGGCGAGCCAGCCGACGACGCGGTTGAGGCGGATGGCCATCGGGCTGCCCTGGAGGTAGTACGGCGCGGAGTTCATCGGGTGCTCCCTGTCGAGATCGGTGCTTCTATTCGAGAGCGCTGCTCTCGCTTGAGAACAGTGTGCACGGATCGGCGCTCCGAAGCAAGAGCAGTGCTCTCGTTTGTGTGCAGTGCTCCGATTCAATGGCAGACTGACCCCATGACCAGCGTTCAAGGAGCCCGATGACCAGCGTCCAAGGAGCCCGCGCCCGGGCACGCGCCGAGATCACCGCGACCATCAAGGACGAGGCCCGCCGCCAGCTCGCCGCCGACGGCGCCGCCAAACTGTCCCTGCGCGCCGTCGCCCGCGAGGTCGGCATGGTCTCCTCCGCCCTCTACCGCTACTTCCCCAGCCGCGACGACCTCCTGACCGCCCTGATCGTCGACGCGTACGACGCCGTCGGCGAGGCCGCCGAGACCGCCCTCGCCGCCGCCCCGAAGACCGACCACCCCGCCCGCTGGACCGCCGTCTGCCGCGCCGTCCGCGCCTGGGCCCTCGCCCACCCCCACGAGTACGCACTCATCTACGGCTCACCGGTCCCCGGCTACAGCGCCCCGCAGGACACCATCGGCCCGGCGTCCCGCGTCGGCCTCGTCCTGATCGGGATCCTCCGCGACGCCTACACCACCGACCGCGTCTCCCTGCCGCCCCTCGACGACCGGCTGCGCCCCGAGGCCGAGCGGCTCGCCGCCGACCTCGCCACCGATCTGCCGCCCGCCGTCGTCGTCACCCTGGTCGCCGTGTGGGCGCAGCTCTTCGGGACGATCTCCTTCGAGGTGTTCGGCCAGTTCCACCGGATCGTCGAGGACCGCGACGCCTTCTTCGACGACGTCGCCGCCCGCCTCGGCCGCGAGGCCGGCCTGCTGCCGCGTCGCTGACGGGCCCCGGCCCGCCCGTACTCCTCCGGGAGTACGGGCGGTCACGACGCGCGGCGGACGCCACCGCCCGCCCGCCGCGTCTAGCGTGGCCGTATGGACACTGAGCACCGCACCGCCGGCCCGCCGTGGCTGCGCCACTGGGCCGAGGCGGAGCCCGGCGGCGGGCTGCCCTGGCGGTCCACCCTGCTGATCGCCGTGTTCGTCCTCGTCGGCAGCGGCTTCGCCGCCCGCAACCAGCTCGACCGGCAGCCCCTCGACGCGTACTCCCGGATCCTGCTGCTCGCCGGACCGGCGCTGCTGCTGTTCCGGCACCGCAGGCCCGTCCCCGTGGTCTTCGGCGTGGCCGCCACCGCGCTGGCGTACCTCGCCGCCGGCTACCCGTACGGCCCGGTCTTCGTCACGGTCGCCGTCGCCTGCTACGCGGCGATCGTGCACGGGCACCGGCGCGCCGCCTGGTGGGCGCTCGGCCTGCTCTGGCTCGGCCACGTTCTCGCCGGCCACTGGCTCTACCGCCATCTGCCGCCCGCCGGCGACGGCCCGGCCCCCTGGGGCCAGGAACTCCCCGTCGCCGGCTTCGTGGTGGCGATCCTCGCCGCCTCCGAACTCGTCAGGGTCCGCCGCGAGCAGTGGGCGCAGCAGCGCGTCGAGCGCGCCGCCGCCGAGCGCCGCCGCGCCGACGAGGAACGGCTGCGCATCGCCCGCGAACTCCACGACGTCCTCGCGCACTCCCTGTCCGTCATCAACGTGCAGGCCGGCGTCGGCCTCGCGCTCCTCGACGGCGACCCGGAGCAGGCCCGCACCGCGCTCACCACCATCAAGGCCGCCAGCAAGGAGGCCCTCGGCGAGGTCCGCCAGGTCCTGGACTCGCTCCGCCCTCCCGTCTCCCGCCACCACCCTTCCAACGATGCGCTGCGCGCAGCCCCCTTTGATTTCGGCGACGCCCCGCGCGCCCCCGCCCCCGGCCTCGACCGGCTCCCCGAACTCGTCGAACAGGCCGCGGCCGCCGGACTCACCGTCGCGGTCACCCGCACCGGCGACCCGGCCCCCGTCCCGCCCGGCGCCGACCTCGCGGCGTTCCGGATCGTCCAGGAGGCGCTGACGAACGTCGTCCGCCACTCCGGTTCCCGCACCGCACGGGTCCGTGTCGAGCAGCGCCCCGACGCGCTGCGGCTGCAGATCGACGACGACGGCCCCGCCACCGGCGACGACGCCGGCGGCAGCGGCAACGGCCTGGCCGGAATGCGGGAACGGGCGGCGGCCCTAGGTGGCACGATCGACGCGGGCACCCGGCCCGACGGCGGCTTCCGGGTGCGCGCCACGCTCCCCCTGCGGCCGAAGGAGACCCCGTGATCCGGCAGAAGGAGACCCCGTGATCCGCGTCCTGCTCGCCGACGACCAGTCGCTGGTCCGGGCGGGCTTCCGGGCCCTGCTCGACGCCCAGCCGGACATCGAGGTGGCCGGCGAGGCCGCGGACGGCGACGAAGCCGTGGCGCTGGTTCGCGAACTGCGCCCGGACGTCGTCCTGATGGACATCCGCATGCCCAGGCTCGACGGCCTGACCGCGACCCGCGCGATCACCGGCGACGACGTACTGGGCGACGTCAGGGTGGTCATGCTGACCACCTTCGAGCTCGACGAGTACGTCTTCGAGGCGATCCGCGCCGGAGCCTCCGGCTTCCTCGTCAAGGACACCGAACCGGAGGAGCTGCTGCGGGCGGTGCGCGCCGTCGTCGACGGCGACGCGCTGCTCTCGCCCGGTGTCACACGCCGCCTGATCGCGGAGTTCGCGGCCCGTTCCAAGGGCCCCTCCGGCCCGCAGGGACTCGATGAACTCACCGAGCGGGAGCGGGAGGTGATGGCCCTGGTGGGCATCGGCCTGTCCAACGAGGAGATCGCCCGCCGCCTGGTCGTCAGCCCGCTGACCGCCAAGACCCACGTCAGCCGGACGATGGTGAAGCTCGGCGCCCGCGACCGCGCCCAACTGGTCGTACTCGCCTACGAGTCGGGCCTCGTCCGGCCGGGCTGGCTGGGCTGAACGCGCGAGGGCGGCCGCATGCCTGCGGCCGCCCCGGTTCCGTACCCCCCGTGCAGGTACGGACGTTCGGTGATCGTTGCGTCAGTCGCGCGCCCCCACGGGCTCCTGCGCGGGCCTGCGGTCGGACTTCAGGTCGGTCGGGTCGGACGTGGCGACGACCAGCGACTCCTGGCGGCCCGGCCGGGTCCGCAGCCCGGGCAGGGTGATCAGCAGACCCGCGAGAGCGATGAAGGCGACGACCGCCAGACCGGGCCGGAAGCTGTCCAGGACCGCCTGCGGCGAGCCGTTCGACTGTCCGTCCGCCGTGATCACGGCGGTGACGACGGCGAGGAAGATCGCCCCGCCGACCTGGATGGACGTGTTCAGCAGCCCGGAGACCATGCCCTGCTCCTCGTCCTTGACACCGTTGGTGGCCTGGATGTTGAGCGAGGGGAAGACCAGGGCGCAGGCCGCGCCGATCAGCAGCATCGCCGGCAGGATCACCGCCGCGTACTGCGGGGTCAGCGAGATCCGCAGGAAGAGCGCGTAGCCGACGACGAGCAGCGTGAAGCCGGCCGCGATGACCCGCGGCGTGCCGAACCGGTCGACGATCGCGCCGATCTTCGTCGACGACAGTGCCACCAGCAGGCCGGCGGGCAGGAACGCCAGCGCGGTCTGCAGCGCCGACCAGTGGAGCAGCGCCTGCATGTACTGGGTGACGATGAACTGGAAGGCCACGTACGAGCCGAAGAACGCGGCCGCGCCGAGCTGGGCCCGCACCTGCGAGCCGGAGCGAAGCACGCCGAGCCGGACCAGCGGGCTCGCGCTGCGCCGCTCGATCGCCACGAAGGCGGCGAGCAGGACGGCCGCGCCCAGGAAGGACAGCAGCGTGCGGGCCGAGCCCCAGCCGGCCTCGGGGGCCTGGACGACGGTGAAGACGAGCAGCAGCATCGCGGCCGTGCCGGTGACGGCGCCCGGCAGGTCGTAGCCGCCGCGGCCCTGTTCGCGCTCGCTGTGCGGGATCAGCTTCAGGGCGAAGACCAGCGCGATCAGCGCGACCGGCGCGGGCAGCAGCATCGTCCAGCGCCAGCTGAGCTCGGTCAGCAGGCCGGAGAGCACCAGGCCCATCGAGAAGCCGGTGGCGGCGCAGGTGGTGTAGATGGACAGGGCCCGGTTGCGCTGCGGGCCCTCCTTGAAGGTCGTGGTGATGATCGAGAGTCCGGCGGGCGCGGTGAACGCGGCGCTCAGGCCCTTGATGAAGCGGCTGGCGATGAGCAGCGGGCCGGAGTCGACCAGTCCGCCGAGCAGCGAGGCGAGCGCGAAGACCGCGAGCGCGATCAGGAAGACCCGGCGGCGGCCCAGCAGATCGGCGGCGCGGCCGCCGAGCAGCAGCAGTCCGCCGTAGCCGAGGATGTAGCCGCTGACGATCCACTGGAGCGTGGCGGTGGACAGGCCGAGATCGGTGGCGATGGACGGCAGCGCGACGCCGACCATCGAGACGTCGAGTGCGTCGAGGAACATCGCGGCGCAGAGCACGAGCAGGGTCCCCCATAGGCGGGGGCTCCATCGGTCTTGTGACGCAGGGGAGTTGAGCGAGGAGTCGAGCGGTGTGGTCATGCACGGCACAGTACATGCACGCGCATTGAATGCGCACGCATTTAATTCCGGTGCAACAATGAGCGGCGTCTCTGCTAACGTGCGGCCATGGCAGGGAAGAAGTCCGAACGGGTGCTCGTCCAGGAGTGGCGGGACGTCCTCGCGCTGCACGCCCGGACGACCTGTGAACTGGACCGCGCCCTGCAGCCGTTCGGGATCGGGGCCAGCGACTTCGAGGTGCTCGACGTGCTGGCCGAGGTCGAGCCGGCGGACGGCGGCGACGCCTGCCGCGTCCAGGAACTGGCGTCCCACATCCACCTGAGCCAGAGCGCGCTGTCCCGTCTGGTCGCCCGCCTGGAGAAGGGCGGGCTCGTCGTGCGCGGGATGTGCGGCGAGGACCGGCGCGGGGTGAAGGTGGCCCTCACGGACGCCGGTCGTCAGCGGCACGCCGAGGCACGGCCCCTGCAACGGGCGGTGCTGAAGCGGATGCTGGACGAGCGAACGGCGGACGAGCGAACGTCGGAAGAGCGGACGCCGGACGCCTGAGACGGGCGGGTGTGAACGGCCGGGACGTGCCCCTCGGGTCGACCCCTCGGGCCGGTCGCGCGCCCGTTACGACCAGGTGATTCCCGAGTGCTCGCGCCACAACGCGGCGAGCGAGGCGTCGCCGGAGACCTCCACGGCGTCGGCGGACAGCCGGTTCCAGAGCGTCAGATAGAGCCGCCAGGCGGGCCCGGACAGGGTGCAGTCGGCGGGCCCTTCGGCGTTGCGCGCGGTGTCCGGGGCGGCGTCCGGCGACAGCCGTACGGTCCACACGTCGCCGGTGTCCGTCGCGCGGACCCGCAGCACGCGCGGCGACTCGGTCCGTACGCGGCTGCGACTGCGCCCGTGGAAGGCGAGCAGCAGCTCGTCGACGCCGTCGACGGCGAGAGCCGCGTCGACCGGGCGCGGCCCGCCCGGCAGCGCCGACTCGGCGTCCGCGCAGTGTACTTGGGTCTCGTGCGCCTGGCGGCGCGCCCAGAACGCGAGCGGCGACGGCGCCGGCAGGAACGTCCAGCACTCCAGCTCCGCGGGCGCCTTGGCCAGCGTGTCGACGAGCGCGGCATGCCCCTCGCGGAAGTACGCGAGCAACTCCGCGCCGTCGAGCCGGGTTTCGCCCCCGTCGGGCCGGTACGAGGTGTGGCCCTCGGCCACGAAGGCGGCGGCCCAGCGGTGCACCATCGTGGTGTGCCGGAGCAGGTCGCGGATCTGCCAGCCCGGGCAGGTCGGCACCGGCGCGTCGAGGCCCGCCTCGGCGGCCGCGGCGGCGAGCGCGCGGCCCGACGCGTCCAGTGCGGTGAGGTGCTCGGCGACGCCGAGGATCGGCTCCATGCGGACGATTCTGCCAGGCGGGCCCTCAGGCCCCGCCTTCGGCGGCGGCGTTGCGAGCGAGATAGCCGATCAGGGCCGCGCCCGCCGCGAGCGCGGCGACGGTGGTGAGGGCGAGCGGGAGGGAGAACCAGTCGGCGAGGAAGCCGATCGACGGGGGCCCGAGGAGCATGCCGCCGTAGCCGAGCGTCGAGGCGGTCGCGACGCCGCTGGGTCCGGCGAGCGCACCGGCGCGGGCCACCGCGACCGGGAAGATGTTCGCCAGGCCGAGGCCGGTGACGGCGAAGCCGAGCAGCGCGGCCCAGACGTTCGGGGCGAGCGAGCCGAGCAGCATGCCCAGGGCCGCCGTCGCACCTCCGGCGACCAGCGTTCGGGTCTGGCCGAGGCGTTCGAGGAGCACCGTGCCGGAGAGCCGGCCGGCTGTCATGGTCAGCGCGAACACCGAGTACCCGGCCGCGGCGACGCCCGGGTGGGCGTGCAGGTCCTGCTCCAGGTGCAATGCGCCCCAGTCGGCCAGCGCGCCCTCCCCGTACGCCGTGCACAGCGCGATCACCCCGAAGACCAGCACCGCGTGACGGGACCCGGACCGGCCGGCCGGGCGCGGCGCGGCGACGGCGGGCTCCGGCGGTGCGGGGGAGGGGTGGCGCAGGAGGACGGGGCCGGCGAGGGCGGTGAGCAGCAGACCGGCGACGGTGAGCCCGAACAGGTGCGCGCCGGGCGCTACGGAGCCGGCGACCAGTCCGCCGAGCCCCGCGCCGAGCATCCCGCCGAGGCTGAACGCGGCGTGGAAGCCGGGCATCACGGGCCGGCGCAGCGCGGCGACGAGATCGACGGCGGCGCTGTTCATCGCCACGTTGATCCCGCCGTACGCGGCGCCGAACAGCAGCAGGACGAGCCCGAGGGCGAGCGGCGAGCGGGTGAGCGCGGGCAGCGCGATGCTCAGCGAGAGCAGGACGGCGGTCGCGACGGTGACGGCATGGCTGCCGTAACGCCGGCACAGCCGGCCGGTCAGGGTCATGGTCACGACCGCGCCGGCCGAGACGCCGAGCAGCGCGAGCCCGAGTTCGCCGGCGGACGCGCCCGTCTGCTGCTTGATGGCGGGGATGCGGACGACCCAGCCGGCGAAGAGGAACCCGTCGAGGGCGAAGAAGAGGGTGAGGGCGACGCGGAGGCGGGACAGGGAACGGACGGCGGTGTCTCCGCCGAGGCCCCCCGGTACGGCCGTCGCTAGTTTGTTTAGTAGCGGCACAAAGTCAGGATAGGGGTCGGGGGAGCGTGCATCAAGCCGGGCCGGGGCGCGACGGCCCCCGCGCGGGTCGAGCCCCGCTCAGGCGGCCGCGTCCAGCTCCGGGGAGCGGCGGTCCAGGGCGACGCGGACCAAGGCCGCGGCGAGGGCGGGCAGCCGGCCCTCCGGGACCAGCCCGGCCAGTTCCCGCGGGTCCGCCGGCAGGCCCAGCTTCCGGGCGCCGTCCAGGGTGCGGCCGTCCAGGACCGGGGCGTACTCGGGCCAGACGCCCTGGACCTCGCGCAGGAAGATGTCCGCGCCCGCGGGCCCGATGCCGGGCGAGGCGCGCAGGGCCTCGCGGAGCGCGTCCGCGTCGCCTTCGGCCGCCTCCCGCATACGGCGCAGATCGCCGCCGTACTCCGCAAGCACCAGCTCGGCCTCACGGCCCAGCTGCGTCGCGGTGCTCTCGTCGTAGCGCCGGTAGCCGCCCTCGCCGAGCGCGTCGACCCGCTCCTGCCAGGTCGCGTCCCGCATCCGCCGCGGGCTGGTCATCCCCGCCGCGAACAGGGCGCGGGCCGCCGCCACGGCCGTGGCGGCGCGGATCCGCGCGCTGAGCAGATGGGTCAGGACGAGAAGCTCGTACAGCGGCTGCGGGGTGTCCTTCAACCGGATCCCCGCCTCCTCCGCGTACGTCTGCCCGCGCTCCGCGAGCAGCGCCTCCACGCGCGCCCGCGCGCGTGTCCTCGTAGCCGTGCCGGTGCCAGTGCCGGTGCCGGGCATGCCGCCTCCCGCGGAAGCCCCCGCCTCTCACCCCGCGCGGTACCCGGCGCGCCGCCCCCGAAACGGCCCCGGCACACCGCCCCCGCAACGGCCCCGGCACCCCCTCCGAAACCGCCCCTTCCCGCCCGTACGGGAACCGAAGCGGCCGATCATGGGAGACTCGCCCCCATGAACGGCAAGGCGACCACGACCCGGACACGGCTTGACAGGGGCCGCAGCGCACTCGGCCCCGCGCTGGAACTCGTGCACACCGGACGCGCCCCCACCCGCGCCGTGCTCACCGCCGAGCTGGGCGTCACCCGCGCGACCGCCGGGGCCGTGGCCGCCGAACTGGAGGCCCTCGGCCTCATCCGCGTCGACTCCAACCCGGGCGCCGCGGCCGGATCCCAGGGCCGGCCCTCGCACCGTCTGTCCGTCGACGACACCGGCCCCGTCGCCCTCGCCGCCCAGGTCCACGCCGACGGCTTCCGCGCCGCGCTCGTCGGCCTCGGCGGACGGATCGTCGCGACCGCGCCCGGCTGCGTCACCGTCTCCGAGGACCCCGCGCAGGTCCTCGGCGAGGTCGTCGAGGCCGGCGCGGCGCTGCTCCGCGACAGCGGCCGCCGCTGCGTCGGCGCCGGGCTCGCCGCGCCCTCCGCCGTCGCCGAACCCGAGGGCACCGCCCTCAACCCGCTCCACCTCGCCTGGCCCGCCGGCGCGCCGGTCCGCGAGATCTTCGCCGAGCGGGTACGCGCCGCCGGCATCGAAGGTCCCGCCTTCACCGGCAACGACGTGAACCTCGCCGCCCTCGCCGAGCACCGCCACGGCGCCGGCCGCGGGGCCCAGCACCTGCTGTGCGTCGCCACCGGCCACCGCGGCGTGGGTGGCGCGCTGGTCCTCGACGGCCGCCTGCACACGGGCAGTTCGGGCCTCGCCCTCGAGGTCGGGCACCTCACCGTGAACCCCGAGGGCCGCGCCTGCTACTGCGGCAGCCGCGGCTGCCTCGACGTCGAGACCGACCCGCTGGCCTTCCTCGTCGCCGCCGGCCGCGACCCGGGCCCCGAGGTCTCGCTGCTCGCCCAGTCCCGCGAACTGCTGCGCGCCCGCCGGGACGACCCGGGCGTGCGCGCGGCCACCGAGGAGCTGATCGACCGGCTCGGCCTCGGGCTCGCCGGCCTGGTCAACATCCTCAACCCGGACCGCATCATCCTCGGCGGCCTGCACCGCGAACTCCTCGACGCCGACCCGGAACGCCTGCGCGCGGTCGTCGCCGACCGCAGCCTGTGGGGCCGCAGCGGCGGCGTGCCGATCCTGCCCTGCACCCTGGACCACAACAGCCTCGTCGGCGCGGCCGAACTCGCCTGGCAGCCCGTCCTCGACGACCCGATCGGAGCGCTGGGCGCCCAGAAGACGGAGTGAGGGCGCGGGCCGGCTCCTGGAGTCGCGCCACGTACGGGCTCGAGGTCGGCCCCGGAGCCGTGGCGCAGGCGGCTCGGGCCGAGCCCGACGCCTGCCGTCGCCCACCCCGTTCCCGACCTCGCCTCCGCCAATTGGCTGGCCGCCGCCCCGTTCGCGCGCTAGCGTCCGGCCCCATGACCGACAACGATCTTCCGCCCCGCCTCGGCAGTCTCACCTTCCACGGTCCGCTCTCCGGGAGCCGGGCCGACGGATTCATCCGGCGGCTCGCCGACGCCTCGCCCGCCACCGTCCTCGACATCGGCTGCGGCTGGGGCGAGTTGCTGCTGCGCGTGCTGGAGGCCGCGCCCGGGTCGACCGGTGTCGGGCTCGACATCAACGCCGAGGACCTGGCGCGTGGCCGGCTCCTGGCGAAGGAGCGCGGGCTGTCCGAGCGCGTCGAGTTCGTCGAGGAGTCCGCGCTCGGCACCACCCGCGGACCCGTCGACGCGATCCTCTGCCTCGGGTCCAGCCAGGCGCTCTGCGACCCCGAACTGCCGCACGACCCCGCGGCCGCACTGCGCGAGCTGCGCCGGCTCGTCCGGCCCGGCGGCCGGGTCGTGCTCGGCGAGGGCTTCTGGGAGCGCACCCCCACCGACGCGGAGCTGGCCGGCATGTGGCCCGGGGCCACGGCCGCCGACCACTTCCTCCTCCCCGAACTCGTCGACCTGGCCGTCGAGGCCGGTTTCCGGCCCGCCTGGATCGAGACCGCGAGCCGCGACGAGTGGGAGGCGTTCGAGTCCGGCTACCGCCACGACACCGAAGTCTGGCTCGCCGCCCACCCCGAGCACCCGCTCGCCGAGGAGACCCGCGCCCGCGTCGACCGGCAGCGCGCCGGCTGGATGGGATATCGCGGCATCCTCGGCATCGCCTATCTGACGCTGGTCCCGGTCGGCTGACGGTTCGTCACCACTGTCGGCCCCGGGGCAGCTTGGCGCGCTCCGGGGCCGACAGGTGCAGCACCCGGAAGCGCTCGCCCGCGTCCGCCGGCGGCTCCGCCGCCCACAGCGTGAGCGCCAACAGCTCCCAGTGGCGCGGGTCGACGGCGAGCGCGCTCGCCACCACGCCGTCCGCCCGCGCCTCCGCCTCGTGCCGCGCCAGCGCCTCCTCGACGGCCGCCGCCGGGGCAGCGCCCGCCGGCAGCGGGCTGCGGCGGCGCGTCGCCGTCCGCGGCGGACTCGCGGCCGCCGGCCCCTCGGTGTACCCGAGCCCCGTCCAGTGCTGGACGACGGGCCGGCCGAAGTCGTCGACGATCCCCTGGAAACCGGGGCCCCAGAGAAAGGCGTTCATGCCCTCCGGCGCCGTCCACAGGTAGAACGGCGCGTACTGGTTCACCGGGGAGCCGTCCGCCCGCTCCCGCATCAGATAGGCCTTCACCCCCAGACCCGGGAAGGCGTCGAGCAGATGACCCCGGGTCGCGACCCGTTCGCGGATGATCCCCATGTCGTAATCCGCGGGCAGGGTGATCTCGTACTGCATGGCGTGCACGTGCCGGACTCCCCTCGAAGTTCTTCTTGAACGGCCTTACGCCATACGGCCCTTGTAGGCCGACAGCAGCATGAGCAGTCCGTCGACGGCGGCCTCGAAGGCCGTCGCCGAGCCGGACGACCGGGCCAGCACATAGCCGCCCTGCACGGTCGCCACGACCGTCGCCGCCAGCACCCCCGGGTCGAGCGGCCCCGTCAACTCGCCACGGTCCAGGCCCTCCTGGACGATCCCGGCGAGCCGGCCGCGCAACCAGTCCAGCGTCTCGTCGACCGGCGCGCGCAGCTCCGCGCTCGCCATCACGTCCGCGTCCATCGTCAGCCGTCCCACCGGGCAGCCCCGCAGCACATCGCGCTCGCGTCGCAGGTACGCCTCGATCCGCGCGTACGCCGACCCCTCGCCCCCCAGGGCCGCCTCGGCCGCCGCCCTCAGCTCCTCCGCCGTGCGCCGGATCGCGGCCAGCGCGAGGTCGGGCTTCCCGGCGAAGTGGTGGTACATGCTGCCCTGGCCGGCTCCCGCCGCCTGCTGGATCGCCTTCGGGCTGGTGCCCACGTACCCGCGCTCCCACAGCAGCTCGCGCGTTGCCTCGATCAGTCGGTCCGGAGTGCTCATTCGGCCACTGTACATACTAGTAGGTACAGAAGAAGCCCAGAGGAAGGAGCACATCCCCGGCGGTCCTGTACTCCCTCCGTCGTACGCGCGAAGCCGCTGGCCGTACGACGACTCGGACCCCCTGCGCGCGGGACGCTCGGCAGTAACGAACCGCAAGGAGCTGACCGAGATGAACACCCTCGCCCATGCAGGTCCCGCACCGTGGGTCCTCTTCTTCCCGCTGGTCTGGGCCGCCGTGATCGTCACCGTCGTCACCGTCCTGCGCCGCACCGGCGGGCGCGGCCGCCGCTGGTCCGGGCCGTGGGCCGGGTACGACGGCAGCGCCCGCGACGGCGGCGGCTACGACGAGAACTCGCCCATCGCCCTCCTCGGGCACCGCTTCGCGGCCGGGGAGATCGACGAGGACGAGTACTGGCGCCGCCTCACCGTCCTGGAGGAGCAGTTCGGCCGGGTCGCGCACCGCAAGGGAGGCGCGGCATGACCGCCACCGCCCTGCGCACCGGCACCGCCGCCCGGGTCGTCGACGCCGTGAAGGTCTACGGCGGCGGCGACACGGAGGTGCGGGCCCTGGACGGGGTGAGCGTCGGCTTCCCGGCCGGCCGCTTCACCGCGATCATGGGGCCCTCCGGCTCCGGCAAGTCCACGCTCATGCACTGCGCCGCCGGGCTCGACACCCTCACCTCCGGCTCCGCGCTCATCGGCGACACCGACCTGTCCACGCTCGACGACCGCCGCCTCACCCTGCTGCGCCGCGAACGCGTCGGGTTCGTCTTCCAGGCGTTCAACCTGCTGCCGACCCTCACCGTCGCCGAGAACATCACCCTGCCCCTCGACCTCGCCGGCCGAGCCCCCGACCGCGCCCGGCTGGACGCCCTGATCGATGCCGTCGGTCTGCGCGACCGGCTCCACCACCGGCCCTCGCAGCTGTCCGGCGGACAGCAGCAGCGCGTCGCCGTCGCCCGCGCCTTCGCGGGCACGCCCGACGTCGTCTTCGCCGACGAACCGACCGGAAACCTCGACTCGCGCTCCGGCGAGGAGGTGCTGCGGCTGCTCGGCGACACCGTCCGGCGGACCGGCCGTACCGTCGTCATGGTCACCCACGACCCGGTCGCCGCCGCCCACGCCGACGAGGTGGTCTTCCTCGCCGACGGCCGGCTCGTCGACCGGATGCCCGCGCCCACCGCCGAACGCGTCCTCGACCGGATGAAGGCGTTCGACACCCGCGGATTCGACACCCGGGGATTCGACGCACCGGGATTCGACACCCGGGGAGGGGGCCGGCCATGAGCACCGGTACGAGGTTCGGAGCGCTTCGCCTCAGCCTCTCCTCCCTGCGCACGCACAAGCGCCGCTTCGCCGGCACCTTCACCGCCGTCCTGCTCGGCGTGGCCTTCCTCGCGGGCACCCTCATCATGGGCGACACGCTCCGCGCGAGCTTCGACTCGCTGTTCGGCAGCGCCACCGCCGGCACCGACGCCGTGGTCCGCAGTACGAGCGTGGTCACCGTGCCCGGCGACCGCCAGGGCACCCGGAACCCCGTCCCGGCCGCCCTCGCCGACACCCTGCGCAAGACGTCCGGCGTCGCCGCCGCCGAACCCCAGATCCAGGGCGCCGGTCAGCTCGTCGGCGCCGACGGCGAGCCGGTCGGCGGCCAGGGCCCGCCGACCCTGGCCGGCAACTGGATCGCGGACACCGCCCTCAACCCGTACCGGCTCGCCGAGGGCCGCGCCCCGCAGAAGTCCGGCGAGGTCGTCGTCAACCGGGGCGCCGCCGAGGCGGCGAAGCTCCGCATCGGCGACCGCACCACCCTGCGCACCCCCGACCCCGTCAAGGTCACCGTCGTGGGTCTGGCCACCTTCGGCGGCGAGGACGGCATGGGCCAGGTGACGTACACCGGCATGACCCTCGCCGACGCCGAGCGGTACCTCACCGCGAAGCCCGGCGACGCGGCGGGCATCCTCGTCCGCGCCGGCCCCGGCACCGGCCAGCAGGAGCTGGTCGACGCGCTCGCCCCCGTACTCCCCGCAGGCGTGGAGGCCATCACCGGACAGCAGTCCGCAGCCGAGAACACCGACATGATCTCCGGTCAGTTCCTGACGCTGTTCACCGTGTTCCTGCTGGTCTTCAGCGGGATCGCGCTGCTCGTCTCGGTCTTCTCGATCCACAACACCTTCGCGATCGTGGTCGCCCAGCGCACCCGCGAGAACGCGCTGCTGCGGGCGCTCGGCGCGGTACGGCGGCAGGTCCTCGCGGCCACCCTCGCCGAAGCCGCGGTCGTCGCCGTGCTCGCCTCCGCCGCCGGACTCCTCGGCGGGATCGGCGTCGCCGCCGGGCTGCAGGCCCTCTTCCCGGCCATCGGCTTCCCGTTCCCCGAAGGCGACCTGGTGATCGGCGGGCTCTCGCTGGCGCTGCCGTTCGCCGTGGGACTCCTCGTCTGCCTCGGCTCCGCGCTGCTCCCCGCCGTGAAGGCCGGCCGCACCGCGCCGCTCGCCGCCCTGCGCGAGACGGCCGTCGACGACTCGGCGTCCTCACGCGCCCGGACCCTGACCGGGGCCGGACTCCTGGCCGCCGCCCTCGCCGTCACGCTGACCGGCCTGTTCGTCGTCCCCTCCCTCTGGCTGGCCGGCACGGGCGCGGTGCTGACCCTCGCCGCCTTCGTCGCGCTCGGCCCGGTGGCCTCGTCCGCCGCGGTACGGGTCCTCGGCGGGCCGCTGCGCGGCGTCAACCGCGGCCTCGCGCGCCGCAACGCGCTGCGCAGCCCGCGCCGTACGGCCGCCACCGCGACCGCGCTGATGATCGGCGTCGCCGTGGTCTCCCTGTTCACCGTCTTCGGGGCGTCCCTGAAGGCCACCATGGACCAGACCGTGTCGCGCTCCTTCGCGGGCGACCTCGCCGTGTCCACGCCCGCGTTCGGTGCGGGCGGCAGCGGGCTGAGCCCCCGGCTCGCCCCGGCGCTCGCGGCGCTGCCCGAGGTCGAGACCGCGGTCGGGCTCGGCCGGGGCGTCGCTCAGGTCGACGGCGAGGGACGGGCGCTGACCGTCACCGATCCCGCCGTGCTGGCCCGCGCGTTCGACCTCGGGACCGTACGGGGCTCGCTCGACCGGCTCGGCCCTGACGGCCTCGCCGTCGCCGAGACCGAGGCCGGGAAGGCCGGCCTGGAGCCCGGCGACACCGCGCAGCTCGTCTTCACCGACGGCGCCCGGCAGACCTTCACCGTCCGCGCGGTCTACCAGGAGTCCGAGCTCGCCGGCCCGTACGTGGTCACTCGCGACGCCTGGGCCCCGCACCGCACGCAGGACGCCGACACGCTCGTCTCCGTCACCCTGAAGGACGGCGTCGCCGCCGACGACGGCCGGGCGGCGGTCGAGGAGGTCGCGCGGCAGTACGGCAACCCGGAGGTGCAGACCCGGGACGCGTACGCCGAGGCGTCCGCCGGCGGCATCGACATGATGCTCACCCTCGTGTACGCGTTGCTCGCGCTTGCCGTGGTGATCGCGCTGCTCGGCATCGCCAACACGCTCACCCTCGCCGTGCACGAACGCACCCGCGAGCTCGGCCTGCTGCGCGCCGTCGGCCAGACCCGCGCCCAGCTGCGGGCGACGGTCCGCTGGGAGTCCGTCCTGATCGCCGCGTTCGGCACGGCCGGCGGGCTGCTGCTCGGCGGCTTCCTCGGCTGGGTGCTGGTCGAGGCGTCGGGGGCGGCGGGGGACAGCCCGTTCGCCTTCGCGCTGCCGCCGCTGTCGCTGGCGGTCGTCGCCCTGGTCGGGGTCGCCGCCGGCGTGCTCGCCGCCTGGCGGCCGGCCCGGCGCGCGGCCCGGCTGGACGTACTGCGGGCGATCGCCACGGAGTGAGCCGCGGCCCGAGCCCGCGACCGCGCGGCCCGTGTCCGGTGGGTCCGTGTCCAGCGGGTCCGCGTCCGGCGGGTTCCGCGGTCGTCAGCCGGCGATCGCGGACCTGGCCGTCGCGTGGGGCCGTACCGACTCGGCGGGCACCCCGAACGGGACGTCGTCCGGGACGAAGGCCGCCGGGGCGAACGGCCCGTCCGTGGTCGCGCCGTGCACCGCGTGCGGACGCGGCGGCGCGGTCAGCGACAGGGAAGGGGCCGGAAGAGTGAACCAGACGACCTTCCCGGAGCCCTCCTGCCGGACGCCCCAGCTCTCACTGACGGCCTCGACGATCGCGAGACCGCGCCCCGAGGTGGCGTACGGATCGGGATCCCCGTCCGGGTCGCCGGCCGTCTCGGACGGCAGCCGCGGGTCGTGGTCCAGGACCGACACGGTGAGCCGGTCGAGCAGCAGCTCGACCTCGACGGTGCACTTCTTGTCCGGCTGTGCGTGCCGGTGGACATTGGTCAGCAGCTCGGTCAGGCCGAGCGCCGCATGGTCTATCAGTGCGTCCAGGTGCCAGTAGCGCAGATGCGCCGACACGATTCTGCGGACCTGACCGATCCGCGACGGCAGAGCCTGGACCTCTACCGTGCAGTGCCTGCTCGGTTCGCTGATCACGGCTGCGACTCCCCGAAATAGGTCCGGAAGAAGACGAAGATCCGATCCAGCAGTCAGCTGCCTGCTGTTCGTGCGGAGCGGCGGCTGGGTCACAGCGTCACCGCTCATGAACCCTGAGTGATGCCACCCAGCCTGAACCAGGCGTCACGACCCCGCAACTCGCGGCGACGCGTCACTGTTCGTGGGTGCTCCCCACCGCGCGCTGCAGCGCCTCCAGGAAGCCGCCCGAGCGCGCGGGCTCCATCGTCAGCCGGTAGCGGGTGCCGTTGACCGTCGCGACGGCCGAGTCCGGGCCCGAGAACCAGGACCGGCCCGCCCGTACGGCCTTCACCGGAGCGCTGTCGATCTCCCGGCCGTAACTGGTCAGCAGCGCCAGCCGGCCGTCCTCGATCCGCACCTCGCCGGCCCGGGTCAACGACCGCGGCCAGCGCTCGATGCGCACCCCCGTGGCACTGAACTCGGGCTCCGTCATGGCTCACCGCCCCCTTCGCACCGGTCTCCACCGCAAGTCTGACCGCCCGCTACCGGCCCCGCAAGGCCCTCCCCAGGCCCTCCCAAGGCCCGTCCAAGGCTCTCCCGCGGCCCTCCCAAGCGACTCCTATGGCTCCCCAAAGCGATCGTTTGCGCAGGTGAGGGGGTTATCGTCGGCAGTGGGAACAGGACGAGGAGAACCTCATGAGCACCACCATGCCACCCGCCACCATCGACGTGGACCGCAGCGACCCCGCGTACCGCGCGTGGCTGAAGGAAGCCGTCCGCAAGGTGCAGGCCGACGCGAACCGCTCGGCCGACACGCATCTGCTGCGCTTCCCGCTCCCCGACGAGTGGGGCATCGACCTCTACCTGAAGGACGAGTCGACGCATCCCACCGGCAGCCTCAAGCACCGGCTGGCCCGCTCGCTGTTCCTGTACGCGCTGTGCAACGGCTGGATCCGGCCGGGCAAGCCGGTCATCGAGGCGTCCAGCGGCTCGACGGCCGTCTCCGAGGCGTACTTCGCCAAGCTGATCGGCGTCCCGTTCGTCGCCGTGATGCCGCGCACCACCAGCCCGGAGAAGTGCCGGCTCATCGAATTCCACGGCGGCCAGTGCCACTTCGTGGACGACTCGCGCACCCTGTACGAGGAGTCCGCCGCGCTCGCCGAGCGCACCGGCGGCCACTACATGGACCAGTTCACCTACGCGGAACGGGCCACCGACTGGCGCGGCAACAACAACATCGCCGAGTCGATCTACCAGCAGCTGCGCCTGGAGCGGTACCCGGAGCCGACCTGGATCGTGGCCACCGCCGGCACCGGCGGCACCTCCGCGACCATCGCCCGGTACGTGCACTACATGCAGCACGACACCCGCGTCTGCGTCGCCGACCCGGAGAACTCCTGCTTCTTCGACGGCTGGACCCACAACGACCCGAACGCCACCGCCGACTGCGGCTCCCGCATCGAGGGCATCGGGCGGCCGCGCATGGAGCCCAGCTTCGTGCCCGGCGCCATCGACCGGATGATGAAGGTGCCCGACGCGGCGAGCGTCGCCGCGGTCCGCGCGCTGGAGACCGCGATCGGCCGCAAGGCGGGCGGCTCGACCGGCACCGGACTGTGGAGCGCGCTGAAGATCGTCGCCGAGATGGTCGCGGAGGGCCGCACCGGCAGCCTCGTCACGCTGCTCTGCGACCCGGGCGAGCGTTACCTCGACAAGTACTACTCCGACGCCTGGCTCGCCGAACAGGGCCTGGACATCGCCCCGTACGCGGCCGAGCTCGAGAGCTTCCTCGCTACGGGCGACTGGCCGGAGTGAGGTGCCGGTCCAGGCCGCGCATCGCGTCCCGGAACGACTTGCCGACGCCCGGCCGGGCCAGCCGGAGCGCCAGCCGGCAGACGGCCGGGCCGTCGACGGCCATCGTCCAGACGACCCGGGTGCCCGTGCCGGCGGTGGGGGAGAGGACCCAGTCCTCCAGCATGGCCGTCACACCGGGGGCGTTGGTCTCGTCGATCCGGTAGGCGTACCGTGCACCCGGCTCGGCCGCCATGATCGTCTCCCGGAACCGGATCCCGCCGCGCAGCCGGACCGTCCGCCCCGCGCCGCCGTCGTGCGGCGTCGCGGCCGCCACCGCGGCGAACCAGACGGGCGTGCTCTCCACCTCCTCGGCGAGCGCGCGGTACACATCGCCCGGCGGGGCGGCCAGTTCGGCCGTGAACGTCAGGCGTACGGGCGCGGTCGCGGCGAAGTCGAGCTCCACGAGCCGGAGTCGGCGGGGCATGGACCGTACCTCCAAGGGGCGGGGCCGAAGGTCCGGACACCATAGCTGGCGATCCGTCAGATGCCCAGAAGTCGGATCAGCGGCCGGAGTTCAGCGGCCGGCGTTCAGCAGCCCGTCCAGCGCCCGGCCGAACAGCAGCCGCCCCGCCGCGCCGAGGAGCGGATCGGCGGCCCGGGGCAGTCCGCGCAGCCGCAGCTCCTCGCGCCATACGACGTGGCTGCCGCCGCCGACGCCCGGCGACACCTCGATCTGCGCCCAGCCGAGCACCACCCGGCCCCGCTTCTCGAGCCGGCACACACCCGGCGCGTCCGCGGTCGGCGGCTCCCAGCGCACGACCTCCATCGGGTCGTCGAAGGCCGCACGCCCGAGGCCCGTACGGGCCGTGAAGCGGGTGCCGACCGCCGTCGGACCGGGCGTCAGGACGCGGGTACGCGTGAGCGGCACCTGCGCGCCGTGCGCCGGCCAGTCCGTCAGCCGCCGCCAGGTCTCCGCCGGCGGGAGCGGCGTACGCCGTTCGATCCGGAACACGCTCATGCGTCGCCCTCGGACTCCTCCACCACCCCGCCCGGGCCCGCCACGACCAGACCCGGCAGATGCTCGGCCATCTCCGCGCGGATCCGCGGCGGCGCGCCCCGGTCCGTCACCAGCGTGTCCACCTCGTCCAGCGTCGCGAACGAACTCAGGCCCACCGTCCCCCACTTGGTGTGATCGGCGACCACCACGACCCGGCGCGCCGACCGCATCAGCCGGCGATTGGTCTCCGCCTCCGCCAGGTTGGGCGTGGAAAGGCCCGCCTCGACCGAGATGCCGTGCACGCCGAGGAACAGCACGTCGAAGTGGAGCGAGGCGATCGCCCGGTCCGCCACCGGCCCCACCAGCGCGTCCGACGGCGTCCGCACCCCGCCGGTGAGCACCACCGTCGCCGCGCCCGGCCGTGCCGCCCCCGAGGGACCCGGCGGCTGCGCGGCATGGAACACGTCCGCCACACGCACCGAGTTGGTCACCACCGTCAGGTCCGGCACGTCGAGGAGCTGCTGCGCCAGCGCGTACGTGGTCGTCCCGCCGGAGAGCGCGAGCGCGCTGCCCGGCGCCGCCATCGCCGCCGCGGCCCGCGCGATGTCCTCCTTCGCGCCCGGCTCCAGCGTCGACTTGGCCTCGAACCCGGGCTCGTGCGTCGCCGGTTCGGCCACCGGCACGGCCCCGCCGTGCACCTTCTCGACCAGGCCCTGCCGGGCCAGCGCGTCCAGATCCCGGCGCACGGTCATGTCGGAGACACTGAGCCGCCGCGTCAGCTCGTTGACCCGGACACCTCCCCGACGCCTTACCTCGTCGAGAATCAGAGCGCGCCGCTGCTCCGCGAGGAGATTCTGATTGTCGCTCACCGCCGGGGCCGGTCCTTCCAGAGGGGACAAGGTGCGGATTGTGTGCGACCTCTGCCCGGGGCCGCGCGCATCCGCGATTCTGTACGTGCCGTCGAATCCTCCCACTCAGAGAGTGAGTCACCGAAGTGTCCCCTGCCACACCGGCCCCGCAGAGCGGGGGCGCGGCACTCGAACTGCTCGTCCACGGAGTGGGCGGGGCAACCCCGCAGGACATGCTCGACGACCCGCGCACCCTACGCGTCACCGGCGACGCCACCGCGGCCATGCACCGCCGGGGCGTCGACCTCGACGCCGAGGACCACCCCGAGCGCTACGCCGAACGGCCGGTGCCGGAGGCGTACTGCTGGTCCAACCTCACCTCGGGCAACGGCACCCGGGCGCTGTGGCTGCTGCTCCTGCCGTTCATGGTCGCGAACCTCGCGCACTGGATGCGGCCGCCGGCCGGGGGACGGCGCCGCAGCATGCGCCTCTACGGCGTCCTGGTACGGCTGCTCGCGCTCACGCTCACCGTCCTGCTGACCGCCGCCGCGTGCGAGGTCGCGCTGGACCTGACGGCCTGGCAGTGCGCGGGCTCCGCCGCCTGCGCCGCCGACCGCCCCTGGCTCGGCTTCCTGGCCGCCGACCGCGGCGGCTGGTGGTCCCAGCCCGGCCGCCGGCTCGCCCTCGCCGCGCTCGTCCCCGCCGCCCTCGTCGCCCTGCTCTGGTACCTGTCCAACCGCACCTGGAGCGCCTACGAGGCCCAGCGCCCGCCCACCGGGTACGACGACGTCGCGACGCCCCCGCCCGGCGAACCGGGCGCGGACGAGTCGGCCTCCGACGACGCGGCCGGGGACGAGACGGGCGCGGACGCCCCGCCGGCCGAGGAGCACCCGCCGGTCCGTCCCGCGCTCGGCCGGCCCGGCTTCTGGTACGGGCGCAGGCTCGTCGCCCGGCTGCGCGCGGCGCACACCGCCGCCGGGTTCCTCACCGTCGCCGCCGCCGTGTGCGGCGCGGCCGCCCGCCACGACCGGGACACCGGCGGCGCGGGCGCCCTCGTCGGCTCGGCGCTCGAAGCCGCGCTCGCCCTCACCGCCGCGGTCTGCCTCGTCGTGGTGGTCCGGCGCGGCCGCAGCGAGAAGCGCCTCGACCACGCCGTCGACCGCGCCCTGGTGGCCCGGCTGCCGGCCGCCTCGCTGACCCTGCTCGCCGCGGCCCTCCTGTACGCCGCCTGGTCCCGGCCCGGCTGGGAGTCGTCCGGCACCCTGCCCGGCGACACGACCTTCGGCGTGCTCACCCTCTTCCAGGGCCTGCTCGTCGTCGCCCTCGGCGTGGTCGCGCTCTCCCTGTACCGCAGCGCCCCGCACGCCCGGACCGCGATGTTCGGGCTCGGCGGCCCCGCCACCGCCATGCTGGCCTGCGCCCTCGGCGGCGTCATGACCGGCGGCGTCGCCCAGCGCGTCGCCGACTGGCTGGACGGCCCCGGCACGCCCGGCGCCGGGGGCGGGCGGATCGTCGGCCCTCCGGTGCTGCTCAGCTGGCAGGCGTCGGTCATCCCGGTGCTGCTGCTGGTGCTCGTCGTGCCCTGCGCAGTCCTCGCCGCCCGCACCGCGCTGACGGCCCGCCGGTTCGCCGCCGAGGTGGACGCCGACTACGGCGTCGCGACCCCCGACCCCGTCCGCACCCGGCGCATCGCCTCCACCCGTGCCGCCGCCGGGCTCACCGACGCCGCGCCCGTCCTCATCGGCATCGTCTCCGGGTCGACCCTGCTGCTCGGCGCCGGAGCCGTGGCCGGGGCGTGGACCAGCGGGAACGTGCCCGGCCGCGCCTTCGACGGCGCCCACGACGTGATCGCCGGCGCCGCCGACGCCGCCCAGGCCACCGGCTCCTGGCTGGTCGGACTCGGCTTCATACTGTTCGTCACCTGGGGCCGGCGCGCCTACAAGGACGCCTCCGCCCGCCGCACCATCGGCATCCTGTGGGACGTCGGCACGTTCTGGCCGCGCGCCGCCCACCCGTTCGCCCCGCCCTGCTACGCCGAGCGGGCCGTGCCGGACCTGACGTGGCGGATGAGCTCCTGGACCCGTACCACCGGCGGCCGGCTGGTCATCTCCGGGCACTCGCAGGGCAGCGTGCTCGCCGCCGCGGCGGTCTGGCAGCTGCCCGAGCACACCCGCCACCGGGTCGCCCTGCTGACGTACGGCTCCCCGCTGGAACGGCTCTACGGCCGCTGGTTCCCCGCCTACTTCGGACCCGACCAACTCACCGCGCTGCACGGCGAGGTGCACTGCTGGCGGAACCTGTGGCGGGCCACCGACCCGATCGGCGGCCCCGTCAGGGTCCCCGCCGACGGCGACAAGCCGGCCGTCGACCGGGACGCGCTGCTCGACCCGCTGGTGTACGGCCGGGACCACGACCACCCGCTGCCCGAACCCGTCCTCGGCCACTCCGACTACCAGGCCGACCCGGTGTTCGCCGCCGAACGGACCGTGCTGCTCGACCGGTTGCCGCCGGCGCTGCCCCGGCAGCGCTCCGACGACCGGACCGGTCAGGGGAGTTCGGGCAGGTCCTCCGGGTAGAGCAGGGTCAGGTCGTCCGTGCTCGCCTCGGCGAGCGCGGCGACCCGGCCCGCGTGCCGCTCCACCATCGACTCGAAGGTCTGGCGCGCGGTACGGCCGTTGCCGAACGCCGGACCCTTCGGCAGCTCGGTGAAGTACTTCAGCAGCGCGCCCTCCGTGCCGTCGGCGAGCCGGTACTCGTGGTCGTCCGCCTGCTGCCCGACGATCCGCAGCAGCTCGTCCGGCACGTAGTCGCTGAAGGTGATGGTCCGTGAGAAACGGGACGCCACACCGGGGTTGACGGTCAGGAACCGCTCCATCTCCGCCGTGTACCCGGCCACGATGACGACCACCGCGTCCCGGTGGTCCTCCATCAGCTTGACCAGCGTGTCGATGGCCTCGCGGCCGAAGTCCCGGCCGGAGTCCTCCGGCGACAGCGCGTACGCCTCGTCGACGAACAGCACCCCGCCGCGCGCCCGGTCGAACGCCTCCTGGGTGCGGATCGCCGTCGAGCCGATGTGCTCGCCGACCAGGTCGACCCGGGACACCTCGACCAGATGACCGCGCTCCAGGACGCCGAGCGAGGCGAGGATCTCGCCGTACAGCCGGGCCACCGTCGTCTTGCCGGTGCCCGGGTTGCCGGTGAAGACCAGATGGCGGCGGACCGAGGCCGCCTTCAGCCCGGCCTTCTGACGCCGGCGGCCCACCTCGATCATGTTGGTGAGCGTGCGGACCTCGTGCTTGACGCTCTCCAGGCCCACCAGCCCGTCCAGTTCGCCGAGGACGTCCTGCGACGACCGTGCCTCGGGCACCGGCTCGGGCGCCGCCGCCGGTGCGGGGGCGGCGGCGGGCGGGGCGGGGGAGCGGGGCGCCGGGACCGTGCCGAGCAGCCCCGTCGACTGCGTCGCCGTCAGCACGGGCGCGCCGGAGCCGGCGGACGCGGTGCGCATCCCGCTCTCGTCGCTGGTGCAGTCCTCGACCGTCGGCCCGTCCTGCGGGTACTCGTAACCGCCGCGGGCGCACCGCTCCGTACGGCACTTGCGCAGCGTGGTGCGGCAGCCGTCCATCACGTGGAAGCCGTAGCCGCCGCTGCCGGTCACCCGGCAGCCGAGGAACGAGCCGCGGCCCTCCGCCGACACGTAGAACCCGGCCTCGGCGGGGGAGGCCACGGTGACCCGGTCGATCGTCGGATCGGCGCCCTTGGTGACGATGACGCCGGTCTGCACGGAGTCGATGGTGCAGCCGGCGAGCGTGCCGCCGCTGCCGTGGTCCCGGAACCAGGCCCCGGTGGACGCCTCCCGGATCCGGCAGTCGTCGAGCTGCGCGGACGCCCCGTCGCTCACGGACACGGCCGTGTTGCGCACCTGCGACAGGTCGCTGTCGACGACGTCGACCCGCGAGCCGCGGTCGAGCACGAACAGCGCGTCCGGTACGTCGTGCACCCGGCAGGACTCCAGCACGGCGGTCGCCCCGTCGCTGACCCACACGGCCGGGTAGTCGCCCGTGCTGTCGTGGATCTCGCACTGGTTGGCGTCCACCCGGGTGCCCGGGTCCCACACCGACAGGCCGTTGCGCCCGAAGCGGCGCACGGTCGACCGGGTCAGCGTCAGGACCGAACGGGACCGCAGGTCGATCGCGTTCTCCGGGACGTCGTGGATGTCGCAGTCGGCGAGGTTGAGCACCGCGTCGGTGTCCAGGGTGACGCCGTCCGCCGAGGTGCGGTGGACCGACGAGTCGGTCAGGTGGGCCGTGCCGCGCCCGGTGACCTGGACGCCGGTGCCCTTGATCTCGTACACCTCGCAGCCGAGGGCCTCCAGGGCACTGCCCTCGCCGACCACGGTGAGGCCCGCGCCCGAGGCGTGGTGGATCCGGCAGCGCTCCAGGCGCGGATGCGCGGCCCCGCGCACCGAGACGCCCGCCTGCCCGGCGGAGACGATCTCGCACTCCTCGAACACCCCGCCCGCGCCGTCGAGCACGGCGATGCCGACGCCCGCCGGGTTGTCGACGGTGACCCGCCGCACGGTCGGCCGGGCGGCGCCGCGTACTTCGAGCCCGGCGGCCGAGCGGGTCACGATCCGCAGATCGAGCAGCTCGGGGGTGCCGTCCTCGACCAGCAGCGCCGGCGCGGCCGAGTCCTGCCCCTCGACGTGTATGTCCTGGACGGTCGCCGACGCGCGCACGGTCAGCGGGACGCCGTCGGCCGGCGCGATCCGCACCGAGCCCTGCCCGCCGTCCGGGCCGCGCAGCGTGACGGCCCGTCGGATCACCAGGTTCTCCCGGTATGTGCCGGGCGCGACGGTGAGGACGTCTCCGTCCCCTGCGGCCTCCAGGGCCGCCGCGAGGGAGGCGTACTCACCCGTACGGCGCCGCCACCGCGACGTGCCGGTGTGCGTCACCTGGACCGTGCCCTGTGCCATGGGTGTGTCTTGCCCCCGCCTCATGCGTCGCCGCTGATCCGATGCCCCACCGTAGCGCGCGCGGGGCGGGCGGGTTGACGGGTCGTCCTCCGCCGGCCCCGCGGCTCAGCATCCCGTGCCGGCCCGGCCCCAGTCGGGACCGGTTCCGGCCCACTCCAGGTCCAGCTCCGCGTACCGCCGGCGTATCAGTCCGCGTACGACGGTGCGGCGGGCCGTCTCGGCCGCGACCGCCACCGCCGAGGCCGCGAACAGGCCCGCGAACAGCGCGTGGGCGCGGGCCGTGCCGGCCCGCATCGGAGCGGGGACGGCCCGCCCTTCGGCGTCCGTCCATATCCGGAACGTCTCCCCGGGCTCGGGGTCGCGGTCCAGGGAGTGCACCGTGCCGGACCGGGGGCTGCCGTCCGGGGCGGGCCAGCGGGCCACCACGGCGGTGCGCAGCCGCTGTTCGTCCGCGGCGTCCGGAGACTGCAGGGCCTGACCGGACGGCTCGGCCACTCGCACCACCCGCGCCGTGACGGGCCGGCGCTCCGCCTGCTGCGCGCGGGCCGCGTGCTGCAGTCCGTCGTCGGCGCGCAGGCCCGCCCACAGTCCGGTCGCGGGCGCGCCGAGCACGAGCAGCAGGAAGGCGACGCACGCGACCCAGGCCTCGACCAGGTCGGTGGTCCGGCGCAGGGAATTGTGCCGCCAGCGCCAGAGCCCGGTGAACGCCCCCACGGTCCGCACCCCCTCGGCTCGCTGTTCTGCAACGAGTGTGCCCCGGTGGAGGGTTCCGCGCGCGGCGGTCGTGCAAGTTGTGGACAACCGGGGTGGGGCCGGGGCGGGGGCCGGGCGCGTGGTCAGTCGAGGATCTTGACCGGGTCGCCGACCCGCACGGTGCCGGTGTGCTCGGGCACCAGGTTCTGCCCGAAGACCAGCTTGCCGCCCTGCCTGCGGTGCGCGGCGAGGGTGCGCAGCGGCTCCTTGCCCCGCTCGCCGGTGAGCTGGTCGGTCGTGGTCACCACACAGCGGCCCGACGGCTTCGCGACCCGGAAGGTCACCTCGCCGACCGCGAGCCGGGTCCAGCCGTCCTCCGCCCACGGCCCGGTGCCGTCGACGACGAGATTCGGCCGGAAGCGGTTCATCGGCAGCGGGCCCTCGTCCGCGTGGCCGCCCTGCGCGATCAGCGAGTTGAGCGCGTCCAGGGACCCGGTCGACGTGACGAGCAGCGGGTAGCCGTCGGCGAACGAGACCGTCTCGCCGGGCAGCGCGTACTCGGGGTCGACCGGCCGCCGGACCGCCGGATCGTCCATGTGCACCAGCCGGACCTCGGCGTCCAGATAGCCGCTGAACCAGGCGTCGGCCGCGTCGCCCGCCGGGACCGCCTCGACCGGGGTGCCGAAGACCGCCACCCGGACCGTGCGCGTGGGCTCCGGGACCTCCACGGTGAGCGGTTCGAGCCCGGGGGCGGACAGCCGTATGCCCCCGCCCGGCACCAGCTCCGCCGCGGCCAACGCCATCCGGGCGACCTCGCGTTGGGTCACGACCTTGCCCGAGGCGTCCACCACGGTCCAGCGGCGGTCACCGGCCAGACCCCAGGGCTGGACCTCCGCCTCGGCGGGCGCGAAGCCGCGCAGCGCCTTGACCGGGTGGATGTGGACGGAGCTCAGCACAGGACTCGACATGTGGTCATCCTGCCAGCCGCTCCGTCCGCCGTGCCGGACGGACGATCAGTATCCGCCGCCCTGGTAGGGACGGTTGTACGGGTCGTCGTACGGCGAGGGCGCCTGCATCGGCCGCGGCGCGGCCGCCGGGCGCATCGCCTCGTAGCCGGTGGCCATCGGCCGGGGCGGCTGCGGGGCCTGCGGCCCCGGGTAGCCGCGCGGGGCGGAGGGCTGCTGCGGGATGTACGGCGCCGGGGCGTGCTGCAGCGGCGCGGGCGCGACCGCCTGCATCTGCTGCGGGTAGCCGTACGAGCCGCCGTTGTAGGCCGGTGGCGGCATGGGGCTGGGGGCCGCCGGGAGGGCGGGCAGGGCCGCGGGGAGCGCCGGCAGGTAGCTGTGGCCGGTGTCGTACGCGGAAGGCACTCGGATCGGCGCGATCTGAGGGGTGCCCCGTTCAGCGACCAGGGAGTCGTAGATCGGGGTGTCGGGGAACGACGAGGCGGAGTGGTAACCGCCGCCATAGGTGGCCCGGGGGGAGGTCATGGCACATAAGTTAAGCCCACGATTGGCTGGTGGGTAGCCCGATAAGAAGGTTGTTTGACGCGTTCTGTGTGGCGACTGATTCCCCAATGGGAGCGAACGTGACAAAAACGGGCGGTGCGGAAGGTGATGATCTCGCAAAGTCCAAGCTGAGGAGGGGTTACCCGCGGGTCCCCCGCTGACGCCCGGAAGGTCTTCCGTGCCACTTCCGCCCCGCGGGAACGGTCTTCGGAATAGGTTGGCGTACGAAATCGCTGTGCATGCGGACTCTCGATGGGGGCGATCATGTCCATGCTTAAAGGAGCCAATGTTCCGGTCCCGGCGCGAAGCGTGCGCGTCGAATTGGGCTGGCGTTCATCGGCGGGCGTTCCGGACGTCGACGCGTCGGCGCTACTCCTCGTATCGGGGAAAGTGCGCTCCGACGCCGACTTCGTCTTCTACAACCAGCCCGTGCACGCCTCGGGTTCGGTGCGGCACGACGGCAAGCGCACCGCCGGCGGGTCCGTCACCGACACCCTGAGCGTCGACCTGGAGCGCGTCGAGCCCGCCATCGAGCGGATCGTGCTCGCCGCCTCCGCCGACGGAGGACCGTTCGGCCGCGTGCCGGGACTGCACGTACGGGTCGTCGACGCCGGCTCCGGCGCCGAGCTCGCCCGCTTCGAGAGCGCCGACGCCACCGTCGAGACCGCCTTCATCCTCGGCGAGCTGTACCGCCGGCAGGGCGCCTGGAAGTTCCGCGCGGTCGGACAGGGCTACGGCTCCGGCCTGGAGGGCCTCGCGACCGACTTCGGCATCACCGTCGACGAACCCCAGAGCCCCACCGTCCCGGCCCCGGCCCCGACTCCCACGCCTGCCCCGCAGCCCTCCACACCGCCCTCGAACGCGGCGGCCGTGGCGGGCCAGCCCACCATGCCCTCGATGCCCACGGCGTCGTTCACCCCGACCTTCACCCCGCCCCCGGCCCCCATGCCGCCCGTGCCGCCCTCCCCGCCGGAGCCCGTGCGCCTCACCAAAGTCACCCTGACGAAGGAGGCGCCGTCCGTCTCCCTCGCCAAGCAGGGCGCCACCTCGGGTGCGATGCGGGTGAACCTCAACTGGGAGGTCCGCCGGCAGTTCTCCGGCTGGGGCGCGAAGCTCGGCCGCGCCGTCGCCCAGCACTCCGAACTCGACCTCGACCTGTGCGCCCTGTACGAGCTGTCCGACGGCCGCAAGGGCGTCGTCCAGGCCCTCGGCAACGCCTTCGGAGCGCTGCACCAGCCCCCGTTCATCCACCTCGACGGCGACGACCGGACGGGCGCGGTCGCCAGCGGCGAGAACCTCACCATCAACCTCGACCACCGCGACAAGCTGCGCCGCGTGCTCGTCTTCGTCACCATCTACGAGGGCGCGCGCAGCTTCGCCGACCTGCACGCCACGGTCACCCTCCAGCCGCAGCACGGCGCGCCCATCGACTTCTCCCTCGACGAGTGCACCGTCCCCTCCACCGTCTGCGCGCTCGCCCTGCTCACCAACAACGGCGGCGACCTCGTCGTCCAGCGCGAGGCCCGCTACCTGGTCCCGGCGCGTGGCGTCAGCCCGCAGCGCACCGTCGACCAGGCCTACGGCTGGGGCATGAACTGGACGCCGGGACGGAAGTGACGCCTCAGCCGTCTCAGCCGCGTCAGCGGTCCGGCGCGGCCTCGGGACGGGCGTACGTACGCCCCTTCCAGGCCGCGCCGCGCCCGCGGTAGTGCTGCACCGCCGAATCCACCGTCATGAACAGATAGAGCAGCGCCGTGAACGGCAGCGTCACCGCCTGCCACAGCGGCTGCCGGTAGTAACCGAGCATCGGCACGTACGTCCCCGCCATCACCGCCCACGCCGGCGCCCCGGTCCACGCCGCCGGCCCGTCGCCCGTCAGCAGCCCCACGGCCAGTGCCACCGGTGGCACCAGATAGACGAGGACGAGACCGAGGACCGTGCCCCCCAGCAGCAGCGGACTGTGCCGCAGCTGGGTGTACGCGCTGCGCGACACCATGCGCCACAGGTCCCCGAGCCGCGGGTACGGCCGCACGCTGTCCACCCGCTCCGCGAGCCCCAGCCAGATCCGGCCGCCGGACCGCTGCACCGCCCGCGCCAGCGAGACGTCGTCGATCACCGCGTCCCTGATCACGTCCGGCACCCCCGCCCGTACCGCCGCCTCCGTGCGCAGCAGCACACAGCCTCCGGCCGCCGCGGCCGTCCGCGCACCCGGATCGTTGATCCAGCGGAACGGATACAGCTGCGCGAAGAAGTAGACGAACGCCGGCACGATCAGCCGCTCCCAGGCCGTCGCCACCCGCAGACGCGCCATCTGCGACACCAGGTCGAGCCCGTTCGTCTCCGCCGCCGCCACCAGCCGGCGCAGGCTGTCCGGCTCGTGCGCGATGTCGGCGTCCGTGAGCAGCAGATACGCCGGGCCGCCGTGCGCCGGGTGCCCGTCCGCCTGGTGCCCGTCCGCCCGCGAGCCGCCGAGCACCGGCTCGTCCGGCTCCGGGCAGCCCCGCCGGGCGCGCGCGATGCCGTGCTTGAGGGCCCACAGCTTGCCCGTCCACCCCGGCTCCGGCTCCCCGGGGGAGACCACCATCAGCGGCAGCCCCGTGAACCGCTCGGCCAGCTCGCGCGCCAGCTTCCCGGTCCCGTCCGAGCTGCCGTCGTCGACCAGCACGATCTCCGCCGGCCCCGGATAGTCCTGGGTCAGCAGCGACGGCAGGCTCACCGGCAGCACCTCGGCCTCGTCGCGCGCCGGCACGACCACGGCGACCCGCGGCCACACCGGCGGGTCCACCCGCGCGGGCAGCCGCTGGTCGGTCCGCCAGAAGAACCCCTGACCCAGCAGCAGCCACCCCCAGGCGGCCAGCGACCCCACGGCGATCCAGGCAATGGCGCTCATTCCGCGCAGTCTGCCCCAGATCGCCGGGAGCGCAAGGCCGGTCGGATAGGGTGACCGGGTGAAGATCGCCCTCATCGACTCCGGGACGGGCCTCCTCGCCGCGGCGGCCGCGGTACGCCGGCTGCGGCCGGACGCCGATCTGGTGCTCTCCTCCGACCCCGACGGCATGCCCTGGGGTCCCCGCAGTACCGACGACATCGTCGAGCGGGCGCTCGCCGTGGCCCGCGCCGCCGCCGCCCACGAGCCGGACGCGCTGGTCGTCGCCTGCAACACCGCCTCCGTGAACGCCCTGCCCGCGCTCCGCGCCGAGCTGGAGCCCGCCGTCCCGGTGATCGGCACGGTCCCGGCGATCAAGCCCGCCGCGGCGGGCGGCGGCCCCGTGGCGATCTGGGCCACCCCGGCGACCACCGGGAGCCCGTACCAGCGCGGACTCATCCAGGAGTTCGCCGACGGCGTGGAGGTCGCCGAGGTGCCCTGCCCCGGCCTCGCCGACGCCGTGGAGGCCGCGGACTCCGCCGCCGTCGAACGGACCGTCGCCGCGGCCGCCGCGCTCACTCCGCGTGACGTCCGCGCGGTCGTCCTCGGCTGCACCCACTACGAACTCGTCGCCGAGCTCATCCGGACGGCGGTACGGCCCACCGGCCTGCCGCCCCTCGTTCTGCACGGCTCCGCCGGGGCAGTAGCGGCACAGGCGCTGCGCCGCATCGGCGCGGAACCCGCGCCCGGCCTCGCCCCCACCGGCGGACTGACCGTGCTGCACAGCGGCCGGACGGCCGAGCTTCCGAAGGCCGCGCTCGCCTATCCCGAAGGCCGGCTGCTCCGACCGGTGGCGTCCGCCCGCTGACCCCGGCGCGGCGACACGGAGCGTCACTCCCGGGCGGTCGCCCGGCACCCGGCCGGGTGCCCACGCAGCGCCGCAGGAGCAGAACGTGCGTAGGCTGCCACTCATGAGGGACGACCCCCGCGTCGAGCGACGCGGAGAAGCCTCCGAGCCCGAGACCTGGACCGGTCGGGCGACCAACCGCGTCCAATGGGTGCTCGCGGTCCTCGGCGCCGGCTTCATGGCGCTCGGCATCGAACTGGCCGTCGACCGTCCCTGGACCTCCGGCGTCGTCCCGCTGCTCATGTCCGTGATCGGCTGTGTGCTCGCCGGGCTCCTGATGATGTTCGGCACCGTCGCGTTCGTGCACGTCGCGGTGAAGGTCGACTCCCGGGCGATGGAGGTGCGCTGCGGCCATCTGGGCCTGCCGCGCCGCCGCATCCTGCTCTCCCACGTCGTCGGCGCGGACTTCGAGCCCAGCGTCGACCCGCGGCAGTGGGGCGGCTGGGGCTACCGCTGGCGGCCCGAGAAGGGCACGGCCGTGGTGGTCCGCCGCGGCGAGGGCCTGGTCCTCACCCTCGGCGACGGCCGCAGCTTCACGGTCACCGTCGACGACGCGGCGACGGCCGTCCGCGTCATCCGCGGCCACCTGCGCCGGTCGACTCCCACGGCGGGGGTGTAGCGGCCTCGGTGGCGTCGGTCGCGTCCGTCCCATCGGGCGCTGGTAAGGCGCCGGCCGTGGCGAGACCGGCCAGGAGACCGGCTGCGGCCGTGACCGGGGTGAAGCTGAGCGCGTTGCCGACCGAGGCCAGGATCGCGAGCGCGGTGAGCGTCGCGGCGGCGGTGAGGACGACCGGCGTGGAGCGGGGCGAGGACGCGAGACCGCAGAGCAGCCAGCCGTACGCCGCGCCGAGCAGCACCACCCCCGGAACCCCCTGCTCCGCGGCCTGCTGGAGCACCGCCGAGTGCGGCTTGCCGTCCGCGTACAGCGTCTGCTGAGCCGTCGGGCTCAGCTCCCCGAACCGGTCCGGGCCCGCGCCGCGGACCGGGTCCGCGTGCGCCATCCCGGCCGCGTCGCGCCACAGCCCCACGCGGTGCGCGGTCAGCAGGCCCTGCGCCGAGGCGGCCGGGCCGTCCGGAAGGGCGTCCTCCGCGACGGCCCAGGACCCGCCGGCCACCAGGCCCGCGGCCAGTGCCAGCCCGGCCAGGGCCAGCACGCGGCGCCGCATCCGGACCGCGGCCAGCGAGCACAGCAGGACGCCCAGCGAGGCGATCACCCCGACCACCGATCCCAGGACCGCCGCCGTCGCCGCGATGACCACGGCCAGCGCCCGCAGTGCCTGACGCAGCGGGCCCGGTCCGGCGGCCGCGGCCGCGCAGCAGGCCGCCCCGGCGGCCAGCACGAGGAGCGCCGTCGTCGCGCCCGCGCGCCCGAGCGGTGCCGTGGCGTCCACCGCGCCGGGCGCGCCGTCGCCGGGGAACAGGACGAAGGCGGCCAGGCCCAGGGCCGCCGCGGTCGCCGCCGCGACCGGGAGCAGCGAGCCGACGATGCGCCCCACGGCGTACCCGGCGGCCACGGCGAGCACCGCGAGGACGACGCCCTCGGGCCGGGCCTCCCGCCCGGCGGCGCTGATCAGTGACCAGAGCACGCATGCGCCGAGGACCAGTACCCCGGCCACGTCCGAGGCGTGCCCGCGCTCGCGCACGACCGGCCGCTCGGCCATTCGCGCAGTCATCCCCGTCGACCCCCCGACTGTGACGGCACGGCGCGCACGCCGATCGGGCCGCGCGCCGGAGCCGCCGTCACGGTAACGGCAGGAGCGGGGCCAGGGGGAGTACTTCGTGCAGGAACGTTGCGGCATCGACCGGAAAATCGGTCGAGTCCGTCAGGGAGGGAGCCCCAGGCGGGGGAGCGCACCGGCTCGGCGGGCCGTCCGGCCGACCTGCTCGGTGCACAGGGACCCACCGTAGACTCCGCTGTGTGAGCACCACCATGACTCCCGTCGACGCGCCCGACCCCGACATGCCCCCCGGGTCCGCCACGTCCTCGGCCGCCTCCGGTTCCTCGGAGGCGTCCGTGTGGCTCGTACGGGCGCGGCGCCTGGAGCGGCGTCTGGCGCGGCCGGCCGCCGCCCTGCTGTCGGGTGTCCTGCTCTACCTCAGCTTCCCGCCCCGCCCCCTGTGGTGGCTGGCGCTGCCCGCCTTCGCGCTGCTCGGCTGGACCGTCCGCGGCCGCCGGCTGCGGGCCGGGTTCGGGCTCGGCTACCTGGCCGGCCTGGGCTTCCTCGCGCCGCTGCTGATCTGGACGGGCTCCTTCGTCGGGCCCGGCCCGTGGCTCGCCCTCGTCGCCGCCGAGGCGGTGTTCGTGGCGGCCTCCGGACTCGGCATCGCCGCCGTCTCCCGGCTTCCCGGCTGGCCCCTGTGGGCCGCGGCGGTCTGGATCGCCGGCGAGGCGGCGCGCGCCCGGGTCCCGTTCGGCGGCTTCCCCTGGGGCAAGATCGCCTTCGGGCAGGCCGACGGGATCTTCCTGCCGCTGGCCGCCGTCGGCGGCACCCCCCTCCTCGGCTTCGCCGTGGCGCTGTGCGGCTTCGGCCTGTACGAGGCGCTGCGCCGCGCCGTCGCGTACCGCCGTACCGGCCGGCTGCCGCGCGGCCCGGTCATCGCGGCCGTCGCGGCGGTGCTCGTCCCGGTCGCGGGGGCGGCCGCGGCGCTGCCGCTGGTCGACGCCACCGCCGAGAACGGCACCGCCACCGTCGCGGCGATCCAGGGCAACGTGCCCCGCCTCGGCCTGGACTTCAACGCCCAGCGCCGCCAGGTCCTCGACAACCACGCCGACCGCACCGCGCAGCTCGCCGACGACGTGGCGCGCGGCAAGGCGAAGCAGCCCGACTTCGTGCTCTGGCCGGAGAACTCCTCCGACATCGACCCGTACGCCAACCCCGACGCGTACGACGTCATCGACAAGGCCGTGCAGAAGATCGGCGTGCCCACCGTCATCGGCGCGGTGATCGCCCCGGAGACCGGCAAGCTCCGCAACACCCTCATCGAGTGGGACCCGCAGCGCGGCCCGGTCGAGACCTACGACAAGCGGCACGTGCAGCCCTTCGGCGAGTACATCCCGATGCGGTCCCTCGTGCGGATCTTCAACAGCAACGTGGACCGGGTCAGCCGCGACTTCGGCCCCGGCAGCAAGATCGGCGTCTTCGATCTCGCCGGGACCCGCGTCGGCCTCGCCACCTGCTACGAGGCCGCCTTCGACTGGGCGGTGCGGGACACCGTCACGCACGGCGCCCAGCTCATCGCCGTCCCCAGCAACAACGCCACCTTCGGGCGCAGCGAGATGACCTACCAGCAGCTCGCGATGTCCCGGGTCCGCGCGGTCGAGCACAGCCGCTCCGTCGTCGTGCCGGTCACCAGCGGCGTCAGCGCGATCATCCGCCCCGACGGGCAGATCGTCCGCCAGTCGGCGATGTTCACCCCGGACGCGCTGGTCGAGGAGGTGCCGCTGCGCTCCTCGCAGACCCCGGCCACCCGGTTCGGCATCGCGCCGGAACTGCTGCTGCTCGGCCTCGCCGCGGGCGGCCTGGGCTGGGCGGCGGTGCGGGCCCGCGGGGCGCGTGCGGGCCGCCGCACTGCCTGACCGGGGGCCCCGAAGATCCACAAGGATCTAGGGTCGGGGTATGGGTACTCCGGATTTCATTCGCGACCTGCGCGCCACTGCCGGTCATCAGCTGCTCTTCCTGCCCGGTGTGAGCGCCGTTGTCTTCGACGACCGGGGCCGGGTGCTGCTCGGCCGCCGGGCCGACAACGGCCTGTGGGCGATCATCGGCGGCATCGTCGAACCGGGCGAGCAGCCTGCCGCCTGCGCGGTCCGCGAGGTGTACGAGGAGACCGCCGTGCGCTGCGAGCCGGAGCGGGTCGTGCTGGTGCAGACCCTGCGCAAGCCCGTCGTCTACCCCAACGGCGACCAGTGCCAGTTCATGGACGTGACCTTCCGCTGCCGGGCCGTCGGCGGCGAGGCGCGGGTCAACGACGAGGAGTCCACGGACGTCGGCTGGTTCGACGTGGACGCGCTGCCGCAGATGAAGCGCTTCTCGCACTTCCGGATCGAGCAGGCGCTCGCCGACGAACCGACGTGGTTCGACCCTATGCTCCCTCAGTGAACTATGGGTTGGGACCACATCGGTCTGAGGTGGGGCGCTTCATAGGGTGCGGAACATGAGCGCCCCCATAGCACCGGCCTCCATCCCCGGCCCGGGTCCCGCCACCGTCCCCGGCGCCGATCCCGCCACCGCGTCCCTGCCCGGTTCCGTCGCCGTCGACCTCGCCGGCCGCACCGCCCTCGTCACGGGCGCGGCCGGCGGCATCGGCCGCGCCTGCGCGCTGCGGCTCGCGGCCGCCGGGGCCCGGGTCAGAGCCGTGGACCGGGCGGCCGACGGGCTCGAGGCCCTGGCCGAACTGGCCGCCGGCCTTCCCGGGGCCGTCACACCGCAGGTCCTCGACCTCACCGACCTCGACGCCGCCGAGGCGGCCGCCGCGGGCACGGACATCCTCGTCAACAACGCCGGTCTGCAACTGGTGCGCCCCATCGAGGAGTTCCCGCCCGACGTCTTCCACACCGTGCTGACCGTGATGCTCGAAGCGCCGTTCCGGCTGATCAGAGGCGCATTGCCGCACATGTACGGGCACGGCTGGGGGCGGATCGTGAACATCTCCTCCGTGCACGGTCTGCGCGCCTCCGCCTACAAGTCCGCCTATGTGGCGGCCAAACACGGTCTCGAAGGACTGTCGAAGACCGCCGCCCTGGAGGGCGCGCCCCATGGCGTCACCTCGAACTGTGTGAACCCCGGCTATGTCCGCACCCCGCTCGTCGAGCGGCAGATCGCCGACCAGGCCGCCGCCCACGGCATCCCGCCGGAGCGGGTCGTCACCGACGTCCTGCTCAAGGACTCGGCGCTCAAGAGGCTCATCGAGCCCGAGGACGTCGCCGAGGCCGTGCTCTACCTCTGCGCGCCCCAGGCGTCCTTCGTCACCGGCGCCTCGCTCACCATGGACGGCGGCTGGACGGCCCACTGACGGCCGTCCGCGGCAACCCTGTGACGGCCGTCCGCGGCACCCTGGCCACCCCCACCTGTCCACAGGACGGCCCGGACGGTTGTCCACGACGGTTGTCCACAGGGCTGGTGCGATCACCCGTACGGCAGGTATCCCTGTGTCCATGTCCCAAGAACAGGCCTCCTACCTGGAGCTCCTCGCCCGCGGAGCGGCAACGGAGGCGTACGACCGACCCGTGCTGCTCGCCCGTGCGAGCGGCGCGGGCCCCGAGGCGCTGGCCGGCCTCGAGGAGGCCAAGCAGCTCGCGCTGCGGGTCCGGGCCGAGCTGGAGGGCCGGCGCCGCCGCGAGGCCGAGCTCTCCGCCCTCTTCGAGACCGCCCACGACCTCGCCGGACTGCGCGACCTCGACGCGGTGCTGCGCGCCATCGTCCAGCGCGCCCGCTCCCTGCTCGGTACCGAGGTCGCCTACCTCAGCCTGAACGACCCGGCGGCCGGGGACACCTACATGCGGGTCACCGAGGGCTCTGTCTCCGCCCGCTTCCAGCAGGTGCGCCTCGGCATGGGCGAGGGCCTCGGCGGACTCGTCGCCCAGACCGCCCGCCCCTACGTCACCGACGACTACTTCGACGACGACCGCTTCCAGCACACCCGCACCATCGACAGCGCGGTACGGGACGAGGGCCTCGTCGCCATCCTCGGCGTACCGCTCAGCCTCGGCAGCCAGGTCATCGGCGTCCTCTTCGCCGCCGACCGACGGGCCAGGGTCTTCGAGCGGGAGCAGGTCGCCCTGCTCGGCTCCCTCGCCGCGCACGCCGCCGTCGCCATCGACACCGCCAACCTGCTCGCCGAGACCCGCTCGGCCCTCGCCGAGCTGGAGCGGGCCAACGACATCATCCGCGAGCACAGCGCCGTCATCGAGCGCGCCTCCGAGGTCCACGACCGCCTCACCGAACTGGTGCTGCACGGCGGCGGGGTGCACGACGTGGCCGACGCGGTCTCCGAGGCGCTCGGCGGCACGGTCGAGTTCACCGAGGAGCCGCCCGGCCCCGCGCGCCTCGCCGGCGGACACGCCCTGCGGGACGGCGACGAGTGGATCGCCGCGGTCTCGGCGGGCGGCGAGATATTCGGCGCGCTGGTACTGCGCGGGCAGCCGGACCTCGACCCGGTGGACCAGCGCACCCTGGAGCGCGCCGCCCTGGTCACCTCCCTGCTGCTGCTCGCCCGCCGCTCCGCCGGCGAGGCCGAGCAGCGGGTCCGCGGCGAACTGCTCGACGACCTGATCGACGCCCCCGACCGCGACCGCCGGCTGCTGCGCGAGCGCGCCGCCCGGCTCCGTACCGACGTCGACGCGCCCCACGTGGTGCTCGCCGCCCGGATCGACCGGGCCCGCACGGCCGCGGAAGCGGGCAGCGGCCGTGAGAGCGCGGACCGCCAGCGCCTGTGGTCCGCCGCCTCGCATCTGGCGGCCACCCGGCACGGCCTCGCCTCCGCCCGCGACGGCGGCACGGTTCTGCTGCTGCCGCTCGGCCCCGGCGACACCGCCGCCGAACTGGCCCGGCAGACCGCCCGCCACCTCGGCGGCGCCCTGCACGAACCGGTCACGGTCGGCGCGTCCGCGCCCGTCGAGGCCCCCGCCGCCAGCCCCGGCGCCGTGGCCGTCGCGTACGAGGAGGCCCGCCGCTGTCTGGACGCGCTCCGGCTGCTCCACCGCTCGGGCGACGGCGCGGCCGCGGAGGACCTGGGCTTCCTCGGACTGCTGCTCGCCGACTCCCGCGACATCGAGGGCTTCGTCGCGCGCACGATCGGCGAGGTCGTCGCGTACGACGAGAAGCGCGGCACGGACCTGCTGCGCACCATGGAGGCGTACTTCGCCAGCGGGATGAGCCCGGCCCGCACCAAGGACGATCTGCACGTCCACGTGAACACGGTGGCGCAGCGGATCGAGCGGATCGGCCGGCTGCTCGGCCCGGACTGGCAGTCCCCGGCCCGCGCCCTGGAGATCCAGCTGGCGCTGCGGCTGCACGCCCTGTCGGGCGCGGTGGTGCGCTGACCCTCCGCTCGGCTGACCCCGAGCACGCAAGAGCGCCGGGCCCGTGGGCCCGGCGCTCTTGGTCGTGGTGCGGGTGTCAGGCGTGCTCGGCCCGCACCGCACCGCCCGCCGCGGGGGCGCCGGCGGCAGCCGGGTCGTCCTCCAGGGCGGCGAGGTCGCGGTGGCGGGTCTCCTTGGCGCAGGCGATCGCCACGACGGTGAGCAGCGCGGCGGCGATCACGTACAGGGCGATCGGCGTCGAGCTGCCGTAGTCGGCGAGCAGCGCGGTGGCGATGAGCGGGGCCGGGGCGCCGGCGGCGACGGAGGAGAACTGCGCGCCGATCGAGGCGCCGGAGTACCGCATCCGGGTCGCGAACATCTCCGAGAAGAAGGCCGCCTGCGGCGCGTACATCGCACCGTGCAGGACGAGGCCCACGGTGACCGCGAGGAGCAGACTGCCGAAGCTCTTGGAGTCGATGAGCGCGAAGAACGGGAACATCCAGGCGCCGACGCCGATCGCGCCGATCAGGTACACCGGCCGGCGGCCGATCCGGTCGGACAGCGCACCCCAGGCGGGGATGACGGCGAAGTGGACGGCGGAGGCGATGAGCACCGCGTTCAGGGCGCTCTGCTTGGACATGCCGGCCTCGGAGACCGCGTAGACGAGGATGAAGGCCGTGATCACGTAGTAGCTGATGTTCTCGGCCATGCGCGCGCCCATGGCGATCAGGACGTCCCGCCAGTGGTGCCGCAGCACGGCGACCAGCGGCAGCTTCTCGGTCTTCCCCGCCTCGGCCTTGCGCAGCTCGGCGGCCGCGAGGGCGGCCTTGAACACCGGCGACTCGTCGACGGAGAGACGGATCCACAGACCGACGATCACGAGCACGCCGGAGAGCAGGAACGGCACGCGCCAGCCCCACGAGAGGAACGCGGACTCGGAGAGCAGCGCGGTCAGCGCCGAGAGCACACCGGTCGCCAGCAGCTGGCCGGCCGGCGCGCCGGTCTGCGGCCAGGAGGCCCAGAAGCCGCGCCGCTCGGCGTCTCCGTGCTCGGAGACCAGCAGTACCGCCCCGCCCCACTCGCCGCCGAGCGCGAAGCCCTGCACCAGCCGGAGCACGGTGAGCAGGACCGGCGCGGCGCTGCCGATCGCCGCGTGGGTGGGCAGCAGACCGATCGCGAACGTCGCGCCGCCCATCATCAGCAGGCTCAGCACCAGCAGCTTCTTGCGCCCGAGCCGGTCCCCGTAGTGGCCGAACACCAGGGCGCCGAGCGGCCGCGCCGCGAAGCCGACGGCGTACGTCAGGAACGACAGCAGCGTGCCGACGAGAGGGTCGGAGTCGGGGAAGAACAACTTGTTGAACACCAGCGCGGCGGCCGAGCCGTAGAGGAAGAAGTCGTACCACTCGATGGTGGTGCCGATGAGGCTCGCGGCGACGATGCGACGGAGGTTGGACGGGGCGGGTGGAGCGGTCGCGGGGGAGGACATCGGCACCACTTCCTGCATGTGACGGGGACGTTTGCGTGTCGCCACACCGTAGAAACACGCAGGTCACCGGCGTATGTGGTGGGACCCCATAGTTCTACCGCCCGAAGTGCGCGCGCCCAACATGGGGCCGGTGCCGGGACTCCGCGACGGCCGCCGCGGGCCAGCAGCACCACCGGCAGGCCGGAGGCGGCCCGTGGCCGGCCAGCAGCCGAACTCGCGGTTCGCTACGAGGCGACCGCCCGCATCGTGGCCATCAACGAGTGGCTGGGACCAGGCGACTCAAGGCGGGAAGCACGCTCCGCAGGTCGCCGTCGTCCACGGTGACGGTCGCCGCCTCGCGCGCTCCTGCCGAGGCGTTGAACGCCACGCTCAACCCGACAGATGCGAAGAGGGGCAGATCGGAGCGGCTGTCCCCGACGGCCCCGCACGCGTGGGGAGTCAGCCGCAGCTCCCGCGCCTGCGCGAGCGCGAAATCCCGCTTGTCGTACTCGTCGAAGTGACGGGCGACCCGGCCCGTGAACCGACCGTCGGCGGTCTCCAGCCGGGGTCCGCTGAACGCGTGGAAGCCGAAGCGGTCGGTCAGGTAGTTGCCGACCGGCGACCAGGCGAGGGTTGCCAGCACGGGTACCAACCCGTTCTGCCTGCACCAGGTCACGGTCTCCGGGATGCCGGAGACCAGGGGCAGCCCGTCGAGCCAGCCGGAGACCCGGTCTTCGGGAACCCCCGCCCAGCCCGCGGCATCCAGCTCGGAGACCTGCCGATTGTCCAGGGCGCCGGAGGCGTAGGCGTCCTCGGCCGTGGCCAACTCGTCCCGATGGCCGAGGAAGCCGGCCAGAAAGACCGACGAACTCGTGCCGGGGACGAGGGTGCCATCGACATCGAAGAACACGGCGCCCGCATGATCGGATGAGAACACCGGCCAAGGATGTCACTACCTCGCGAAACGCCAGATCGGGGGTCCCCCCCCGGGCAATTCCGAACTATGGCGGTCCGGCGCCCGCGACCAGCGTGCCGAGGGCCGTGCGCCGGTGGGTGACCGAGCGGCCTGTACGGGTTGTCGTCGCCATGCCGGCCGATCTGAGCGCCGCCGCATGGGACGAGGCCGTCGCGTTGGTGACGTGCAGGGCGCGGGCCAGGGACGTCGTGGTGTGAGGCTCGGCGAGGAGGCGCAGGGCGTCGAGCCGGGTGCGGCCCAGGACGGCGGCCAGGGCCTCGGCGGGGACGGCCGGGCCTCTTGCGGTGGGAGGGAGCCCGGGACCGGCTGGGTACGTCAGAACCGCGGGACGGCCCGGCTGGTCCTGGAGAAGGGGGCCCGCCGGGTGGTGGAAGGTCGGCAGCAGCACCAGGCCGCGCCCGTCAAGAAAGACATCCCGGGTCGGCGCTGTACCGGGCCATTCCCACACGCCCTCGTGGAGACGGCTGTCCGGGGCCAAGCCCGTCAGCGCGGCGGCCACGCCGCGTTCGGCGACTGCCAGGGCGTAGCGTGTGAACTCCTCACGGTGCAGATCCTGTACGACGGACCAGACCGGGGCGAGGACCGTCTCGTACGCCGCCTGCTGGCCGCGGTGCAGGGTGCGCCAGGCCGTCTCGTCGCCCGCGTGCAGGCCGCGGACCCAGCGAGGCGCGGGAGCCACCCCGTAGACCCGCTCCAGCTCGGAGCGGACGAGGCCGGGGCCGGCGTCCCGGATCTGTCGGAAGCCGTCGGCCATGGTGTCGCCGAGGACGTCGAGGAAGGAGGGCGGGCTGCCGGATGGGACCAGGTCGGCAAGGGGTTCAGCGGCGGTCGGGAGGGAGCGCAGGACCCGGCCGCGCCATGGTGCGAACAGCGGCCCGCCACGTCGGGTCACAGCGGTCGTCAGGGCGGCGTGCAGCTCCTGGAGCGGCGCCGGACGGGGTGGGAAGCGAACCCGGGCGAAGTCCTCCGCAGTGAAATGAACCCGCAGCACTCCCACAGCTCCTCGTCCGGGGGCCGGCATTTCGAGCAGGGCCTGAACCTTCGCGTCGATACGGTCCCCCTCCCGAGGATGTTCGTATGACGTCTCGACGCACTGTTCTGAAGGGCACCCTACTCGGGAGTGCCGCCGCCCTGTTGCCCACGGCTGTGGCTGCGGCTGAGGCTGTGTCCGCCTTCGCCGGCGGCCCTCTCCTCCGGCTGCCCGCGCCCTCCGGCCCGTACCCCGTCGGCATGCAGACGGTCCATCTGACGGACCCTTCCCGTACCGACCCGTGGGTGGGCGGGGTGCGCGAGTTGATGCTGACCGTCCTGTACCCGGCCCGATCCGTACGCGGTTTCTCCCGCGGGCCGCAGCTCACGCCGGCCGAGGCCAGGGTGTTCGCCGAGTACGCACCGGGACGCCACCCGGGGCTGCCGAAGCCGGGAGCGGTGGACTGGGCCGCAGTCCTCACTCACGGGCACGTGGGCGCGCCGCCCCTGCCCGGGCGGCGCCCGGTGCTGGTGTACTCGCCGGGCGGCGGCGACTCCCGCTCGCTCGGCACAAGCCTCGCCGAGGACTTGGCGAGCCACGGCCGGGTGGTCGTCCTCGTCGACCATCCCGGCGACGCTTCTCAGGTGGAGCTGCCGACCGGGATGCGGACGACCGTCCTGTTCGGGCCGCCGGACCCGGCGACCTTCCGCACGATGGTGGACACCCGGATCGCGGACCTCCGTCTGATCCTGGACCAGCTCAGCGATCTGCCGCTCGCCCCGGTCATGGACTCCCGCCGGATCGGCTTGTACGGGCACTCCGCAGGCGGCACGGCGGCGGTGTACGCGGCCCGGGGCGACCGCCGGGTCGGCGCGGTGGCGAACCTCGAGGGCTACCTCGACCTGTACCCGACGCCGGCCGGCCGCGAGCAACCGCTGCTGCTGTTCCGCACCGACGGATTCGAGGGCACCGCCCGCATCAAGTCCTCCTGGGCAGGCCTGCCCGGCTGCCGCGCCCTGCTCGCCGACGCGAACCACTGGGCGTTCACCGACTACGGCTCGCTCGTCCCACGACTCCAGAGCGCCGGTCTCGCAACCGCGACGGCGCGGGCCGCGCTCGTCGGCACCGGAAACCCGGTGGTGACACTGGCCGAGGTACGGCGCAAGGTGGGGACCTTCTTCGCCCATCATCTGTCGTAGCGGGACCGTAAGCAGGCGACCAGTGGCGACATCGCCGGGGGTTCCCGCTGGTATCAGCTTGGCAGCAGGCGCAGCAGTGCATCGCGCAGTCGTGTGTGCTCGGTGGTCATGACCCGGTGCAGGGTCCGCGAACCGAGGGCGACGCGTTGTGCGGCGCGTCGGCGTTTCCTGTCGTAGTCGAGCAGAGCGGACTTCAGGTCGGCCGCGCCATGTTCGACCACAGCCCGGGTCAGCGCCTCCGCGTCGAGGATCGCCGTGCATGCGCCCTGGCCCAGGTTGGGTGTCATCGCATGCGCGGCGTCGCCGACAAGCGCGACACTCGTGCCATGGACGAAGCTGGGGAGCGCGGGGAACAGGTGCCGCATCTCGTAGCGGATCCAGGTGGCGGGGTCGGACCCGTTGAGGATCCGGGGGATGGGATCGTGCCAGCCGTCGAACTGCTCTCGCAGTTCCTCGGCGGTGACGGCTTCCGGCACCGTGGCGTACCAGTTGGTGCGACCCGGTTCGACCGGGGTCATCCCGAAGGACCGGCCGCTGCCCCAGGTCTCGCCGTAAACGCCGCTCTCGAAGTCGGCGATCCCGATCCAGGCGGTCGTCCCGACGTGGTGCGGGCCGCTGCGCTCGCCGAAACACGCGGCGCGCACGGCGCTGCGGATTCCGTCGGCGCCGACCAGCAGATCGCAGTCGTCCCTGAGGGCGTTGACGTCCGAGACGCGCTGCCCGAGCGTGAGCGGTACGCCCAGGCCGTCCAACTCGGTCAGCAAGGCGTCGATCAGGTAGGGCCGGGAGATCAGCAGTTCGGGTCGGCCGGCCTTCCGCTCGATGCGTTCCAGGGGGAGGCTCGCCAGGGTCTTGCCCCGCGGAGTGCGAATCCGAGCGCTCCGGTAGGGCACGGCTCGTGCGTGGAAGGCTGTGCCCACGCCGAGTCGTTCGAGGGCGGCCTGCGCGGTGGGGTGGATACCGAAGGCCGTGCCGTAACGCTCCAGTTCGGTGCGGCGTTCCAGCAGCGCCACCTCCCAGCCGGCCCGGCGCAACCCGATCGCCGTTGCCAGGCCTGCCACTCCCGCCCCCACGACAACCGCTGTCCCGGTCATGCCGGCCTCCCGCCGTGGAAGGCCGCCCGGTCACGCTGCCACTCAGGGCTGTCCAGGACGGTGGCTTTCCCCGTCCGTATGCGGTCGAGCAACCGGACGTACTCGAAGAGCTCGGTGCCCGGTGCCATGACGATCAGCAGGTCGGGGCTCGAACCGGGGTCGTGGGGCGCGGCACCGTCGGCGCCTTCCCTGCGCGTCATCCGGACGGTGCTCAGCGCCCCACGGGTGGCGCTGGAGTGCATCAGCAGGCGGCCGGTGGCTAACGGCCCGCCCACCATCTCCGCGTTCACGGCGCGGGTGATGACCGCTCCGGAGTCGTTCGGAACCAGCAGTGACATGGTGCTTCTCCGTCCTTCCTTCTCAGTGATGTCGAGGGCTTTCGCGTAGCAGCAGTGCGCCTGTTGCCGCTGCCATCGCGGCGGTGGCGCCGTACACCCGATATGCACGGCTCAGCACGCCGTCATGGGCTCGCGGCGCCAACGAGGGCGTTCTCCACCAGGCGTTCGGCGTAGGCCCGGTCGACCCGCGCGCCGGTGATCAGCACCCGGTAGTACAGGGCTCCGGCCAGCTGGTCGAGAAGGGTGCCGGCGTCGAGGTCCTGGCGCAGCTCACCGCGCTCACAGGCACGGCGGATCATGGCGAGGGCGAGGGCGTTGCGACGCTCGTAGAGGTCACGGGCCAGGGCTCCGATGTCGTCGTGACGGGCGGCAGCCGCCACCATCTCGCCGGCGACGCCTGCGGACGGGTCGTCGTGGCCGTCGTCCCTGCCTGCCGCCCGCATGCGGTTGAGTCCGGCCGCGACCTTCGTCAGGTAGTCGGTCAGGTCACGCCGGATGTCGCCGGTCTCGGTGATCTCGTCGTCTTCCTGGAGCCTGGCCACCACCGCGACGGCCAGATGGTCCTTCGTCGGCCATCGGCGGTACAGCGTCGTCTTGGCGACGCCGGCTTGCTCGGCCACCTCGTCGATGCTCAGGCGCGTGTAGCCGTGCCGGAAGATCAGGTCGGCGGCGATCCGCAGCACGCGCTCGTCCACCGTCGTATCGCGCGGCCGGCCGCGCCGGGTTGGGGTCACGAGAGTCTCCAATTCCGCTATCTGAGTAGCGAAATTGACGGTACGACAGCTCCGGGCAGTTACGCAACAGCAGTATCGGAATTGAACGAGGGCGCTGAGCCAGGCGCCGCCGTCCGGCGCGACTCACGACGAGGCCGACGCTGGTGCTGCACGAAGCACCCGGGCACGATCGTTTTCCGTACGTAGGGCGAGCTGTTGGCGATGGCCGAAGACGTTGCCGTCGCCGACGCCCTGCCGGGTAGGCGCCCGTGCGGGTGTGGGGCCGCCAAATCGGCAGCGCCAGGACACCGCGAAGATGCTCCCGAAGATCGACCAGGCGCTGCTTGACCTTGCCGCTGGCGGCAGGGTTGCACGATGACCGGCATGAACGTCACCGCACCGCAGGGCAGCAGGATCGTCGCCGTCACCGGAGCCGGCACCGGGATCGGCCGGGCCACCGCCCGCGCCTTCGCCGCCGAGGGCGCCCACGTGGTCGCGATCGGGCGGCGGCTCGAGCCCCTCGAGGAGACCGCGGCCGGGCACGACCGGATCACGCCGCTGGCCGCCGACATCACCGCCGAGGGCGAGCCGGATCGGATCATCCGGGCCGTGCTGGGGACACACGGCCGGCTGGACGTGCTGGTCAACAACGCAGGCATCGTGCGCAGCGGCGTCCTCGGCGCGCTGACGCCGGAGATGATCACAGCTCAGCTTGCGACCAACCTCGTCGCCCCCATCCTGCTGGCCCAGGCCGCGCTGCCGCTCCTGGAGAAGTCGGGCGGGGTGATCGTCAATGTCAGTACGTCGGTGGGGCAGCGAGCCTGGCCCGGCAGCTCGGTCTATGCGGCCACCAAGACCGCTCTGGAGTTGCTGACCCGTAGCTGGGCGGTCGAGCTGGCGCCCCGCGGGATCCGGGTGGTGGCGGTCGCCCCCGGCGCGATCGACACCCCCATCGGCGACCACCAGGGCCTGACGCCGGAGCGGATGGCTGCGGTGCGGGAGTGGCAGCTGGCGCACACCCCACTGGCCCGGATCGGCCGCCCCGAGGAGGTGGCCTGGGCGATTACCCAACTTGCCGCACCGGCCGCGTCGTTCGTCACCGGAGTGGTACTCCCGGTCGACGGCGGAGCGGTCGTGGCGTGATAGGAGTGGCCCGGGAGGTGGGATGCGTGCGGATCGGTGAACTGGCCACGGCGACCGGGACGACAGCCCGTGCGCTGCGGCACTACGAGCAGGCCGGGCTGATCTCCTCGCAGCGGGCGCCCAACGGCTACCGCATCTACGACGAGCGGGCGGTGGTGCGAGTCCGCAACGTCCGCTACCTGCTGGCGGCCGGGCTCACCCTGGACGACGTGCGGGTGTTCCTGCCGTGCCTGGACGGCGATGTGGCCGCCGCGCCGCCCTCGGACAAGGGCCTGCGGGTCGCGCTGGATCGGCTTGCGGTCCTCAACGAACGGATCGCCGCCCAGACCGAGGCCCGCGACCGGCTGGAAGCCACGTTGCGACAGGCAACCGTTGGCCGGACCCGTCCAGTGGCCTGAACGCCCGCCTCGCAGCAGAAGCCGGAGACCTGGAGTCGCGAGCTCCCCATGGCCACTCATCGCAACCACGAGCCCTCACCGACCACGCCGAACCACCTTGTCCCTGTCCCGGACATCGCCACCCTGGCCCAGCTCAACGCGATGACCCACCGGACGGCGGCTTCAGGCCGCGGTCATCGCACCGTCAGTGCCAGCTGACCGCGGGACGCGGCGTCCGGCGGCCCACGGGTTCCAGCCGCAGCCGCCGGACCGGCCATGGCGGCGGCTCGGCCGGACCGAACCAGACCCGGACGTCCTCCCCGGTGCGGACCGGCAGCCGGGGGAAGTCGTTCTCGGCGTGCTCGGTGCGGTGCAGCGCGTGGCCCGGGCCCAGGTGCCGGGCGGCGTACGCGTCGAACGCGGCCGCGTCGGACGGGTGGCAGACCGTCGCGACCACCTCGCACGCGTCCGGTTCCGCCGCGAAGCCGGGGCCGCGCAGCAGCAGCACGTCGTCGCTGTCGACCATGGTCGCGTTGGCGGCGTCGCGGTGCCGCTGCCAGACCGGCCCGGAGTAGAACGCCTCCAGCGCGCGCCGACGGTGCGCCATGTCGGGGAACGCGCGCAGCCAGACGAAGCGGTCCGGATCGTCCAGGTCCCGGAATCGCCCGCCGAGTGTGATGCCGACGGCCTCCTGCCCGGTCACGAACTCCCGCTCGAACAGCGTGATCAGCGTCTCCCGGGCTCCGGGATGCAGGGTGTACTGCCGCAGCTCGACGATGCAGTCGGAGTCGGAGGCGAAGTCGATCTCGAAGTCGTCCATGCGCCGCAGGTTAGGCACGCTCCCCTGACAACCTGTGTCAGTGGATACTGGGCGTCATGCGCGCGGCCCGACTCGTCACCCTCCTGCTGCTGCTCCAGAACCGGGGCCGGATGACGGCCCAACAGCTGGCCGAGGAGCTGGAGGTCTCCGTCCGCACGGTCTACCGGGACGTCGAGGCGCTCGGCGGCGCCGGGATCCCGCTGTACGGCGAGGCCGGGCACGCCGGCGGATACCGGCTGGTCGACGGCTACCGCACCCGGCTCACCGGACTGACCGCGGACGAGGCGCAGGCCGCGTTCCTTGCCGCGCTCCCCGGCGCCGCCGCCGAGCTCGGCCTCGGCGAGGCGCTCGCCGCCGCCCAGCTCAAGCTGCGGGCCGCACTGCCGGCGGAGCTGCGCGAGCACGCCGGGCGGATCCAGGAACGCTTCCTGCTCGACGCCCCCGGCTGGTACGGCGACGCCGACCGCACGCCGCATCTGGCCGCGGCCGCCACCGCGTTGTGGGAACGGCGGGCGGTGGTCCTGCGGTACCGGCGCTGGCGGGCACCGGAGGAGATCGAACGGCGGGTGGAACCGTACGGACTGGTCCTCAAGGCCGGCCGCTGGTACCTGGTCGCCGGCGGACCGTCCGGGATCCGCACCTACCGGGTCGACCAGATCGCCGAACTCCAGCCGCTGGACGTGCAGTTCGCCGTACCGGAGGACTTCGTCCTGACCGCGTACTGGACCCGCTACCTGGCCGACTTCCGGGCCCGGCTGCACACCGGGGAGGCCCTGGTCCGCCTCAGCCCCGAGGGCGCCCGCCGCCTGGGCGTCGCAGCGGCGGGCGACGGGTGGACGGAGGCCCGGGTGCCGATCGAGTCGATCGCCCACGCACACGGGGACTTCCTCCGTCTCGGCGCCGACATCGAGGTCCTGGAACCCCTCGAACTGCGCACCCGCATCGCCGGGACGGTCCGCACCCTGGCGGACCGCTACGAGCGGTGACACCGCTCCCTAGACGCCCGTCCGGCCGTCGACGAGTTCGCGGACGATGTCGAGGTGGCCGTTGTGGCGGGAGGTCTCCTCGATGAGGTGGAGGATCACCCAGCGGAGGTCCACATGGCGGCCGTCCCTGATGGAGCGCCGGGCCGTGGCGTCGAGGTCGAGGTCGGCCAGCAGGGCGCGGTAGCGGGCGCTCTGCTCCTCGTACTCGGCGAGGAGCTGGGGCAGCGGGACGTCGACCGCCGTGCGCATCTCGGGATCGGGGTCCTCGTCCGTGGCCAGGGTCAGTGGGCCCGCGGGATCCTCGCCCAGGAACACCACCTGCACCCAGTGGTGCTCCACCCAGCGCAGATGGCTGATCAGTCCGCAGAGCGTCATCAGCGGGGAGTCGGGGAGCGGGGCCTTGCGGGCGTCCTCCGGGGAGACCCCGTCGCACTTGGCCAGCGCCGTGGCGCGGGCGTAGTCGAGGAAGGTGGTCAGCTGCGTGCGCTCGTCCCAAGCGGGAGGCGTATCGGTTCGTTGCGTCATCGAGGGGGAGTGTGCCGCACCCCCGCACAGCTGTCGAAGCGTTTTGGCCGGGGCTGCGGCATCACGGCACGCGAAGCCGCGGCGTCACGACATGCGAAGGGGCGGAACAGCTCGTTTACTGGGGAGGCACCCGACGTCGATCCGGCAGCGATGCCACCGGAGGACACGCATGGCCACCCTGACCGTCTGGAAGTTCGACACCCCCGACGGAGCGGAAAGCGCCGAGAGCACCCTGCTCCAGCTGCAGAAGCAGGAGCTGATCCAGGTCCTGGACGCTGCGGTCGCCACCTGGCCGCAGGACGCCAAGAAGCCGAAGACCAAGCAGCTGCACAACCTCGCCGGCGTGGGCGCGCTGTCGGGCATGTTCTGGGGCATGCTCTTCGGGCTGATCTTCCTGATGCCGCTCTTCGGCGCCGCCATCGGCGCGGCCGCCGGCGCACTCGGCGGCAAGATGGCCGACGTCGGCATCGACGACGACTTCATCGAGTCGGTCAAGTCCCAGGTCACCCCGGGCACGTCGGCGCTCTTCCTGATGTCGCAGGACGCGGTGGTCGACCGGGTGAAGGAGGCCTTCCCCTCCGCCCACGCCGAACTCATCCAGTCGAACCTGGACAGCGCGCAGGAGGCGAAGCTCCGCGAGATCTTCGCCGAGTAGAGGGCACGCGCCCGGGGCACCCCCCTCCGGCCCCCAGGCCCCAAGGCCTCAGGATACGAAGCCGACCACTCCGAAGCCCGGACGCGCCTCCGCCCGCCGCAGCCAGCCGATCACGTCCATCACGGCGTCGAGCACCTCCGGCTCCAGCGGCGGCGCGTGGCCGTCCCGCTTCGTCCGCTCGAACTGCTCCAGCGCCTCCAGACACTGCGCGTGCGTCCACTCGCCGCAGCGCGGCAGGTCGTACACCGGGACGCCCTTGGGGAACCCGCCGTAGTACCCGAGCTCCGCGACCGAGACCGCCGTGATCCGCAGCGCGCGCAGCCCCTCGTCCACCAGCTCCAGCCAGTCGCCCCGGAACGGGCTGAAGCAGGAGTTGTCGAGGAACAGCCCGGTCATGGCGCACAGCCGCTTGTAGGCGTAGCCGTACTGGAACGCGTACTCCCGGGTCTCCGGATACGGCCCGCCGTGCACCATCGTGCGAAGCGCCTCGTACGCCGTGGGCGCGCCGTCCGCTATCTCGGTCGAGAACCAGGAGTCGTCGGCGGCCAGCTCTGCGCCGAACTCGCCGCGTACGGCCTTCAGCAGCTCCTCGTCACCGGAGCCGACGAGGGCACGGGTGGCCTCGGGGTCGAGCAGGTACACGCTCAGGGAAGAACTCATGTGATCACGTTAGCCCCCTGCACCGACAACGGCTCCGCCGTCCGTGGTCGCGACGAAGCGGACGTCGTAGCGGTCCTGTTCGGGCAGCAGCGCGTCGAACGACTCCAGGCCCTGCTGGATGCGGCCACGGCACGGTCGCCGTGCTCGTGTACCTGGCCGAGCGCGCCGGTACCGACACGTACGAGGCCACGCTCCGCACAGCTCACCGCACCTTCGCCGGCACGGCCGTCCGCCAGGGCCCGGCGCTCCTTCACCGCCGCCGAGCACGCCCTCGTACGTGCCGCCCTCGGCGTCCCCGAGGCCGCGGAGGCCCCCGGCGCCCGCATCGCCTCGGTGGGCCGCCCCAGGCTCCTGCTCCCCGTGGCGTCCCCGGCCGCCCTCGCCCCCGACGCCGCACGGCTGCGCGCCGTGTGCGACCGGCTCGGCCTCCCGCATCCGCCTGGGCGGCACGGCACGGGTCGAGTACTCCTGACCCGTCGGGGTAGCCGCCACGACAGAGGCCGCGCGCGAGGCGGGAGGCAGCGCCATGCTGCGACGGGTCGAGGAGATGACGACCGACAACCCGGTGACGGTGCGTGACTTCGCCTCGGCGAAGCGCGACGACCGATGGAGGACGTGAGCCCGCGATGGCCGACTTCGAGCTGATCGACGTGTCCCTGGTCTCCGACGGCTTCGAACGGCTGCACCTGCCCCTGGGCGAGGAGCGGGGCGAACCCGTCGCCCTGCCCGCCGGCGCGGTCGTCTCCGTCGTCCTGGCCTTCCGGACGGAGGCGGAGATCGACGGACTGAAGTTCGACGAGACCCGGTACAGCGACGACGGGAATCGGATCGCCGCCTGCACGCACACCCTGGGCGGGTTCCGCGCCGGCGGACCGTACGAGGTACGGCTGCCGCCCGAACGGCTGCCCGTCGGGCCGGCGAGCGGAGGCCGGTACGACGCCACCGGCCGCTTCGTCGACGGCGACGGACGCGAACTGGCCCGCGAGACCCACAGCTTCAGGATCGTTCCGCAACCGCCCCCGGGGTGACGGAGACGACGAGCAGGCGAAACGGGTGGGTCCCCTCATCGGAGGGGACCCACCCGCTTCACCGCCGGCCGCCTCAGCCGTCGCCCAGTGCCTGCGGCAGGCCGTTGCGGTCCGTGCCCAGCTTGGTGAAGACGGAGGACAGAAGCTCCGACACGGCCTGCGTGTCCAGGTTCATCTCCTTGGCGATCGCCACCCCGGACAGCCCCTTCACCGCGTGACCGGCCGCCTCGTGCTCCGCGACCGTGAGGGTGCCGCGCCCCGAGTTGTGCAGCCGGCGCGGCCGCAGGCCCGCGGCGGCGAGCTGACTGCGGGTCCGCGACGCCAGCACGTCGGCGCCGCAGAGCGTGGCGACCTCCATGCCTCGGTACAACTGCTGCGCCGCCTGCGGCTGGTCGCCGACCGCGTACAACGCCGTACCGTGATCCACGAGCGCCAGCGCCAGTTCGTACGCGGCGGGCGACTGCTCCAGGTGCGAGACCGCCTCCTGCAGCAACGTGATCGAACGGGTCGGATCCGCCGTCGTCGCCTCCACCCGCAGAGCGTGTCCGATGATGCTCGGCACGCCGAACGCCCGAGCCCGCGAGACCGCCTCCGCGGCGGTGGCGGCGGCGCGTTTGGGGTCGTCGATCCGTTCCGCAAGTGCCAGATCGAGCTGCCAGGGGCTCCAGGTCGGGTTCCGGATGCCGCGCAGATCGAGCCGTCGGCCCGCCTTGTTGAGTTCGCGCCGGGCTTCGTCGTACCGCTCCTGGGCCAGCAGCAGTTTGCCGTGGACGGCCTGCGGGTCGGGGTAGACGATGGCGCGCGAGGCGTAGCGGCTGAGACCGTGCCGGTCGGCGACCTCCTCGGCCTCCGCGATATTGCCCCGTGCGACGAGCGTCTCGATCAGGGTGCCGACCGCGTACCACTTCGCCGGGATGTCCGACCCGACGCGCTCGGCGATCTCCAGTCCGTTGCGGACGAAGTCCTCGGCCTCGGAGAGGCGGCCGCGCCGATAACGGATGTACCCGAGCAGCGTGTACAGGAACGAGAGGTGCGCGCCGCGCCAGCCCTTCAGCTCGAACTCGACGATGCCCTTGTTGAACAGCTCCTCGGCCCGCCCGGGCTGGTCGCAGTACATCAGGGTGATGGCGACGGCCGCCGGGACCTCGAATCCGTAGTCCTGGTCGATCCAGCTCATGCCGCCCTCGAGCGCCTGCTCGGCGTAGTCGAGGGCGACGCCGACGGGCTCCCCTCGCATCGCGGCGTCCCAGGAGCGCAGGCCCAGGATGTGCCGCTCGGCGAGCCCTCGGCCGGTGAGGCGCTTGGCGAACTGGGCGAGCAGCCGCGAACGCGCGGGTGAGTTCTGCTCGTCGACCCGTACCGAACTCCACTTGAACTGCTCTGCCTGCATACGCAGTCGGGTCCGGCCGCTGTTGGCCCTCCGCGCCTCGTCGGCGAGCAGGTCGGACGCCGCGGCCAGCCGGCCCGAGTGGGCCATGGCCTGCGCCAGCCGGTACGTGATCGCCTCGCGGAGGTTCTGCTCGATGAACGGCTCCTCCAGAGCCGCCTGCAGCTGGTTGATCGTCGTCACCGGATCGTGCAGCAGGTTGGCCGAGCCCAGCTCGAACAGCACCTCGGCGCGGTCCTCCGCGTCCGGGGGCTCGCGCAGCGCGCGGGTCAGATAGCGCCGTGCGGCGTCCGGGGCGCCTGCCGAGAAGCTGTCACGGGCCGCCTGCCGCAGCTGCTGCACGACCCAGGGGTCGCCCTCCGGGTGCATCTCGAGTAAATGCCGTGCCGCGCCGGACGAACCGTACCCGTCGTTGATCAGCGCCTGAGCCGCCACTCCGTGCATCGCGACCCGCACACCGGGCGGTATCGAGCGGTACACGGCGGTGGCGATGAGCGGATGGAAGAACTCCACCACTTCCTCGCGACGCACGCTCGTCAGCACGGTCAGGATGCGGGCCTTGCGGAGCAGCTCGATGGACTCGTTGGTCTGGGCCTCGCCCAGCGCCGCGACGCCGCCGACCATCGTGGTCGGCATCGCGGTGCCGAGTACGGCCGCCGCCCAGGCGAACCGCACCGTGGACGGGCCGAGTTGCTCCAGCCGCTCGATGAGGCCGTTGCCCTTGACCGTGGAGGCCAGGTCGCGCAGCTGGGCGATGGCGTCCTGATGCGGCCGGAGCCCGCGCTCGCGGCCCTTCATCGCCAGCTCGACGACCTCGAAGGGGTTGCCGCCGCTGATCGCCCAGCACTCACGGCAGAAGACGTCGTCGGCGCTCTCGCCCAGGACGTCGCGGATGATCCGCGCGACGCCGCCGGTGGTGAGCGGGGACAGGTCGTGCGGACGGGCGCCACGGCGGGACATCAGGGCCCGCAGGCCGGCCGCGTCGGCGGGGATCTCGTCGGGACGGCAGGCCACCATGATGACCATGCCCAGCTCCTCGGCCCGTGAGGCGAAGGAGGTGAGCCAGGCCAGTGACTCCGCGTCGGCCCAGTGGGCGTCGTCGAGCACGAGCACCACCGGGGCGCTGTGCACCGTCAACTGCGTGACGATCCAGTCCAGTCCGTCGCGCACACCCTGAGGGTCGGGTGCGATCCGCTCCGGGTCGGCGGCCGTGAGTCCGAGCGCGGGCGCCACGATCGGGTACCAGTTGCCGAACGCCTCGCGTCGTTCCTGTTCGGGCATGGCCGCGAACGTGGGCTGCATGAGCTGACGCATCACATGGAAGGGGACCTGCCGTTCCTGCTCGCCGCCCCGGGCGGACAGCACCGTGCACCCGCGCTCGGCCGCGTACCGGCGCGCCTCGTTGAGCAACGTCGTCTTGCCCATGCCGGCCGAGCCGACGAACGTCAGGACTCCGCCCCGGCGCAGCGCCGGACCCAGACCGGATCCACCGCGCAACTCGTCCACCGCGCGCTGGATGTCCAGTAGCTCGGACTCCCGTTCGAGCAGCGGGTTCGAGTTGTCGCTCCTGAGATCAGTGACAGATGACATTCCCGCCCCTCCTGCGTATGCGGCCGAGTGTATGACCTTCAGGGCGTGGCGGCGCGGTTTCGCTCCGTATTCTTGCAACCCGCCCTGCGCGGAGGAGAGATGGTGTACTGTCCGCGCTTTCGTGACGGGCCGTGGCATTCCGCCTCAAACGGGTCCACGGCCCCCACGGTCAGCTGCGCGCCACCGGAATCATGGGCAGTGTGCTCGGCTGGGGGATGCCCGCCGGCAACTCGCGTACCTCGACCCCGGGCACATGCGTCAGCCGCCAGCGGGACGCGACGCTCGCCACGAACGCCAGGATCTCCGCCACGGCGAACGAGTCGCCGATGCACTTGTGCTGCCCCGCGCCGAAGGGGATGTAGCGGTGGGCGCGCGGACTTTCGCCGCCGTCGCGGTCCCAGCGGTCCGGGTCGAAGACCGTCGGGTCGCTGAAGAGCGCGGGGTCCCGGTGCAGGGCGTACGGGCTGTAGCCCACCTCGGCGCCCTCCGGTATCCGCACGTTGCCGAGGACCAGCGGCGCGAGCGCGCGCCGGGTGAACAGCAGCGGAGAGTGCAGCCGCAGCGCCTCCTGGAACACATGGCGCGTGTACGTGAGTTCCCTGAGGTCTTCGGGTCGTACGGGGCGCTGCCCGACGACGCGGTCGACCTCGGCCTGCACCCGCGCCTCCGCCTCCGGATGCCGGCCGAGTTCGTGGAAGATCCACGCCAGCGTCGTGGCGGGGGTCTCCGTGCCGGCGAACATGATGGAGATGACTTCGTCCCGCACCTGCTCCGGGCTCATCGTGGCACCCGTCTCCGGGTCGGCCGTGGTGAGCATCAGGGACAGCGCGTCGCGACCGTCGGTCTTCTCCGGCTCGTACCGTTCGATGACGTCGTCGATGATCTGCCGCAGCCGGGTGGCGGCCGTGTCGAAGCGCCGGTTGGCCGGGACGGGGAGCCGGTCCAGAGCCTTGGGCATGACGGCGCGCAGGAGCATGCCCTCCAGGACGATGGGCAGCGACCGGTGCACCTCCTCGACGGCGGGCCTGCTGAGGTCGCCGGAGAAGATCATGTCGGCGACCGCCGCCATGGCGTAGCGGCGGGTCTCGTTGAGGACGGAGATCTCCTGGCCGTCCGTCCAGGACGCCGCCATCTCCTCGGCGTTGCGGCACATCGACTGCGTGTACTCGGCGATGTGGTCGCGGTGGAACGCCGGCTGCATCATCCGGCGCTGCTTGCGGTGGAACTCGCCGTCGGTCGTCACCAGGCCGTTGCCGAACATGGGCCGCAGCCGCTCGAACACGCGGCCCCGGCCGAACTGCTGGGCATGCTGGACGAGTACGGCGTTGACGTGCTCGGGACTCGTGGCCACATGCACGGGCCACGTCCCGATGTCCAGCCGCACGATGTCGCCGTGCTCCCGCAGGGACTCAAGGAAGGCGATCGGCTCTTTCCACAGCTTCAGGACGTGCCCCAGCAGGGGTACCCGTCCCGGTGCGGGGGCCGCCGGGACCGCCGTCGAGGTCTGCTCATCCACCTGTGTCACGGGTCGACCCCCCGGTCATGCCACCGAGACCAGGTCCGGGCGGGTGTAGGCCCCCTCCAGACCGGCCGCGAAGCGTTCGTCGCTGTATCGCGTGCACTCGTAACGCTGCCACAGCTCCGTGCCGATCATCCAGTCCTCATAGGTCCGGACGCAGCGGGCGACCTCGTCGCGCAGGGCCGGGCCGGTGCGCGGGTCGGAGTCGAGGGCGTCGAGGAGTTTCTGCCTGGCCGTCAGATAGTCCTCGATCCGCGTCTGGATGAGGTGCTCGACCTCGCGCACCGCGTCGGCGAGCGAGCAGCCGTCGCGGGAGGCGATCCGGGACACGAGGTTGTTGGTGTCGCCGCAGGCGTATTCCTTCGGCAGCGAGAACACGTCGTTGCCCCAGGAGATGACGTCCAGCGTGGCCTTCATGACCTCTTCGAACTGGGGGAGCGCGGTGATCCGGGAGGGGAGGTCGATGCCGAGGGCCGCCTCCACCATGTCCATCATCGGCAGGAGTTGGGAGCTGTTACGACGCATCAGGATGTAGTCCTCGACCGTGGGGCGGGCGTCGGCGCGGCGGTTGCCGGCCTCCTGGTCGAGCGAGCGGAGCACGAGACGGACATGGGTGCGGTAACGGGCGGCGCAGGCTTCGGACATGCCGTCGACGATGCGCTCGCAGACGTCGACGAACCCGTTCACCAGGGGGTTGCGTTCCTCCGCCGGGCCGTCGGCCCGTCCGGTGTCCAGGTACGCGGTGATGGCGCCGACGACGGGGCGCCAGGCTTCCAGCTCGCCGTTCCTTATGAGGTGGTCGTGCTGGTCGTCGAGGACGAACGACCAGGCCATCCACTCGGCCAGCAGCAGCACCCGCTCGTACGGGACCTCGCCGCTGACCCGGCCTGCCAGGTGGCCGCAGCCGATGCCGGAGAACTGCTCCAGGGCGTGGGTCACGAGGCCGTGGCCGACCACCCAGGCGGTCGCCTCCTCGTTGGCCCGGGCCGCCTGCGGATGCTTTGCGTTCCCGAAAGGCAGATGAAAGTCGGGGACGGAGAAATTGTGGAGCTGGTTCATTCTTCCCCCAGGGTGAATGAGTTCGCCTGGTGTGCCGTGGTCGGCTCGTGTGACTCCTAATCGGCCTCCCCACAGTGTGATCTGCCTAGTTGTCAGGTAATTAACCCTCAGGTGAGAGTGAACTGTCAATGTAGGAGGGCGAATCTGGGCGATTGATCGTAAACCGTCAATGACCGTGCGGGAGTCGGGTATGCGATGGGCATATTCGGTCACGCGCTCGCGCCCGGGCGGTCGAACGCGCGCGCGAGAGCCGTCCAACGTGCCTGCTGTGGCGAGGAGTTCGGGGGCGGCGGGGGTGGTCTGCCGGGGTGGTGGGCGACCCTGCCGTACGAGTCGCTCCCGCCCGGTCGCTGCTTCCTTTTCGTCAGCGAATTGCCGACTCCGTGCGACAGGCCCGACGGAATTGCGGCGAGTATCGGCGGGCAATTCCTGGGAATTGGTGACGTGGAATGGCGGCGATGCCGTCGGAATGGGGACTTCTGTGTCGCGGGTGGGTAATGGCGAGGGGGCGGTTGCCGCCTGATCCGGCTGCCGGGGATTCGTTTGCAGAAACGATTCCCCATGATGTTCGCGCCCGACCGTCCATTCGTTTCCCCTGGGTTGTCGAGGAGGGGCGAGGCGTCGGCGGACCGCCGTCTCCGGCCCGCCGGCGGCCTGCCGAGGGCCTGCCGAGGCCGGACTCGGGTGCATCCGGCGGGAGCGTCGGAAAAGATCTTCCGGTGGCCGCTTCGGTCGTACATGGCTGAATAGTAGAAGCGGAAAGAAGAACGCCGTTCAAAATGCGTCACTTCTCGCCGCGCGGCCGATAAATGCTTGCGATCCGGCGAACCGGAGCTGTCACTGCGCCGATGCCGCGCCGGTGCAGCGCCGGTTGAACTGCGGATTCATCCCGCAGAACGAGGCGCTCGGGGTATTGCGACGATCTGCGTGTGCAAGCGCCGGCCGCCGGCGCCCCTGTCCGCGCCCGCCCCACACACGCGCCCGCCCCACACACGCGCCCGCCCCACACACGCGCCCGCCCCGCATACGCGTCCGCCCGGACCGGCGGGGGCCGGCCCGGGCGGGGCGGGGTGACGGGGCGGGCGGAGCAGGGTCCGCCCGACGGGTCAGGCCTGGGGGGCCGGGTACGTCGGGTACTCGACGCCCGAGACGTGCTGGACGACCCGGATGACCTGGCAGGAGTAGCCGAACTCGTTGTCGTACCAGAGGTACAGGATCGCGTTGTCGCCGTCGACCTTGGTCGCGCCGGCGTCGATGATCGACGCGTGGCGCGAGCCGACGAAGTCCATGGAGACGGCGTCGGGGGCGGTGGTGAAGTCGATCTGGCGCTTCAGCGGCGAGTGCAGCGAGACGTCGCGGAGGTAGTCCAGGACCTCGTCGCGGGTGGTCTCACGGCCCAGGCGCAGGCTCAGGATGGCGATCGAGACGTCCGGGACGGGGACGCGGATCGAGGAGCCGGTGATCGGCGCCTTGAGGTCCGGCAGCGCCTTCGCGACGGCCGAGGCGGCGCCGGTCTCGGTGATGACCATGTTGAGCGGCGCGGAGCGGCCGCGACGGTCGGCCTTGTGGTAGTTGTCCAGCAGGTTCTGGTCGTTCGTGAACGAGTGGACGGTCTCCACGTGACCGCGCAGCACGCCGTACTCGTCGTCCATGGCCTTGAGCGGCGGGACGATGGCGTTGGTGGTGCAGGAGGCGCAGGACAGCACCTTCTCGTCCGGCTTGATCGTGTCGTGGTTGACGCCGTGCACGATGTTCGGGACGTCGCCCTTGCCCGGAGCGGTCAGGACGACCTTGTCGATGCCCGGGCGCAGGTGCTTGGAGAGGCCCTCGCGGTCCCGCCACTTGCCCGTGTTGTCGATGAGGATGGCGTCCTTGATGCCGTACGCCGTGTAGTCGACCTCGGACGGGTCGTTGGCGTAGATCACCTTGATCTCGTTGCCGTTGGCGACGATCGTGCTGCTCGCCTCGTCGACGGTGATCGTGCCCTGGAACTGGCCGTGGATCGAGTCGCGGCGCAGCAGCGAGGCGCGCTTGACCAGGTCCTGGTCGCCGCCACCGCGGACGACGATGGCGCGCAGGCGCAGCCCGTTGCCGGAGCCGGCCTTCTCGATCAGGAGACGGGCGACGAGGCGGCCGATGCGGCCGAAGCCGTACAGGACGACGTCGCGGCCCGCGCCGCGCTCGATCTTGTTGGCGCCCGTGGCGCCCGCGACGGCCTCGGCGGTGAACTCCGCGACCGACAGGCCGCGGTCGTCGGCCTTGTACTCCGCGGCGAGCATGCCGATGTCGATCTGGGACGGGCCCAGGTCGAGCGTGGTGAGCGTCTCCAGGAACGGCAGGGTCTCGGTGACCGAGAGCTCCTCGCCGGCGATCTGCCGGGCGAATCGGTGGGTCTTGAGGATGCTGACCACCGACTTGTTCACCAGGGAGCGGCTGTGCAGCAGGACCGTGACGTCCTGCTCACGGTGCAGCTTCCCGATGATCGGGATCATCGACTCCGCGATCTCCTCGCGGTGCTTCCAGTTGGTGAACGAGTCGTCTTTGACAGTCACAGGCTTATCTTTCGAGCTAGGCGGCGCTCATATGCTAACCCGACCCCCGTTTGATCGATCAAGGGGGTCCGGGGTACTTCCTCTATCTTCGCATTCCACCCTTTTGTCCCGTTCTCTTCCCTGGGTCTCTTCCGAGGCCGCTCAGGCCCGTCGGAGCGCCCCCTCGGCGCGCAGGTCGGCCAGTGCTGGATACCCGTCCACGGCCATGATCAGATCGGCCTCGGCGAGCAGTGACCGCAGTACGTGCACGATGCCGTCGGTCCCGCCGAGGGCCGCGCCGTACAGGTACGGGCGGCCGACGCCGACCGCCGTCGCGCCGAGCGCCAGCGCCTTGGTCACGTCCGCACCGGAGCGGACCCCGGAGTCGAACAGCACCGGCAGCCCCTCGGCGGCCTCCACCACGCCCGGCAGCATGTCGAGCGCGGCGAGGCCGCCGTTGGCCTGCCGGCCGCCGTGTGTGGAGCAGTACAGCCCGTCCACGCCGCCGTCCCGGGCGCGGCGCGCGTCCTCGGGGTGGCAGATGCCCTTGAGGATCAGCGGCAGATCGGTCAGCGAACGCAGCCAGGGCAGATCGTCCCAGGTCAGCGGATTGCCGAAGATGGACACCCACTCCATGACCGCGGCCTGCGGGTTGCTCTCCGGGGCCTCCTTCAGGCGGGCCCGGAACACCGGGTCCGAGGTGTAGTTCGCCAGACAGTGCCCGCGCAGCTGAGGAAAGTTCGCCCCGGCGAGGTCCCGTGGCCGCCAGCCGGTGACCCAGGTGTCCAGGGTGACCACGATCCCCTTGAAGCCCGCCGCCTCCGCCCGCCGCACCAGGCTCGCCGCCAGCTCGCGGTCGGTGGGCGTGTACAGCTGGAAGAAGCCAGGCGTCCCGCCGTACTCCGCCGCCACCTGCTCCATCGGGTCCACGCTCAGCGTCGAGGCGACCATCGGCACGCCGGTGCGGGCGGCGGCCCGCGCGGCCGCCAGGTCGCCATGCCCGTCCTGCGCGCACAGCCCGAGCACCCCGACGGGAGCCATGAAAAGCGGCGAGGGCAGATTCAGGCCGAACAGGTCCACCGTGAGGTCGCGCTCCCTGGCCCCCACCAGCATCCGCGGCACCAGCCCCCAGCCGTCGAAGGCGCTCGCGTTGGCCCGCTGGGTGCGCTCGTCGCCGGCGCCCCCGGCCACGTACGACCAGACCGACGGGGGCAGCGCCGCCTGCGCCCCGGCCTCCAGCCCGTCGAAGGTCATCGGCAGCTCGGGCAGCACCCCGGCGAGGCCGTTGAGGTAGATCTCGTACTGGTAGTCCCCGAACTGCGCGGCCATCCGCCGTCCCTCCGTCGCCCTCCGCCCCGGCCGGCCCGGGCGCGCCGGGACCACCCTGCCAAGCCGACGCCCCGCAGGGCCATGGCCGCGACACGATCAGTGCGGATCGGTCGGGCGGTACCGGTACGGGCTCCGCCGGACACGCCTTCCCGGCGTGTGAGGCAGGGCCCTTTCCCACCGGGCACGATCACGAGATATCTTGATGTCGAGCAATCTCGCATACGCAGACAGTGGAGCGGAGCACCTGGTGACTGACTCGACCATCATCTACACCCACACCGACGAGGCGCCCGCCCTGGCGACGTACTCGTTCCTCCCCGTGGTCCAGGCGTACGCCGCCACGGCCGGCGTCGGCGTCGAGACCCGGGACATCTCCCTGGCAGGCCGCATCATCGCCCACTTCCCGGAGTACCTGGAGGAGGGCCAGCGCATCGCCGACGCCCTCGCCGAGCTGGGCGAGCTGGCCAAGTCGCCGGCCGCCAACATCATCAAGCTGCCGAACATCTCGGCGTCCATCCCGCAGCTCAAGGCCGCCGTCGCCGAGCTCCAGGCCCAGGGCTACGCGCTGCCGGACTACCCGGACGACCCGAAGACCGACGAGGAGCGCGAGATCCGCGCCCGCTACGACAAGGTCAAGGGCAGCGCCGTCAACCCGGTCCTGCGCGAGGGCAACTCCGACCGCCGCGCCCCCGCCTCGGTCAAGAACTACGCGAAGACCCACCCGCACCGCATGGGCGCCTGGACCTCCGAGTCCAAGACCAACGTGGCCACCATGGGCGAGAACGACTTCCGTTCCACCGAGAAGTCCACCGTCATCGCCGAGGACACCACCCTCCGCTTCGAGCACGTCGCCGCCGACGGCACGGCCACCGAGCTGCGCGGCCCGCTGAAGGTCATCGCCGGCGAGGTCGTCGACACCTCCGTCATGCGCGCCGCCGCGCTGCGCACCTTCCTCGGCGAGCAGGTCGCCCGCGCCAAGGCCGAGAACGTCCTCTTCTCCGTGCACCTCAAGGCCACGATGATGAAGGTCTCCGACCCGATCGTCTTCGGCCACGTGGTCCGCGCCTTCTTCCCGAAGACCTTCGAGGCCCACGGCGCCGCGCTCGCCGCCGCCGGCCTGTCCCCGAACGACGGCCTCGGCGCCATCCTCGCCGGCCTGTCCCAGCTGCCCGAGGGCGACGAGATCAAGGCGTCCTTCGACGACGAGCTGGCCTCCGGCCCGGCCCTCGCCATGGTCGACTCCGACAAGGGCATCACCAACCTGCACGTGCCGTCCGACGTCATCGTCGACGCCTCGATGCCGGCCATGATCCGCACCTCCGGCCACATGTGGGGCCCGGACGGCCAGGAGGCCGACACGCTCGCCGTCCTCCCGGACAGCTCCTACTCCGGCGTGTACCAGGTCGTCCTCGACGACTGCCGCGCCCACGGCGCCTTCGACCCGTCGACCATGGGCTCCGTCCCGAACGTCGGCCTGATGGCGCAGAAGGCCGAGGAGTACGGCTCCCACGACAAGACCTTCGAGATCGCCGCCGCGGGCACCGTCCGCCTGGTCGACCCCGCCGGCAACGTCGTCCTGGAGCAGGAGGTCGCCGAGGGCGACATCTTCCGCGCCTGCCAGACCAAGGACCTGCCGATCCAGGACTGGGTCAAGCTGGCCGTCACCCGTGCCCGCGCCACCGGCGACCCGGCCGTCTTCTGGCTGGACGCCGAGCGCTCCCACGACGCGCAGCTGATCGCCAAGGTCGAGCAGTACCTGCCGCAGCACGACACCGAGGGCCTTGAGATCAAGATCCTGTCCCCGGTCGAGGCCACGAAGTTCTCCCTGGAGCGCATCCGCCGCGGCGAGAACACCATCTCGGTCACCGGCAACGTGCTCCGCGACTACCTGACCGACCTCTTCCCGATCCTGGAGCTGGGCACCAGCGCCAAGATGCTCTCCGTGGTCCCGCTGATGGCGGGCGGCGGCCTGTTCGAGACCGGCGCCGGCGGCTCCGCCCCGAAGCACGTCCAGCAGCTCGTCAAGGAGAACTACCTGCGCTGGGACAGCCTCGGCGAGTTCTTCGCCCTGGCCGCCTCCTTCGAGCACCTGGCGACCACCACGGGCAACGCCCGTGCGCAGGTCCTGGCCGACACCCTCGACCGCGGCACCGCGACCTTCCTCAACGAGGACAAGTCGCCGACCCGTCGCGTCGGCGGCATCGACAACCGCGGCAGCCACTTCTACCTCGCCCTGTACTGGGCCCAGGAGCTGGCCAAGCAGACCGACGACGCCGAGCTGGCCAAGGCCTTCGCGCCGTTCGCCGAGACGCTCACCGCGAACGAGGCGAAGATCGTCGAGGAGCTGAACGCCGTCCAGGGCGCCTCGGCCGAGATCGGCGGCTACTACCAGCCCGACCCGGCCAAGGCCGCGGCCGTCATGCGTCCGTCCGCGACGTTCAACGAGGCCGTCGCGAGCCTCGGCTGATCCGCGGCGGCCCCGGCCGCCCGCACCGCGCGTACCGCCCCGGCAGGCTCCCGTCCTGCCGGGGCGGTCCCGTACGGCCGCGGGCTTCCGGTCCCGTACGGCGCGGCTTTCGGTCCCCGGACGGAATGCCTCCGGCCCGCCGGTGGCGGAACCCGAACCACGGTGTGAACCTGAGGGAATGAGCTGGGCATCATGGACGACGGCCGGGGTCTACACCGGACGCGGCGGGGTCCTCACCGAGGAGGGCGGCATCGTCACGGGTGACCTGACGGTGCACACCACCTACGCGGACGACGAGGCACGCGTCGCCGTGCAGTACACGGGCGCCTCCGACTGGTTCACCCTGTCGGGCAGCCCCGTCCCCTGCTCCTCCGAACAGGAGAGCCGGGACCTGCACGACGCCGTCGTCGCGGCCGTCCGGGCCGGCGGCGGGGCGACTGTCCCGTACCCGCCCGACACCCCGAGCGAGCCACGGCGTACCGTCTCCGACTGAAGAATTCCGGTCGCGGCGCCCGCAAAACCGTCATCCCACGGCCTCCCGTGGATCTCCCGTACGACGGGACGACACGGATCAGGCACGAGGGAGCACGGACATGCACAGCGACGAGCGGCGCGCCGAGGAGCTGGTGAACGCGGTGCGGTCCGGCGACCCGGGAGCCCGGGACGCGCTGGCGGCCGCGTACCTTCCGCTGGTCTACAACATCGTCGGCCGCGCCCTGAACGGGCACGCGGACGTCGACGACGTCGTGCAGGAGACCATGGTCCGCGCCTTCGACGGGCTCGACGGACTGCGCGAACCGGCCCGCCTGCGCTCCTGGCTGGTCGCCATCGCGATGAACCAGATACGCCACCGCTGGCGCGCCCGGCAGCAGCAGCCGCAGACCGGCCTCGACACGGTCGCGGAGACCCCCGACCCGGCCGGCGACTTCGTGGACCTCACGATCCTGCGGCTCGGCCTGTCCGGGCAGCGCCGCGAGGTCGCCGAGGCCACCCGGTGGCTCGATGCCGACGACCGCGAGCTGCTGGCCCTGTGGTGGCTGGAGGCCGCGGGCGAGCTCGATCGCGCGGAGCTCGCCGAGGCCCTGGGCGTGGGCGCGCAGCACGCTGCGGTGCGGGTGCGGCGCATGAAGGAACAGCTGGAGACCGGGCGCGGCATCGTCCGCGCGTTGGCCGCCGACCCCCGCTGCCCGTCCCTCGCCGACACGGTGGCGGCCTGGGACGGCGACCCCTCGCCGCTGTGGCGCAAGCGGATCGCCCGCCACCTGCGGGACTGCCGGGTCTGCTCGGGGGCGTGGTCCGGGCTGGCGCCGGCGGAGGGCCTCCTCGTGGGGCTCGGCCTCGTCGTCCCGCTGATCGGCGCGGGGGCCGGGTCGCCGGGCACGGGAGCGTACGAGACGGTCGCCGGCGGGTACGAGGCGGCCGGCACTGCCGGGTACGAGCCAGCCGGCACCGGCGCGTACGAGGCGGCCGGCGCGCCGGCCGGGACGGGTGCACCGGGGACGGATGCGGCGGCCGTCGGTGCCGCACCTGTGGGGCCGGGCGGCGGGCGGCGGTTCGCGCTCGGGGGAGGAGCGGTCGCCGTCACCGCGCTGCTGCTCGTCACCCTCTGGCCCGAGCGGGAGGAGCCGGCCGGGCCGCCGCCCGCCGCCGCGCCGCCGACCGTCGTGGCGACGGTCCCGGTCACGCCGCCGAGCCCGAGCCCGAGCGCCTCGCCCAGTCCCAGCCCGTCCCGCCCCAAGCCCAAGGTGTCCCGGACCGCGCCCCGGCCGACGGTCGCCGAGCGGCTCACGCGGATCGTCAACCTCCGCCGGGGCGAGGCCGGTTGCGGGCCGCTGCGGCTCGACCCGAAACTCACCGAGGCGGCGCGCACACACGGCCGCGACATGGTGGAGCGCGGCTACTTCGACCACGCGAGCCCCGACGGACGGAACGTCGACGCGCGCGTCAGCGCCGCCGGCTACTCCTGGAGCGCGGTCGGCGAGAACCTGGCGCTCGGGCAGCGGGAGCCCGACGCGGTGGTCGGCGGCTGGATGGACAGCTCCGGGCACCGCCGCAACCTGCTCGACTGCCAGTACCGGGACACCGGCGTCGCTGCCGTGTCGGGACCCGACGGCACCGTCTGGGTGCAGACGCTCGCCAAGCCGTCCTGACCGGACGGCGAGCAGGCAGACGAGGAGGGCGGGGCCGCCTCAGCCCTTCGCGCCGAAGACCTGGACCCACCAGGGGCCGTTGGCGCGGAGGTTGACTCCCACGCCCAGATCCTTGAACGAGCAGTTGACGATGTTGCGCCGGTGCGCGGCGCTGTCCATCCAGTCCCGCATCGCCGTCGCCGGCGTCTTCGGGCCGCGGTGGATGTTCTCGCCCCAGGCCCGCCAGTCGTACCCGGCCGCCGTGATCCGGTCGCCGCCGTCCGAGCCGTCCGGGTCGCGGTGCTCGTAGTAGCCGCGCGCCGCCATGTCGTCGGCGTGCCCCTGCGCGGCCGCGCGCAGCGGCCCCGAGGACCGCAGCGGGTCGCAACCCGCCCGTAGCCGCTCGGCGTTGACCAGCGCGACGAGCTGTTCGGCGTACCGCTCGGGCGTACCGAGCCCTGGTTCGGTACGGGCCGGGGGACCGGCGGGGGGAGTCTCGCTCCCGTCCGGCCGGGGCGGCTCCGGGGGGACCAGACAGACCCATCCGGTCACCGCCAGCACTCCGGCCACCGCCGGAGCGCGCCACTTGGGGCCCCGGGCCGCCCGCGCCCCGCTCTCGTCGTCGCGCTGCTCCATGCGCCCCAGTCTCGGCGCGCCCCGCGCGGACGGCACGCGGAGCCGGGCGGAAGGACGTACGGCGGGCCGACTTCGCCCTCGCCCTGGCCGCCCGCCGGCCGTCAGTCGTGTGGGACGACCGTCACCGGGCAGTTCGCGTGGTGCAGGGCCGCATGGGCGACGGAGCCGATCCGCGGGCCGATCGCGCCGCGCTTGGCGCGGCGGCCGACCACCAGCAGGGACGCCGACGCGGAGGCGGAGAGCAGGACCTGGCCCGCGCTGCCGATCTCCACGAGCTCGGTCACGCGTACCTCGGGGTGACGCTCGCGCCACGGCGCCAGGGCCTCGTGCAGGGCCTTCTCCTCGAACGGCACCAGACCGCCCGCCTCGTCCGCCGCCCGCATCGAACCGGGGCTGTACGAGTAGAGCGGCGGCAGGCTCCACGCCCGTACGGCGCGCAGCACGGCCCCGCGCGCGGCCGCCGTCTCGAAGGCGAACCGCAGCGCCGGGGCGCTGTCCTCCGGGGTGCCGAGCTGTCCGACCACGACCTCGCCCGCGTCGGCCGAGGCGTCGGCCCCCGCCGCGTCGGCCCCTGCCGCGTCGCGCGAGCGGACCGCGACGACGGGCCGCTCCGCGCCGGCGATGATCTGCTGCCCGTACGAGCCGAGCAGGAAGCCGGCCAGCGCGCCGTGTCCGCGCGAGCCGACGACCAGCATCGCCGCCCGCTCCTGGACGCCGAGCACGGCGGCGACCGGGGTGTCCGGGACGATCTCCGCCGTCACCGCGACCTCGGGGTGCGCCGCGACGACGGCGGACTCCGCGTCCTTGAGGAGTTCCTCGGCGAGCCGGGCCTGCGTGTTCCGGTCCTGCTCGATGGGCAGGTCCAGCGGCTGCCAGAGCCAGGCGTGCACGAGCCGTAGCGGCAGCCTGCGCCGTCCCGCCTCGCGGGCCGCCCAGTGCGCCGCGGCGAGACTCTCCGCGGAACCGTCCACTCCGGCGACGATCTCGAGACTCATGCGGCTGCCCTCCATGCGCTGCGGCCCTACGGTGCTCCTTCCAGGATGGGGCGTCCGGCAGCCGGCCGCCGCCCGAGGGTCAACCCGCCAGGGGCAGACCGGCGTTGAGGTAGTGGTCGCCGATCGCGCGGAGCCGGTGGGCGGGGGAGTGGCCGGCGGTCAGCGCGCGGGCGTCGCGCCAGAAGCGGTCGAGGCCCGTTGCGCCGTCGGTGGCCGCCGGGCCGACGAGTTCCAGGACGCGGGTGGTGAGGTGCACGGCCACCCGGCCGGTGACCGCCTCGGCCGCCGCGACCAGGACCGCCGGCTCGGCGCGCTCCTCCACGCCGAGGCCGGGGCCAGCGGCCAGCCCGCCGGTCAGCCCGTCGGTGGCGCGGGCCACGACGGACGCGGCGGCGTGGGCGGCGGTGGCCAGCTCTCCGTACGCGAGCAGCAGGTACGGATCGTCGTCGCGGGCCGCTGCGAAGGCGGCCCCCTCGGGTATGGGCGCGGCGTGCGCGGCGCGGCTGACGTCCCGGGCCTCGGCCAGCGCGCCCTCGGCCACGCCGAGGGCGACGTGCACGAGGAGCAGCCGCAGCAGGAGCGGGGCGAGTCCGGCGTACGGGGCGACGGCGTGCTCGTCGCGCGGCAGCCGGCCGAGGACCTGGGACGCGGCGACGGGTGTGGAGTCGAAGGCGACGGAGCCCGCCCCGGCCACTCGCTGGCCGACGCGGTCGGCGGCGGGTTCGACGAAGACGGTCGGGTCGGCGGGGTCGGCGAGGACGACCAGGAGGTCCCCGGTCGCGGTACACCGCGCGCCGACGACGAGCCGGTCGGCGACGGTCACGCCGGAGGCGAAGTACCGCCTGCCGTCGAGGACATGGCCCTGCCGGGCCGGGGTGACGGTCAGGTCCGGTCCGGTACGGGACGGCTCCACGCCGCCCGCGAGCAGCCAGCCCTCCCGCGCGGCCGCCCGGTCCACGGGCTCGGCCCTGCTGGCTCCCGCCGCGTCACCGGCCCTGTCGGCCCCGCCGGTCTCCGCGGTTGCGAGGAGCCGGGAGCTCCATGCCAACGCGTAGTGGTGGGCGAGGAGTTCACCCACCGAGCCGTCGGCCGCCGCCAGCTCCCGGAGCGCGGCGCAGGCCGCGGCCAGGGCCGCCCCGCGTCGCCCGCCCGGTGTCGGCGGGACGAGCCGGGCCGGCAGCCCCGCCTCCCGGAGCCGCGCGACCTCGTCGTACGGGGGCTTGCCGGCCCGGTCGCGGGCGAGCGCGTCCACGGCGAGGTCGTCGGCGACCTCCCGTGTGACGCGTCGCCAGTCCGCCGCCGCAGTATCGCCTCGCATGGTCTCCGCTCCCCCTCACCGTGATTCCTACTTTTCCCACTGGAATACTAGGGATACTTCCACGGCGAAGGCATCGGACTCCAGGGGCAGTTCGTATCGCGGACAACGGGGTATCGGCGAGTGAGACGCGGGTCTCACCGGCCTGGGTGGGTCAGGTGTTCGTCCCCGGGTGGGTCAGGGGTTGGTCCACGCCTCCGGGGCATCCGCGAGCGCCGTGATCTCCGCCGGCAGCCTCCCCGCGGCCACGTCCTCCAGCGACACCCCTTCGAGGACCCGGCGGACATTGGCCCGTACCGCGATCCACAGCGGCAGCAGCGACTCCGCCGGACCCGTGTACGCCAGCTCCGGGGGCCGCACCCCGCGTACCGACACCAGCGGGCCGTCCACCACGCGGATCACGTCCGCGACCGAGATCTCGGCCGCCGGCCGCGCCAGCCAGTACCCGCCGTTGCCGCCGCGCTGGCTCTGCACGAGGCCGCCGCGCCGCATGTCGCCGAGGATGCCCTCGAGGAACTTGTGCGAGATGCCCTGCGCGTCCGCGACGGCCTCGGCCTTCAGCGGGCCCTCGTCCTGTGCGGCGGCGAGGTGCAGTGCCGCACGCACGGCGTAGTCGGCCCTGGCTGAGATGCGCATGGCAGCATTATTCCGCACCGCCGCCGATCGTTCCGTCGGCGGAGCGTCGGCGCGATCCGCCGTGCCGAATCGCTTGTGGCCGGTCAGCCGATGCGGCGGCCGGCCAGCGGCGCGGTACGGTCGCCGGCGCCCGTGCGCACCCCGCGCAGGAAGGCCTCAAGGGCCTCCAGGGAGCTGGTCGTGGGCTGCCAGCCCAGTTCGCGGCGGGCCCGCTCGGTGGACATCACCGGCAGGTGCAGCACGGCGTCGAAGAGCCCCGGCGACGCCTGGGCCAGCCGCAGCCGCCAGGCCGCCGACAGCGCCCCGCGGACCGCGCCGTCCGGCAGCCGTACCGTGCGTGCGTCCAGCAGCCCGGCCAACTGCCGGGCGTCCACGACCGGTTCGGCCGCGAGGTTGAACGCCCCGCGCACGTCGGCGAGGACCGCGAGCCGGTACGCCTGCGCCGCGTCGTCGGTGTGCAGCGTCTGGAAGCGCAGCCCGTCGAGGTCCGGCACCAGCGGGATCAGCTCCGGGCGCAGCAGCGCCCCGGGGAACAGCCGCCCCGCGAAGATCCGGCGCTGCTCGCTGGCCGCCTCCTCCTTGAAGAGGAAGCCGGGGCGCATCCGCACCACCCGGATCTCCGGGTGCTCGTACTCGTACGCGTCCAGGACCCGCTCCAGGTACGCCTTCTCCCGGCAGTACGCGGCCCCCGGCCAGCCGTGCGTCGGCCATGCCTCGGTCACGCCGGGGCCGGATTTGGGCCCCGGCGCGTACGCGCCCACCGACGAGGCGTGCACGAGCACCGGCGTCCGCGCCGCCGCCACCGCGTCGAACACCCGCATCGAGCCGAGCACGTTGGTCCGCCAGGTCGTCAGCGGATCGCGCGTGGGCCCGAACCGCCAGGCCAGATGGACGACCGCGGCGGCGTCCGCGAAGTGGCGGGTCAGTGCCGGGCCCGCGTCGTCGTCGGTCAGGTCCACGGTCTCCCAGGACGTCTTCGGCACCTCGAGGGCGGGCCGGCGGCGGGCGAGGCCGAGGACCGAGCCGATCCTCGGGTCCTCGGCCAGCGCCCGTACCACGCTCGTCCCGACGTTCCCGGTCGCGCCGACGACGACCACGCGCAGCGGTGCGCCTCCCGCGGTTTCCATGAGGCACACTCTCGGTCACCGCGCGGACGCCCGCATCTTCGGAGATCCGGGTCCTGGCCCGGGTCGTCCCGAAGCGCTCCCACCGACTTTCGCGGGGTCTTTTCGCACGTCAGAGGCCATGCGGGGGCCAAAGGGTCACGGAACGTGCCCGTCCGGCTCGCGGGGGCGACCGATCGGCCCCAAGATGGCCGCAGCGGGGGTCCAGCCAGGAGGACATGATGCTGCTGCCCGACCGAAACACGATCGACCGACTCCTGCACCACTACCGCGCGCAGGAGCGGATCGTGCTGTCGCGTCCCGGGGATCTGGGGATCCGCCGCCGCTTCGAGGACACCGCCTACACCCTGTGCGTCCTGATGGGCGAGCGCACGGCGCGTGAGGCCGTGCACGCCGCGGAGCACTACGTCGGCCGCAGCGCCGTCGGCAGCACGGCCGTCGGCAGTACCGCCGTCGGCAGTACCGCCATCGGCCGCAGCACCGCCGCCGTCCCTCCCGCCCCGGCGGAGGCGGCGGGCTGACCGCCGCTCGCACCCCCGCCCCATCGGCGCGATAGTCGAGGGGAGGGGCGGGGGCAGGCGGACGAAGGAGGCGGGCGGCGGATGGCCGGTGATTCCGGACGGTTCGGCGTGGACGTCGACCGGCGCGTGACGGCCGGACCCGGGGTGGTCGTGCTCACCCTCACGGGCGAGCTCGACCACGACACGGCCGACCCGCTGCGCACCGCGCTGGACGAGCAGATCGAGGCCGGCGCCGCGCGGATCGTCGTCGACTGCGCCGCCCTGACCTTCTGCGACTCCACCGGCCTCAACGCCCTGCTGCGGGCCCGGCTCCAGGCGCAGGAGGCCGGCGGCCGGGTGGAGCTGGCGGACCTGCGGCCGCCGGTGAACCGGATGTTCGAGATCACCGGGGCGCGCACCGTCTTCACGGTCCACGACGACCTGCGCGCCGCGCTCGCGGCCGCGGACCGGCGGCCGGAACAGCGGTGACGCCGATGGCCGACGACGACACGCGGGACGCGGCGGAGCCCGACCGGGTGCGCCGGCTCGAACTCCGCGGCGGCGAACAGGCGGTCACCCGATGCCGTGACTTCACCGCCCGTGCCCTCGCCGACTGGGGCTGGACCCCGGCCCGCGACCCCGAGGCCGGCGAACGGGCCGACGACGTGCTGCTGCTCGTGTCGGAGGTCGTCACCAACGCCTGCCTGCACGCCGGCGGCCCCGAGGAACTCGTACTGCGCCGGCGCGGCCACGTGCTGCGGGTGGAAGTGACCGACCCGAGCCCCGAACTCCCGAAGCGCGGCGCGCCGCGCCCCGCCTCGCTGCCCGGTGGCCACGGCGTGATGGTCCTCGACCTGCTCGCGGGACGCTGGGGCTCGCAGCCGCGCCCGGACGGGCGCGGCAAGGTGGTGTGGATGGAGATCGCGGGGCCGGGGCCCTTGCTGCCGGGGCCGGTCCGGTAGCCCGGGCCGCTGCTTCGGGCGTACGCGGTGCTCGTCGTCCTACGCCGCGTCCTGGGCGTCGTCGAGCAGCCCGTCGCGCAGGGTGCGCATGATGCGGGCCAGCAGGCGCGAGACGTGCATCTGCGAGAGGCCGAGCCGTGCGCCGATCTCCGTCTGGGTGAGTTCCGCGCCGAACCGGAGCGACAGGATCTCGCGGTCGCGCGCGTCGAGCCGGGCGAGCAGCGGCTTCAGCGACTCCAGCGCGTCGGTCACCTCGTACGCGCGCTCCTCCGTGCCCAGGTGGCGCAGCAGGCCGTTGAAGGCGTCCTCGTCGTCGCCGAGCGGGGTGTCCAGGGAGCGGGCCGCGTAGGCGTTCGCCGCCTGCTCGCCCTCCGCGACGGTCGCCTCGTCCGTGCCCAGACGCCCGGCGAGCTCGGCCCGGGTGGGCCGCCGGCCCAGCTCCTGCTCCAGTCCGTCGACCGCCTTCGCGAGGTCGATGCGCAGCTCCTGGAGGCGGCGCGGCACCTGGACGGACCAGCTGGTGTCACGGAAGAACCGCTTCATCTCGCCGACGATCGTCGGCAGCGCGAACGCCGAGAACTCCACCCCGCGCCCCGGCTCGAACCGGTTGATCGCCTTGATCAGGCCGATCGTGCCGGCCTGGACGATGTCCTCGGCCGGCTCGGCCCGGTTCCGGAACCGGCGGGCGGCGAACTTCACCAGGCTGAGGTTGAGCTCCACCAGCGTGTTGCGCACGTACGCATGCTCTGGTGTGCCCTCCTCCAGCTCCGTGAGGCGGGCGAAGAGGGCGGCCGACAGGGTCCGCGCCTCTCGCGTGCCGACGGCCGTGGGCCGGTCGAGTTCGGGCAGTCCGCCGAGTGCGTGTCTCCGCACGGCTGCGGGGGAGGGGGCGGGCGCGGCGTCGGGGGCGGGGCCGCGTGCTGTGGACCCTGACATGAGGCACCTCCGACGGGGTCCGTCGTACGAGGTTCCTTTACGAATTATGCCCTCTATCAGGTGGTTCGACCCGTTTCGCGGGGTACGCGCAGCGACATGGGCGACGAACGGAAGGTGAGGCCGCCGTCGACCACCCGCCGGATCCCGCTCGCCGACGGTCAGGTGACCGTGGGGGAGTGCCGGGACAGGACCGCCGAGGTGCTCGACGAGTGGTTCGGCAGGGACGGGGCGACGGGCCGGGCGGTCGTCGACGACGTCCTGCTGCTCGTCTCCGAGGTCGTCACCAATGCGCACACCCATGGCGGTGCCCCGTACGAGCTGGTGCTCGAGCGTTCCGGCGACCGGCTGTGGGTGCAGGTCAGCGACACCAGCCCCGTCCCGCCGCGCCCGCACGGCCGGCACCGGGCGGGCCACCCCTCCGGGCACGGCCTCTACCTGGTGGAGCGGCTCGCCGAGGCGTGGGGTTCGGTGCCGCGCGGCGAGGGCAAGGCGGTCTGGTTCGAGATCTGGCTCCCCCGGGTGCCTGAAGGCAGGCCCGGCGGGTAGTCGAGAGCCGCGAGCGGGCCGAGGAACAAGGCCGAACTCAAGCGCTCACCGGGGCATTGAGCGAGGCGCTCGTTGCCATGGAGTCCCCGCCTTTCAACTCCCTTCAGCCCCGGCCCTCGGGGTTCCCTCCCGCGTTCCTGCGCCGCCAGAACCACAGACCCGCGGCGGCCGCCAGCGCGGAGCCGACGAACCCCAGCGGCAGGCCGCCGCTTTCCGCCGGCTCCTGCGCGGCCGCCGCCTCCGGACGGGCGGCGGCCGCGCCCTTGGCGTCGGCCGCCCCCTTCGCCGGGTGGTCCGGGCCCGCCGCCCGCTGCGCGTCGGCGGGTGCGGGCCCCGGCTGCAGCGAGCCCACCGGCCGTACCTTCCCCGCCGCCTCGAACCCCCAGTCGAGCAGCCGCCGCGCCTCCTCGTACACCGCGAGCCCGCCGCCCGACCGCGGGTCCATGACCGTCACGACCAAGGTCCGCGAGCCGCGCTGCGCGGCCGCGATCAGCGTGTTGCCCGCGCCGCTCGTGTAGCCGTTCTTGACGCCGATCAGGCCCGGGTAGCGGGCCACCCCGTCGGCGCCGGTGAGCAGCCGGTTGGTGTTCCGGATCCCGTACGACCAGCCGCCGGCCGGGAATTCCGTGTACGCGGTGGCGCTGTAGCGGGCGAAGTCCGGGTTCTGCAGCCCCGCGCGGCCGAAGACCGCCAGGTCGTACGCGGACGAGACCTGGCCCGGCGCGTCGTAGCCGTCCGGTGACACCACCCGCGTGTCCCGCGCGCCGAGCGCCTCCGCCTTCTGCTGCATCTTGCGGGCCATGCCGTCCCAGCCGCCGTCGAGCGCCGCCAGCACCCGCACCGCGTCGTTGCCGGAGCCGAGGAAGACCCCGTTCCACAGGTCGGAGACCTTGTAGGTGTAACCCTCTTTCACGCCGACCAGACTGCTGCCCGAGCCGATGCCGTCCAGTTCGTCCTCCGTCACCTTGTGCCGCAGGTCGGCCGGCAGGTTCGGCATGGCGGTCAGCGCGAACAGCGTCTTCAGCGTGCTCGCCGGCGGCAGCCGCCGGTGCGCGTCGTGCGCGGCCAGCACCTCGCCCGAGTGCGCGTCGGCCAGCAGCCACGCCCGGGCGGAGAGGTCGTCCGGCAGGGCGGGAGCACCCGGCAGCCGCTGGACCTGGGTGCCCGGCCGGTGCAGCTGCGCGGGGTCGACGAAGGAGCGGGGCGGGGGAGTGGGCTCGGCGACGGTCGCGGCGAGGGCTGCCGGGGCCTCCAGGGCGAGCAGGAGCGCCGTGGCGCCGGCGGCGGCATGACGAACCGCTGAGGTGACGATCATTCAGTCACGGTAGGAACGGCTCCGCCGCGTCCGCAGGACGAGATGCGCCGACCGGCGTAGCGCGGCGCACCTGACCTGCCGGGGGATACCGCGCACGTCAGGGGTCGCGACCAGGCATGCTGTCTCACGTGTCGTCACTTCTGCACCAGAGCCGACCGGGTGAGGATCCGTCGCCTGCGGCCGCCGCCTCCGACGGGGCCCCGCCGCCCGTACCCGCGCCTGCCCCGGGACCGGAGCCCGCCCCGTGGCCGGCACCCGCCGCGCCGCCCGGGACATCGGACACGCCCGGCCCGCCGCCGCCCAGGGACCCGTACGCCGGGGGCTTCGGCGCGCCCGCGGGCGGACCGGCGGCCCGAGGCGAGGCGGACCGGCCGGGCGGGCCCGCGCCGTCCGGCCACATGATCGTGTGCGGCGACGACGTGCTCGCGCACCGGCTCGCGAGCGAGCTCAGCGACGCGTACCGGGAACTGGTCACCCTCGTCGTCCCCGCCGTGGCCCCCGTCCCGGAGGAGCCGACGGCCCCGCGCCCCGGCCGGGCCATGGCGCTGTTCGGCCGGGTGACCGCCGCGGTGAGCCGCACGGTGGCCGCGCCGGGCGCGACAGCGACTCCGACCGGGACGGCGGCCGGGCCGACGGCCGGTTCGGCGCCCGGGGGTGTACCGGGCGCGGCGGGGATCACCACGACCGGCGAGATCCGGCCGATCCGGATCGTCGAGGCCACCGGGATCGACGAGGACGTCCTCGTCCGCGTGGGCGTCCAGCGGGCCTCGGCCCTCGCCCTCGTCCACGACGACGACGAGGCCAACATCCGGCACGCCCTCGCCGCGCGCCGGCTCAACCCGCGCCTGCGCCTCGTCATCCGGCTCTACAACCGCAAGCTCGGCCAGCACCTGGAGAACCTGCTCGACCAGGCCGCCGCCGTCGCCGAGCCGGGGCTGGACCTGGAGGCCCTGGACGCCGCCACGACGGTGCTCTCCGACGCCGACACCGCGGCGCCCGCCCTCGCGGCCACCGCCGTCGCCGGGACGAGCAAGGTCGTCCAGGCCGGCGGGCTGCTGCTGCGCGCGGTGGACCGGCCGCCGCCGGCCCGCGGCCGGCTCACCGACCCGGGCCTGTGCACGCTGGCCCTGCTGTCGTCCACCACCAACGACCCCGCGGGCATCGAGGGTTCGCACACCAGCGGCCGGCTCGGACCGCAGCTGCTGCCCGACGACCGCGCCGTCGCGGCGGCCACCGGACGCGGCACGGTCGTCCTGGAGGCGATCAGTCACACCGGCCCGAACGGCACGGCGCCGACGGCGGCCCGGGCGAGCGGCGCCGGGTTCCTGCCCGTCGCCTCGCTGTTCTCCCGCCGGTTCCGCTGGTCGCTGGCGGGCGTGGTGGCCGCGGTCGCCGCCATCGCCGTCGCCACCTGGCTGACCACCGGCGACCACCCGCTGCACGCCGCGTACCTGACCCTGCTGGACATCTTCGCCATCGGCGACCCGGCGGTCGAGGAACCCGTCAGCCGGCAGATCCTGCAGATCCTCGCGGGCTTCACCGGCCTCCTGGTGCTGCCCGTCCTCGTCGCCGGACTCCTGGAGGCGCTGGGCACGTTCCGCTCCGCGACCTCGCTGCGCCGCCCCTCCCGCGCCCTGTCCGGCCACGTCGTCCTGCTGGGCCTCGGCAAGGTCGGCACCCGCGTCCTCCTCCGGCTGCGCGCCCTCGGGATCCAGGTGGTGTGCGTGGAGTCCGACCCGGAGGCGCGCGGGATCGCCCTGGCCAGACGGCTGCGGGTGCCGACCGTGGTCGGCGACGTCACCGAGGAGGGCGTCCTGGAGGCCGCGCGCATCCACCGCGCCCAGGCGCTCCTGGCGCTGACCAGCATCGACATCACCAACCTGGAGGCGGCGCTGGCCGCCCGCGCCCTCAAGCCGGACCTGAAGGTCGCGATGCGTCTGTACGACGACGACTTCGCCACCGCCGTGTACCGCACCCTCCGCGCCGCCCACCCCGAGGCCGTGACCCGCAGCCGCAGCGTCTCCCACCTGGCCGCGCCGTCGTTCGCCGCGGCGATGATGGGCCGCCAGATCCTCGGCGCCATACCGGTGGAACGCCGCGTCCTGCTCTTCGCCGCCCTCGAGGTGGCGGGGCATCCCCTCCTGGAGGGCCGCACGGTGGCGGAGGCCTTCCACCCCGGGGCCTGGCGCGTCATCGCCCTGGAGACCACCGCCCCGGACGACCGTAACGTCAGCCGGCAGGGCCGTGGCGCCGGTGGTCGCGAGCAGCCGCACCTGGTGTGGCAGTTGCACCCCGGATACGTACTGAAGGCCGGCGACCGCGTGGTCCTGGCGACGACCCGAAGGGGCCTCGCGGAACTGCTGTGAGACGGCGCGGATGGCCGACGGACGAGGTACGAGAAACCCCGAAACCTCCTACCCTGGTCCGACCCGGATCCCCGGACGCCGCCAACGCGCCATCAGGAGGAGCCAGTTGACCGCTCCATCCCAGCAGAGCCCGCCCCATCGCATGGATCCCGCAGGGGGCTGCCCGCACGCCGGCAACGCACGCCTGCTGGCGGCGCGGGGACCGGTGGTCCCGGTCGTCCTGCCGGGCGAGGTCGCCGGCATGGCCGTCCTCGGCCATGAAGCGCTACGGGAGTTCCTGGCGCACCCGGACGTCGCGAAGGGGGCGCGGCACTTCACCGCCCTGGCTGAGGGCCGCGTCCCCGAGGGCTGGCCGCTGCGGACCTTCGCCACCGTCCAGGGCATGACGACCGCGGACGACGCGGACCACCGGCGGCTGCGCGCCCTGGTGAGCCGCGCGTTCACGCCGCGCAGGGTGGAGGAACTCCGCCCGCGCGTAGAGGCGATGACCTCCACCCTGCTCGACGACCTGGAGGCGGCGGCGGAGGCGGGCGACGGCGTCGCGGACCTGCGCCGCCACTACGCGTTGCCGCTCCCGCTCGGCGTGATCTGCGAACTCATGGGCGTGGCCGAGGAGCACCAGGACGGCCTGCACGCCCTGTCGAACCGGGTCGTCTCGACTGATGTAGGCCCGGAAGAGGCCCTGAACGCGAACCGCGACCTGCTCTCCCTGCTGACCGCCATAGCCGCCGACCGGGCGAAGTCCCCCGGAGACGACCTGACCAGCGCCCTGATCGCGGCCCGCGAGGAGGACGGCGACCGGCTCAGCGGCCCCGAACTCATCGGCACCCTGCTCCTGCTGATCATCGCCGGCCACGAGACCACCCTGAACCTGATCACCAACGCGGTCCGTGCCCTGTGCACCCACCCGGCCCAACTCGCCCACGTCCTCGCAGGCCGCGCCACCTGGCCGGACGTCGTGGAGGAGACCCTGCGCTGGGACAGCCCCGTGAGCTACTTCCCGTTCCGCTACCCCACCCGCGACCTGACCCTCCACGGCGCCCTCATCCCCCGGGGCACCCCGGTCCTGGCCGGCTACTCCGCGGCGGGCCGCGACCCGTCCGCCCACGGCGAGGACGCCGCCGCCTTCGACCTCACCCGCCGCACCCCCGCCAAACACCTCTCCCTGGGCCACGGCCCCCACTACTGCCTCGGCGCCCCTCTGGCCCGCCTGGAAACGACCGTCGCGCTGCAGTCCCTCTTCACCCGTTTCCCCACCCTCACCCTGGCCACCCCACCCCCCGACCTCCCCCGCCACAAGAGCTTCGTCGGCAACAGCACCGCCACCCTCCCGGTACGTCTGAGACAGGAGTGAAAGTGGTCAACTCCCTTGCTGCACAGGGGTTTTCACAGACTCGCCACAGGGGAGAGATGGGCCGGTACCCTGACCTGGTCACACGTTTGGATGACGCCGACGTTCGCGAGAGAACCCGTCGCACCCGCAGAACGTTATGCGCGCTAGGGGGTGGCGTTCTGCCCGAAGTCGCACCTTTGCTTACCATGTGCACCAGGGCGGGGCGGTGTGATCCAAGCACTATCGAGGAGAGGCAATCCATGGCTACCACTCTCGTCTCCGCGGCCGCCAGGCCCGGGAACGTCTCCCGTCGGCACGGCGGCCCTCGCGTGTCGGTTCATCAGCGCGTCTCCGTGCTGGGTCGAGGGGATGCAAGCGCTCCCCTGAGCCGGATCCTGCCGACCCCCTCGGCCACGCCGGTCCCCCAGGTGGACGCGGCTTTCCAGTCGGCCTTCTAGCCACCGGAAAGTCGACTTCGCACACCATGGACCGGCCTTTGCCGACACTCACCCAGTTCGTCGTCAAGCTGCACAGCCGCTGTGATCTTGCGTGTGATCACTGCTACGTGTACGAGCACGCCGACACGAGTTGGCGAGGCCGGCCCAGAATGATCTCCCGGGCGATCCTGGCCCGCACGGCGTCACGCATCGCCGACCATGCGCGCACCCACGAACTCCCCGGCGTCCACGTCGTCCTGCACGGCGGTGAACCCCTCCTGGCCGGCCCCGCCGGAATCCGCATGGCGGCCGAGGAACTGCACCGCGCCCTGGACGGAGTGACCGCCCTCAATCTGAAGATTCACACCAACGGCGTCCTGCTGAGTGAACGCTTCTGTGAGCTCTTCGACGAACTCGGCATCACCGTGGGCGTCTCCCTCGACGGGGACAAGGAAGCCAACGACCGGCACCGCCGCTACGCGAACGGCCGGTCCAGCCACGCCCAGGTCCTCAAGGCCGTCGAACTCCTCAACCGGCCCCGGTACCGGCACCTCTTCGCCGGACTGATGTGCACCGTCGACGTCCGCAACGACCCGGTCAAGGTCTACGACGCCCTGGTCGAACTCGACCCGCCCCGCATCGACTTCCTGCTCCCGCACGCGACCTGGGACGAACCGCCGCTGCGGCCCGGCCCCTCTCCGACGCCGTACGCGGAGTGGCTCGACGCGATCCACGAGCGCTGGGACGCCGGCGGACGCCCCGTCGGCATCCGCATGTTCGAGTCGATCCACCGCACCTTGCGCGGCGAGAGCAGCCTGATCGAATCCCTCGGCCTCACCCCGGCCGATCTCGTGGTGGTCGAGACCGACGGCAGTTTCGAGCAGGCCGACAGCCTCAAGACCGCCTACGACGGCGCGCCCGCCACCGGCATGGACGTCTTCAGCCACACCCTCGACGACGTCCTGGACCACCCGGGCATGGCCGCCCGCCGGCAGTCCGTCGAGGACCTCAGCGCCGCCTGCAGGGCCTGCCCGGTCGTCACCTCCTGCGGAGGCGGGCTGTACGCCCACCGGTACCGCACCGGAGCCACCCCCGAGGACACCGGCTTCGACAACCCCTCCGTCTTCTGCGCGGACCTGAAAGCCCTCGTGCACGCCGTCCGGGACCGTGAGCACGCCCGCCTGCGCCGCCTCGACGCCTGGCCCTCCGAGACCCCCGGAGACCTCGCCGCCTTCGACGTCCTCGCCCGCGGACACGGCAGCGCCGACACCCTCGCCCGGCTGTCCGCCGCTCAGCTCCTTGCCGTAGCCGACCTGTTGGTCACCCTGCGCCGTCGCGCGGCCGACCCGGCCCGGCAGGACCCCATGGAGCAGGCGGCCTGGGAGCTTCTCGACGTTCTCGACGCGGAGGCGCCCGACGCGCTCGACACCGTCCTCGTCCACCCCTGGACCCGCCCCTGGGCCACCGGCCTCCTCCGCTCCGGCGCTCCGGCCGGCGGCGGGCTCGCCGAACTCGTCGCCGCCGCGGCTCTCCGGGCCCGTCACACGGCGGCGGTCTCCGTCCCCCTGCGCGGGCCCGCCGACGGCGCGCCCGCCGGCGGCGGACTGCTCCGGCTCCCCGGACTCGGAGTCGTCCTTCTCGACGGCGTGACCGGCTTCGCCCAGGTGTCGGCGGGCGACGAGGAGTTCACCGTACGCGCCGGCGGGCGAGAGCTGCGCATCGGCTGGGACGAGGGCCTCGACTGCCCCTCTCCGTCCTGGCGTCCCGTCCGGCTCGTCGAACTCCCCGGCTGGACCGTCACCCTGGAGGACACCGACCCGCTGCGCCGCGCCTGGCCGACCGCCGCCGACCGGCTCGCGACGGGAGACGCCAAGGCCTGGGCCGAGGACCTCGCCGCCGCCTGGGGGGCCATCGGCGCCGGACTGCCCGCGTTCGCCCCGGCCCTCGCCGCCGGCCTGCGCAGCATCACGCCCCTTGCCCCCCGCGCCGGAGGCGGCTTCTCGCTCTCCGCCCGCGACGCCGTCGGGGCCGTCGGCATCGCCCTGCCCGAGCGGACCGACGAACTGGCGCGGCTGCTGGTCCGCGAGTTCCAGCGCGTCAAGTTCCGTGCGCTGCGGGACGCCTGCGCTCTGACGGTCCCCGCCGCCCCGGCCGCCGGGCTGCTCCTCGACGCCATGGAGGACGCGTACGCCCGGCTCGTGGACGCGGCGGACGACCCGAGTGCCCCTCGCGCCACCCCAGTTCCACCGGCGCTCACCACGCTCCCCGGGCTCTCCGGTCTCGGTGAGCGTTTCGTGGAAGGAATGTGCGGGAAGGCTGCGGAATCCCGGCCCTTCTGAGGGACACTGGGCACCATACGCATGGACGGGGGGAGTCGTTCGTGTCCGGAATCGCGGGAGGCGGAAGTCGTGATCGTGCGGCGCCGTACTTCTTTCTGAGTTATGCGCACACCCCGAAGAATCACCCGGACGACCGTGATCCGAACCACTGGGTGGAACGCTTCTTTCGTGACCTGTGCGACCACGTACTGTCGTTGACCTCACTGCCCGCCGGAGTGCCGGCAGGCTTCATGGACAAGCAGATGCAGCCGGGGGAGGGCTGGCAGGAGAGACTCTCCGAAGCGCTCTCCTACTCCCGGGTCTTCGTCCCGCTCTATTCTCCGCGCTATTTCCTCAGTGAACAGTGCGGCCGGGAATGGTTCGCGTTCTCCCAGCGGGCGGTCAATCACCAGTCCCGGGGCAATGGAAGCTCCGTCAGCGAGATCGTTCCCGCGCTGTGGGTGCCCGTGCCGCCGAAACAACTGCCGCAGCCCGCCGAGAGATTGCAGTTCAACCATGCGAGCTTCGGGGAGGAATACGCCGACGAGGGCTTCTACGGGCTGATCAAGCTGAAGTACCTGCGCGAGCAGTACGAGCGGGCCGTCTATCTGCTCGCCAAACGGATCGTCCGGGTCGCCCAGGAGACCAGCCTGCCCGACGGCGACCCCCATCGGGACTATCTCTCCGTCCCCAGCGCCTTCGGGCCGCCCGGCCCCGCCCGGCAGATGGACGTCTCCGTCCTGGCCTGCTCCCGTACCGAACTGCCCGACCACCGCGGCCCCGACTGCTACGGCACCCACGTCCGCGAGTGGAACCCGTACCGGCCCGACTCGTCCCGCCCACTGGCGGAGCACGCGGCGGAGCTGGTGCGGAACCTGGACTACCGGGTGTCCGTCGGCGAGTTCGACGCCGACGCCGGCCGCATGCTCGCCCCGGGGCCGCCGAGCGCGCCCGGGCTGCTGCTCATGGACCGCTGGGCGCTCGCCACCCGGCACGGGCGGGAACTGGTCGACAAGCTCTGCTCCGAGGACCGTCCCTGGATCAGCGTCATGGTGCCGTGGAACCGAGCGGACCCCGAATCCGCCGCACGGGAACCGGAGTTGCGAGAGATGGCCGAGGCGGCCCTCGCCCCCCGGCAGCTGGAATCCGCGGGACACCGCTCGCCCGGCGGCGGACTGCTCACCCTGGAGGCCTTCAACCACGAGCTGCCCCGCGCCGTCGAGGCCGCCGAGCGGCACTACAAGGCCCACGCCCGCACCTTCCCGCCGGACGGACCCAGCACCCCGCTGCCCCGGGTGCTGCCGAGCGGCATCGGGTACGGGGCGGACGCCCCGGGGCTGCCCGCACAGCGCACGGACGAGAAGCCGAGCACGCCGGACGAGGCGCCGAGCGCGTCGCGGGAAGCGCCCAGCACATCGCACACGGAACCGAGCACGTCGGAGGAGTACCCGAGCACGCCGGAGAAGGGTGAGGACACCGCCGTATGACCGCGAACCGTGAAGGCACCGTTGTTACCTTCTATTCGTACAAGGGCGGGACCGGCCGGACCATGGCCCTCGCCAACACCGCATGGATCCTCGCCTCCAACGGCCACCGTGTGCTCGCGGTCGACTGGGACCTGGAAGCACCGGGCTTACACCGGTTCTTCCATCCCTTTCTCGACCTGGCCGCCCTGGAGGCCACACCCGGGCTGATCAACCTCATCACCGAATACCAGACGGAGGTACGGCGGCCCGCCGAACGGGAGCGGGACTGGCACCGCGAATACGCCCGCGTCCGGCCCCACGCCACCTCCCTTAACTGGGCGTTCCCCCGCGGCGGAAGCCTCGACTTCCTGTCCGCCGGCCGGCGCAACCGCGACTACCAGGCGACCGTCGGCAAGATGGACTGGGACGACTTCTACGAGCGTTTCAAAGGCGGCCAGTTCTTCGACGCCATGCGCGCCGACATGCGCAAGCACTACGACTACACGCTGATCGACAGCCGCACCGGACTCAGCGACATCGCCGACATCTGCACCGTCCAGATGCCCGAGGTCCTGGTCGTCTGCTTCACCCTCAGCGACCAGAGCATCGAAGGCGCCTCCTCCGTCGCCCACGACATCGAGGAACGCTTCGGCGACCGGAACATCCGGATCCTGCCCGTACCGATGCGCATCGACGACGGCGAGAAGGAGAAGGCGGACGCCGGCCGGGCCCTCGCCCGCAAGAGCTTCACGGGACTGCCCAGCGGCATGAGCGGCGAGGAACTCGCCCAGTACTGGGGAACCGTGGAGATCCCGTACCGGCCGTTCTACGCGTACGAGGAGATTCTGGCGACCTTCGGCGACGCGCCCAACGTCTCCAGCTCGCTGCTCACCTCCTGCGAGCGCCTCACCTCGGTGCTCACCCGCGGCGACGTCACCTCCATGCCGTCCATCGACGAGGCCGAACGCCTCGCCTACGTCAGCGCCTACACCCGCCGCCGGCCCGCCCCGCCCGCCAACATCGTGCTGTCCTACGTGGCCGAGGACCAGATGTGGGCCGACTGGCTCACCTCCCTGCTGAACCGGGGCGGCTTCCAGGTCGCCGCCCTCGACGCCCGCACCATGCCGCTCTCCGGCGTCGACGCCGACTTCGCCGCCAGCGGCGGCTACCGCGTGGTCTCCGTGGTGTCCCAGGCGTACCTCAACTCGCACCGCGCCCGCGCCATGTGGGAGGCCGTCATCGGCCAGGACCCCTCCGGTGCGCGCCGTCAGCTCGTGCCCGTCCGCGTCGGCGACGTCCGGCTCGGGCTGCCGCTGAGCAGCCGCGGCGTCGTCGACCTCGTCAGGCTCGACCCCGACGAGGCCGCGTCCACGCTGCTGACCGCCCTGGACCGGGAGGAGGCCGTCGGCACGGCCCCGGTCGCACCGGGCGGCCCGCGCTTCCCCGGCGGCAGTCCGAGGGTCTGGAACGTACGGCCCCGGCACGCCTGGTTCACCGGCCGCACGCCCATCCTCGAACGGCTCCGCGACCAGCTGCGCGGCGACAGCCGCGCCGGACGCCGGCTGCCGCAGGTGCTGTACGGCCTCGGCGGCGTCGGCAAGACCCAGGTGGCCCGTGAGTACGCGCACCGGTTCCGGGCCGACTACGAGCTGGTGTGGTGGGTCGAGGCCGAGCAGCCCGACCGGGTCGTGTCCGCGCTGGCCGACCTCGCCGTCGAACTCGGCCTCGCCGGCGACGGCAACGTGACCGAGGCCGCCACGGCCGCCCTCCAGGCGCTGCGCCGCGGTGCTCCGTACCGCCGCTGGCTGTTGATCTTCGACAACGTCGAGGACCTGGACCAGGTGCTCGACCTGCTGCCCGACGAGACCGGGCCGATCTCCGACGGGGTGTACGGGCACATCCTGGTCACCTGCCGGAACCGGCCCGTCGCCAGCCGGGTCGACACCGTCGAGGTCGACGTCTTCACCCGCCCCGAGAGCGTCGAGCACCTGTCCCGCCGGGTCAACCGGCTGCCGTCCCGCGACGCCGACCGGGTCGCCGAGGCCGTCGGCGACCTGCCGCTCGCCGTCGAGGTGGCCGCCGCCTGGCTCGCCGAGACGGCGACACCCGTCGACGACTACGTCGAACAGCTCAAGGCGCAGACCACCAAGGTGCTCTCGGCGGGCCGGGCAGAGGACTACGCCGAGCGGATCGGCGCCACCTGGAACATCTCCATCGACCGGCTCCGGGGCGAGTCCAAGGCCGCCGTCAGGCTCCTCGAACTGTGTGCCTTCTTCTCCGCCGAACCGATCTCGATGAAGCTCATCAGCAGCAGCGCCATGCTGGACTTCCTGCTGCCGTACGACCCCGATCTGCGCGACGGCTACATGCTGGGCAAGGTGATCCGCGCGCTCAACCGGTTCGCGCTGGCCAAGGTCGATCCCGCCGACAACAGCATCCAGATCCACCGGCTCGTGCAGGCCGCCATCCGTTCGCAGCTCTCGCCGGAGGAGCACGAGCGCACCATGCACGAGGTGCACAACATCCTGGCCGAAGTCAGCCCCTCCCTGCCCGGCGACCAGGACAACAAGGTCAACGACCCCAAGTACTGGCCGAACTTCGAACTCATCTGGCCGCACCTCGGCCCCTCCGGCATCGTCGACTGCGACGAGGAGAAGGGCCGGCAACTGCTCGTCGACCGGGTGCGCTACCTCCTCAAGCGAGGCGAGCTGGAGATGGCGCGCGTGCTCGGCGACCAGCTCAACGAGACCTGGACCAGGAAGCTGGGCGCCGACGACCGCACCACCCTGAACCTGCGCTTCGAACTGGCCAACGCGCTGCGCTCGCAGGGCAGGTACCAGGAGGCGTTCACGATGGACGACGACACCCGCGCCCGCCAGCGGCGCATCCTGTCGCCCGGCCACCCGAACACCCTCACCACCTCGGGCAGCCTCGCCGCGGACCTGCGCGGACTCGGCCGGTTCGCGGAGGCGCTCGAGCTCGACCGCGAGGTCCTCACCGGTCTGCGCGAGGCCTTCGGACCGGAGCACCCCAGCACGCTCAAGGCCGCCAACAACCTCGCCATCGACCTGCGGCTCAACGGGGACAGCGAGGAGGCCAGGCAGCTCGACGAGCAGACGGTGGACCTGCGCACCAGCGTGAAGGGCGGCGCCGACCACCCCTACACCCTGACGACACAGGGCCACCTCGCCAGGGACCTGCGCGAGACCGGCGACTACCGCGGCTCGGTCGACCTGCTGCGCGAGGTCGTGGAGTCGTTCGAGCAGGTGCTCAACCCGGACGTGCCCGAGGTGCTGCGGACCAACAAGAGCCTCGCCGTCTCGCTGCGCAAGGCGGGCAGCCCGCACGAGGCGAAGCGGCTCTCGGAGGTCACCTACAGCCGCTACCGCGAGCGGTACGGGACGCGGGTGCCGGACGCGCTGGCCTGCGGGCTGAACCTGGCCGCGGACTACTCGGCGGTCGGCGACAAGCGGGCGGCCCTGGAGCTGGCCCGGCAGGTGCTCGACGGGTACCGGGAGGCCATGGGCGACGAGCACCCCTTCACCCTCGCCTGCCGGAACAACATCGTGATCTATCTGCGCGGCATCGGGAACACCGAGGAGGCCCAGGAGGAGGGGGAGGCGGTGCGGGAGGCGCTGGAGGAGAAGCTCGGGGCCAAGCACCCGTACACGCTGAGCGCCACGATCAACCTCGCCAACGTGTACGGCGACCTGGGACGGACCGAGGATGCCGAGCGCTGGGAGCGCAGCACGCTGGACGCGCTCGTCGAGCGGTACGGCGTCGACCACCCGGACGCGCTGGTCTGCCGCTCGAACCTGGCGATCACGCTGCGTGCGGCGGGCCATGAGGACGAGGCGCAGGAGCAGCGCGCCAAGGTGCTCGAGCCGGCCCTGAAGCAGTACGGGGCCGATCACACGATCACCGAGGGCGCCCGGGTCTGGCGGCGGGTCAACCGCGACCTGGAGCCGCAGCCCGTGTGACGGGCCCGGGCACGGGGTGCGGGGTGCGGGCCGTCCGGGACTCCGGGCGGCCCGCGCCTCATCCGGTGCGCTTCACCTGGTCCGCCGCATCCACCTCGTCGGTCCCGTCCACGCCGTCCGTCCCGTCCGTCGCGCGTGACCTGGTCGCCCAGCTCAGGACCCGGGTCAGCACACGCAGCGCGGCGAAGTGCGCCGCGCCGCGCTCGACGACGAGTTCGGCGCGGGGAATCCGCTCGGCGAGCCACCGGGTGTGCTGCACCGGCGCGAAGATGTCCTGCTCGCCGTGCCACAGCAGGACCGGCCCCTCGATGTCCTCGGGCCGGAAGCCCCAGTCCAGGCTGAAGGCCATGACATCGTCGACCCAGCCGTCCGCGGAACTGCTGAGCCCCTCCGCGAAGTTCCGCACCAGCATGGAGCGGATCCCCACGTCCGAGACGATCTGCCGGTCGGCGTCCGGCAGCCCCCGGTGCATGTCGGCCACCGACGCGTCCGGGTCCGAGCGGATGGCGAGCGAGCGGAACTCAAGGGCCGCGGTGAGCTGCCGGTGCCCCGCGGCCGCGTTGATGTACTCCCGTACGTTCGACTCCGTCATGCCGTCGAACCAGTTGAGCCCCGGTGCGTTCCTGGGCGCCAGGCCGACCAGGGCGGCGGTGCGGACCGTCCGGTCCGGGAGCAGGGCGGCGCAGGCGAGGGCGTGCGGCGCGCCGCCGGAGCGGCCCACCACGGCGAACTCGTCGATCTCCAGGGCGTCGGCCACCGCCTCCACGTCCGCTGCGGCGGCCGCGACGAGCCGGCCGGGCAGCCGGTCCGAGTCGCCGTAGCCCGGGCGGTCGAAGGTGATCAGCCGGACCCCGAGCCGGTAGAGCACGGCGGCCCGCGGGGCCGGCCCGAGCCGGCTCCCCGGCGTGCCGTGCAGCATGAAGACCGGACGGCCACGCGGATTCCCGAAGGTCTCCACCGCGAGCGCGCGGCCGTCTCGGGTTCGTATCAGCTGAGCCAATGGGTGCCTCCCCCGTACGAACGACACTTCGCAAGTATGGAGGCCGAAGGGTGTGGGGTACATACGTCCTCCGGCCGAACGTTCTGTCGTTTCCGGAACCTTTGGCGCCGCTGCCCGACCGGCCCTCTGCCCGAGCGGCCCGTCTGCCCTACCGGCCTCTGCCCTCCGGACCGTCGCCTACGCCTGGGTCACAGGGGTCCCGCGCAAGGTGGAGACCAGGGTCAGGAGGCGGGCTTCGTTGCCCGTGAGGCCGGCGGCTCGGAGGGCGGTGTCGGCGTCGGTCATGGGCGGGGTGAGGATGGCGGCCGCGAGCGGGGTGAGGGACGGGTCGCTGAAGACCGCCTGGGTGGTCTCCAGGAGGCGGATGTACGCCTGGGCCGCTGCGCGTTCGCGGGCGGTGATGCCGGTCATGTCGGGCTCCCTCTCGACGGTTCGGGTGCTTCCACCCTCTCGTACGGGTCTGACAGTCAGGCCCCGCCGCCCCGCTCGGCCAGGTGCGCGGCCAGACGTTCGAGGAAGATCCGCTGGCCCTTGACCAGCAGCGGAGCCGCCTGCGAGGGGGTGAACCAGCCGATTCGGTCCAGTTCCGGGAACTGCCGCATGGTGCCCGAGCCCCTCGGCCATTCCATGGTGAACGTGCCCAGGACCGCGCCGGCCGGGTCCAGGTCGGCCTCCACCGCCCAGATCGTGACGGTCTTTCCGGAGCTCTGCCGGGCCTCGCCCAGCGGGACGCGTTCGCCGGCCGGGGCCGGCAGGCCCAGTTCCTCCTCGAACTCCCGGGCCGCGGCGGCCTCCGGCGTCTCCTCGGGGCCGTACTCGCCCTTCGGGATCGACCAGGCCGCCTCCTCCCGCGCGGCCCAGAACGGCCCGCCCATGTGCCCGATCAGCACCTCGACGCCGCCGCCCGCGGCCGTACGGAACAGAAGGAGACCCGCGCTTCGCTTGTCCGGCATGCCGTCAAGTGTGGGCGAGCGCGGGTCCCTCCGCCACCGTGCGACGTGCGGTCAGATGCCGCAGCTGCTCGCCGACCAGAACCGGCTGGAGCGGTGGTCGATGTGCGCGTGGTCCCCGTGGCCCGGGTAGCCCGGCCCCAGGATCCCGTTGAAGCCGTGGTTCCGCGCCTGCTTCGCCAGCGTGCACAGTGAAGGCGAACCGGTCAGGTCCACCCCGTCGCCGTACAGGTGCCGGCTGCTCGATGCCCCGCCGACCGCCGAGTTGCAGGCGTACGAGCGGAAGCCGCTGCTCACCGAGATCGGCACGTCGCCGAGCGCGTGCCGCATCGCCTCCAGCTTCCACATGGCGCGCAGCGCGTTCTGCTTCGCGGTCGCCGCGCTCACCGCGCCGCCCGACCAGTCGCCGTTGCAGCGGTTGAGCTCGGCGTACGTGAAGTGCGCCGGGGTGCAGTCGGCGTCCTGGAGGGCGTAGATCTTCGAGAACGTCGCGGGGCCGGCCACGCCGTCCGCCGCGAGGCCGTACGCCTGCTGGAAGCGGGTCACCGCGGCCTGGGTGGCCGGGCCGTAGCTGCCGTCGATCGCCAGGACCGCGCCGTAGCCGGGGTAGCCCGCGACGCGGATCTGCAGCTGGGTCACGTCCGCGCCGGACATGCCGGAGGACAGGGTGCGGTTCCAGGTGTAGCACTCGTCGGCGTAGGCCGTGCCGGACGTGGCGAGGGTGCCCGCGAAGGCCGCGGTCACCAGCAGGACCAGGCCGAGCATGAATCTGACGGTACGGCGGACCATGACACCTCCGTGCGGAGAGAGGGGGAGTGGCCTTTCCCGGGTTTGCCTTGTCGTGCCTTGCGCCGTGCCTCGGTTCGTGTGCGGCATGAGCATGGTGGGTCGTTCCCGGGCGGTCAACAGGGTTCGTCAGGTGCCAGTGGACCCGACCACTGGCACCTGACGTCACCCCCGTATCACCTTGCCCGCAGCACCACCTGGCCGCCGTCGGGGTCCACCGCGTCCGCCCACTCGGGCGGAACGCGGACCGAACGCGACGGGTCCAGGGCGCGCAGCCGGCGCGTCCGCCACAGCAGCCGGCCGTCCTGCACCGCCGCCAGGACCGGGAACGCCAGCGGCTCCGCGGGGCGTATGCGCAGTGGCTGCCGGGCGTCGGCCGCCAGCCTGTTCGGGGTCACCCAGAGCAGCGGGCGTTCCACCACCAGCGGGACCGTGCGGGCCGGCCACCGTGCTGCGGCCAGGTGCCGCAGGACCGCGTGCGCCGCCTTCCGGCCCTCGGCCGCCGCGACCGCCGCGGGTTCGACGCCGCGCAGGGCGTTGCCCGCGGCGAACACACCCGGTACGGACGTCCGGAACGCGCCGTCCACCGCCGGGCCGCGGGTCGCGGGATCCAGGGGCACCCCGCCGGACCGCGCCAGTTCGTGCTGCGGGATCCAGTCGCCGCTGAAGACCACCGTGTCGCAGGCGAGCATGCCCGTACGGCCCCCGCGATGACGGACCGTCACACCCGTCGGACGTCCGGTGCCGACCAGCCCGGTCACCGTCGTCCACGCCATCACCGGTGCGCCCGCGTACGCCGAGGGGCGCGGCCCCTCCGTCACGACCGCGACGACCTCCACCCCCGCGTCCCGCAGCGTCCGCACCGCGCCCCGGGTCACCGGCTCGGCGGCCGCCCCGATCACCACGGCCCGCCGCCCCACCGCCTCGCCCCGCAGGCCGTACAACGACACGGACTGCTGCAGCTCACCGGTCGTCAGCACGCCCGCCGGGCGGGAACCCGGCACCAGGCGGGCGCTGCGCGGACGCTCCCGCGCGCCGGTGGCCAGGACGACCGCCCGGGCCGCGATGCGTTCGAGGCCGGTCGGGCCCGTCACGTCGAGGGTCAGGCCCTCTCCCGGCACCCGGCCCGTCGCTGCGTCGACGGTCAGCAGGCCCTCTCCCGGCGTCCAGCCCGTCGCCGACACCTCCGTGCGGACCGTCGCCCCGGCCCGCACCGCCGCCTCCGTCAGCCGCCGGGCGTACTCCGGGCCGCGCAGGGACCGCCACGGGCCGACGCCGGAGCCGAAACCCGGCCGGTCGCAGTGCCGCGGGACCCCGCCCGGCTGCGGGTCCCGTTCCAGGACCTCCACGCGTCCCGCGCCCGCCGCGGCCAGTTCCGCGGCCGCGGACAGCCCCGCCGGGCCCGCGCCCACGATCAGGACCTCGACCGTGCGCCGCCGTCTTCCGTGCGCGTCCGCCTCGTTCACCCCTGCGCCTCCTCGAACTGGGCCCGCACCGCCGCCCCGCACGCGAAGCCCTGGCAGCGGCCGCCCCGGGCGCGGGTGCGCCGGCGCAGGCCGTCGAGCGTGGCGGGTGGGATCGTGGAGGCCAGCGCGTCGCGGATCTCGCCGCGCGAGACCCGCTCGCAGTGGCAGACCAGGCGCCCGTAGTCCGGGTCCCGGGCGATCAGCGCCGCGTCCTCGTACGGGCGCGCGAACGCCTCGCCGAGGTTCGGCATCCGCACCGGGGCGAGGGGGCGTTCCGGGCCCAGTTCGAGACCGCCGTCGGCGAGCAGCCCGACCACGTGCGCGGCGATCGCCATGCTCGCGGTGAGCCCGGTGGAGCGGATGCCGCCGACGGTCACGTACCGCTGCCCGGGGTGCGCGGCGATGCGGTAGTCGTCGTGGCCGGTCGCGGCCCGCAGGCCCGCGTAGACCGCCGTGACCTCCTCCTCGACCAGCTCCGGCAGGATCCGCCGGCCCTGCGCGAGCAGCGCGGCGAGGCCCTCGGCGGTCGAGCCGGTGGCCGTCTTGTCGTCCAGGTCCTCGGCGGTCGGGCCGAGGAGCACGTTGCCGTACACCGTCGGCGCGACGAGGACGCCCTTGCCGAGCCGGCCCGGTACCGGCAGCAGGATGTGCCGGACGAGGGACCGGGCGAACTTGTCGTAGACGATGAGCTGGCCGCGGCGCGGGGTCACGGTGAAGTCGTGGTGGCCGAGCAGCGCGTCGAGCGCGTCCGCGTGCAGCCCGGCCGCGTTGACAAGGTGCCGGGTGCGCAGCACGCCGCGCGGGGTGACGAGCCGGTGCGGGTCGCCCTGGCGGACCTTCTCCACCCGGCAGTCGAGGTGCAGGTCCACGCCGGAGCGCACGGCCTGGGTGGCGTAGGCGAGAGTCGTCGTCCACGGACAGACGATCGCCTCGCCGGGCACGGCCAGCGCGCCCCGCGCTCCGGGCCCCAACCTCGGTTCCAGCGACCTCAGTTCGGCCGCTCCGACGAAGCGCGCGTCGTGGTACTCATTGCGCTCGGCCTTCACCGCCAGCTTCGGCAGCGCGGCGAGCTGCTCGTCGTCCCAGGCGACCAGCAGCGCGCCGACCGGCTCGACGGGGATCCCCGTCTCGGCGGCGTACGCGAGCAGCCGGCGCTGCCCGTCGCGCACCAGCCGGGCCTCCAGCGAACCGGGTACGGCGTCGAAACCGGTGTGCAGGATGGCCGTGTTGGCCTTCGAGGTACCGTCGCCGACATCGCCCGACGCGTCCACGAGCGCGACCTTGAGCCGGTAGCGGCCCAGCTCGCGGGCGACGGCGCAGCCGACCACCCCCGCCCCGACGACCGTCACGTCGTACGGCGGTCTCCCCGGATCCGCCCCGGCCCCCGGCAGGGGCCCGGACCGCGTCACCGTCATGCCGAAGCGCCTCCACGGCTCGCGCCCTCGCCTGCCGCGGGCAGCGCCCCCACCGCCGTGCGGAACCGCTCGCGCCGCTCCCCGGCCTCCGCCGCCGCGATTCGCGGCTCGTACACCGCCGACGGCTTCCGTCGCGGTACGGCGTCGTCCACCGTCAGCGCGGGGTCGAGGCCGAGGCGGGCCACCGCGCCGACGCCGAGCGCCGTGGCATCCGGCAACGCCGAGACCTCGACGGGGAGTTGCAGCAGGTCGGCCTGTGCCTGCATCAGCAGCGCCGACCGGGTCAGGCCGCCGTCCACCCGCAGCACCTCCAGCGGACCGCCGAGGTCCCGCGCCGCCGCGTCGGCCAGCTCGGCCACCTGCGCGGCCAGCCCCTCGCACAGCGCCCGCACCAGATGCCCCGGACCCGTGTCCAGGCCGAGCCCGGTGAGCGAGCCGCGCAGGTCCCCGCGCCACCACGGGGCGGCCAGCCCGGCCAGCGCCGGTACGAAGGTCACGCCTCCCGCGTCCGGGACCGAGCCGCCCACCGCGTCCAGGTCCGCCGCCCCGCCGGGCAGCACGCCCAGATCGGTCAGCCAGCGCACCGCAGAGGCCGCCGTGTACACCTGTCCGTCCAGGCAGTAACTGGTCCGGCCGGCGAGCCGCCAGGCCACACAGCTCACCAGGCCCGACGATCCCATGCGCGGCGCCGGACCGGTCTGCGCGAGCAGGAACGCCCCTGTCCCGTACGTGCACTTGGCCGCGCCGGGCTCGGTCACCCGCTGCGCGAGCAGCGCGGCCTGCTGGTCCACGAGCAGCCCGGTGAGCGGGAGTTCGGGACCGAAGGCGCGCGTGACGCCGACCGAGGCGTCCGCGTCGACGACCTGGGGGAGTCGCTCGCCGGCCAGGCCGTAGACGTCCAGGGCCGCCTCGGACCACGCCACCGTGTCCAGTCCCAGCAGCTGGGTGCGCCCGGCGGTCGCCGCGTCGGTGACGAACTCACCGGTGAGCCGGTGCACCAGCCATGCGTCGCTGGTCGTCACCACGCCCTCGCGGGTGAGGTGGCGTCGGATCCAGGCCATCTTGGGCGCGGCGAAGTACGGATCCAACGGCAGTCCCGTGAGCGCCCGCAACGCCTCGCCGTGCTCGGCGAGTTCGGCGCACAGCGGCTCGGCCCGGCGGTCCTGCCAGACGAGCGCGTCGGTCAGCGGCTCGCCGGTGGCCGGGTCCCAGGCGAGCACCGTCTCGCCCTGGTTGGCGAGCCCCACCGCGGCGACGGGCCCGGCCGCCGGGCCCGCGTCGGCGAGCGCCGCCCGCCCGGCCGCGACCACGGATCCGTACAGCTCAGCCGGGTCGACCTCGACCCCGCCGCCCGGCAGGTACCGCGGACGCACGGGCGCGGAACCGGTGCCGACGACGCCCCGCTCGGGGCAGACCACGAGAGCCTTCGTGCCCGAGGTGCCCTGGTCGACGGCGAGTACCGCACCGCTCATCGCGCCACTCCGCCCACCGCGCCGCTCCGTCCTCGGTCTTGATCGCAGGGTCGAAGCCTGGTCCAGTCCGCGGACGGCGTCAAGCGTTCCCCACGGTTCGGAGGAACCGACTCCGGCCGACGCTGACGTGAGGTCAAAAAACGTTGCTGGCCGAATAGTTGCGTCGACTTACGAGTCAACCGAACAAGTGGACGTGGGGCGTCCAGCGGCCTCTATAGTGATCGCCGATCGACGGCAGGACTGCCCACCGGAGGACCGACCACCCTCCCCATCCGTGCCCCGAGGAACCATGACCGCGACACCGCACTCACCGCATCACTTACCGCGCCCCGTCGAATGAGCGGCGGCCACGGATTCAGACCCGTGTACCACCCGGCGGGCCACGACAACGAGTTACGCATCGCACTGCAGGACCTGCGGACCGGCCGCTGGGTGTCCATGGCCCGATTACTCGACGGCACCTCCGGCTGGGCCACGTGGACCCGCCGCACCCAGGTGCTCGCCGCGGTCGCCGCGGGCTCCGACGTCGTACGGGCCTGGCGCGCCGAGGAACCGCGCAGCGGCGCCGCACTGGTCATGCACACCCGGGTCGCCGTCGAGCGGGCCATCCGCGCCCACCGCTCCGGCCACCTCCGCGCCCCCGACCTCCGCGACGAGGCGGACACCGCCTGCCGCACGGCCGCCGCCGCGGCCCCGTCCGACCCCGTGCCCTGGATCTGCCTGCTCGCCCTCGCCGCCCTCGACCCCCGCCAGACACGGGCCGAGCACCGGCAGGGACCGCCGGCCCCGATGCTCCCGCCCGGCCCCTGGGGCCTGCTGGCCGAGGCCGCCCGGCGTGATCCGCAGAACCGCGAGGCGCACCACCGGATGCTCCAGTTCCTGTACGCCCGGCGTGCCGAGGGGCCCGTCACCGAAGCCCTCACGTACGCGCACTGGGCGGCCGACGCCGCGCCCATCGGCTCGGCGGTGCACGCGCTGCCGCTGTACCCGCGGGTGGAGCGGTACCGGCGCGAGCGCGGCCACGAGCAGGCCCTCGACCTGTACTGGGTCGCCGAGGACGCCCTCCGCGACGCGGGCCGCGCACTCGACTCCTGGTTCCTGTTCAGCGCGGTCGACGAGGCCTCGCTCCCCGACCTGAACCACCTGGCGCACGCCCTGTGGGGCGCGCACCGCTTCGAGGCCGCCGGCCGCGTCTTCGAGGCCCTGGGCCCGTACTGGACGACGCTGCCCTGGGCGTACCGCACCGAGGACCCCGACGCCCCCGCCCTGGCCGAGCAGGTCTTCCAGTCCGCCCGCGCCCGCTGCCTCGGACCTTGACGCAGCGTCACATCGCGGCCCGTGCACCCGGATTCCCCGCTCTCCGTCCCCCTGGAGGTACCGGCATGTCCCGCACCGTCCCCGTCTCCCTGCCGCACGAGTCCCGACCACCCCAGGACGAGGCTGCCCGGCTGAGAGAACTCGGCTACCAGCCGGTGCTCGCCCGCCGCATGGGCGGCTTCGGCAACTTCGCCATCAGCTTCTCCGTCATCTCCGTCCTCTCCGGCTGTATGACCCTGTACAGCTTCGGCCTCGTGACCGGCGGTCCGGCGGTCATGATGTGGGGCTGGATCGGCGTCGGCGCGTTCGTCCTGTGCGTCGCCCTGGCACTGGCCGAGGTCACCAGCGCGTACCCGACCTCCGGCGCCCTGTTCTACATGGCCGACCGGCTCGGCGGCCGGCGCTGGGGCTGGTACACCGGCTGGCTCAACCTGCTGGGTCTGCTCGGCGCGATCGCCGGTATCGACTACGGCGCGGCTTTCTTCACCGGCGCGTTCCTGAAGCTCCAGTGGAACATCACGCCGACGCCCGTCCTGATCTTCCTGATCTTCCTCTGCATCCTGCTCCTGCACGCGCTGCTCAACCTCTTCGGCGTGCGCCTGGTCAGCCTGCTCAACTCGATCAGCGTGTGGTGGCACCTGGCCGGCGTCGCCGTCATCGTCGGCGCGCTCGCGATCGTGCCCGACCGGCACCAGTCGCCCGGCTTCGTGTTCACCGAGTTCGTCAACGAGACCGGCTGGGCCAACCCGTTCTACGTCGCCGCGATCGGTCTGCTGCTCGCCCAGTACACGTTCTCCGGCTACGACGCCTCCGCGCACCTGTCCGAGGAGACCGCCAACGCCTCGGTCAGCGCCGCCAAGGGCATCGTCCGCTCCGTGTGGGCCTCCTGGATCGCCGGCTTCCTGCTGCTCGCCGGGCTGACTTTCGCCATCCAGGACTACGAGGGCACCGTGGGCACCGCCACCGGCGCGCCGCCCGCGCAGATCTTCCTCGACGCACTCGGCGCCGACGGCGCGACGGCCCTGCTGCTCGTGGTGATCGTCGCCCAGCTGTTCTGCGGCAACGCGGAGGTGGCCGCCGCCAGCCGCATGGTGTTCGCGTTCAGCCGCGACAACGCGCTGCCCGGTTCGGCGATCTGGCGGAGGGTCAGTGCCCGGACGCAGACGCCGGTACCGGCGGTGTGGCTGTCCGTGGCGGTGGCGGCGGTGCTTGCGCTGCCCTCGCTGTACTCGCCCACGGCGTACGCCGCGGTGACCGCCATCAACGTCATCGGCATCACGCCCGCGTACGCGATTCCGGTCTACCTGCGGCTGCGCGCCAAGGACCGGTTCGTGCCGGGGCCGTGGAACCTGGGCCGGTGGAGCAGGCCGATCGGCTGGATCGCGGTGGTCTGGGTGGCCTGCGTGACCGTGCTGTTCTGCCTGCCGCAGCGGTCTCCGGTGACGGTCGAATCGATGAACTACGCGGTCGTCGCGCTCGCGGTGGTCCTCGCCCTGGCCACGGTGTGGTGGTACGTCGCCCGGCGCTCGTACGGGACGCCGCAGGCGTACGGGAGCGCCCGCGAGCAGGCGGAGCTCGAGGAGGGCATCGTCTGACGCCCGCAGGGGGACCGGAAGCAGTGCACCGGCCCAACCTGCGCCGGTGGCGGCCGGCGTGGGTCCGGGTTCGAGACGCGTCTCAGCTGTCGAACTCGTAGGTGAGCGCGGCCTCCTGGGCGACGAAGTCGATGTCCGTGATCTCCAGCGCGTTGCCGTGCTGGTCGTTCACCACCCGGTGGACGACCAGCCGCGCCGGCCCGGCGGCCGTCCCCTCGCCACCACCCGGGCCGCGCCGGGTCACGCCGACCGACTCGCGGTGTGTCACCCGCAGGCCGGCCCGGTGCATCCAGTGGTAGAGCAGCCGCAGGTCCGGCTGGTGGCGGGCCGCGTCGCCCCGGCGGTACCGGGCCAACTCCGGTATCTGCGCCAGCGCGTGGCGGGAGAACCGGGACTCGGCGCGCTGCACCGGCGCGCCGTCCGGGGTCAGCACCACCTGCCGGTGGACGAGCGTGGGCTCGCCCGGCAGCAGCGCGAGCGGCGCGGCCAGCGCGGCCGGCGGCGGCTCCCAGGAGAGCGCGGCGCGCACCACCGCGCCGTGCGTCTCCGCGCCGCCCGGGAAGACCTGCCGGCGGGCGAGCAGCACCGTGACGCGGTCCGGGTGTCCGGCGGTGCGGGCGGCGAAGGTGCCGCGCCGGTCGGTGACCACCCGCCCCTCGTCGCGCAGCACTTGCAGGGCGCTGCGCACGGTCTGGCGGTTCACCGTGTGCCGCCGGGAGAGTTCGCGCTCCGAGGGCAGCCGGCTGCCGGGCACGATGCGGCCCCGGGCGAGATCCTGCCGCAGGGCTTCGGCGACGCGGAGGTACAGCGGCGTCGACGCGGGCCCGTCGGGCCCGTCGGGCCCGTCGGGCGCGGCTGTTCGTGTGGCTGTGGCTGTTCGTGTGGGTGTGGCTGTGGACGTCGTCGTGGCGGCTGGCGGGGTGGTCGATGCGTGGGCGGGGTCGGCGTCGGCCATGACGGGCCTCTCTTCGCTCAGTGTGATCGCGCGGTCCGCGTGGGTGATCAATGTCTATCATTGGTCTAAACCACTTAGGAAGCTCTGCCCGGACTCTGGCCGAAAGCGTGCCGACCCGAACCCGCCACACCGGGGAGGGAAGCAGGCTCCGGATGCGAGCCCCGGCGCGCGGCCCTTAACTGTCTCCATGCGGTCCGGCGCAGCGGCCCGGACCCACGGACTGCCGGACGCGGCGGGAGAGGCGGGTGAGGTCGGATGACGACGCCGTCCGAGCGGGCCGAGCGCGGCAAGGCGATCCGCAAGCGCGTCCCCCGTTCCTCCCAGGGCAACTGGATCCCCGGGTCCAATCGCCAGGACCCGATCGCCGTCCTGGAGAGGCAGGGCGCCGACCGGGTGTCCGAGCTCCTCCCGCTGCGGTACGGGCGGATGGCCGTCTCGCCCTTCGCCTTCCTGCGCGGCGCCGCCGCCGTCATGGCCGCCGACCTCGCCGTCCAGCGCCACACCGGCCTCACCGTGCAGCTCTGCGGCGACGCCCATCTGCTGAACTTCGGCGTCTACGCCTCACCCGAACGAACGCTGCTCTTCGACGTCAACGACTTCGACGAGACCCTCCCCGGACCCTTCGAATGGGACGTCAAGCGGCTCGCCGCCAGCGTCGCCGTCGCCGCCCTGCAGAACGGCGGCACCAAGGCCAAGGCCCACCGCGCCGCGCTCGTCTCCGCCGCCGCGTACCGCGAGGCGATGAACCGGCTCGCCGAACTCGGCGAACTCGCCGTCTGGTACGAGAAGATCGACGCCCAGCACCTCCTCGACTCCGTCCGCGGCAGCCGCCGTGCCGGTCTGGAGGCCCGGCTGGCCCACGCCCGCCGGCGCACCAGCCTCCAGGCCCTGCGCAAGCTGACCGAGGAGACCGGGAACGGCAGCCGCCGCATCGTCGAGGACCCGCCGCTGCTCGAACGGGTCGGCGACCTCGACCGGACCTCGCTCGGCAAGATCTTCAGCGACTACCGCAGCTCCCTCTCGGAGGAGCGCCGGCTGCTCCTCGACCGGTACCGGTACGTGGACGCCGCCCGCAAGGTCGTCGGCGTCGGCAGCGTCGGCACCCGCTGCTTCATCCTGCTCCTGGAGGGCCGCGACGCCGGCGACCCGCTGATGCTGCAGATCAAGGAGGCCGGCCGGTCCGTCCTGGAGGAGTACCTCACGCCCAGCGCGTACCCCCACCAGGGCCACCGGGTGGTCGTCGGACAGCGGCTCACGCAGGCCGCCAGCGACATCTTCCTCGGCTGGATGACCGGACCGGAGCGCCGGCACTTCTACTGGCGGCAGTTGCGCGACATGAAGGGCTCGGCGGAGGTCGAGACCATGTCGCCGTCCGGGCTGCGCGACTACGCGGCGCTGTGCGGCCGCACGCTGGCCCGGGCCCACGCCCGGTCCGGCGACCGCATCGCGATCGCCGGATACCTGGGCACCTCCGACGTCTTCGACCGGGCGATCGCCGACTTCTCGATGCGGTACGCCGCCCAGAACGCCGACGACTACGCGGCGCTCACCGCCGCGATAGCCGCGGGCGTGGTCGCGGCGGCGCCGGGGGTGTGAGAACTGCCCCCGGCACCTGGAGGCCGGCTCAGTCCTCCGGGGTCTCGCGCCACATCGCAGGTTCGTGCAGTCCCTCGCGGACCGGGGCCAGCACCGCGCGGACCACCTCCGGCGCGAACAGCGCCGAGGCCGGTTCGGTCAGCGTCAGCACCGCGCGGAAGGGCGCGCCGACCACCGGATCGCTCATGTAGCGCTCCTGGATGCGGTCGAAGTACCAGGACGCCGGCTTGTCGGTGACGCGGGTGCCGAGGAGGTTGCCGGTGGCCCCCGGCATCTTCTTGTCGGCGCCGGTCGAGATGTCCCACGCGAACGCGGAGGCGTCGAACAGGGCGCGCTGCACGCGCCGCGTCGAAGGTGTCTGCCGGCGGTCGGCGAGCACGTCGCGCAGCGCGACCGCGCTCAGCGCCGCGACGGCCATGCCCTGCCCGTAGATCGGGTTGAACGTGGCGAGCGCGTCGCCCATGGCCAGGAACCCGGCCGGGCGGCGGCCCGGACGGTCGTACCGGCGGCGGATGTTGGCCGTCTTGCGGAAGCCGAAGACCGGGGAGTCCGGCTCGGCGCGCGCCAGCCACTCGGACACGAGCGGGTGCGGCAGCCGCTTCGCGTACTCCTCGAACCCGGCCTCGTCGGTCGGCGGCGGGTCGGCGCGGAGCCCCGAGAACGTGACCAGGTGGCGACCCTCGCCGATCGGCAGGACGACGGCGCCGTACACCTGCCGGGGGTTCGGGACGACGTAGTAGCCGAGCGCGTCCGTGTGCTTCGGGTCCTGCTCGGACCGGTAGATGCGTGTGGCGTACGCGAGCCCGGAGTCGAGCACCTCCTCGTGCGGGGCCTCCGCGCCGATCGCGGCCAGCCAGTCGGGGGCCTTCGAGCCCCGGCCGGAGGCGTCGACGACGAGGTCGGCGGCGAGCGTGCGTGGCTCCTTCTCCGCTCCCGCGCCGCGCTCGCGCAGTCGTACGCCCCGCACCCGGGTGGAGTCGCCGAGCAGCCCCACGACCTCGACGCCCTCGACGGCCTCGATCCGCGGGTCGGCCAGGACCCGGCGGCGGGCCAGCCAGTCCAGCTGAGGGCGGGCTCCCGTGTACAGGTGCGTGGTGGCTCGACTGCGCCGGATCCAGCTGCCGTTGGCCCACTGCACGAGATCCTGCGGCATGCCCACCCTGGGCGCGCCCAGTTCGCCCAGCTCGTCGAGGAAGCCCGGCAGCAGCGACTCCAGCGCCTGCTGCCCGCCCTCCAGGAGCACGTGCAGATGCCGGGCCTGCGGTACTCCCGGACGGGCCTCGGGGCCCTCCGGGTACCGGTCCCGCTCGAGCACCGTCACCCGCTCGGCGTGCTCGGCGAGCACCCGCGCGGCCAGCAGCCCGGCCAGGCCGCCCCCGATCACCACCGCATGACGTGTCCGACGATCGTTCCCCAACTGGTCGGTCATGCCCGCCCTTTCGTCGTAGTTCCCCCTGGTCCTGCTACGACTGTCCAGTATCCACGGTCGGTTGGGGCGGGTCCCGCGCGCCGGGCCGGGGCGCCCGATGTGGTGGACGGCCTTCCGTCCTTCGTGCGACGGGCCCGGCGGAAGACGGCCGTGCACCGTTCGGGCTAACTACGTACGGTCACCCCAGCCCACCGCCCGTAGCGTCGGAGGCGAAAGCCCATGAAGGGCCCATGAAGGGCCATCGAGCATCGGGAGACACCATGCACCGCCGCACCGCAGTGGCCGGCATACTCCTGGCCTGCGCGGCCGTCGTTCCGACGGCCGGAATCGCGCAGGCCCAGGACCTGGACTGCCGGGACTTCGCCAGCCGCGAGGACGCCCAGGCGGAGTTCGACCGGAACCGGAACGACCCGCACCGTCTCGACGAGGACGACGGCCCCGACGACAACATCGCCTGCGAATGGCTTCCGTCCCACAGCGCGCCCACCCCCGTGCCGGTGGATCCCGCGCCGGTCCCATTCGACCCGATCCCGCTGCCGGTGGATCCCACGACCGCCCCGCTCGTCCCCGCCCCCGCGCCCGTGACCCCCGCGCCGGTGACCCCCGTGCCAGTGACTCCCACGGTCATGCCGACCCGCGGCACCCAGGGCGGCCTCGGCGGCTCGTACGGCCCCTCTGGCTTCGAGACCGCCCTCGGCCTGGGCCTGACCGGTACCGCCGTCCTGGCCGGCGCCTACGTCCTGCACAGGCGGCGGTCCCGCTCCTGAGGCCCCGGCTGCTAACGCTCCAGTTCCGCCAGGGCGTCCGTCAGCCAGGACACCCAGAACCGCTCCAGTTCGATCCCGCCCCGGAGCACCAGGTGGCGCAGGCGGTCCGGCTCGGTGTCGCGGCGCTCCGGCGGGAAGTCGCGGTGCTCGATCTCCCGGTACTCGTCCAACTGCGCCTGGTGCAGGGCCAGGTGGCGGTTCAGCTCGTCGCGCATCCCGGCCCCGCCGACCACCGCCGCCGCCCGCATGCGGAGCAGCAGGGCGGAGCGCAGGGGCTTGGGGTCCTCGGTGCGGGCGACCCACTCGGACAGTTCCGCGCGGCCTGCGGGCAGGACCTCGTACTCCTTCTTCTGCCCGCGGGTCGGCGTTTCGGAGGGCAGGGCGCGGATGTGCCCCGCCTGCTCCAGTTTCCCCAGCTCGCGATAGATCTGCTGGTGCGTGGCCGACCAGAAGTAGCCGATCGACTTGTCGAAGCGGCGCGTCAGCTCGAGACCCGAGGACGGCTTCTCGAGCAGCGCGGTCAGGATCGCGTGCGGGAGGGACATGCACGCATCCTAGGTTCGGCCGGCCGGTGTGCCCGCGCCCAGGGTCACAGGGCGGCCGCGAGCCGGGTGCCCTGGTCGATGGCCCGCTTGGCGTCCAGCTCGGCGGCCACGTCCGCGCCGCCGATCAGGTGCGCGGTCCGGCCCGCGGCCACCAGCTCCTCGTACAGGCCGCGGCGCGGCTCCTGGCCGGTGCACAGGACGACCGTGTCGACGGGCAGCACGCTCGTCTCGCCGTCCACCGTCAGGTGCAGGCCCTCGTCGTCGATGCGCTCGTACGTCGCGCCGGCGACCATGGTGACCCCGCGGTGCTTCAGCTCGGTCCGGTGGATCCAGCCGGTCGTCTTGCCGAGGCCCGCGCCGACCTTGCTGGTCTTGCGCTGGAGCAGGTGCACCTGGCGCGGCGGCTTCGGCCGCTCCGGCGTGCGCAGACCGCCCCGCTGCTCGTACGAGGTGTCCACACCCCACTGGCGGAAGTACGTCTCCGCGTCCTGGCTCGCGCCCTCGCCGCCGTCCGTCAGGAACTCGGCGACGTCGAAGCCGATGCCGCCCGCGCCGAGGATCGCGACCCGCTCGCCGACGGGCGCGCCGTCGCGCAGCACGTCCAGGTAGCCGACCACGCTCGGGTGGTCGACGCCCTCGATCTCCGGGACGCGCGGGGTGACACCGGTGGCGACGACGACCTCGTCGTACTCGGCGAGGAGTTCGGTCGTGGCCGTCGTGTTGAGCCGGACCTCGACGCCCTTCGCCTCCAGCTGGACGCGGTAGTAGCGCAGCGTCTCGTTGAACTCCTCCTTGCCCGGCACCTGCTTGGCGACGTTCAGCTGGCCGCCGATCCGGTCGGCCGCGTCGAACAGGGTGACCGCGTGGCCGCGTTCGGCCGCGGAGACCGCGCAGGAGAGGCCGGCCGGGCCGGCGCCGACGACGGCGATCCGCTTGGCCAGGCGGGTGGGGGAGAGGACCAGCTCGGTCTCGTGGCAGGCGCGCGGGTTCACCAGGCAGGAGGTGATCTTCAGGCTGAAGGTGTGGTCCAGGCACGCCTGGTTGCAGCCGATGCAGGTGTTGATCGTCTCGGCGCGGTCCGCGGCCGCCTTGGCGACGAAGTCCGGGTCGGCGAGGAAGGGGCGCGCCATGGAGACGATGTCGGCGCGGCCCTCCACGAGGATCTCCTCGGCGACCTCGGGCGTGTTGATCCGGTTGCTGGTGACCAGCGGCACCGACACCGCGCCCATCAGCCGCTTGGTGACCCAGGTGTACGCGCCGCGCGGCACGGACGTCGCGATGGTCGGGATCCGGGCCTCGTGCCAGCCGATGCCGGTGTTGATGATCGTCGCGCCGGCCGCCTCGATCTCCTTGGCGAGCGTGACGACCTCGTCCAGCGTGGAGCCGCCGGGCACCAGGTCCAGCATGGAGAGCCGGTAGATCACGATGAAGTCCTCGCCGACCCTCTCCCGGATCCGGCGGACGATCTCCAGCGGGAAGCGGACCCGGTTCTCGTACGAGCCGCCCCAGCGGTCGGTGCGCTGATTGGTGGCGGAGGCGATGAACTCGTTGATCAGGTAGCCCTCGGAGCCCATCACCTCGACGCCGTCGTACCCGGCGGCCTTCGCCAGCTCGGCGCAGCGGGCGTAGTCCTCGACGGTCTGCTCGACCTCGGCGTCGCTGAGCTCGTTCGGCACGAACGGGCTGATCGGCGCCTTGATCGCGCTGGGCGCGACCAGGCCCTCGTGGTACGCGTACCGGCCGAAGTGCAGGATCTGCATCGCGATCCGGCCGCCCTCGGCGTGCACCGCGTCGGTGATCAGCCGGTGCTCGGCGGCCTCCTCGTCGGTGGTGAGCTTGGCCCCGCCGTCCCACGGCCGGCCGGCCTCGTTGGGCGCGATGCCGCCGGTCACGATCAGGCCGACGCCGCCGCGGGCGCGCTCGGCGTAGAAGGCGGCCATCCGCTCGAAGCCGTGCTCGGTCTCCTCGAGACCGACGTGCATCGAGCCCATGAGCACCCGGTTGGGCAGGGTCGTGAACCCGAGGTCGAGCGGGCTCAGCAGGTGCGGGTACGGGGTGGTGGCCGTGGCCTGGGCCGGGGTCGCGGACATGGGGGCGCCTCCTCGCGCGGGGTCGTCCCCCAGTTCTAAGGGACCGCGAGGCGGTTCTGCAACTAGTTGCAGAAGGGTGGGGGCGTGACGTGCGCTACTCGGAACCCCTGGGGGCCGACCGTTGGGCTCGGCGCTTAGGCTCGGCCTATGGAGCAGGGGCTCACCCACGAAGGCGGCACCTTCCTCAACTTCCGCGACTACCCCTTCCTCGACACGCGCGCGCCCGCCTTCCGCTGGGTCGACATCAAGCGCCTGCGGCTGCCGGGCGCGCCCCTCGCCGACGCGGAGCTGCTGGCCGCACTCATCGGCCACGAGCAGTTCCGCGACGACTACGCGGGCGGCGGCGTCGACCCGGAGGGCACGCGGCACGGCCCGTACTGGCTGAACCGCGTCACGCCCGAGGCGTACGAGCCGATGGACGCGTCGCTCGCGGCGCAGGCGCTGTGGGCCTGGGCCGACCAGTACGAGCCCCTGCCCGCCGGCCTCGCGACGGACCTGCGCCGCGAGGCGGTCGACGCCTGGACCACGACCGACCGCGTCCACCGGCTGACCGGCCTCGGCGAGGACGACCACCACGACTGGGGCGGGGTGCACGGAGAGTTCCACGAGTTCGTGGCCATCGACCGGAGGGCGGGACGGATCACCCTGCTCGTGGCGGCCGACGACTGAGGAGAGGCCGGGGGCGAGCTTTGGGCAGTGGCGGGGTCATTCCTTCCGGTACTCGTACGCCTCCGAGGCCGCCGCGGCGACCGCGTCCAGGTCGCCGCCGGCGCTCGCCGTGACGAACGCGGCGACGGCGCCCTCCAGGAAGGGCGCGTCCACGAGGCGCGCCCCCTCGGGCAGCTCGCCGTCCTCCGCGAGCAGCGCCTTCACCGTCAGTACGGCGCTGCCGAGGTCGACGAGCAGCGCCACACCCGCGCCCCGGTCCACCGCCCGCGCGGCGTCGGCGATCAGCTCGGCGCTGGTGCCGAGCCCGCCGCCCGGGTCGCCGCCGGCCGCGGCGACCGGCGCGGTCGGACCGCCGCCGGCGAGCCCGCGGGCGAGCTCGGCGACGGCGGAGGCGACGGCGGCGCTGTGCGAGACGAGCACGAGACCGACGGAGGGGCGGTCGCCGCCGGCCCGCCGGTCCGGGACGCTCGCGCTCGTCCCCTCCGGGATCACGCCGCGGCCTCGGCCAGCGCGGCGACGAGCAGGGCGGAGGAGGCCGCCCCCGGGTCCTCGTGTCCGACGCTGCGCTCGCCGAGATAGCTGGCCCGGCCCTTGCGGGCACGGAGTGGCACGGTCGCCAGCGCACCCTGCGCGGCCGCGTCGCGGGCCGCCGCGAACGACTCGGCGAGCCCCTCGACGGCCGGCAGCAGCGCGTCCAGCATCGTCTTGTCCCCGGCCTGCGCCCCGCCGAGCTGCGCGACCGCCGCGACCCCGGCCCCGAGGGCCGTGGCGAGCCGCTGCCGGGTGACGGTCGCCTCGTCGCCGAGGTCCTTCCCGGTGCGGCGCAGCAGCGTCCCGTACAGCGGGCCGGACGCGCCGCCCACCCTGGCGATCAGCTGCCGTCCGGCGAGCGTCAGGACCGCGCCCGGCGTGGTCGGCGCCTGCTCCTCCAGTACGGCCGTCACGGCGGCGAACCCCCGCTGCAGGTTCACACCGTGGTCCGCGTCGCCGATCGCCGAGTCCAGCTCGGTGAGCCGGCCCGCCTCCCGGTCCACGGCGGCCGCCGTGGCGGCCAGCCAGCGCCGGAAGAACTCCGTATCCAGCTTCGCGTCGTCGTCGGTCACGAAAGACACTCCCCTTCTCGACTGCTCAGCTGCTCAGCGACCCCAGCGCAGCGCGGGCGTCTCCACCGGCGCGTCCCACAGCCGGAGCAGCTCCTCGTCCAGGCGGCACAACGTCACCGAGCAGCCTGCCATGTCGAGCGAGGTCACGTAGCTCCCGACCAGCGTCCGGGCGACCGGCACCCCGCGCTCGGCCAGCACCCGCTGGACCTCGGCGTTGAACCCGTACAGCTCCAGAAGGGGAGTCGCGCCCATGCCGTTGACGAGCGCGAGTACGGGCCCGTCGGGCCGCAGGTCGTCGAGGACGGCCTCCACGGCGAAGTCCGCGATCTCCCCGGACGTCATCATCGGCCGCCGCTCCCGGCCCGGCTCGCCGTGGATGCCGATCCCCAACTCCAGCTCACCCGGCGGAAGATCAAAGGTGGGACTGCCCTTCGCCGGCGTCGTGCAGGCGCTCAGCGCCACCCCGAAGCTGCGCGAGCTCTCGTTGACCTGACGGGCGATCGCCTCCACCCGCTCCAGCGGCTGCCCCTCCTCGGCGGCCGCGCCCGCGATCTTCTCCACGAACAGCGTCGCGCCCGTACCGCGCCGGCCCGCCGTGTACAGACTGTCCGTCACGGCCACGTCGTCGTCCACGAGCACCTTGGCGACCTGGATGCCCTCGTCCTCGGCCAGCTCCGCGGCCATCTCGAAGTTGAGCACGTCCCCGGTGTAGTTCTTCACCACGAACAGCACCCCGGACCCGCTGTCCACCGCGGCCGCCGCGCGCACCATCTGATCGGGCACGGGCGAGGTGAACACCTCACCGGGGCACGCGGCCGCCAGCATCCCCGGCCCCACGAACCCCCCGTGCAACGGCTCGTGCCCGGACCCGCCCCCCGACACCAGCGCGACCTTCCCCTCCACCGGCGCGTCCCGCCGCATCACCACCCGATTCTCGACGTCCACCGCCAACTCCGGATGCGCGGCGGCCATCCCCCGCAACGCGTCGGCGACCACGGTCTCGGGGACGTTGATGAGCATCCTCATGGGTGTCTCCTAGGGATCTCGGCGGAGGGGCATCTCGACTTCGGCGACGGTGCGTCAGCCGAGTGCCATGGCTCGGGCGGCGGCGTTCGGGGTTTCCACTTTCGGCAGTATCGACGGTGCCGATGCGAAGGTCACGCGGGCAGGCGGATGTCGGGCGCGAGTCTCCTGGCCGGACCAGACCGTGCCAGGCCCCGGCCGCCGTCGCCGAGGCGGACCGGGCCTCGTGAGCCGGCTCGCGGGAGTGACGGACACGAGGGTGGACCCCGATCAGCCTGCCTGGCATGCGGCGCATGGCGCTTCCAGCCCGACGAGGTCGTCGCCGCGGAACTCGAACGCGCACGAGGCGGGAAACGCCGAAACCGCCTTGATGCTGCTGTCCATTGCCGAAGCGGGCCTTCTGCTCACCATGCGTTGCACGGGCCATGTGCTGGACGGGGACCTGACCGGGGCCGCGTCACCGGCAGCCCGTCCTGGCGAATTCCGGTGTCCGGGCCGGGCGTTGGGGCTACGGTCCCCTTGTGGACCAGTTGATCGCCGAAGACCCTGCGCACATAGGCCCGTACCGCCTCATCGCGCGTCTCGGCGCCGGCGGTATGGGCCGCGTCTACCTGGCCCGTTCGGAGGGCGGACGCACGGTTGCCGTCAAGGTCGTACAGGCCGACCTTGCCCAGCAGCCAGAATTCCGGCGTCGATTCGCCCGGGAAGTCGCGGCCGCGCGGAAGGTGGGCGGGAGATGGACCGCGCCGGTCCTGGGCGCCGACACCGAGGCCACGACCCCCTGGGTCGCCACTGGCTACGTGCCCGGACCTGATCTGCACACGGTCGTCGCCGAGCGTTATGGGCCGCTGCCCCAGCCGTCTGTGCTCGCCCTGGCCAACCGTCTCGCGCTTGCCCTGGAGGCCATTCACCAGGCGAGGCTGATCCACCGTGACCTCAAACCGTCCAACGTGCTGATCGCAGTCGACGGCCCTCGCGTCATCGACTTCGGCATCGCCCGAGCCCTGGCGACCCTCGCAGACGGCGTACGGACCCGGACGGGCGCGGTCATCGGCTCGCCCGGTTTCATGTCGCCGGAACAGGTACGGGGACGGGAACTCACTCCCGCCTCCGACCTGTTCTGCCTCGGCTCGGTCCTCGCGTACGCCGCCACGGGGCGCGCTCCCTTCGGCTCGGCGGACCTCGGGGTGCACGCCCTGATGTTCCGGGTGGCCGAGGAGGAGCCGGACCTGGACGGCGTACCGCAGCCGCTCCTCGATCTCGTACGCGGCTGTCTGCACCGGGACCCGGCCCGGCGCCCCACTCCGCAGGAGGTCGCCGAACGGACGGCCGCATACATGGCCAGACCTTGGCTGCCGGGTGAGCTCCTCGAACAGCTGGGGCGGGATGCGGCGAAGTTGCTGGATTTCGACCCCTTACGGCAGCCGACGTCGACCGTCCCGGACCCGCTGCCCACCCTGCCGGCACCGGAGCTCCGGACGGTCACGGCTCCACTGCCGCAGCCTCGGACGGCCCCGCGCCACGTCCCTCCCGTTCCGAAGATTCCTTGCTGAACTCGAGGTCTCTGTGCGTGTTCCGGAGCACGCCGGCGTCCACGGAGAACGACTCCCAGGGCCGCGTGCGCACGCTGCATCTGAGGGAGGTTCGGCTCAAGAGCTCCATCATCAGCGACATCGGCAAGCCCTGTGGCACGGGTCCCGAGTCGGTCCTCACCATCAGCGGTGGCGGCAGCAAGGAGCTGAACTGGGCGGGTGCGGGGTACACGGCGAAACTGGAGCGGTACGACCCGACGGCGCGGGACCCGGAGGCCGGCGTCTTCCGGGGCATCTGGGAGTGGGGCGGTCAGATGAAGCAGAGGGTCTCGGTCACCACCGACGAATCGGGGGCAGGTGAGCTGACGTACAGGCAAACGTACGACAGGGACACCTGCCAGTACACGGCGAAGATCTGGTCCACAAGGGGAAAACAGCTCCTCACCACGCCCGGTCCGGTGGACGCGGCCGAATCGACGGATCTGCGGTTCTGCTCGAAGGTCACCGTGGGGTACCGGTACACGATCCCGGAGCGGGACGTCCTGCACGGCGACGTCCTCGGTCTACCCCCGAGTAGGCGGCGAGGGCCTCTACCTGGAACGCAACAAGCCGTGACCGCCAGCGGGCCGGCACCACTCCCCGGACCGGGCCACGGCTGTCCGCGCACCCCGGCCCTGCGGCCGCGCCACTAACTCTTCGCGAGGGCACCCCCTTTGTCCGTCCGTCCTTCCAATATGTTTGATCGACTGCTCGCGGGTGCGTTGCAGTGTTCGAGCACGGCAGCAGTGCGCGCCACACGCTCGGCGAGACTGAAGCAGTTCGCAGCGCACCTTCGCGAGACCGCACTCTGTGTGTCGTACGCGTGGCGACAGCTCGGGAGTGCAACCGCACTCGAAAGGCTCCAGCGTCGTGACCTTCCTGAACCATCTCCGCACCCTTGCCACACGAGCTCTGAACTCGATCCCGGCTGCCGAGGCGGAGGACATTTATGCCATCTCGTTCTTCATCGACAACGAGAGCGACGACCCACGACAGCCCACCCTGACCGTCGGGTACAACACCGAAACCCAGTCCCGACGCACCGTCGTGGACGCCTCCGACGAGGCGGAAGCCCGCTGGAACTATGCCTTCTGGCTCCAGAACGAGCTCACCGTCATCGGCGATCTCACCCGGGACCCCGACGGAGCCGCAGCACGCCACCAGTGGATCAGCGAACTCGGACTTTGGTACGACGAGCCCACTCGCCCCGAAGACTGGATGACGACCGTCGGGCCGACCGCCGCGCTGATCGAGGTCAAGTTCAACCAGGCATGCGTCCAGCTCGCTCGCGACCTCCACGAGGATGGCGTGATCAAGAGCACGATCGGCAAGTCGGTGCCCGTGATCCTCCACGAGTTGGAGTACTACGAGGGGATCGCTCGCCGGACCGAGGCCGCCAACCCGCAGGGGCTCGCCGACAACTTCACGGGGTGGGTCCGCACGGGCTGAGGGATTCAGGCGCTTCCCATACCCGACTCCACCATCACGCGTCGAATCTGCCATCCCTGATCGGGGGTGTGGCGAACTTGCCAGCCCCGCACGCGCGTCGCCGGCCTGTGGCCGGTAGCAGGCAGGTTCCGGCCGATCGGGCAGAGGCAACCGCCCCACCGGCGGCAACACGGCGTGTGACGGCGCCGACCGGGGCATCGGCGGACTGCTGGAGGACTCCCAGCTCGATCTCGGCTCCAAGCTCCCCTGGTACGCGCACCCCAACGACAAGGGCCGCGACATCCCGGCCAAGCAGGTGGCCGACACGGTCGAGCAGGTCCTCAACAAGTAGGCGAGGCGCCCACCTCGCCGTGCCGGGAACCGTACCCACGCCCTCGGCATGCGCCGGGTACGGTTCCTGTCATCACTCCTGACCCAAGCCCCAGGCGCGGCCTGGGGCTTCGCCGTGCAGCGCGCTCAGGCACTCCGCACAGATCGCGGCACACCGGATACCCGACGCCGCAGGGCAGCCCCGATGGCGACCGAACGGGGAACGAAGCGCAGGCCTGGCCGTTTTCACGAAGCCTCAGCAAGGGCGCTCGGCTCAGTGCAGGCCCGCCCCAGGTGCCTGCGCCAGAGGGCGTCGAGGATGCGGGTGCGCTGCGCGGCGTGCTCGGCGTCGGTGATCGCACCGGCGTCGCGCAGTGTGTCAAGGCGCTTGAGGCGGTCCGCTATCTCGTCGGTTTGCGCCAGGCAGACCCCCAGAATGGGGGATCTTCACTCCAAGCGGTGTTCGAGGGCTGTGGCGGACGAGGCGGCTTGTCCTGTTGAAGGACGGCTACGGCCTCTTCGATGCGCCCGAGGTCCATGAGGTACCCGGCCAGGTCGTGGCTGTTTGCGGGGGAGTGGGGACGTAGGACGGCGACGGCCTCCTCGGTGCGCCCGGCGCCGGCGAGCAACTCGGCAATGTGCGGTGCCGCGTACCACGTAGCACCCTCCGGATGGGCCCGAGCACTTTCCAACGCTTCACTGATCCGGTCGCAGGCGGCCATCAGTGGAAGTCGTATCCAGAACAGGTCCCACTCCTCCTCGCCCCCGCGGGCGGCGGCGAGGGCATCGAGGTGTGCCAGTCCGTCCTCGGGGCGGCCTTGGTCGGTATAGAGAGTGCAGAGCACGTGGAGGATCCAGTCCTCGGCGCCGCCCGGAGCATCCGCCAGTGCCCGCATCACCTCCACCGCCTCCTCTCCCCGGTCGTGACGCGCCAGGAGTTGCGCGAGATCCACTGCCACGTTTCCCGGGCAGGAGGACGCATCACCGACCTGCCGGTACGCGGCGATGGCGCCCTCCACGTCGTCGCGCTCCTCCAGCAGCTCCGCCAGGCGTCGCGCAGCGATTCCGAAAGGCTCGGTCGCCGCGTACGCATGCAGTTCCTCGACTCGGTTCTGCCGAGCCAGCAAGTCGGCCAGCTGGTCCCGGTTGTTGAGCGAGGTCTTGTCCCGGGTGCGCAGCAGGGCGATGGCGTCGTCGACGCGGCCCTGGCGTTCACGGATCGTGGCGAGCAGCCCGATCGCCATGTCGGGGTCGAGGCCACGGCAGCACCACGGGCTGTCGCACCGGTGCTCGTCCGGAATCTGCGCCGCGAGCAATTCCGCCGCCTCGTCGTCCCGACCCACGCCGTCCGAGATGTCGACCAGGGCCGTGGCGAGGAACCAGTCCTGAACATGCGGCCGCAGCAGGCTGAATGCCTCCTCGCCCCGGCCGTGCCGGGCGAGCAGCCGTGAGTGGAACTGCAGTGCCAGCGGGTGCCCGTCCTCCATACGTGATCGGGACAGCGCGATCGCCTCCTCGGCCCGACCCCAGCTCTCCAGCAGTTCCGCCGTGGTCCTGGTAGCCGTCCACCAGCCCGTAGCAAGGTACGGGGCGAGCAACTCCAGCGCTTCGGCCCGTCGGCCCTGTTCACCGAGGAGCCGAGCCCACGCCCGCGCGCAGAACCACTCCCCATGGCCGGCCCAGAACTCCACCATCTCGGCATGGCCGAGTTCGAGAAGCCGGGAGACGAGATCCGGCGGGATGCAGCCGGACTGCGTCCGGGCCCGATAGTCAAGATCAGCAGCGTCCACAGCGACGTACCGTAGCCCCTCCCTCTGACACCACCTCCAGCTCGAACATCTCGTACGTGGAATGACGCCCCCTCCAGTCGGCACCTCCGCCTGGACCCCGACCCGGCGTGAGGCGTACGCCAGGACCTGGCCGAGTGGATGCCGGCGCTTCCGGAGGCGCCTGCCGGTACGTACGGCCTCCGTGAAGAACTGACCTCACGAGTTGTGGACAAAGCTGGCTACGGGGCGACCGTGCTCGTCTCTGCCATCAATGCGTGGCTGTGACCCTCGGCCGTTACGCGGTGGGATCCACGTTCCATGCCGCGGGCAGATCGCTGCCGCAGAAGACGCAGGCGAAGTCTTCCTCGCGCACGATGTTGTGCTCCTGGCAGTGGGGGCACCGCCGAAATACCACCTCGTGGGTGAAGCCGGAGGGCCGCCCGAGTCCTATGTGGTCCAGGGCATGGGCGACTGTCGCCCAAGAGGTGACGTCGGGGCAGTACCCGGTGGACTGGTTGCTGACTTCGTCCACAGCCCACCGGTGTGCCTCGCGCATGAAACTGATCTCGCCGGCACTCAGCACCATGTCTCCGCCGGCGCAGGCCACGTGCTCGCTACGCCGTGGCGCCAGCCGAAGCACCCCGTCGATGTCGACCACGAAGGTGAACGGTTCGGCCAGTTCCGCTCCCGATCGCTCAGCGATCCAGCCGTCGAAGTCAGCCGCCGACCTGATCCGGAACCCGCTGCCACCCGGCCGGACCGACCTCCTCAGCTCGACCGGTCCGGCATATCGATAGCTCCGCCCCCGCACACTCACGTCAGCCAACCTAGAGCACTCCCGACGCACGTCCCAGCGGAGCGGGGTTGGGGGAAATCCCGGGAAATCCCTTTGAGGGCACCATCACTGACCTGCCACTGTGGTGAGATGCTGCTCAAACTGACCGGCTCCAGCTGTTCGGGCAAGACCACGCTCGCCTACTCCGTGGGGGAGCGGCTGGGGCGGCGGCTCGCCGTGCACGACTTCGACGAGCTCGGCGTACCGGAAGGAGCCGATCGCTGGTGGCGCAACCGCATGACCGAGATGTGGGTGCGTCGTGCGCTGGAGTACCAGGACCGTGGAATCGACCTCCTGCTGACCGGGCAGTCCCCGCTGGGAGAGGTTCTGGCCAGCCCCTCCGCCGTGTTGCTGGACGGCATCGCGGTGTGTCTGGTCGACGTGTCCGACGAACTCCGGCGCGACAGGCTCACCATGCGCGATTCGGGCCGATGGGACGCTCCGGCGGTTGACGCGTTCCTCGGCTGGGCCGCCTGGCACCGCAAGCACGCCGAGGACCCCCGACACCGACCCGACGTCATCATCGACAACAGCTGGCCCGAGATGGCCTGGCACCGCTGGACCGGGTGGACTGCCGACGACCGGCGATGGTCCACCCACCTGCTCGACACCACGGACCGACCCGTCGCGGAATCCGTGGATCAGGTTGAGCAATGGGTGACCGAACAGCGCGACGCGCTCCGATCCGGCCGTCTCACCCTGTCGCGGGGCTGGGCGGACCGGACGGCCGCCCGAGCCGACCACGACTCCTGATCCACTGGCGCAACAAGCCCTGAAGCGGCCTAGCTCAGGAGTGCCGCCGTGCAGTGTTCGGTGAGGTCTTCGGCGTGCGGCGGCAGGGGGGTGCCCGCGCGGAGGTGGCGGCGGACCACGGTCAGAGGGAGGTCGACGAGCGCCAGGGCGATGCGATCCCGGGCCTGTTCGTCCCGGGCGCCCAGGGCTTCCGCGAGGTCGGCCAGGGCGGCGAACACTCGGTTGTTGCCGGAGTCCGCGCGACGGGTGTGCTCCTCGGACCAGTCGGCGCGGCCGAAGTCGGCTGCGCCGTAGAGGAGGAGGGCCGCCTCGTCCGGGTTCTCGCGGCACCAGGCCACCACGTGCCGGGAGGCCGCGCGGGCCGCCCGTCGGGGGTCGGGCTCGCCGGTCAGGACGGCGAAGTAGCCCTCCTGGAAACGTTCCACCGTGCGCAGCCACACCTCGGCGAGCAGTGCCGTGCGCCCGGCGAAGCGGTGATACACGGAGCCGCTGGGCGCGCCGACGGCCTGGGCGACGGCCGTCATGGTCACGGCGGCGGGTCCGCCGGAGGACGCGAGGCGGACAGCGGCGTCGAGAAGCTGGTCCGTGTCGAAGCGGGGTGGTCTCGCCATGAATCAGAGAGTACCCTCCAATTAATTGGAGAGAGGTCTCCAATACTCTGGAGGGGAGGACGCATGGGCGTCCACAATGTGCACGAGCGCCTGCTGCCCGCGAAGGAGAGCGAGGTGGGCGCGCTCATCGACGCCCTGGCGAGCGGGGAGGGCGACCGGCTCTGGCCCGGCGCGGCCTGGTCGCCGATGGAGTTCGACCGTCCGCTGGGGCCGGGCGCGGTGGGCGGCCACGGCCCGGTGCGCTACACCGTGGCCGGGTACGCGCCCGGGCGCTGGATCCGCTTCGAGTTCACCGGGCCCCGCGGCTTCCAAGGCTTCCATGAACTGGCCGTACTCCCTGTCGGCCCGGACCGCACGCGACTGCACCACACCCTCACCATGGCACCCAGGGGCCTGGCTCGACTGACCTGGCCCCTGGCCTGGCGCCCGCTGCACGACGCCTGCCTGGAGGACGGCCTCGACCGCGCCGAACTCGCCTGCACCGGCACGCTGCGACGCCCGGCGCGCTGGTCGCCGTACGTGCGCCTGCTCCGTGCTTTGGCCGGCGCTGTGATGCGCCGGGAGGCGGACTCGTAGTCCCGGACCGAGTGGACCGGGGTGGACCGCCGGCCGTGAGGTCTGAGGTCTTCTGCGTGGAGTGCCCGTCAAGCCGGCTTTGGCGACGGGGATCCGGCGGGGGAGTGGGTCACGCCGTTGCCCGAGGTGCACTGCCGTTACGTGGGGGAGTGGCCGGCCGCGAGTGGCGGGCTGAAGGGCCCGCCGGTCAGGCGACCTCCTGGCGCTCGGGGGCCTTCCGCGTCCTCACCCCGCCGACGATGAGCGCCAGCCCCACGGCGACGATGCCGAGGTAAGCGGTGGACGGAAGGTCGACGACCTTGTGCATCCAGCCCCACTCCGTGCCGAAGAGGGTCTGCGAGGCGAAGCTGACAAGCCCCTGGGCTCCTACGACGTAGCCGATGCTTTCGACGGTGTATCCGATGGTTGTTCGCACGGATCAACCCTCTCGCGGCGGTGCCGCAGGACCGTCCTCCACAGGGCCGAGAACACGGTAGGCCAAAGGATGGAGTCGCTTGCGCAGAGCACCGGGTCTCCGGCGTCGGTGCAGGCCTCGATGCCGCGGCGGGCCCCAGCGGCGGCGAGTGCGGGCGACGCCGGGGTCGAGGCAGCCGGTGTGGCGCAAGCCCGACGGTGTCCGGTTCGATGCCGAAGATGGCGGCGCCCTCCTCGGTGCGGGCCTGCGAGACCATCGTCGTCCACTGCAGGTGCTGCATGCCGTGCGGGGTTGCCTCGCCGGCCCACTCCGCGATCGTCCAGCAGCGGTGCGCGGCAGGTCCGACGGCAGGCCCAGCACCAACCGCCCGGCCCGCAGGCGGGGTTCGACAAGGGCGAATCGGCCCGCGAAACGGCCCATGGCCACCTCGAAAGCCTCCCGCCAACGGGCGCGGGATCCATGCTGTGACTGGTGGCCACCGCATCGCGATGTGGCCGCCGTCACGCTCGAGGGGTGTCACAACTGACGCCGCTGCGCTGTCCCTTGCTACGGAAGCGAGAGAAGGGATCGTGAAGATGAAGACCGTCATCGTGTGCGCCTCCGTGTCGCACGGCAATACGCGTCGCATCGCCGACACCATGGCCCAGGTGCTGGACGCGAAGGTCGTCTCCCCCGAGCAGGCCGACCTGACGGAGTTGGCCGAAGCCGATCTCGTGGGATTCGGCTCGGGCGTCTTCCACAGCAGACTGCACCCGCGCCTGACCGACTTCGTCAAGGCACTTCCCACCGGGCGGGGCCGGGCGTTCGTGTTCGCCACCAGCGGGCTCCCCGAGTACCCGCTGATGTCTTTCACCCGCCCTCTGGTCCAGCTCCTCGAAGGCAAGGGCTTCGAGGTGGACGAGAGCTTCTTGTGCCGGGCGTTCGACACCTGGACGCCCTTCAAGCTCATCGGCGGTATCAACAAGCAGCGGCCGAACGCCGGGGACCTGGCTGCCGCGCGGGCGTTCGCCGGGCGACTCCGGGACAGGCGAGGGCCGGCGTCCTGACAAGTACCACTCCGAGGGCCTGTGCCGCATCCTCGACCAGCAAGATCACGATGTACAGCTGCAGTATTTAGGACGTGCGCCCGGCCGCACGCACCGCGCCCCGGCTCGAGGACGCGCCCTGTTCCACAGTGGCGGCCTGCGGAATAGTCGGGGCATGACGTACGACTTCCCTGCCCACGAACGGGCTCTGGCCTTCGACCGGGCCGCGGGCGCGTACGCCGCGCACCGGCCGCATTACCCCGCGGCTGTTTTCGAGACCGTGGAGGAGTTCAGCGGGCAGCGGCTTGCCGGGGCCCGGGTGGCCGATGTGGGCACCGGGACCGGGATCGCCGCCCGGGAGCTGCATGAGCGTGGGGCCCGGGTGGTGGGGGTGGAGCCGGGCGCCGGGATGGCGGCGCAGTTCCGGCGCGAGCTGCCGGGGGTCCCGCTCGTGCGGGGGGACGGCAACCGGCTGCCGCTGGCCGACGGCTCGTTCGACCTCGTCTCGTACGCCCAGTCCTGGCACTGGATGGACCCCGCACGCGCCGTCCCGTCCGCCCTGCGGGCCCTGCGTCCCGGGGGTGCTCTCGCGTTGTGGTGGAACGACCCGGACCCGTCCGTGCCATGGGTGGCGGAGCAGGGTGCCAGGATCGAGGAGTGGCTGGGGCCCGGCTTCTACATCTCCAACGTGGAAACCCCGGCGGGGCTTTGCTGGAGGACCCGCACGCTGCGCTGGTCGCGCCGGGTCTCCGTCGACTTCCACCTGGCGAAGCTGGCCACTCATTCAGCCTTCATCGTGCTCGGCGAGCCTGGGGCCTCGGCTTTCTTTGCGGCGGAGCGGAAGCACCTCGCCCGGCACTTCCCCGGTGGTGAGCTGGACGAGCCGTACGTGACGACTGCGGCGGTAGCCGTGCGCCCCGCCTAGGGTCTGAAGCTCGCTGCCGTCCGCTGCGAGGCGACCGTGCTCGTCGCAGTCCTCAACGAGTGGCTGTGACCAGCACTTTCACAACAGGCTCAGCCATACAAGGACGTCGGCCAAGCCGGCTACTACGACGTAGCATCCGGCGCCTGGGGCGGGCCAGCTCCGAGCCGAGCAGCGTGACGCCCAGGCGCCGGCACAGAGGTCGGAGTCAGGTACACACCGGCGACACCCCCCTCGCCGTGCGACGGACGTGCTGGGGCCTGGGCGTCGACGACAGGCTGTGTTGGTGAGTTTCAGGAACGTCTGTTGCTCAGCGGCAGGAACACTCGGTTCCACGGGAGAATGATGCCGCCGAGTTTCGACAACACCTCGGTGTTTGTTTCGGGACTTCGGAACCATGGTTGACGGCGGCCAGTCCAGATTCCCCGCGCAATTCCCCCCCCCGTACGGCAGTTGAGACGTCCCGCTCCGTAACTCGTACTTTTGCCTCAGAGTCACTCACCCGGCAGGGGGAGGGAGATCGTTCCGGCGGCCGACGCCACCCCGCCGCGGTCGATGCGACGTTCGGAACATGACCAGTGTTGAACGGACGATGAAGGCGCTCTGGAGCGCCTTGTGGCAGCGATGGCCGCACTGGGTGGCCTGGGCATCGATGCTGTGGGCCGTGCTGTATGCCGGCTTCGGCCTGGCGTGCGCGCTGAGCGGGACATCCTTGTTCTACTACGGCGGTGACGCAGGGGTCTCGGGGCTGGGTTGGGCGGTCATGGCGGTGGGCGTGCTGGCGACGTTGGTCAGCGGGGCGGTGGTGCGGTACGGGCTGCGGCCAGCGTTACGGGTGCTGCTCTGGGTGGCTTGCGGGCTCGCCGGGATCACCGCGTTCAGCCTGCTGATGGATGTGATCACGCTGATGGTCGGCCAGGGAGTGGACAGCCGGGCTGCGTCTGCGAACAAGGCCCTGGCGGCGGTCGGGGCGGTCCTGCTCGCGGCCACGGCCCGGTCCGGCCGGCGGTCCGCCGGTACTGCCGTACGAGCGCCGTCCGCTGAACCGCAGCTCGCCCAACTCGCCGCCTGGGCAGGAACACTGGCCTTTGTACCCTACGCAGCGATGAAACTGGTCTGGGCGTCCGGCGGCACGTTCGCGGGGATCACCGGTGAGGAGATGCTCGCGGTCTCGGAGCGGAACGGCGCCTCCGGGATCTTTCTCACCCTGGAGTCCTGGGGCCTGGACCCCACCGCGCTGCTGGCCGTGCTCGGCGTGTTCCTGCTCTGGGGCCTGGTCCGCCCGTGGGGGCGGGTCTTCCCGCGCTGGACGCTGTTCCTGCGCGGCCGACGGGTGCCGCGCTGGCTCCCGCTCGCCCCGGCTCTGCTCGGCGCTGCCACGCTCGCACCGTACGGCGTTGTGGGAGTCGGATACTTGGCCCTGGCCACGGCCGGCGCAGTGACGATGCGGCGCGGCGACTTCCACTCCTCGGGCGACGCGCTGCTGGTCGGCTGGATCGGGATGGTCGCCTTCGCTGCCTACGGCATCGCCCTGACCGTTGCGGCCCGCTCGTACTGGCTTCGGACGCGCCCCGCCTGACGGATGAGTGTCAACCTTCTCCGGCTGGACCGAGTCCTTCACCGACCCCCGCCTCTGCGCGGCCATCGTCGACCGGCTCACCTGCGGCGGCAACATCATCGAAACCGGGACCGACTCCTACCGACTCGACACCACCCGAGCACGCGCTGAAAAGCGGAGCATCAGCTGACGACACGTTCCGGTCCCACCCTCGGCGCGGTGGACGGTCGCCGGCAAAGGAGCACGGTCCTGTTGTCAGGCGGGACGGCAGGCCTCGCAGTCGTGGTTGTCGATCGCGGCCACCAAGCTCTGAGCCGCTGCCTGCACGGCGACATCCCCGTCACCGGCCAGCCTGTCCGCCAGGTTCCTGCCATCGAGCACAGCTCGGTGAGCGGCGTATGGAACGTCGAGCCGGGGAGGATGTGCCTGTTCGAGGATCGTCCGCAGCAGCTGGATCACATCGGCGCGGCTGGCGACGGAGTCGGTCACCGCGAGATCCCACAGGAAGGGAAGTGCCTCGGCAGTCGCGTCGAAGACAGTCTGGCCGCGGTGGTCGGCCGGCTCTGGGACGACCCCTGGGCCTCTTCGCTCTGAGCGTCCGGCCTCGGCCCCGTTGGTGCAACGAAGGTGTCCACCAGCGCTGGATACGGTGCGCGGTCACATGTCGCAAGATCTACCAGCAATACCAACAGTCACAGGAAGTAGGCACACCACAGAAGTTGGACCAGAACCAGTTGTGAAGTCATAGGCGACCGGGTAGGGCACTACTCGCTCAGCCCTACGAGTCCCCAGCCCTGCCGGGCGGCTTCGGAAAGGACGCGGCCCCAGTCGTCCAGCAGCTGGGTGAACTCGTCGAAGTCGCGGACCCAGCCCTCAGGCACGGCGGCATGCTCGTCAAACGGCCCGCGCAACCCGTCGAGTCGGAGCCGCATCTCCTCCGACGTCGCGGCCAGTTCCCGAACGCCGGCCGGCGACCTCGCGAGCAGCAGGCCGTAGGTGGCGGCGGGGTCATCGCAGAAGAAGCCCTGATCCACGTGCTCTGCCTCACCGTCCAGTCCTCCCCAGATCAGCCCGAGCAGCAAGGTGTCCAAACGGGCCCGTACCAGCGGGTCGGCATGGTCGCGTACGGACTCCCAACGCTCCCCAGCCCAGAAGTGGGGCTTGTACGAACCGAGGGTGCCCCGGAATTCGTATACGGCGAAGGGGGCGCTGCCGGTCCCTCGTGGCCACGCCCAGTCGCCTTCGACCACTGGCGCATCGTGATCCCACAGCCCGGTCTCGTCGGCGTACCAGGCATCCCTCAACCGCGACAGCCTGTCCCTGGGCGGAACTTCCCCCAGCCACGACCAGTCGGCGATTATCACAGTGATGTCCAGCCCCATGCACGTGAGAGTACCGATCACCCGTACTGCGGGCCGCCAGGAACCGAGCCCGGCCGCGGATGCAATGTCGGCGACTGTGAACGGACAGCCCGTGTGTTCCGAGACTGGTGCCGTCCATTCTCGTCGACAGCCCGAGTGCCGAAGTACGTTCGCCTCGGCCATGAGAGCGCGCCCCGGAAGCCATCGGAGGCTCTTGGGGCGGTTGTATCCGCCTGCGGGGAAGTCGACGAACAGGGTGTGCTGCACTCCGCTGCGCCCAGGCTCGCCACCGAGGCCGGGTAGTTCAATACGACCGGCTCGACGTCGATCAGGTTCCAGGTTTGACCGAACGGGAGGAAATGGTGGTCGGGGTGAGGGACGAGACCGATTGGGCTCAGTGGAGGCGCAGCGCCCGCCGTGCCGCCGGCCCACAGCGACCCGGTCGGCTGTACCACCGAGCCCGCCGCGACGACGTAGCCGCTCGACGATGTCGCTACGTCCAGCCGCGACTGTTTGATGCTGCCAACGGGGCCATCCCCGCGGGTGCGGGGAGTGGATTTCCACCGGGCTGAGCTGGACGGCCGGCCGGGGACCATCCCCGCCGGCTCGAGGATGGTCCTGGCGAGGGAACTACGCCGTCTCACCCTGGGCTGACTCTCGGTGCCAGTGCAGTTCCGTCACCGCCTCCGAGGCCTCACGGCGGACCTCGGAGTGGGGGTGGTGGAGGAACCGCTCGACGATCGGCAGCGCCGCCTGGTCGTGAGTGCAGCCGAGGACGGCCAGGACGTAGGCGAGGAGCAAGGGTTCGAAGCCGTCCACCCCGGCAGCGAGCGGCTCCACCACTCGGTAGGGAAGTTCGTAAAGAGTGGAGGCCGTGCAGACTGCATGCAGCGCGGACTCCCGCACTGCGTAGCTCTCGCCGGAGAGTGTGACGGTGACGGCCCGCTCGACGGCCCGCTCGACGTCGTTCTGCGTCAGACGGCCGGTCTCCAGGACGTCGCTGACCACATCGAGGCAGAGGTCCCGACGGCCCGCATCGGAGCTGTTCAGCTCCTTCCAGGCCGATTCGATCAATGCCGTCAGGACCTCATATCCGTCCACGGCCAGAGCATAGGAGACGGTCGCTGCCCGGTCTTGGGGATATAAGAAGAGGTCGGGGTGTTGCCAGGGCTTGTGTTCCCTTCAATGCCGGCCGACCGGCCCTGCGACGCTCTTCGCCTTCGAGCTTGGGTTGTGGTCCGGCGTGAGACCGCGACGCCGCTCCCGTTCGGCCGACGGCCGATCCGAGACGTATACCTCACGATGCGTCTCCAGGTCGAAGTCCACCACCAGTAAGTCGTCCTGCACTCCAACCTCCCCCTTCGCCGCGTCACCCCGATTGTGCGCATTCCGTCGCGGCCGCGGTTCAGGGGAGTGAATGGATTCGAACGGTGTGAACCCTGCAAGCCGCCTCGGGTGTCGATCGCGAGTTGCATGCGAGATGGCGCGGCTACAGCAGGAGGGTCCGACCGCTGGTTGGAGTCCGCCGCCGACCGGCTGTTGATCCTGACCGTGAGCGAGGCCCTGTACAGGCCGCCGCCCTCCTGGGCGGCCAGCCGCACACATGCGGTTCGGCCACGAGGCGGCCACCACCCAGGACACCGACGTGCGGTCGCTCGGCCGACTCGTCGCCGGGACGGGAAGCAGCCCTGGGCCGGCAAACCAGCCGTCGCCTCTCGGGACGAGGCTCGAAGGGCGACGGCAGGTCTGCCTGGTCGGTCAGTGGGCTGCGGCCTCGTTGATCTCGCGTGACTTCAACGCGCGGTGGCCGGTGTCTCGCCGCGGGACCGTGCGATCACTGGGGCGGTCTGGCCGGTCGGCTGTCGTCTCCAGCAGTCCCTGAATTTTACGGGAGAAGGCTGGGCCCGGCAGGGGCAGCTCGCTGTCGGGTTGACGGAGGTAGCCGACGGCGACGGCTGTGGGCATGTACTCCATCAGCTCGGTGACCACAGCGGAACGCGGTCGGCCGTCACCCTGTGCCAGGTTGCGCAGGACGCGCACGATCGTGGCGGTGGGGGCCTTGTCCTCGTAACACAAGACGACCGGGGCGTCGTTCGAGTGGACCGTGGTCCACCACATGTGACGGGTCGGTGGCTTGTCCTCATTGGTCTGTGTGCCACCAGCGGGCGGTGTGTGTCTCTCCGAGCGCGAGGTGGTGCAGATAGAGGCAGTACGCGGCGCCTGGCTGGCGATGGTGTCTTCCAGGAATCGTTCGGCGTGGCGTTCGTTGGACCGGACGGCGGCGAGGGGGATGCCGAGGAGGTCGGAGACCTTCTCGGCGGTGAAACCGCACAGGCGCCGCAACACCATGACGTCGAGCTGAGCGTCGGGCAGGCGGCTGATCGCAGCGAACAGCTCCAGGGTCTCGGCCAGCTGCGCCATCTCGCCCTCGGGGGAGGGCTGTTCGCGCAGTGCTACGGTGTCGAAGGCGGCCCCGGTCAGCTGGGGCCGGTGGTCGCGGTGGTCGGCCTTGGCATGGACGGTGGCCCGCAGGATTTCCCAGGCGTAGCGGCGGGTGTCGGGGCTGGCGAGAGCGTCGCCGAACAATCGAGGACACGGTCGCCCTTGTTCACCAGATCGGGAGCCGGCTCAACTTCCGTGCCGAGTGGCACCGTTACGGCTGGACGCCGAAGAGGGCGATGGAAGGTGGCGGCGGAACAAGCACTGCGCGAAGGCGCGCGAGCATGGTCCGCCACTGCTTCCAGTCCTCCGGGTCGACCCCGTTAGAGTAGGCGATGCGTGGCCGTCGGCCGCGGTGCTTAGGCGACCCCTCGGCCTCGTCGTCGCGCGGGGGCAGGCCGTTCTCGAGGAGTTGGGCGAGCGCGGGGTTCCCGGGAACTCGGCATGGGCGGCCTCGCGCAGTTCGCGCTGCTCGGCCTCGTCGAAGGCCAGGATCGCCATTGGTGCCTCCCGCGGTCGGGAACAGCCCGAGGCGAGCGCAGCGGCTCAGGCAGGTCAGCCTTTGCCAGTCAGTCCTTGTATGCGATCGGCCCTAGCCCCTGGTGCGCGCGGTCAGGGCGGCGAAGTGCATGCCGGCGGCGATGTGGCCAGGCTCTGACCACCGGGTAGGGGAGAACACTCATCGTGACGAAGCGCTACTGAGCGGGACGACGCGCGGGATTGCCGGTGGGCTTCCATCCTGGGAGGAGGCTCTGTCGTCGACGGCCCGCGGAGGCGGCTGTCCGAGACCGGCTGGAGGCCAAGATGCCGCGGACCGGGGAAGTCGCGGGCCGGAGGGCGGAACGCCGCGAGCGTGCCGACTACACCGGCGCGGTCTACGGATCGATGCTCGCGGCTTCCGTCATCATCGGTGCGGGCAGCCTGGGCGACTTTCCTCGCTTGGAGCTCATCACCCTGCTCCTGCTCAGCGGCGCGGTGTTCTGGATTGCCCACGTGCACGCGACCTTGTTCGGCGAGCGTTTGGCGCAGCGGTCCCTGACCCGCCGGATCGTGCTGCGTGCCTGCCGCGACGAGTGGCCGATCCTCAAGGCTGCGATACCGCCCGCCGTGGCGGTGGCGGTCAGCCCGCTTTTCGGCCTGGACACGCCCGGCACCCTCTGGCTGGCGCTTGGGGTCGCGATCTCCGGTCAGATCGGCTGGTCCATGGCCGCCGCCCGCCGGGCCGGAGCGTCGTGGCGCCAGGTCGCCGTTACCGCGACGGTCAACCTGTTGCTCGGCCTGCTGATCGTCGCCTTCAAACTGCTGCTGAAGCACTGACACCGGCAAGTGCTGCTTCCTGATAGCCGATGCCGTGCTCGTCGGACAGCGCCCGGGCGTCGAGCTTGAGGGCGTGGACGGGGTTCGATACGACTGGTCTGGCCCCGCCCGCCCCCGGCCACCGTCCGCACGCTGACGCGGTTGCTGCTCACGCATTTGGGGTATTCCTTCGCCGCACTCATCCGAGGGGGGACCATGAGCAGCGACAACGGCGACGATCAGGCGGAGCACGAGCACGACGAGGACGCGCGGGAGCGCAGCGAATTGCTGTGGCGTATCGGTCTGTCGGTCGCTTTGGTGGCCTTCGTCATCTTCCTGATCTCCATCTACGAGGACCCCGGCCCGGTATGCGGCACAGGCCAGGACAAGGGCCCCTGCTGAAACGCGGGCGGGCGATCGGCAACCGGGGGAGTCGGCGCCGTCGATGACCGAGCCGTGCCGTCCTCAGCGGAACTTGCCGCTGGGGAGGTACGGTCCCGGGACCTTCCTTGCCGCGCACCGTGATGCGGTTGGTCGGCGTCAGATTCCCGCGTAGGCGATGGCCAGGGCGGTCAGGGCGCTGGTTGGGTGCCCGACGAGGATGACGGCCGTGACGTGCCCGCGGGCGACGCGGCGTTTGAGAGCTGGATGGCGTGGCGGGCGCCGGGAAAGAGCAGGCTGTTCGCCGTGCACACCTTGATGCTGCGGATCTCACTGCGGCCGCGCCCGGTGCCGTAGGTGAGGCCCTGCAGCGGGATCTGCTTCCAGGGCGATCACGATGTACTGCGCACCTCGGCCGAGCAGGTAGCCGGCGTGCTCGCGCTGGTGTGCATGGCGTCGCTGGTCATGACCACGCCCGCCAGATCGGCGAGGGTCTCCGGCAGGGGCTGGAAGCACGTGATCTCGTTGGTCTTCTCGTCAACGTCGAGTTGGGTCAGGACCAGGCCGGTGAGGTGGTCGCAGGCGGGGGGATGAAGGTTCACTCGCCGGCCGTGTCCTCGGCCTCCCAGCGAAGCAGGTCGCCGGGCTGGCACTCGAGCACATCACAGAGCGCGGCGAGCGTCGCGAAGCGCACCGCCTTGGCGCGGCCGTTCTTGAGTACCGCCAGGTTGGCGGGCGTGATCCCTACGCGGTCTGCGAGTTCGCCCACGGACATCTTCCGCCTGGCCAGCATCACGTCGATGTCGACGGCGATCGGCATCAGATCACCTCGTCCAACTCGGCCTGCATCTGCGCCGCTTCGACGTCGCGGGCGACGGCCTGGGCGAGCAGCATCCGCAGCACGAGCACGATGAGCGCGACCCCCAGGATGGCCAGGCCAATCCCGCCCATGATGAGGGTGACGCCCGGGTCGTCCCGCTGGCCGGGCGCATTCAGGGCCGTGACCGCGAACCACACGAGAGCAGCCGCGACGATCGCGCCGATGATGACGTCCACGTACCGGAAGGCGGCGTGGGAGAACACGGTTCCGCGGCGCACCATCGTTACCAGTCGCCATACACAGACCAGGGCGACCTGGGCCGTCCCGATGCCCAGGATCGTGATCACGCGCAGCGGGGTCAGTGGGAGCGACCCGTCCTCTGGGTCGCTCCCACTGACCAACACCCACACCATCAATGCCTGTACGAACACGGAGCCGGTGAGCACCACCACGAGCACGGCGCGCAGCGCGCCCACTGTCAGCTTTCCCATGACCCATCCTTCCATCGAGCTACGATGGGAATCTATCGAATCTCGATAGGTGAAGCAAGGGCTGGGTCGGAGGACGGGTGGCGGTTTCGGGCAGGGGCATTGCCATGTGAGGCCGAACGCACGAAACCGCGCCCTCCCGCCTGAAGGTGGGAGGTCAGCTCCTCGGTGTGGAGGCATCGTCTCTACGCTGGCCCTGTGGGGGATCTGATAGCGGTGTGGCTGGTCACCGTCGTCGGCGTCACCAGGTGCGTGGTGGGCGTGCTGTGGATACGGTCCGGGATCGGCTTTACCGATCGTTTCAGAATGAGGTCCGCAGGCGGCGGAAGCGTATGGGGCTGCAGGCCAGTTCGAGCAACCCCTGGTGGAGATCGGCGCGTCGTTCGTATACCTACAACACACGTAGGGCCTGGTCGACGTCGCGCTCACGCCTGGCGAGCGCATGCAGCACGGCTTGGTCGCCGTGCCGGTCCCGGGCGGCGGCAACGAGCACGTCCACCGCGATGGCGAGCGCAGCATCGGGCACTCGGCATGGCGCGTCGACACTGAGCGCGAGGTCATCGAGGTGAACCGCCAGCTCGACGCAACGGGTCTGCAGGTATCCGTCGAGCAACATCTCCTCTCCCGGCCGGTGAAGGACAGCCACCCGCCGATCGGCCGACTCCATGCCCAGCCGCTGCGTCAGCCGCATCCACGCTGCCCGGGCCTGCTCAGCCACGACAGCGGACCCGGCTGCGGCAGTTTCCTCGCTGCGGGCACGCACTCCGACGTTCAGCGCAGAGTCCGGCAACGACGTATCGGCGAGCCGCGCGTAGTACCGAACCGGTGACACCGGTTCTGCGCCGACCACCTGACCGTCGAGGAACCACTCGACCTGGAGGACGCTACGCGCAAGGTGGCCGGCCAGCCCACCCACTGACATCCCGGGGAGCACGGATTCGGTCTCCCAGCGTCGGGCTACCTGCTCTGTGGCCAGTAGGTGCACCGCCTTCTCGGCAGCCTGCAGGTAGGTCTTCCGGATCTCATCAGTCATTCGGGCATCGTCGCAATCTCATCATCACAGCCGCTGACAGGTCCACGTTGTGGATCGACCCGCCGCCTTGGCCGCCTGGGCAGCTCGCCCCTGTGGGGAGTGTGGTGGCAGGGGAGCGGGCCGGGCCCAATCGGCTTGCATCGGAGGTCTACGGGGGTTCCCCCGGGGACCACGGGTCTGTCTCAGGCCGCGGTCCCTTGGTGGGCTTGGTGGGCTTGGTGGGTTCTGGTGGCGGACAGGGCCGCCGCCAGCCGGACCGAATCGGCGGAGGCGGCCAGCAGCGGCAGCCGGACGGCCGGGCTGGGAATACGGCCCTGGGCGTGCAACACCCCCTTGATCACGGTCGGGTTCGGCTCGGCGAAGAGCGCGGCGGACAGCCGGGCCAGCTCCATTCCCAGCCTGCGGGCCGGTCCGGTGGCGTCTCGCTGCCACAGCGAGATCAGCTCGGCGAAGTCAGCAGTGCGGACATTGGCCGACGCCAGGATGCCGCCGCGGGCGCCCGACGCGAGCAGCGGCGAGATGACGGCGTCATCGCCGCCGAGCACCGCGAAGCCCGGTGTCGACGAGCCGAGCAGTTCCATCGCGGCCGCGTCGATCGCACCGGTCGCGTACTTGACCCCGACGACCTCCGGCAGGTGCCCGAGCGCGTTCAGAGTGCCGGTGCTGAGCGACTGACCGGTGCGGTACGGGATGTCGTAGACGACCAGCGGCAGGCCCCCGTGTTCGGCGAGTGCCGTGAAGTGCGCCAGCGTTCCCGCCTCACCGGGCCGGGTGTAGGGCGGCGCGGGAACCAGCGCCGCGGCGACGTCACCGCTCTGAGCGAGCTCCCGCAGTGTCGTGATGGCGGCGGCGGTGTCGTTGGTGCCGACGCCGACGATCAGCGGAGCTCCGTGTGCCCGGCAGGCGGCCGAGCAGATGCGGACCACCGCCCGCTTCTCCTCGGTGGTCAGCGTGGCCGCCTCCGCAGTGGTGCCCAGGGCGACGAGTCCCCGAGCTCCGGCCGCCAGCGCCTCGCCGGCGAGGCAGGCGAGCGCGTCCGGGGCGAGGCGCAGGTCGTCGGTGAAAGGAGTCACCAAGGGGACAAACAGGCCGGTGAGATTCGCTTCGGGCTTCATGCGCTCAGCCTGACCGACATCAACCCGGAAGATCCAGTTCATGTTTCTTCGCTTATGCGTAAGCTCACCTTATGCTCGATGTCCGACGACTCCACCTGCTGCGCGAACTGGACCGACGCGGCACCATCGCGGCCGTCGCCGAGGCGCTGACCTTCACCGCCTCGGCCGTCTCCCAGCAACTGAGCGTGCTTGAGCGCGAGGCGGGCGTACCCCTGCTGGAACGAAGTGGCAGACGGGTGGTGCTCACCCCCGCGGGCCGCACCCTCGTCACCCACGCCGATGCCGTCCTCGAACGCCTCGAACTGGCCGTCTCCGAGTTGGCCGGGGCACGCGAGGGCATCGGCGGGCCGCTGCGGATCGGGACGTTTCCCTCTGGCGGCCCCGCGATCGTGCCCGCCACGCTGGCCGAACTGGCACAGCGGCATCCCGCGCTGGAACCGATGGTGCAGGAGATCGACTCGGCGCGAGTCTCCGACGGCCTACGCGCCGGCGAACTCGACGTGGCCCTCGTCCACGACTACGACTTCGTGCCCGCGTCACCGGACACCACGGTCGACCAGGTGCCCCTGTTGGAGGAGCCGATGTACCTGGCCACCGGCAGCGCGCCCGCCACCGGTCTCGTCGCCCGCGGCGAAACGCTGGCCGAGCTGCTCGGACCGTGGGCCATGTCCCCATGGATCACGGCCCGGGACGGCACGACCGGTCACGCGATGGCCGTGCGCGCCTGTCAGGCAGCCGGATTCCAGCCGCGCATCCGCCATCAGGTCAACGACTTTCGTACGGTCCTGGCACTGGCGGCCATCGGGCAAGGTTCCGGATTCGTACCGGAGATGGCCACCGCACACGCTCCCGAGGACGTGGTCCTGACCCGGCTGCCCCTCTTCCGCCGCTCGAAGGTCGCCTTCCGCGCGGGCGGCGGCACCCACCCGGCGATCGCAGCATTCGTGGCGGCGGCGCGAACAGCGGTGGGAGCCACCGGGCCGTGCCTCCTTACTGATCGATTCAGTGAGTTGAGTCGCGGGCCTTGTGCTCAGTGACCTTGTGTATCGACGCGGAGGTCATCGGAGTGCGGGAGCACGAGGACGGTGACGGCGACGTGCACTTCTACCCGATCGTCCGCTTCACGCCCCCGGGCGGTACCAGGTTCCGGGGCGAGTCGCACGCCCGCATCAACGAGTCGTGGTCGGCACGCACCGGGACCACGAGCACGCCGAGGTGGCGGAGACGAGGACCGTATGACGAGCGACGAGCACGGAGGCATCGCCGGCCCTTACACCGAGTACGACCGTCTGGCCGTACTGCACCGTACCGAGGCCAGCCTGATGCTGCTCCATCCGTACGGCGCCGTGGCCGTCGGCCGCTGCATCAGCCCGGCGGCGGGCGGCTCACAGTCCGGGAAGTGGGCGCGAACTACGAGATCACTCTGGACCGCCTCGGATACCCGGCCCAGCTGACCGAGGAGAGGAGCGCCAGTTTCAAGCAACTCGGCCTGGCCGCCGAGGGGTACTGCCTGCGCACGCCGGAAGCCTTCACCGCGCCGCTGACGCGGAGGCAGCTCTGCTGCGGGCACGCATTCTCACGAGGCCCTGAGCCGAATTGACCTCACGCGAGGTCCACTGCCTTGCCGGATCTGCGGATAGGTGAGCCAAGGACCTTGTCGGCTCCACGGATACGGCGTCGAGGAGTTCCTCACCGAACAGGCAGAGGGACTCTTCCCAAGGGTGGCCAAAACTGCCGTAACGGAAGTCTTCCGAGAGGTAGATGTAGTAATCCCCGTCGGGGTACGGGCTCAGAGGCCAGGCCGGCTGCTCGGGACCACCGACGTCCTGCGGTGTGAAGCGATACGACGTGTGCTGCCAGTCGAGCGCGAGCAGCGTGCCCTGCGGGCCGGCGCAGGAAGCCAGCCCCTGCTCGACCACCTCGACCAGGCGGTCCAGACGCTCGTGACCCGGATCGTCGTCAAGTGCAGTAAGGCTCCAGGTGACCGATGCGACGGGCTCCTTGATGGCTGGCCACTTGAACGAACTCATACTCGGCCGGAAGGTGAAGGCCTCGTAGAAGCGGTCCCAGACGCGGCGGTACTCAGCCTCTGACAGCGCGGCCACGGGATCCAGCATCATGCCGCGATCCTATCGAGTCGCCTGAGTGGCGATCGGAGATGGATCGTTCACGGAAGTGCGGACAGAGCCCGCAGTTTCCCCACCCCACAGTCGCGCAATTCTCCAGGTGTTCGTGGCTGGGGCGCCTGGGCGGGGCTCGGGTCAGTCCCACCAGAGCACGACGAGCAGGTGGCACGTTGCGGCGTCGAAGTAGAAGTCGCGCAGGGCGTTGAAGTGCTTGAGCAGGTACTCCCTCGGACCACCGGTGAGCTGGTCGGCCCCGTGGCCGATCAGGGATCCGGCTTCGAGGTCGCCGGACGGAAGGGCGGAAAGGAGGGCGGGCATGTCGATCCGACCCAGCAGTTCGGAGACACGCACCACTTCAGAAGCGGACAGGGCGGTGGGGGCAGGTCCGAAGGGGGCGATGTCATGCGGCTGCATGTCGAGGAAGCCCAGGTCGAGATCAGTGTCGCCGGTTGTGGCCCGGCGGAGAGCGTTGAGATGGACCTCGTCGAGCCCGGCCACCTCGCCGACGCGCGCCAGCAGTGTCGGCGCCCAGTCCAGGTCCAGCACGTCGCACGCCGGCGGATCCCAATGGGGATCGCTGTCCTGTGACGTGACGGCGGACTGGCGGCAGGAGGCGAGGTACTCGGCCGGGATGCGGGCGAGTTGTTGGGTGACGGCCATGACGGCAGTATCCCGGCCGTGTCCAACTGGTTTCCGGCTGCTTGCTTGGGGTCGCGCGCGATCGGTCGGCCCGCACGGAGCCGACGCCCCGATGGGGATTCGTGATCGTCAGGGTAGGGATTTACGGGGTCTGTCGAAGCGTCTCCTCGCGGATGACTTGCCCGCCCTTCATAGCGTGGTCAACGGCCTGCGCCGCGACCACGACACCGTCACCACCGCACTGACCACGTCATGGAGCTTGGCCCAGGTCGAAGGCCACGTCACACGCGTCAAGCTCCTCAAACGCATGGGCTTCGGCCGAGCCAACCTCTGCCTCCTCCGCCAACGGCTACTCCATAGTCCGACATCTTCCCGAGGCCACTCTCAGCTGCGTGGACGAGGCAAGGATGATGGAGCAATGCTGGTCCACACGGAGAAGATGCCGCAGATCGCGCAGCGGCCCATGGCAGTTCGGGTTCACACTCCCATTGGATCTGCCGTGGTCATCTGGCGTGGTGATCCGCAGGAGGCAGACGGTCACCACCTCGTCGAATGGACCATCGACGACGACATCCACTGGGGGCAGAACACGCATCCAGCCTCTCGTGCCGAACCAGGCATCCGACAGGACGGGGACAGGCTGCTCCTGCGCGGTCGTCTCCAGCTCACGGAAGATGGCGCAGCCTATCTACAGATGGGCTACTGGCCGGTCCTGTTCGATGTCGCGTCGCCGATCCCCGACAACTCCGATGGCGCCTGGGTGGAGATCAGCATCGAAGCAGGCAGCGTCGCCCTCCACCCCTATCAGACCTGACATCACAAGATCTGCGACAGAGCCGAAATGCGTGACTGTCGACAACTGCTCCCTGACAGTCACCTGCTCCCCGCATCCGCGGGAATGGTTCCCGTGGGGCACAGACGGAGCCGATGACATGGCTCGACGGCTCTCACCGACGACGTCTCCCACGACGAGTCGGCCATCGCTCAGCAGGAGATGTCCGTCGAACACGGTGGTCAGACCTTCCGAGCCCCGTCCCTGGCGATCCGAGTCATCGTGATCGATGAAGATCCGTACCTTGACCAGCACTGTCTGGGCCTGCACCCGGACGATGAGGTGTGTGTCGCAGGCAGCAGCGGCCTCGTTGTCGAGATCCAGCGTCGTGGGAATCCATTCGGTCGAACCAACGGCCATCACCGGGTGATTCAGATACAGGTCGATCCCCGCGATCTGCATCGTGTGACTCCCATGCCGTCCGTGATGTCCAGGGAGGATAGGGCCCCGTACTGACAAGGCCGTAAGCGCCAGAGGTTGAGAACAAGCCGGCAGCTACCAAGGCTTTGGGCCCGAACTCCACTCTGCGCGCATGCCAGCGCCCCGTCCAGAGCGCAGATCGGGGGTGCGAGGGGTGGGCCGACGAAAGCCACCACCTCGAAGGGTGAACCGCCCCGGGGACACCGGAGCGGCGGGGTGCACGTCACACGCGGTGGAGCCTCCCCACGATGTCTTGGGGCTGCCCGCGCCAGCCCGAACAGTCGGGCCCTGCCGCACGTTCTCCAAGGTGCTCCGCACCGAGCTCGAGCCCTTCTCGCTTCGGAGCTCAACGAAGTGGGGAGTTCAAGGCTCTGGCCGCGATTGTGTGAATGATCTTCCGGTCCCCCCGATCCCGTGGTCGGCCAGAGCCGCCTGGTTGGACGGGATGACCGGGGAGCGTGATCTGTGGCTGGGAAAGGGAAGGCGTGGCGGTCTCCTGGGCACCTACTATCGGCTCCGTGATGTCGCGAAGGTCAGATGCCGCGTAAGCCCCCGCGCCTGGTGCGCGCCAGCCTCACCGATCGCCAAGGGCCTGACTCGGTCAGCACGCTGCTGACTACTACCTGCCCTGGGCCACCCACTTGCAGCGCCGTACACACGTACCTCTATGTCGATGGCCTCGACTTGATCACGCGCAGTTACAACGGCGCAAGCGGTGATCATCCGAATCGGCTACTCAGGCCCGGAGGCCCCCTCTATCCGACTGATCAAGCCCGGATTGTGGGTGTTGCGACCCAAGAGCAGGGCGCCAACGCCGCCTCGGCGGTTTGTATCCGGATCCGGCTGCGAGGTCAGACGGTGGTCTGGGGCGATCTGATGTACCCAGGTGCTGACGACCGGGTGATCGAGGAAGTTCGATTTGACCTGACCCAGTACCTAACTGCGATCGAACAGGGCTACTCGCGATGGGGCCGTGGCGCGTGATGCGTACCAGCGGAAGCACCAGCGGCATTCACTGATCTGCGTGGACGCTCCTGAATGTTCTTCCGGGACTCGGTGAGGGTGAAGCGGGCCGGCCTCAGAAGACCATGCGGATGTCGGCGTCTCGAACCTGTTCGCGACGGACGCGACGGGCGAGGCGGAGGCCGTGGGGTCCTCCGGCACGGTGCTCTGCGCCACGGCCAGCCGCAATGTCCTCGCCATGGCGCTGACGCTACGCGACCCGCTGCTGCCCCGGCCCGACGCTTCGGCAGGCCCGGCCGGATCCGCGCGGGTCCTGTCCGGTTCGCCGACCAGACCGCCGCGTCCACCCACTTTGACTACTTCTGCTCACGGGGCGTGTGGTCGCGGGGGAAACGCGGCCCGGTCAGCGGAGGGCGCGGGGACCGTACAGGGCCGTCGGCTGGTTGGTCATCAGGGCCCAGTAGCGGTCGCCGTAGCTCCAGTGCCACCACTCCGTGCCGTAGTTGATCAACCCGGCGGTGGACAGGGCGGCGGCCAGCAGGGTCCGGTTCGTGCGGGCCTGGGGGCTGATCGAGGCGGCATCCGTGTAGCAGGCGCCGTCGCTCTCTTCGGGGCTGGCGTTCACGCGCGTGCCCATGTCGAGTTCGGTGCCGTCGGCGTCCACGAGGGTGAGGTCGACGGCGGCGCCGGCACTGTGCGGGGCGATCTCCGGTGGGGACACGTACCGGCTGGCGGACTGGTGAACCTGGTCGTCGGGCCAGGCCGGGTTGGCCGCGCGGAGCTCAGCCTCGTACTCCTCGAAGTAGTGCCGCTGCAGTTCGGGCGGGCGGTAGCCCTCGACGTAGAGCAGGCGCAGCCCGTCGGGCAGGAGTGACTGGGCGTGGACAAGCCGGTCGAGGACGCCGCTGCGCAGATGGGCGTACGAGCCGGTCGTGTCGGCTCTGCGGTCGTCGACCAGCAGGGTTCCGCGCACGTCGATGAGCGGCTCGCCGCAGTCGGCGACGGGGATGGCCGCCACGCGCGGGTCGGACATCAGGACGATCCGACCGGTGGTGTCCGAGGGGTTCGTCTTCATCGGGACTCCTTGGGGTGTCAGCAGGGTTCGTTTCGGTGCGTGTCCGGCGCCGAGGTCTCGTCTCCGTCGGGTGCCGGGGCGGGTGCGAGGGTGATGTGCATCCAGGGGGCGGCGTTCTCGCGGTAGGAGTGGCCGAGGGGTTCGATGCAGCTCTGGTCGGTGAGGCTGAAGCCGGTCACCATGATCGTGCTCGAGCCGTCGACCACGGACACCAGATGCGTGCCGCAGTCGGGGCAGAAGCCGCGGTGGAGGGTCGGGTAGGTCGCGTACCACTTCGGCTCGCCCCCGGGCCCGGTCCAGATCAGGGAGTCGAGCGGGAATCCCACCCACAGCACTGCGGGCCCGCCGGAGATCCGCGTCTCATGGTCGCAGGAACACAGGTGCGGATCATCCGGGACGCCGCTGACCTCGTAGGAGATCCGGCCGCACTGGCAGTGCCCCGTTCGAACCGGCACCGGAACATCCGATGTTGCTCCTGCGGCTGGCAGAGGCCGAGCGGGCATGGGTGGCGTGCCGAGGGCGGGGGATGTGTTGCTCATGCGAGACCTCGCTTCGAGATGGGCCGGGGCGGGCTACAAGGTGGTGAGGGCCGTGGCGTCCGGCAGTTCGGTGAGGGGCTGCCGCGCGGCGCGCGGGATCCCGAGCTGCGCTCGGGCCTGGTGGACGGCGGCGAGCTGGTCGGCCGCGGGGTGTCCCCAGTCGAAGAGCTCCAGGGCCTGTTCGGGTGTGGCCAGGATCGCCCACGCGGCTGTTGCTCCGCTGGATCAAGGACCGGTCGACGAGGCTGGGCAGGAGGCTGATGGCCGCCGCGTCGTGGAGCACGCTCGCCGCTCCCTGCACCACGGCGACGGTCATGAGCTGTGCCAGGGTCAGGGTGCCCAGGGCGGCCGAGACCGGCACGGTGGCGAGCACCGCGGCGCTGACCAGGTCGCCGGTGATCATCTGCCGGCGTTTGGAGTGCCGGTCGGCGAGCGCGCCGGCGTGCAGGGCGAGCAGCGGGGGAGGCAGCTGTCCGAGGAACGCCAGACAGGCCACCTGGGCGGTTGTGGCGTCCAGGTGGAGCACGGCCAGCACCGGCAGCGCCATCTGCGTGATCGAGCTGCCGGTCACGCTCGCGGCCTGACCGGTCAGGTACCGGCGGAAGTCCCGGTGCCGCCACAGCGAGGTGCTGGAGGCGAAGGGTGTCTCAGCGCAGGGCGTCACGGAGCACCTCCTCGGCTTCCTCCAGGCGCTCCCACAGCCCGCCTACGGCCTCGGTCCGAGCCCGCCGCCCGGGCCCGCTACCGGTAGGTGTGCTCACGCAGATCACCAGCCCAGCTGGGAGTAGGGACGGCCTTCGGCGATGGCGGTGATGGCCGTCCGGGTATAGGGGACGAGTCGGTCCGGGAGCTCGTGCGGCGGCCACCACCGCCAGGTCAGGCACTTGTCGGGCTCGCGGACCTCGGGGGTGCCCTTCCAGCGGCGAGCCCGGAACACGAGTTGCATCAAGGGCAGTCCGCCCGGGGTGTCCACGACGTGTGCGACGTGCGCAAGATCCACGTCTGCGGGGTCGATGACCAGACCCGCTTCTTCCCATGCCTCGCGGATCAGGCACGCGACGGCGGACTCCTGCTCGCACCGTCCGGCCAGGTAGTGCCACGTATCGCCCGCATAGCGGGACTCGGGGTGGCGCAGTCCGAGGAGCACCCGGCCCTCCTCGTCCTGAAGGTGGAGGTGGACGCCGATGCCGACCAGCACGGTCCGGCTGCCCCCGTCCCACGAGTGCAGAGCCGCGGTCGGCGTGCCGTCCGGCGGGTTCTCGGCCGCGTGCCGGCGAATGAGGTCTCGGGTCGCGGGGCTCAGACGCAGCCGGTCCAGCTCGTCGGGGGTGAACCAGCGCAGCAGTACGCCCTCGTGCAGCCGGAGCCGGTCGGGGTTGCCGCGCCAGCGGCCGGTGAAGACCTGGATCGGGACGCTGAGCCCGTCGACGCTGGTGGACTCCTCCACGGCGTACGGCTCCAGGTCCTCCAGACGGAGGTCGGGGACCTCCTCGGACAGCTCACGCAGCAAGGTGCCTTCAAGGCTCTGATCGTTGTCCGTGCGGCCGCCGCCGAGAAGCGCGAACGCCCCCGACTGCCAGATGACGCCTGGCTTGTGGTCGCGCAGATGGAGCAGATAGCGGCCCGCACCATCGTGGATCAGAGCGGACGCGTTCACCGGCTCCGGCCGCCCGTCCAGCTGCGCCTGGAGGAGCTTCGCGCGCAGCGTCGGCGAGGTGACCTCCGAGATCGGAAGCCACTGGGCGCCGGACACCTCCTCGTCCTGCAGCGTGATCGCCGGCGGCTCCTCGCCGGCGAGGTGGAAGACGTAGCGGAAGTCGTAGTGCCGGTGGGCTGGTTCGCCCTTGGACGGGTTGGCGGCGATGTCGTGGACGTCGATGTCGATCGGGGAGCCCAGCAGCTGCCGTGTCAGGCACAAGGCGTCCGGCGCGATCCCGGCCTCCTCCGACACCTCGCGCAGCGCCGCGGCGAGCAGCGTGCGGTCCCCGGGCTCGATGTGGCCGCCTGGGGCGAGCATGAGGCCGCCGGAGGCCCGATGCCGGATGTGCAGGACCCGACCCTGGCGGTCGAGGACGACGGCGCTGCAGGTGATATGCCCGGGCAGCGTCGTACGGGCGGTCGCATCGATAGGCCGGTTCAGGGCGGTGAGAAGCTCGGCCAGGGCGCCACGCTCATCGGGGTGGCGGCCGAGATACGCCTCGGCGGTCTGACAAATCGCGGAGGAACTGGGGGACATGGAGGAACTGGGGGACATGAGCGTCGTCTCGCCTTCGACGTGGTGGGCCAGTGCTGCGGAGACCGGGCTATGGAAGTCGCGCTGGTCAGGTCAGCTCGCCGTCTCGTGACCGGACCGCTGGGTGCCGCGAGGACGAGGAAGCGCGTCGGCTGCGGGCACGAGCCCGTACTGGGCGGCCTGGGCGTTGAACATCCCCTGGTACAGACCGCCCGCGCGGGCCATCAGGTCCTCGTGGGTGCCGTCCTCGACGACGCACCCCTCATCGAGGACGTAGATGTGGTCGGCGTGCATGGTCGCGGCGAGCCGGTGGGTGACGAGCACGACTGCGTGTCCCTCCTCGGCCAGGGACCACAGCCCCCGGAACGCAGCGATTTCCGCATGGGGATCCAGGGCGCTGGTCGGCTCGTCGACCAGCAGGAACGGCGCCTGCCTGTACCGAGTTCGAGCCGTGCCGAGCTTCTGCCACTGCCCGCCCGAGAGCTGCACGCCCCGTTCGAAGCCCTTGAAGACGATCGAGTCCCAGCCGTGCGGCAGGCCCTCGATCAGGTCGAGCACGTCAGCGTCCCGGGCCGCCTTGCGCACACGGTCCATGTCCCGGGGGCGGTCGCCGGCGCCGATGGCGACGTTCGCGGCGGCGGTCATCTCCCAGCGCGGGAAGTCCTGCGCGAGCACCCCGACCGAGGCGAACACCTGCGCGCGGTTCGCCTCGCGGAGTTCGACCCGCTCGCCCGCGTCGCCCTCCCACCACACGTTCCCTTCGGTGGGCAGCAACAGTCCGGCGAGCACCTTGGTCAAGGTGGTCTTCCCCGAGCCGTTCGCACCCACCAGGGCCGTCACCTTGCCCCGGGGGACCCGCACGCTCACTCCCTTCAGAGAAGGGGATTCGGCTCCCGGGTAGGTGAACGACACCTCCTCCGTCCGCACCTCCCGCACCGGCGTGGGCAGCGGCGTGCCGGTGCGCGGGATGGCGTTCTCGCCGGCGATCTCGATGGCGTCCTCGGTGTCGGTGAGGAACAGTAACTCCTCGTACAACCGGTTGACCTGCTGCACCAGGGAGGTGAGCCGGGCGGTCGAGGTGCGGATGGCGATCACCGCGGTGCCGCCGACAGCGAGCGGTAGCCCGCCGCCGGCCAGCAGCCACCACAGCACCCCGTAGCAGGCCAGCGACGCCAGACCGGCGAACCCGCCTGCGACCAGGTCCGTGGTGGCCTGTGCGCGGGCGAGGCGCCGCTGCTCCGCCTCCGTCTGCCGCGACATCTCCTCGTAGCTGGACAAGAGCTTCGTCCCGGCCGCGTGTACGCGGATCTCCCCGGCGGCGTGCGGGCGGGTCAGGTAGGCCAGCAGGGAGGCGATCGCCCGCCGGTGGTCGACCCAGTTCAGGCGTGAGAGGTAGTCGCGGCGAGCCGAGCGGACCGCGCCCCACCCCTTGGGCAGGGCGATCGCGAGCAGCATCGGCAGCAGCGCCCAGTGCAGCGCCGCGAGCACGACCGCGGCCGCCGCCATGCCGATCACCACGTTGCCGACGCCGACCGACAGCCGGAGCATGTTGCGGGCGGAGTCGGTGCCGAACTTCCCCGCCTCCAGGACCCGCTGGACCTCCGGCCGTTCGGTCGCCTCCACCTCGACGTGGGTGACGGCCCTGTAGTATCGGGCGGCAACCGCACGCTCCACCTGCGGCTCCAGCCGGCCGGCCATGGCCGTCGACCACGCCGACAGCACCGCCGTCGCCACCGCCGCGAACGCGAGCACCAGCAGCGACGGCAGCGCGTCGCGAAGCTTGTCCGCGGTCGGGCCGTCGTCGAACAACTGCGTGAGGACGCTGTTGACCGCCACCAGCCCCCATCCGGCCGTCACGCCCTGCCCGAGCTGGGCCGCCACAACCCCGGCCAGTGCCCGCCGGTCCGCCTTCCAGCCGGTACGCAGCACCATGCCCACCATGCGCGGCAGCGCGGCCGCCATCCGTCCGAAGCCGAGCCGGGTGAGCGGGCCTTCATGACGGACGTAGGACTGGTCGTAGCGGAGCCGTCCGCCGTACAGCTCGCGCTCCGCGCGGGAGATCGGGTCTGTGGCCTCTGTCTTCTTCACGTTCCGGGTCTCAGCGCTTCGTGGTCCGGCCGATGTCAACGTGGCCCCTTCCTGGAAGTCGTCGCTGTGTCGTCAGGTCCAACGACACAGCCGGAATTTCGAACACCTGTCTTTCGGACGGATCGTGGACGGGCTGCGGACCCCGAGGTTGAGCGGTTCGGCGAAGGTGTGCGGTGCACCGACCCTTGGCGCGCAAGAGCACATCGTTGAAGCGGAGTTGGCCGAAACGCCGAGCTTCGAAACTGGACGGCACCGGTGGTCGACTGGCCGGTTCTCGGCGGTGCCTGGCACGATGTGGATCATGATGCAGGAGGACATGCAGAGCCGGGGAGAGGCGCTCGTCGCCGCCGCACGTGCGGGGGACGCGAAGACCGCCCGGCGGCACACCGACTTCTTCGTGCTCGGCCACCGCGTGGACGAAGGCATCCCGTACTGGGAGCAGGCGGTGGCGGCGGGCGATGCCTTCTCGCATTACACCCTTGCCCGGTACCGGAAGATCCGGGGCGACCGGCCGGCGGCGGAGGCGCTCTACCGGGCCGTCGCCGACCGGCACTCCGGATGCGCCTACGGACTCGGGGTACTGCTCAAGGAGAACGGCGACCCGGAGGCCGCGGAGTGGTTCCGGCGCGGCTGGGAAGACGGTCGCAACCTGGACTGCAAGATCGAGTTCGGAAAGCATCTCGCAGCCGAGGGGCGACTCGACGAGGCGCCGAAGTTCCTGATGAGCGACGTCGAGATCGGCGACATCGCGGTCTTCCGCTGGGTGCAGCTCTTCGAGTCGATTCGCGAGGAGTTCGACCGCGTCGGCGCGGACCTCGACGCCGCCGAGGCCGCAGGGGACGGGGACGCCGCGGCCACTGCCCTGCGCCCGCTCTTCGACCTGGAGAAGCACTTCCGCGACTACCCGGGCCTGACCGTCGAGGCCGCGGGCTACTACCGCAGGGCCTCCGCGCTCAGCGCGTCCGCCCGCGTGGACCATGCGGTGTTCCTGACGGAGACCGCCGACGACGCGTCCTGGCCCGAGGCGCGCGGACTGTTGATCCATGCCCACGAGGAAGGCTACGACGGCGCCCCGTACGTGCTCGGCGTCCTGCACGAGCAGCGCGGCGACCTCGCCGACGCCGAGCACTGGTACGGCCTCGCGGCCGGTGCCGGACACCCGGCGGCCCAGTGGAACCTCGGCATTCTCTGCAAGCGGCAGCGACGGTACGAGGAGGCCGAACACTGGTTCCGTCAGGTCGGGGAGGACGACGAGGACGTCGTCGCGCAGCTCGAACGGATCGCCGCGCTGCGCGAGGAGGGAGCCTTCGCCCCCGGCAAGGACCTCCGCCGTCTGCCCGCGCTCCGCGAGCGCGCGGAGACCGGCGACGTCGACGCCTCGTACGCGTACGGGAATATCCTTCGCGACTGGGCCGGCACGGCGGACCGCCACGTGGTGCGGTGGATCGAACCAGCCGCGCTGGCCGGCGACCCGGAGGCCGCGTACGACCTCGCGGAGCTGTACAACTCGCTGCGCAGGCCCGCGTTGCGGGACCACTGGTACCGGAGGTCCGCCGAGGCGGGGAACCATGACGCGTGCAACGAGATGGGCTGGCTGTCCGAGTTCCACCGGGACTACCAGGAGGCAGAGCGCTGGTACGTGCGCGCTGCCGCCGACGGGTCCTCGCTGAACGCCATGCTCGCGGGCAAACTGAAGGCCCAGCGCGGCGCGTACGGCGAGGCGGAACCCCTGCTGCGCAGGGTCTGGGAAGAGAGCGGCGACGCCGCGTACCGGACGGAGGCCGCCGGGTACTACGGAGTCGCCCTGCACCGGCTCGGCCGGCTCGCGGAAGCCGTCGAACCGCTGCGCGCGGCCGCCGCGAAGTGGGACGACGACGTGCGCGCCCGCTACAGCCGGGACGACCTGACCGTACTGGCCCGGATGGCCGACCCGGGGAAGGAACTCGCAGAGGTGGAGGCGGTCCTGATCGGGTGGGCAGCGGGCTCGAGCGGCACCTCTGGGCTACGTGCCTGAGCCTCCGCCGGGGCGGGCACGCCACATGGCGTGCCTACTGGGCGGCGGTTGGGGTGCCCGAGGAGGAGTTCCCGGCCGGCGCCGGGGACATTCCGGAGTCGATCATCGATCCCGCGGGACGTGGACCGAGGGTGTGGTTCCAGCAGGTTCCGGAGCCGAAGGTCGCCAAGAACCGCTGGCACTTCGACCTGAAGGGTCGTTGGGGGCCGTGAAGTCCCACTGGACGTCCGCGCACAGCGGGTCAAGGCTACGGGGGAGCCTTCGAGCCGGTTGATCCCGCACGCGACCGCGCGGCGGTCGGCAGCGGATTTCAGCCCACCGCGCGAACAACCGCCAAGGTCAGGGCTATACCGGCCGTTGCACCCGACACCAGAGCGGCGATACCCGCTCTCCCTCCGACACCCTGCTCGAACGGGACACTCGGCACAACCTTGTGCAGCACAGGCGCCACCACAGCGATGAGACCGAAGCCGACGCCGAGGCGCCAGTAGATCTCGCTCGCGCACGAAGCCTGGAAGCGACCCCCGCAACCACTGGGTTCCACGGCGAAGCCCGTGACGATGAGGACCAACGCGCTGGCATACACCGCGCCGAACAGCACCGTTACGCCGGCGTCGACCTGCCGCACTCGGCGTGAGCTGTTGCCGTCACCTGCCACGTCGTCCCCCAAGCGCACTGAATCAAGAGCGTGGAGTCTACTGCGCCGGCGCTGGCCGCGGCGCGAGGTGGGGTGGTCATTGGGTGCTCGCCTCCTTGTGGTGACGGCAGACACGTCCGGACGAAGACCACGGCTGCAAGTACACCGTGCGGCCGTCGGGGGCGGCGACGAGCCGTCCTTCGAGCGAGCGAGCGACGAGCTCGGTTGGCGTTCTGGGGAGCAGCGGTTGTCGATCAGGTGGCGGGGTGTAGCAGGTTGCTGGGATCGGTGTTGGCGCCGCACAGCACGATGGCGACCTTCTCGCCGCTGCCCGGCCGGTAGCTGCGGCTCGGTGTCGTCGGCGGGGCCGGCAGGTCTCGGTCGGGCACGCGGTGGTCGGGAGAGGTGAGTGCGGCCAGAGCGGTCGCGGCGCCGTGTTCGACGGCGATGCGGTAGCGGTCCCACAGTGCCTGGCGGGCGCGGGTGATCTCGGCGTCCGGTACCAGGATGGAGTGGACCTTGTCCTGTTGTGCGGCGTGTAGGGCCATTGCGGAGGTGCGGCGGGCGCCGAGGGAGTCGGCTGCGACCGAGTCGATGGTGACGTCGACCGGGCGGCCGGCCTCGATCGCGGCGTTCAGCGCGCGGCAGTTCTCCGGCTCCACCGCGATGGTACGGATGCCGTGGTGCTGGGCTGCCGTTGCCACCCCGGAGAACAGGCCGCCACCGCCGACCGCGACCACGACCGTGTCCAGGTCGGGGATCTGCTGGTGGATCTCCTCCAGCAGGGTGCCGGCCCCGGCTGCGATCAGGGGGTGGTCGTAGGCGTGTGAGGCCAGCGCGCCGGTGGCGGCCGCGAACTGTTCGCAGGCGGCCAGCGCCTCGGCGTACTCCGCGCCGACCAGACGGACATCGGCACCGTAGCCGCGGAGCTTGGCGACCTTCACCGCTGGGGCGGTGATGGGCAGGAACACGGTGGCGCGTACGTCCTGCTGCTGAGCTGCCCACGCGCAGGCCAGTCCGGCGTTGCCACCGGACGCGATGGTCACCCCGGCGTCGGGCAGGCTCCCGGCCTCGCGGTGAGCCTGAATGAAGTTCTGCGCGCCACGGGCCTTGAAGGAGCCGGTGTGCTGCATGTACTCCAGCGCCAGCCACACCTCGCACGGTTCGTCCGGCCGGTCGTCGAGCAGGTCGCGCCGGGCCGTGTGGATCGCGCCCGGGTCGACGGGGTAGAGGGTGACCGGGCGGATTCGGCCCGCGATACGGTCGGTTGCGGCCTTGATGTCGTTGTAGGCAAGGGTGTGCACGTTGATGCTCCTGCTGTGAGTGGGTCACCACCGGGCGATGAGCCGGCCGGTGGTGGTGAGGGCGAGGAACAAGGCGAAGGCCATCCGCCGCCCGCCCGGGTTCAGTGCCACCACGTCGAAGTTCGCCGGGTTGAACAGCAGTCCGTCGCCGAGTCGGGGCTGCAGGCAGACGTGCCGGCAGTGCTCGACGGACGCGGGGTGGTAGCCGTACATCTGGCAGTACTGTTCGTCGGCCGACTCTCAGTGGTGGCGCCGGACCGCGGTCGCCTCGCCGGTGGGCGGCGTGGCCACCCACACTTGGAACGCCAGTTGGCCCGGGTGGGGCGTGGACGTAGGGAGGGTCATGGAGGAGCTGCCGGTCCGGCGGCGGCGTCTCCCGTGCACTCGTGGGCGCGGGGTTTGGTCGAAGGCTTGACGAAGATCCGGCCCTGGTCCGTCTGGGTTACCAGCGCAACGGTGGAGCGGCCTCTGCGGATCTCCACCGCGTCTGACCTACTCCGGGACAGCAACCGTTCGTCGGCGACGATCAACGCGTCTCGCAGCTGGGCTGCATGGTCGAGGCATAGCAATGTGTCCTGATGGTCAACCGTTCGGACCTGGTAGGTGTTCGGCCCCTGCGGATCATCGAGTACCTGAACGTCGAACCGTGAGATGGCCAGGACCAGACGTTGCCCGTGGAGTACCTCGACGTGGTCGGCGATGCCCTTGCGGATCCACCAACTCGCAATGCCGGCGGCTTGGGCCAGGAGGTTCACCCCTGACGTGTCCAGAAGGGTCGGGCGTTCTGCCGGCCGCGTGACATCTCGCCGGAACCGGTACATCGGCTCTTCGGAATCTATGCGTCCTCCTTGTGTTGACCTCAGTCTGCCCGCACCCCGGCACATCCGTCACGCCGCAGGGAGTGGGCGGGCCGTGCCGACCGATCAAGGGCGCCCAGCGGCGATGCTGTGCGTTGGCTTCGGTGCACTGCTGCTGACCACGGCAGGCTACCGATCGAGGACCGGGATCTCCGCCGGAGCCGACCCACGATGTCTTGGTGGTCTTCCGCCCAGGTGCGAAGCGGCGCTGCGCTCCGGCATCTATTCCTGCTCCTCGGCCAAGGCCTCGTCCCACGCCTTGATGGTCCAGCCGCGCACGACGCCGTGGAGTACGAAGGGGTCGCCACTGACGAAGTCCTCCGCGGCCTGTCGGGTTGCGAAGATCGCCATCGAGCCGTCCTGTTGCGGATCGGCGAATGGGCCGATCATCAGCAGGCTGCCGTCCGCCACGTACTTGTCGTAGCGCGCGACGTGCTCGGCGAAGAAGGCCGGTGCCTTTCCCGCGACGTCGTCGGCCGATTCATAGAAGACGACATACTTCACGCGCAACCCTTTCGGTACGGCGGCTCGTCGCAGACGCCTACTTTGGACGTCTGCCACTTTACGGACGCAACGCTGCCCGGCCCCGGTGCCACACACGAGTCCGGAGCAAGCCCTGTCAGCGTGATGGCGACTCGGTGTCGCAGGCGGCAAAACGGACGCACGCTCCGCTGTCCGGTGTCGTTCAGCTGCTGGTCAGCCGTACAGTCCTGACCAGGAGGCCCCGGTACCTCGAACGGGGCCTTGTGGGTTGTGCCGGGCGTGCGGCTTGATCGGCTTCGGCGGATGATGGCTTCCTCACTCGCGAGGAGAGCCGCATGGCGATGTACGTACTCATCCCCGGTGCCGACGGCCGTGCATGGTACTGGCATCTGGTCGTGCCCGAGCTGCGCGGACGGGGGCACCGGGTGGTGACCGTGGATCTGCCCCAGGACGACTCCGCGGGCCTGGCCGAGTACACCGACGCCGTTCTTCGGGCGATCGGCGACCGTTCTGATACGTCCCACGAGATCGTCCTCGTAGCCCAGTCGCTGGCCGGATTCATCGCTCCGCTCGTCTGCGACCGTATCCCCGTCGGCCAGATGATCCTGGTGAATGCCATGGTGCCGGTGCCTGGCGAGACCGCAGGGGAGTGGTGGGCCGATACCGGTCAGGCCGAAGCCCGCGCTGCCTTCGCGGCGCAACAGGGCCGGGACCCGGGAGCGGATTTCGACCTGCTGACCGACTTCTTCCACGACGTACCGAGGGAGCTGACCGAAGAGGCGCTGGCACAGGGCGAGTCCGGGCCTTCGGAGGCCTTGTTCACCCAACGGTGGCCGCTGCGCGCATGGCCGGACGTCCCGACCCGCTTCGTGCAAGGGCGCGATGACCGGTTCTTCCCGCTCGACTTCCAACGCCGCAACGCCCAGGAAAGGCTGGGCGTCACCGTCGAGGAAATGCCTGGTGGGCACCTGCTCGCGCTGAGCCACCCGGCGGAGCTTGCCGACCTGATCTGCCGCTAGGGTCCGTCGCCGAATGTCACGCCCACATCAGGAGTGATACGGGGTGACGGCTGCTTTGTAGGACTCGGCGTTCTTGTCTTACCGGTGGCGATGCCGCGCCACTGCTCCAGGCGGTTGAAGCACCGTTCCACGACGTTGCGGTGCCTGTACGCCTCACGGTCGAAGGCCGGCGGGCGGCCTCCGCGGCTGCCCCGCCGGAGCCGGTTGCACAGACGTCGAACGGTGTCGTACGTGTGCGAAAGTGACCCGGTGACCACTCCCGAGAAGACCGACCACCGCCTCGTCTTCGGCTGCATGGGCCTGGGGGGAGGCTGGGACGCGGAGCCCCACACGGCCGCCGACATCGACGCGGCGGAGGCCGCTGTCGAGGCGGCGCTGGACAGCGGCATCACCGCGTTCGACCATGCCGACATCTACCGGCACGGAAAGTCGGAAGCGGTCTTCGGCGAGGTCCTGGCCCGGTCGGCCGGACTGCGTGAGCGGATCACCCTGCAGACCAAGTGCGGCATCCGCTTGGCCGAAGGGGACCGGCCCGGCCTGTACGACCTGCGGGGCTCCTCCATCGTCCGCAGGGTCGAGGAGAGTCTGGAGCGGCTGCGCACCGATGTCCTCGACGTCCTGCTACTGCACCGCCCCGACCCGTTGGCCGACCCCGCCGACATCGGCGACGCCCTGACCTCGCTCCACCGGCAGGGGCTCGTCCGCCGCTTCGGTGTCTCGAACATGAACTCCGCGCAGATCGCCCGGCTCCAGGCCCATATGGACCTGCCGCTCGTGGCCAACCAGCTGGAGATGAGCCTGCACCGGCGCGCATGGCTGGAGGACGGCGTCCTCGTCAACACACCGGAGTCCGCGGCCAACGGGTTCCCGGCCGGAACCGTCGAGTACTGCCTGACCCATGGCATCGGCCTCCAGGCGTGGGGGGCGTTGGCCCAGGGGCGCTACACCGGCGCACAGGCGACCCCGCAGGAGTCGGCCACAGCCGCGCTGGTGACTTCGCTCGCCGAGGCCAAGGGCACCACGCCGGAGACCGTCGTGCTCTGGTGGCTGCGGCGACACCCGGCCCGTACCGTCCCCGTCATCGGTACGTCGAACCCGGAGCGCATCCGCGCCTGCCGGGACGCAGCGATGAGGGAGCCCGACCTGAGCCACGACGAGTGGTACGCCCTGTGGGTCTCTGCCCGGGGCGCCGCGCTGCCGTAGCCGCGACGAGCCTGTCGACACGCGAGGGAGGTCGGGCAGTGGGTGAGGTCACCAGGGGAAGCGCGGTGCGTCGGCCGTCGCTGTCGGCGAGCGTGTCCTACGAAGACGCCGACATGGGTGACAGGATGATCGCGTCGGCCCGCGACTTCGCAGCCGACTTCCTCACCGCCGCGCCGGCCGCCGATGACGGTCCAGTGCCCCAGGAGAGCGTCGATCTCGCGCGCCTGGTGGTCAGCGAACTGGTGAGCCAGGTGCCTCTTTGGTCGGAGCACAAGATCAGGCGAAGGCCGTGTTAACGTCCCCGGCATCCACGTACGGGATCACGTTCGGGGCATCGCTCGAGGTCAGACCATGAGGACCAGCTGAGACGCCCACGATCGCGATGCACGGCTGCGGGGATCGGCCTGCCGGGCGTCGTGGGGCTGGGGAGCCGTCTCTCTGCGAGTCAGTGGGCAGGATTGACGAAGTCCAGGGCCTCACGGGCCAGTCCCTCCCAGCCCAGCTCCGAGCCGGGGTCCAGGCTGAGCCACTCGCGCATGAGCCGCCCGTGCCCCGGGTCGAAACGCTCGCCCTGACCGGCAGCCACCAGCTCGTCGACCCGGGCCCGTGGGAGCTTCACGACCAGACGGCCCTGCGCGAGCATCGCGAAAATCTTCCCGCCGACCTTGAGCGCAGCAGCGCCGAAACTTCCCTCCCGTCCCGGCTCGTCGCCAGGGACGGTTACCCCGTCCAGCTCCGCGAACTGCGCGACCAGCTGCTCGTACCGCTTATCGGGGGAGACTGCCCGCCGTCGCTGCATCGGCTCCTCGACTCATGCCGGCCGGTGCGGGGTCTCCCGTCGACTCCGCTGTCTCGGCGTCCGGCAGCCTACTGCTGTGACCGGGGCAGACTGTTGCCGGACACTCGAGGAGAGCATGGTGGTGACGTTCACCATCCGGACGCAGAGGGCCTTCCGTTTCCTCAGTAGGGTGAGGCCTCGTCGTCGCGGGGTCGGCTTCATGTGTTTCTACTGCTGGACGCGCGGCGGCCTACTCTCTACGGGCGGCGACGAACTGCGTGACGGCCGTGAACACGGCGAGGATCAAGACCGCGATCACGAGCATGCCGCCCGTGGGGGCAAGCAGCTTCGCCGCGTCGGGTGTCGTCGCCATCAGGGTGAACAGTCGATTGACAGGAGGCATTCCCTTGATGAAGAGGGCGCCCATCACCAGCGCGAGGGCGGCCACCAATGCGTAACCCCGTCGTCTGAACACCAGCCGTGAGCACAGCACGCCGATGGCGATGCCGACGAGCGCACACGTGAGCTGGGCCCCGACTCCCAGCAGAAGATCGGCCGGGGTGACGTCGTGGCTTCCCATCCACAACGGGAAGACCAAGCCGAAAGCCAGCAGGACCAGACAGCTCAGCAGCGCCGTGCCGATCGCCGCGAGCAGGACCTTGAGTGACCGGCCGCCGGAGGTGACGACGACGATCGCCCGCTGCGTCGGGTCGTCCAGGCTCATCAGCGCGATGGTCAGCCACGTCGAGCAGACGAACAGTGCCCCGGCGGAGGAGGCGTAGGCAGCGGGGAGCGGGCCGGCGCCGTTGATGGTCAGCACGCCCGTCAATCCCATGAAAAGGAGCAGCGGGGCGAGGTAGCGCTGCGTGTGCAACACGGTGGCGAACGTGTAGCCGATGAGCGGGATCACCGCATGTCTCCGTTCGTCGCGGCGTCCGCCGTCCGGTGGTTCAGCCGGGTTCCTGTCACTTGCTCGACGGACCAGCCGTGCTGCAGCGCGGTTGACAGCAGGGCGTCGACGGCCTCGCGTGAGACTCTCACCCTGACCCCCGAGACCTCACGGCTCACCTCCAGCACGCCGTCCTGTTGCTCCCAGACGAGGTCCAGAGGCACGCGGCCGCTCGAGGGCACGGTCAGGACGACGTCGGAGGAGTACCGGAATTCCGTCGTCCGGCGCTCCGGCCCGCCCAAGGCGACACGCCCCCTGCTGACCGTGTAGGTCCGCGTGGCGCGGGCCCGGGTGACCGACTCCCGGTGGTCGGTGAAGACGACCGTGCCCCCGGCGCCGGCGACCTCGGTCATGATCTCGGCCAGAACGTCATGGGCGTCCGCGTCCAGACCCGACCACGGTTCGTCCAGGACGAGCAGCCCGGGCTCGACCAACAGAGCCTGGGCCAGCGCGACTTTCTGCGCGTTGCCCTTCGACAGACTCCGCAGGGGGGCCTGCTTGCCGCCCACCAGCGCCAGCCTGTCCAGCAGCCGATGCGCCCGGGAGGAGGCGGCCGAGGTGGTCAGCCCGCGAACGCGACCCATGTGCGTCAGGTACGCCAAGGCCGACATGCGTTCATTGGGGGAGAAGCGGTCGGGGACGTAGCCCACCACCGGAGGCCGCTCGGCCACCCTGCCGAGAGTCGGCCGGGACAGCCCCACCGCGATCCGCAACAGTGTCGACTTTCCAGAGCCGTTCCCACCCGCGAACGCCACTACCTCTCCGGCGGGGGCCTCCACCTCTACGTCCCTCAGAATCCAGTCACCACGGCCATAGCGCTTGCCCACTCCTTGAAGACGTAACAAGTGAACCCCCTGTCCAGTAGAGCGCCCCCAACTGCACGCAGATTACGGCGACCGGCTCTCGCCTGGCATGAGCCGTGGGAGGTCGGGCGTTCGAGGGGCTCGGCAGCTGACCGGTTCGCCGCTTCGTCGGCGGCAGGACTCCCTCCCTGGCGTGCTGGGGTGCCACGATGGCCGCCGGGAGGCGGGATGCAGTATGTGGGGCTGGGGGCGCTCATCGCGTTTGCTCTGGCTGTAGCGATAAGTGGTGTGGTCGAGCTTCTCACCGGGTGGATCCATCCCTGGGAGCGAGCCCGGGTCCTGCATCCTGTGCCTCACGGGCTGGGTCAGGTGCTGACGGGGAGCGGTCTCTGCTGTTTTCTCGGTGGATTCGCCTTCACCCCGTCAGGGGACGTACTCGTTTCACTCATGGCAGTGGGCGGTGGACTCTTTCTCGCTGGAACCGTACTGGTCGGTGTGTCACGATTTCCAGGCTGCTAGCGCAATTGTCATGAGTTGTGGATCGCGGTGCCGTCCCGGCTAAGGATTAATCGTTCTTACGGAATCTCGGGAGCCGGTAGGTTGTCTCCTCGAATCCGATTCGGAGAGAGGCTGCTGGGGTGCTTACGCTGTCGGAGATTGCTGAGAATCCCCTCCGCCTGACGAGCCGTCTGAAACCTCATGGTGGTTCGGATGTCCTCCTCCGCCCCCTGACGCACGCCGACGCGGGGCAATTGGCCGAGTTCCTCGGTGCCCTGTCCTCCGAGTCGAGGCACTTCAGTACATTCGACGGGTACGACCTCGCGACCGCCCGGGAGTTGTGTGACGCGATCGCGCGCTACGACAAGCTCAGGCTGGTGCTCGAGGAAGAGCCGTCCGGCAGGATCGTCGGCCTTCTCGAATTCAGCCTCGACCTGACTCCTGCGGACATCGCGCGCTACCAGGACGCGGGCATCCGCCTCACCGGGACGACAGACTGCCGCTTCGGCCCCACTCTGGCTGACGACTACCAGGGCCGAGGCGTCGGGACGCTCGCCTTCCCCCTTGTCACGGAGGTTGCACGACTGCTCGGCAGGACGAGGATCATCCTGTGGGGCGGCGTCCGCGCCGACAACCCTCGCGCCATCCGCTACTACGAGAAGAACGGCTTCCAACCGGTCGGCTTCTTCACCGAGGCGGACGGTTCCCGGTCGCTCAACATGATGCTGGACCTGAACCCAGCAACGGATCCGGCAGGGCCCTCGACCTGACGCAGTCACCCGTAGCAGCGCCGGCCGACCTTTCGCAGTCCGGCCGGCGACGCGCAACAGCAGCCACCCCAATGGACAGCTCGTTCGATGAGCATCCTCATCGTGTCTCCTCGGGGTGATTGTGACGGCAGCGGTTCAAGCGGGAATTCTTGCTGCTGACGGGCTCAGGGTTCTCGCGTTGCCGGTGATGTAGTGGACGTACTCGCGTGTCAGGCGGAAGCCCGCGTGCCAGGCCAGGCGGCGGCTGGGGTGGTTGTCGCGGGAGCAGGACCAGCTTCCGCGCGGCCGCGGGTGGAGCTGTGGCCGACGGCACCGACAGGGCCGGCGGCGCGGTGGCCGGGACGCCGGCCCGAGCGAGGGACAGCGTGATCCTGCGGCTCTCCCGCGATCTGGCCGAGGCCATGGGCGGCACCCTGGAACCCGTCGCGACCGCGCCCGGATTCGCGATGCTGCTCACGCTTCCCGCGGCGGCCCCTCGGACGCCGTAGCGGGGCGCAGTGCGTGCCCGATGCGGGGCGTGGGGCGCGCGTCAGAGAAGTGTCAGGTGCACGCGGACGCCCGGGCAGCCTGGCAGCGCTGCACCGGGCCGTGGACGAGGCGCGTCGTACCCGGGCCGAGCTGGAGGTCGTCCTGGCATGGCTGCCGCCGAACGGAGAACTGGCCCAGCGGCGCCAGGTGCTTCCTTCGACGATCGACTTCCGCCAGGCGTCGGCGGACCAACTGCTCGAAACCATCGACGCCGCGTTCGGCGGCGCCGGCCCCGGGGTGCCCTGGCAGGGCGTGGTCGCGCGAGGTCTCCCGGGCCCCGTACTGGTGGAATCGGCCGACCGCCCCGGTGACCTCCTGGTGATCGGCGCGGGGCGGCGCGGCGGTCTGCGGCGGTTGTTGTTCCCGTCGGTCGTCCGTCACTGCGTCGCGCACGCCGCCTGCCCGGTCCTCGCCGTACCGCCCTCGCCGCTGCTGGGCGAACTGGACTCCGCGCACCGCCTCGGTCGGTGGCTGCGCTTCGACGCCCGTCGGCTGACGGAGGGCGCGCCCTGACCGGGACCCGCTACCCCGGGCGCCCGCCTTCCGTCAGGAGCGCGTTACGTGTGGGCGGTTCCCGACACCTCGTGGTGGCCCTGATCAAGCCGGAGCGATTCTGATGTCCGCCCCCGTGCGGGAACTGTCCGCCCTCGTGGTCGACCATCAGCCGCCGGGACCCGGGCGTCCGCGCCGGGTCGGCGCCGGCATGAGACCTGCTTCTGCCAGCGGCAGAACACCGGCCCGACCGGGCTCGACGCTCACTACAGTCCAGGCTCATGACGACGGTTACAACGCGCACGATCGAATACGCGGCCGACGGCCTGACGATGATCGGGCACCTCGCGCTCCCGGCCGGTGTCGACTGCCGGCCCGCGGTCCTGGTCGGGCCCGAGGGGGTGGGGCTCAGCGACGTCGAGCGCCGCCGGGCCGATGCGCTCGCCGAGCTGGGATACGTGGCGCTGGCCTTCGACCTCCACGGCGGGCGCTACTTGGGCGACCCTGAGGAGATGTTGGCCCGTTGCATGCCGCTGCTCGCCGACCCCGACCGGATGCGAGGCATCGGCCACGCGGCGCTCGACGTGCTCCGCGCCGAGCCGCGGACCGACCAGGACCGGATCGGCGCCGTCGGCTACGGCACCGGGGGCGTAATCGCGCTTGAACTCGGGCGCGACGGCGTCGATCTGCGCGCGATCGCGACAGTCAACGGACTGGCCACGGGCCGACAGGGCGAGACGGCGCGCATTCACTGCCCCGTGTGGGCCGGGGTCGGGTCGGAAGACCCGATCATGCCGCCCGCGCAACGGGACGCATTCACTGCCGAGATGCAGGCTGCGGGCGTCGACTGGCGCCTCGTGGTCTACGGCGGCGCCTTGCACGCCTTCCATCACCCACCGGTCGACCACATCGTGCGTCCCGGGGTCGGCTATCACCCTCAGCACGCGCGGCGAGCCTGGTGGGACGTCGTCAACCTGCTCGCCGAGTGCCTGCCCATAACGGAGTGATCAGGGCAGTCCCTGTATCAGTTGGTTTTGCTGATGGTGCTGCGGGCCGCGAGGCGGAAGTCCTTGACGGCTTCGTAGAGGGTCCGCTCTCGTTCGGCGGCAAGGGCGATGTCTTCGGCCTTGTGGGTGGTGTCTCCCGCGTGGGCGTTCTCGGCCATCCGTCGCATGACGTGTGAGAGGTCGCTGGAGGCGACGGTGACGCGTTCCGCGGATTCCGCGAGGGGCGCCGGCCCTTCGAGGATGACGATTTCGCAGGCGCGGTGGACCTCGCGGGCCAGAGTGACGAAGCGGCCTGTCTTCTCGTCGATGTCGGGCAGGTCGGGTTGGTCTGAACGCAGCGCGTCGAGGACGGCGTCCATGGCGATGTCGCGGTCATGGAGAGCGCTCAGGTAGCGGGCGTATGCGTCGCGGCGATGCTGGCGGCTCCATTGCGCGTGCTGGGACCGTGCCTGAGCACGGCCGTTGACGATTGCGGCCCCGAGGGTGGCGGCCGATCCCACGGCGGCGCCCAGCAGCGCGGCGAGTCCTGAGTCCATGGGCCCCAGTCTGCCGTTCTTGCTGTTCGTCCAGTTCGCCGGGGCGCACACCGCTCGACCGGGCCGTCTACGACCCGGGAAGCCGCATGCTGCACCGCTTCCTGTCCGGGCTCCCGAACCACCTGGAACCGGGCGGCGAAGGCTGGCTGACTCTGTCCGACCTGGCCGAACGGCTCGGACTGCGTGCCCGCACCGAACTCGACGACGCGATCGCGGCCGCCGGCCTGCGCGTGCTCTCCCGCACGGTCACGAAGCCGCGCCACCCGCGTGCCTCGGACCCGTCCGATCCCCTGCACCGAGCCCGCGCAGGCGAGACGACGTCCCTGTGGCGCCTCGGGGTCGCCTGATCCGAACCGTCACCGAGGGCTGGGGCGAGGGTGCCCCAGCCCGGGCGACGACCAGTGCAAGAGGCCACGTGGACAGGGAAAACGCAACTTCGACATGGCCCGCGGAGGCAGCTACCTTCACCTGGTCCTCGGCGATCAACCCCGGTCGATCGCACAGGAGTTCCTTCAGGCTGAGTCACCGCGACGGGATGAGCTGGTCACGCCCCACGCATCCTCGCCCCCGTGACCAAGCCACCGAACCGGGTCCGGACCAGGCCCCCACCAGGGAGAGACGCATGCCCCATCTTGCGCTGTACACATTCGGCGTCCTGAAGCTACCTCTCGCCGATCCCACACCTCTCACGGGCGAGTTCTACGACATCGGTGAGGCCGTCTACCGGAAGATCAGCCAGCACCCCGGATACCTCGCGCGTGCCGAAGCGGCAGACGGTGACCGAGGCGTGCTCTTCGAGGCGGACTGGGGCGCATGGGGAGAGTTCGCCGTACCGACCTGGTACGGCAAGGGCCGTACGGCGGAAACCACCGCCCTGGCCACGACACTCTCACTCTGGACCGACCTGCGCCCCGCCTTCGACGCCGTCTACACCGGTCTGCACCGTGAGGCGCTGAACAGGCGTTACGACTGGTTCGAGAGGACAGGGCACCCGAACTACGTGTGCTGGTGGGTCTCCGACGGCGTGATACCCACCTGGCAGGACGGGGTCTCCAGGCTGGAACACCTCCACGACCACGGCTCCGCGTCGCCACACGCCTTCACCTTCCACCATTCGTTCGCCCCGGAGGGAACTCCGACGAGGATGAAAGGCATCGGGCCGAAGAGCGACCAGGTCCGCTGACAGGCAGTCCTTGGCACCGTACGGCCCTGGGCGTGTCAGGGATCCGCACGAAGACGACCGGTGGACGTCAAGGTCCCGTCAGGGGCCGGCCGTATGCGTGGGGACCAGGGCATAGCTTCGGTGCAGTGCCGGATCGCGCTCGCGCGTTCGGCAGGTGCTCAAGGGATGACGATGACCTTGCCTCGGGTCCGTCCGGCTTCGCTGAGGTGGTGGACGTCTGCGAGGTCGGCCAGTGACCGTGACTCGCTGATGTCGATGCTGAGCGCGGCCGAGTCGACGAGTTCCACGAGCGCCGCAAGATGTGCGACATCGTTGCGGGCGACCATGTGCATCGTGCTCACGCCGCTGTCGGCAGCCGGCTCGATCGGGGTTGCGATCGAGACGATCGTCCCGCCGGGCCGCACCAGCGGCGCCAGAGCTGCGGCGCCCGCCGGGCTCAGCGGGACCAGGTTGAGCAGAGTGTCCACCGGCCCGTCGAGCGCTGCGCTCACCGGCCCGACGGTGTAGTCGATCACTTGGTCCGCCCCCTGCCGCAGGACCACCTCGGTGCTCCGGGGACTGGCCGTTGCGATCACCTCCGCCCCCGCGTACTTGGCAAGCTGCGTCACGAAGCCTCCGACGCCGCCACCCGCACCGATGACCAGCACCCGCTGACCAGCGGCCACCTTCCCGTGCTCGAACACCGCCTGCCAGGCCGTCAGACCGGCCACGGGAAGGGCCGCAGCGTTCGCGAGAGGGATGGACGCCGGCGCGGCGACCAGTACGGCGGCGGGCGCGCGGACGTACTCGGCAGCCGCACCCCCGCTGTCGAGCCGCCCGATGACCCGGTCGCCGACAGCGAAGCCCTCCGTCCCCGCGCCGATCTCGGCCACGGTGCCGGCGACGTCCCAGCCGAGCGTGTAGGGGAGTTCCACGGGGAGGAAGGACTGCAGCAGCCCCGCTCTCAGAGCGGCCTCGGTGGGATTGAACGAGGTCGCGGCGACATGGACAAGCACTTCACCGGAGGCGGGCCGTGGACGGGGGACGGCGTCGTAGCGGATCACGGAGGTATCGCCGTACTCGTGGATGCGCGCGGTCTTCATCATCGTCATGCCGCGAATCTACGACCGCACTCGAAGACGATCCATGCGCCAGGCTGCCTGGTTCATGCGCGTGCGTCTCGCCCCCGTACTCTCGGCGCATGGATGTACTCAGCGACGTAGTGGCGGTGACACGGACGGGCCGGCCCCGGTCGGCGTATGTGCGCTGGCATGCCCCGTGGGGGCAGGAGTTCGCCTCCGTCCCCGGATCGGCGGGCTTCCAGGTGATCCTGCAGGGGTCCTGCTGGCTGCTTCCCCCGAACGCGGAAGCCGTCCAACTGGGCACGGGTGACGTGGTGTTCCTCCCTCACGGGAGTGGGCACACCCTGGCCGACAGCCCCGAATCCCTCGTCACAGCCCCTGCATGCGGCCCCGACGACCACGAGCTGTACGACGCGTATGCCTCGGACAGCGTCGACCGGAGCGGAGACGGCGGTCCGGTCACCGTGGTGCTCTGCGGGGCCTACCAGCTCGACCCGGCCCGCGCTCACCCGCTGCTGCTGACCCTCCCGGATCTGATCCACTTGCCGGCACACTCGGTCCGCCATCCTGAACTGCGCTCAGCCGTGTTGCTCTTGGCCGCCGAGCTGGAGAAGCCTCGTCTGGGCACGGACGCAATCGTCCCCGCTCTCCTGGACACACTGCTGCTGTACATCCTGCGCATCTGGTTCGACGAACAGCCCGCCCGAGGAGACACCACCGGATGGGCCGCCGCACTGAACGACCCACCGGTCACCGCCGCCCTCCACGCCATCCACCGAGATCCGGCAGCACCCTGGACGGTGGCGAAACTCGCTGCGGAAGCCGGGCTCTCCCGGGCGCCGTTCGCAAGACGCTTCGCCATGCTGATCGGCCAACCGCCCGTCGGCTACCTGACCTGGTGGCGGATGACCACGGCAGCGCGCCTGCTCCGTACATCGGACGCACCGTTGAGATCCATCGCAGCCCAGGTGGGCTACACATCCGAGTTCGCCTTCGCCAACGCGTTCAAACGCACGCACGGGACCGCACCCGGAGCGTACCGGCGAGAATCCGCGGTTCCGGCCGGGCTGCCTGCCTGCCTGCCGGGCGGGCGTGAGCCCCCGCTGACGTGCGGCGGGGGCTCGGTTCAGGTGCCGTCGGCTCCTCAGCGGCTAGGCGTCGCCGGGTTGCGGTCGGTGGAGGGCGATCGCCCCGGAGGGGCAGACGCCGGCGGCCATCCGTGCGGCCGCTTGCTGGGAAGCGGGCGGGGTGGCGTGCAGGAGGAGTACGCGGCCGTCGTCCGGGTCCTGGTCGAAGACGTCGGGCGCGGTCATGGCGCACATCCCGGCGCCGATGCAGCGCTCGCGGTCGACGCTCAGACGGGGCGAGGTCATGACGTCTCCTCGTCCCAGGTGACCGGGAGGCTCTTCACTCCGTAGATGTCCGCGGTCTCCGGGCGCAGGCCGACCTCCTCGGCCGGTACGGCCAGGCGCAGCGTGGGGAAGCGGTCGATCAGCGCGCGGAACGCGACGCGCATCTCGACACGGGCCAGCTGCTGGCCCAGACACTGGTGGATGCCGTGGCTGAAGGCCAGGTGCCCGTCGTACTTCCGCCGGATGTCGAGGGCGTCGGGATCGGCGAAGCGCTCGGGGTCGCGGTTGGCGGTGTTGAACGACAGGACCACCGTCGTGCCGGCCTCGATGGTCTGGCCGGCCAGCTCGACGTCCTCAAGTGCCGTGCGGTGGAAGGTCTTGGCGACGCTCAGATACCGCAGCAGCTCCTCCACCGCCCCGTCGGTGAGCGTGGGATCGGCGCGCAGCGCGGCCAGTTGCTCCGGGTTCTGGAGCAGCGCGAAGGTGCCGAGGGACAGCATGTTCGCGGTGGTGTCGAACCCGGCCGCCAGCAGGATCAGGCTGATGCCCTTCAGCTCCTCGTCGGTGAGGTCGCTGTCGGTGAGTTCGCTGAGCACGTCGTCGGTGGGGTTCGCGCGCTTGGCGGCCACCAGTCGCGCCAGGTACTCCTGGGTCGCGGTGTAGGCGGCGATCAGCTCCTCGTCGCTCACCTCGCCGCCCATGAACGTGTCGATCTGCTCCTGGAAGTAGGCCCGGTCCTCGTACGGCACGCCCAGGATCTCGCAGATCACGATGGTCGGGATGGGCTTGGCGAACACGGTCACCAGGTCCACCGGCCCTCCGGCCTCCGCCATCGCGTCCAGGCGCTCGGTGGTGATCTGCTCGATGCGCTCGGTCAGCATGCGCATGCGCCGCACGGTGAACTTGCCCACGAGCGGCTTGCGGTAGCGGCTGTGCTGCGGCTCGTCCATGAGGAGGAACTCGCCGGGCGGCGCCGGAGGGAGCTCGAAGTCGACCACGTTCATGAGGTCCTTGCGGGAGCTGAAGCGCGGGTCGGCCAGGACCGACCTGACCAGGTCGTAACCGGTGATCATCCAGCCCGGTTTGCCGCCGGGATGGGTATAGCGGCTGATCGGGCCGTGCTCGCGGGCCTCGCTCAGTTGGGCCGGCGGGTCGAAGGGGCAGCCGGTCGGTCGGGACGCCGGCAGCGTGGTGACGGTGTGGACAGACTCGCTCATAGCCATTCCCCATCTCGTGATACGGCACGTTTGCAGATGCATGAACGCTACGTTGCATTCATGATGTCGTCAATCGGGTGAACCAGTAACCCCAGTTCAGCGTTGGCAATTTGATGCAATGGGGTGAGGTTGAATGCAACGACGCGTTGCAATGGATGACGCCGAAGGCAATGCTGACGGCATGACGGCATGACGGCATGACGGCATGACGGCATGACGGGAGGGCGGTTGCCGGGCCGGGCGCGGAGGCCTCCTGCGCGGACACCGCCCGCGCGCGCTACTTCGGGTCGCGGTTGAACTGTGCTGTCGACCAGCGGTAGCCGAGCGCGATGAGGGCGACGCACCAGGCGATCGCGATCCAGCCGTTGTTGCCGATCTCGGTGCCGAGGAGCAGGCCGCGGAGGGTTTCGATGGCGGGGGTGAAGGGCTGGTACTCGGCGATCGGCTGGAACCAGCCGGGCATGGTGTCGGCCGGGATGAAGGCGCTGGAGATGAGGGGGAGGAGGATCAGCGGCATGGCCATGTTGCCGGCCGCCTCGGGGTTCGGACCGGCCAGGCCCATGCCGACTGCGATCCAGGTCAGCGCCACGAAGAGCACGATGAGACCGAATGCCGCCAGCCACTCCAGGGGGGTCGCATCCGTGGAGCGGAAGCCGATGGCCACGCCGACGGCGCCGACGACGACCACGCTCATGACGGACTGCAACACGCTGCCGACGACATGCCCGATGAGTATCGAAGGGCGGTAGACCGCCATCGTGCGGAAGCGCGCGACGAGGCCCTCGGTCATATCCATGGAGACGTACACCGCTGCCCCGATCACGGTGCTGCCGATGGTCATCAGCAACAATCCCGGGACGATGTAGGCGATGTAGTCGGAGCGGTCGGCGCCCTCGCCGCCGATGCCCGCGCTCATCACGTCGCCGAAGATGTAGACGAAGAGCAGCAGCATCATGATCGGCGTGAGCAGCAGGTTGAGGGTCCCCGACGGGTAGCGCCGCGCGTGCAGCAGGTTGCGGCGCAGCATCGTGTTCGAGTCGCGTACGGCGAGAGAGAGTGAGTTCATCGGGCGTTCTCCTCGCGCGGGCCGGGGGCGTGGTGGGAGCCGGGGCGGGTCAGGGCGAAGAACACGTCGTCGAGGTCGGGGGTGTGGACGGTCAGTTCGTCCGCCTCGACGCCGGCGGAGTCGAGCGGGTCGAGAAGGCCTCGCAGTTCGCGCTGGCTGCAGCCGCTGGGGAGGGACAGCGACAGCGCCTCGTCGTCCCGGGTGACCTCGCGCAAGGCGTCGGCGGCGGACCGGTACGTGACCGGGTCGGTGAAGCGGAGCCGGATGTGGCCGCCCGGGACGAGCCGCTTCAGCTCCTCGGCGGTACCTTCGGCGGCGATCCTTCCGTCGTTCAACACGGCGATCCGGTCGGCGAGTTCGTCGGCCTCCTCCAGGTACTGCGTGGTGAGGAAGACGGTCACGCCGTCGGAGACGAGGCCGCGGATGATGCCCCACATGCTGTGGCGGGAGCGCGGGTCGAGCCCTGTCGTCGGCTCGTCGAGGAAGATGATCCGTGGGCTGCCGACCAGCGTCATCGTGAGATCGAGGCGGCGCTTCATGCCGCCGGAGTAGGTCGAGGCGGGCTTCTTCGCGGCCTCCACCAGGTCGAATCGCTCCAGCAGCTCGGCGGCGACCCTCCGTCCCACGCTCTTGGGCAGGTGGTGCAGGTCGGCCATGAGGAGCATGTTCTCCTCGCCGGTGATCAGGCCGTCGACGGCGGAGAACTGCCCGGTGACACCGATCGCGGCACGGACCGCCTGCGGGTCGGCGGCCAGGTCGTACCCGCCGACGTGCAGGTCACCGGCGTCGGCGGTGATCAGCGTGGACAGGATCTTCACGGCGGTGGTCTTGCCGGCGCCGTTCGGGCCGAGCAGCGCGAAGACGGACCCGGCCGGGATGTGCAGATCGATGCCGTCGAGAACGAGCTTGTCGCCGTACGACTTGCGCAGCCCCACGGCGGAGACGGCGGCAGTCGGCGACGGGTGACCGTCCGTTCGACTGGGCGTGGGCATGACAGATGACGGCCTGGTGGCTTCCTTCCGAAAGCTGCAGACACAGGGGAGGGAAAGCTGTTCCAGAACTCGGATGGAGTGGAGTGTCCGTGACGACAAGTCAGTCGTGTCGTCTTGGGGAATGGTGTGGAGCGGCCCGCGAGCCGGGGACCCACTCGCCGGGCGCATGGGCGTGGCTGAGCCGGGTAGGTCTCGCGGGCCGGCTCGACCGCGGGCCGCTGCGCCCCTGGTATCCGGCGTGAGGTGAGGGTGGGCTACTTCCCGGCCGTCCCGGGTTCCTCGCTGATGGACTCCTGGTAGATGTCCGCGTAGGTGCGGGAGTCCTTGATCAGCTCGTCGCAGAACGCGGCGACGTCGTTGCCGATGAGTTGCAGGACCCCCTTGCCCGAGGCGACGCCTTCCTCGAAGAAGTCGACGATCCCGGGGAGCAGGGGTCCGTCGGGCAGGTCGACCGGTCCGACCTTGAAAAGGTACTTCTGCATCTCCGTGTAGACGATCTGGTAGTCCGGCGGGAGGGCCTTGACCCGAGCCTTGTGCGCCCGCCACTGCTTCTTGCCCTCGATGATGTCCTGGATGCCCATGTCAGCCTCCCAGCCGGCTCAGTTTCCTTGCGACGTTCCTGTTCAACTGCTCGCGCCACCGGTCTCGATAGGTTCGGGCACCTTCTCCACCGGCCAGCGCCGCGCAGAAGCCCCGGATGTCGTCGCCGAAGACCTCGTGGACGCTCTGCCCCTCGGCAGCCGTCTCTTCGAGCAGCCCCAGGGCGGAGTCGAGGATCGGCATCAGGTTGCGGCCGGTGAAGTCGCCATGCGGAAAGAGGTGACCCTTGATCTGTTCCCACGCCGCCCGGTAGTCGTCCGGCAGGGCCTCGGCCCGGGCTTCGAACGCCTTCCACTCCTTGGTGAGATCGCTGCCTGTGATGGTCTCCCAGAAGTTCATCTCCCGCCCTCCTTGAGCCTGTCGATGCGTGATGAGACGTACTGCCACTTCGCCCAGAACTTCGCGAGTTCCTCGCGTCCGGCGTCGTTGAGCGCGTAGAACTTGCGCGGCGGTCCGACCCCGGAGGGTCGCTTCGTCACCTGGACGAGCTTGTTCCGCTCCAGTCGCAGCAAGATGGTGTACACCGTCCCCTCGACGACATCGGCGAAGCCGAGCTCGTTCAGGCGACGGGTGATGGCGTAGCCGTAGGTTTCCTCGCTGCCGATGATCTCGAGCACGCACCCTTCGAGCGTGCCCTTCAACATCTCCGTCAGGTCGTCCATCGCGAGTCCTCCTTGGCCCTCCAGGTACTGCGTAGTACCGAGTACCACTATACGGTACCACTGAGTAGTGGAGCTGTCGGCGAACGGTGCACTCGGCTTCACGGACCGGACTGCGCGACCCCTGAAGCCGAGGGAGGCTTCCCGCGTGACATGGGCCTGGGGTTCACCCTCGCCACCTGGGGCCTTCTGGCCTCCTCTCGGGGCAGGGCCGGAGACCCGCCTGGCGCGGCCGCCGCCCTTGAGGGGCTCCTGGACGGGCGCCTCCGCGACGTGGGCCCGATCACCCTCGCACCCTCTCGGTCCGAGGCCACCTGGCCTACTGGCGCGGCATGTCAGGCGATGCAGCCGGCGCGGCCATCGCCTTCACGCAGCTGCTGCAGGACTACCTCCGCGTCCTGGGCTCGGACGATCCCGACACTCTCGCCACCCGAAGAGGGCTGCCGACTGGCAGGTCAGAGCCGACGAGAGGGCATCATGACAACCGATCTCGCGCCGTCCCACGGCGCAGGAAGCCGGCGGCAAGCAGCGTGGCCCAGCCCTGCGCGTGGGCTCTCGGCAATGACCCGCCCATGGCGCCCAGGGGGCTGGCTCGACTGACCTGGCCCCTGGCCTGGCTCCCGCCGCACGATGCCTGCCTGGAGGACGGCCTCGACCGCGCCGAACTCGCCTGCACGGGCACGTTGCGGCGCCCGGCGCGCTGGTCGTCGTACGTGCGCCTGCTCCGTGCTTTGGCCGGCGCTGTGATGCGCCGGGAGGCGGACTTGTAGCGGGACCGAGTGGACCGGGGTGGACCGCCGGCCGTGAGGTCTGAGGTCTTCCGCGCGGAGAGCCCGTCTCGCTTGCGCAGAGCACAGGGTCTCCGGCGTCGGTGCAGGCCTCGGCGCCGTGGCGGGTCCCCCAGCGGCGGCGAGTGCGGGCGACGCCGGGGTCGAGGCAGCCAGTGTGGCGCAGGCCCCGACGGTGTCCGGTTCGATGCCGAGGATGGCGGCGCCCTCGTCGATGCGGGCCTGCGAGACCACCATCGTCCCCCACACCCCGGCACCCCGTAGCCCAGGAGCACTCACATCGCGTGGGCGTGAAGGGCGCCCCTATAGCACCGCCTCGTCGCCGGCCGGAAACGGTCCCCCGTGGCCCGGGACGATCACGTCGGACGACTTCAGGACCCGCAGGCGCGAGGTGCGGAGCTGGTCGCGGTCGGGGGCCACCGGGTCCTCGGCCGGGCCGTCCGGGCGCCACCAGAGATCGCCGACGAAGGCGACGACGCCCTCGGCCGTGCCGGCGAGGAGCGTGATGTCCTCGGGGCTGTGGCCCGGGGTGCGGATCAGCCGCAGGGACGGGGTCAGTTCATGGCCCTCGGCGTCCCGGTCGGTCCACTGGTCGTTCACGTACTCGGCCTTGTGGTCGTGGACGCGCGCCCGGCCGAACAGGCCGACGTTCATGGTGTTGTCGGGGTGGTGGTGGCTGAGCACGACGTCGGTGATGTCGTCCGGCCCCAGGCCCAGTTCCGCCAGCGGGCCGAGGATCCGGTCGCGGCTCGCCACCATGCCGGGGTCGACGATCACATGGCGGTCGCCGTCGGTCACGTACGAGACGGTGGCGGCGACGCCCGGGCCCGTGGAGAGGGTGTAACCGGTGGTCAGGACGGTGAAGGTGGCGGTGTTTCCGCGCGGCTGGTCTGTCATGTCCTCAGCTTCGCCCGGCGGAAGAGTGCCGACGAGTGGCCGTACTGCCACCCATCGCGGGTTTTGTGCCAGACCCTTCGCGCGCCGGGCCCGGCGCGTGCCACACTCCCCGCATGCCGCCGTTCCTCGACGTCGCCGCCTACACCCCGCCCCGCGTCGGCATGCTCGCCGTCGGGCTCGTCTCGGAGGTCTTCGCCGCCCCGCCGGCGGGGCTCCCGCGCTTCGACTTCGCGCTCTGCGCGGACCGGCCGGGGCAGGTCCCCACCGACGTCGGCGTCCCGCTCGCCGTCACCCACGGGCTCGACCGGATCGCCTCCGCCGATCTCGTACTCGTCCTCCCCTGGGCCGACTTCCGCACCCCGCCGCCCGCCCCGGTGCTCGACGCGCTCCGCGCCGCCCACGCGCGCGGCGCGCTCGTCGGGTCGCACTGCGTCGGCTCGTTCGCGCTCGCCGCGGCCGGTCTACTGGACGGGCTGCGGGCCACCACGCACTGGCGGTTCGCCGATCTGCTCGCGCAGCGCCACCCGTCGGTCACCGTCGAGCGGGACGCCCTGTACGTCGACGAGGGCCGGATCCTCACGGGCGCGGGCGCCGCCGCGGGATTCGACCTCTGTCTGCATCTTCTGCGCCGAGAGTACGGGGCGGCGGCCGCGAACGCGGTCGCCCGTGACCTCGTCCTGCCGCCGCACCGCGACGGCGGACAGGCGCAGTTCGTCACCGCCCCGGTGCCCGAGGACTGCGAGGACGAGCGGCTGGGCGGCGTCCTCGCCTGGGCCCGCGAGAACCTCCACGAACCGCTGCCGGTGGCCGAACTGGCCCGCCGGGCCCTGATGAGCCGCCGCTCCTTCGCACGCCGGTTCACCGCAGCGACCGGGACCACTCCGCACGCCTGGGTGCTCGGCCAGCGGCTCGGCCGGGCGGAGGAGCTTCTGGAGACGACAGATCTCCGGGTCGAGGAGATCGCCCGTCTCGTCGGATACGGCAGCGCGGCGGTCCTGCGCGAACAGTTCGTCCGCCGGCGCGGGGTGCCGCCGCGCACCTACCGCCGGACGTTCACGACGACGGAGGCGGTCGCGGCTGAGGCCCGACGGGGCTAGGGCCTGTCCGGCGGATCAGGGTCGGATAGGCCCTAGAGCGTTTCACCGAGCGTGCCTCCTGATGCAGGCCGAGAAAGTGCTCGGCCGAACGCGGGTTGCTCCTCGACGCCGTCCCGTGGGGGAACTTCCCCCACGGGCACGCTGCCCGGAAGGCCGTTCACCTGCTGCACACCGGCGACAACCCCGCTCTCGGCCTCGGCCCCGTTCGTGCATCGAGCAGTGAAGGGCGAGCCGGTGCAGCGATCCGGTGTGATCATGCCGTGCGAGGCGACCGGTCGCGCCCTACCTCGCCGAGCATCACGAAGATGTTCACCAGCAGCAGGGCACTCGCGATGATGCTGAACTGCCGATCATGAGGAACAGGGCTCCCAGGGAGTCCCCGGCTTGTTTCGCGTCCCGCAGGACCGTGTGCTTCGGCGTCTCGATCGCTGTCTGGCCGGCGAGCGGTCCCAAGGTTGCCGGATGTCGGCGGTCACGTGGTCGGTCGGGGCTTCGCCGCTTTCGGCGCCGCCTCGATCGGAGACGAAGGTGACCGAGCGCGGCTCGGCTCCGGCGGCCCGGGCGGCGGAGTCCAGGGCCTCGGGCGGCAGGAACACGTCGCGGTTCAGCCTGCCGCCCAGGCCCACTCGGCAGCAGGGCCGGGCAGGTCTCGATCGGGGCCGAACGGCCCCTCCCCGGGAGGCCCGCCAGGGTGTCAGCGTGGGAGGTGTCGCCCTTCGGGACGTGTTCCCGGGCGCCGGGGTATCCCGGAGGCGGAAGCCAGGACCAGCGAGATCCCCGTTAGGCCGGACCTCGGCGTCGTTGTTGTTGTCGTTGTCGTGGGAGTCCACAGGGTTCCCCATGGCCATTCCCCGATGGAGATCGCCCCACCCGCATTCGCTGCACGGGTCGAGGAGTTGTGAACGAGATTCTGGTCGGAATCGACCCCCGGGAGCAGTCGATCCCCGCTCTCGTCTGGGCCGCCGACGAGGCCGTACGAAGAGGACCGGCGCTCTGCCTGGTCGTCGCGGTACCGCCCGTCCACGACGGGCTCAGGTACGACGCGCTCGCCCACCGGAGCGCCCTCCGCCTCCGTGCGGAGTCGGCGATCGCCAACGCGGAGGACCTCGTACGGGAGCTGTACGGCGGTCTGAGGATCGCGACGGAACTCGTGAACGGTGTGCCGGGGACTGTGCTGAGCGACATGGCGGCGCACGCCGCCCTCGTCGTCGTGGGCTCGCGCCGTCTCGGCCGGGCGGCCGAGGTGTTCGGCGAGAGCTCCGTCGTCGTCCCGCTCGCCGCGCGGGCCGAATGCCCCGTCGTCGTGGTCCGCGTACCTGAGCCCAGCGCCGTACACCCACCGACCCTTGTTGTCGGCGTGGACGGCAGCGAATCCTCACGGGCCGCGGTGGCCTTCGCCGTGGAGGAGGCGAGCCTGCGCGAGGCACGGCTGCGCGCCGTCTGGGTCTGGCCCCCTTCCGGCTTCGCCCACGACGACGTGGCCGAGGGGCTGGCCGAGTGTCGTCGCCGGCTGGCCGGGTCGGTGGCCGGGTGGGCGCAAAGGTATCCGGACGTCGCCATCTCGCAAGAGGTCCTTCGGGGACACCCGGTTGAGCAACTCGCCCTGACGTCCGAGGAGTCCCTCGCAGTCATCGTCGGCCGAAGAGGTTGCGGAGGGTACTCCGGCATGCGGCTGGGGTCGACGGTCCACGGCCTGCTGCACCGCGCCATGTGTCCGCTGATCGTCGTCCCACTTCCCCGGCGCGAGCGGGCGAACCGGCGACACGGCATGGGTCGTCCGCCCTTGTTCCCGTGACGACCGACCGACCTCGACCTGCTGACCCGTTCGGCAGGGGGTGGGCCACGTCGTCGAAGAGATCTGCCGCCGACAGCATTTGAGCCGTCGCACCATGGGCCGGTCGGTCCCGGTGCGGCCCGTTCGGCCCCGTCGGACAGCCCTCTTGGATGCTGCGCCACGCGCGCTCGCGGGCGGACGATTGGGTTACGGAGTCGGACCGGCCCCGTAATCCGGTCCACCGCCCGTCCGTACCGACTCGGGTCCACGGCGACCGCCCTGGGCCCCGGGAACGAGGAGCAGAACAATGGCCGGAGGCAAGGTGGAACGCAGGCACAGCCTCTTCCCCGACTTCAACGACTGGTTCGACCGGGAGTTTCCGGGGCTGCCCGGGTGGCGGCCCGCGACGGCTGCTCACTCCATTCCTGTGGAGGTGACCAGCGGAGACGGCGTGTACGTACTGCGGGCCGAACTGCCCGGGATGGACCCCGACGATTTCGCCATCACCGCCGACGACAAATTGATCACGGTGAGTGCGGAACACAGCGAGAGCGAGGAGGACAAGGAGCACTCGGAGTTCCGCTACGGATCGTTCCGCCGGACCGTGCGTCTCCCGGCCACGATCCCGGCCGACGACGTCGAGGCGTCGTACGCGGACGGCATTCTCACCATCCGCGTTCCGATGCCCGAGGAGGAGACCGGCGCCGCACGCACCATCCGGGTGAAGCGAGGCGGCACCCCGCCCGAAGGAGCCACGTCGTGAAACCCGAGCGAGTTCTGGTCGCCTACGGCAGCAAGGCCGGCGCGACCGCCGGGATCGCCGAGAAGATCGGCAACTCTGCGGACCAGCACGACATCCCCGGCACCACCCCCTGAGCGGTGTCGCGGAACCGGGCTGCGGGGAGAACGTCGCGCGGGAACCGGTCGGGCAGCTGATCGCACCGCGGCCGCGGTTCAGTGTCCGTGGTCGGCGGCATAGGCCGCGAAGACCCGTTCGGGTCCGTCTCCCGTGCGCAGGAAGCGTTCGTCGAGCACCACCGCCAGGTCTTCGAGTGCCCTGCGCAGCACCGATGCGGAGAGCCGGACGTCGGGGTGGTGTGCCCCGGCGGCCTGGTCCGTGAGGCCCAGGGCGTAGCCGAGCTGCCGGGGCAGGGACGTGTGGTCGTCGCCGTCGTGGAAGTAGTACGACTCGGCGTACTGCATGAAGTCGACCGTGATCGTGGAGAGGGCCGAGGCGAGCCCGTCGAGGATCGCCGCGCCCCCCTCGGATTCGAGCGCCCCGGCGGTGGCCCGGCTGCGGCGGACGTGGGACAGCCGCAGGGCCAGGGCCCGGCGGCGGGCGAGCGCCGGGTAGATGCCGAGGATCCAGGCGACAGTCGCCGACAGCAGCACGAATCCCACCAGGGCCTCCAAGGGTGCGAGCACGCGCAGCCAGCCCGAGGTCGGGGCGATGTCGCCGATCCCGAGTGTGGCGAGGGTGACCAGCGAGATGTACAAGGCGTCGACCGGGCCCGCGTGTTCGGACGGGACGAGCCCCGCCGCGTACGAGAAGTCCTCCGGCATGTGGGGCCAGTAGACGAGCCCCCAGCCGACGGCCACGGTCAGGGCCCACACGGCCACGACCGTCACCATGCCGAGTGGGCCTGCGAGGCCGGCCGGCCGCCACCGCGCGCCGAGGCGGGCGGACAGCCACCAGAGGGACACCATGACCAGCCTGCTCAGACCTCCGTGCCGGGTCGGGTGCCAGAGCGTATGGAACACGTCTCGGAGGATGAACAGCACCAGGACAGCGCCCGCCGGCGTCGCAAGCCACGTCATCCCGGCACTGTTCCCGAGGGCGGCGACCACGTCCCGCGTCCGGGCTCCTGTCTCAGCCCACTGGCCCCGCACGCTCGCCCCTTCGGGCGTGCCGTCGTACGCGACCGGATGGTACGCCGCAGATGGCCACCACGGCGTCGACGTCGGCAGCGGTCGCGGGCGAACCGCTCCCGGTTGCGCCGCCGGAGGTCTGCGAAACCCTGGAAGAGACCGGTCGAGGAGGACCCGGGCATGGTCGCTCTCGACCGGGAACGTGTGCCTCCGGCCACCGTTCCCACGTCGCCCAGGAAGCTGAGCAGTGCCGGGCGCGCGGTGGCGGGAGCGGGCTTCGGGGCTGCTCCGGACATCCCCGGCCCTCCTTCGGTGGCTCCACCCTGACATCCGGCCCGGCTGGTCCGGAGGTCCGATCGGGTCCCACTCGGGGCCGACCGGCTCATGCGCCGCGGGGACGCTCCACGGAGGCTGGGGCGGAGGACCGAAGCGACACGCGACAGGAAGTGGGTGGACGCCATGAAGGCACTCGTCTTCCAGGAGCCGGGCCGTATGGACTGGCAGGATGTGCCCGACCCGGTCATCGAGGACCCTGGCGACGCGATCGTGCGGGTCGACGTGGTCACCATCTGCGGCACGGACCTGCACATCCTGGAGGGGGACGTGCCCGAGGTGACGCCCGGCCGGGTCCTCGGACACGAGGCGGTCGGCACGGTGGTGGGGACCGGAAGCGACGTCCGCACGGTGCGACCGGGCGACCGCGTCCTGATCTCCTGCATCTCCGCCTGCGGCAGGTGCCGCTTCTGCCGTGAAGGTCGCTACGGGCAGTGCCGGGGCGGAGGCGGCTGGATCCTCGGCCACACCGTCGACGGCACACAGGCCGAATACGTCCGCGTGCCCTTCGCCGACCTGTCCGTCCACCCGCTGCCGGACTCGATCGACAGCTTCGACGCCGTCCTGCTCGCCGACATCTTCCCCACCGCCTACGAGGTCGGGGTCCTGAACGGCGCCGTGCGCCCCGCCGACACGGTGGTCGTCGTCGGCGCGGGCCCCATCGGTCTCGCCGCCGTCGCCACCGCCCGTTTCTACAGTCCGGGCCGGATCGTCGCCGTCGACCTGGCCGAATCGCGGCTGGAGGCCGCCCGTACCCTCGGCGCGGACGCCACCGTGAACGCCGGGGAGGACCCGGAACAACTGGTCGCGGATCTGACCGACGGCCTCGGCGCCGACGTCGTCATGGAAGCCGTCGGAGTTCCCGAGGCGTTCGAGACGTGTACGCGGATGGTCCGGCCCGGGGGCAGGGTCGCCAACATCGGAGTCCACGGCAAGCCGGCGTCCCTCCATCTGGAAGACCTGTGGATCAAGGACGTCACCATCACCACCGGGCTGGTGGACACCTCGTCCACGCCCATGTTGCTGCGCATGATGGCCGGCGGGCGGCTGCCGTCGGCAGAACTCGTCACCCACCGGTTCGAGCTGGGGGCGATGGAGGAGGCGTACGAGGTCTTCGGCGGCGCGGCCGAGACCGGTGCCATCAAAGTCGCACTGGGCGGCCCGCAGCACACGGTCGTGAGTCCTCCCGACCCGTCGGTGGCCTGATGAACAGCCGAGGCTTGGGTTCTCGGCAGCCGGTCGGTGTCGTCCTCGACACCGACGGCGTACTGCTCGACTCAGCCGTCGTGCACGCGGCGGCGTGGAAGATCGCGTTCGACGCCTGCCTCGACCGGCTCGCGCCCGACAGGGGGACACAGGCGCCCTTCGACGCGGACGCCGAGTACCGTCGGTTCGTCGACGGCAGGTCCCGGTACGACGGAGCTGCGGCCTTCCTCACCGCCCGCGATCTCCACCTCCCGGCGGGAGAGCCGCACGACGCGCCCGGTTGTGGCACGGTCTGGGGCGTCGCAGCACACAAGGAAAAGGCGTTCGTCGAGCTGCTTCGTACGGAAGGCGTTGCCGCCTTCGCCGACGCACGGCCCGCGCTCGCGGCCCTGCGCACGGCGGGAGTGCCCTGTGCCGCGGCGTCTGCCTCACGGCATGCCCGGGCACTGATCCGGGCTGCGGGCCTCGCCGGTCTCCTCGCGGTGATCGTGGACGGTGAGGACGTCGCCCGGCTCGGCCTCGCCGGCAAGCCGGATCCCGCGCTCTTCCTGCGGGCGGCGGCCCTCCTCGGCAGCCGCCCGCAGGACACCGCGGTCGCCGAGGACGCCCTCGCCGGCATCGAGGCAGCGCGTCGCGGCGGCTTCGGGCTCGTCGTGGGTGTCGACCGCACCCCGCTGAGGCCCACCGCCGCCCTCCTGCGAGAGCAGGGCGCCCACCTCGTGGTTCCCGATCTCACGACGCTGGTCCGGAGCGTGTGGGGCGAGGTCGGATGACCACTGCCTGGACGTGGGGGTACGACCGGTACGACCCGGAACGCGAGCCGCTGGTCGAAGCGCTCTGCACGCTCGGCAACGGCCGGTTCGCCACCCGGGGGTCCGCTCCCGAGTGCACTGCCGGGACCGGGCACTACCCGGGGACCTATCTGGCCGGCTGCTACGACCGGCTGACCTCGGTCGTCGCGGGCGAGCGGATCGAGAACGAGGACCTCGTCAACCTTCCGAACTGGACGCTGCTGCGCTACCGCTGCCTGCCGGACGGAGGCCCGGCCGGTGACTGGCTGACACCCGACTCCGGGGAGCTGCGTCACTACGACGTCCGTCTGGATCTGCGTGCGGGCATCCTCACCCGGCGCCTGTTCTTCGAGGACGCCCGCGGGCGGGGGCTGCATGTCAGCCACATCCGCGTCGTGCACATGGGAGACTCCCGGCTTGCGGCCCAGTGCACCTTGTTTCGCGCCTACGGTTGGAGCGGTTCCGTCGAGGTGCAGTCCGTCCTCGACGTTGCCGTCACCAACGCCGGCGTGGAGCGCTACAGGCGCCTGGACGGGCGTCATCTCACGGACCACCGGACCGGATTCGAGCCCGACGGTGTCGCCTGGGTCTCCTGCCGTACCGTCGCCCCGGGTATCAGGATCGCCATGGCCGTGCGCACGATCACCCGCCCTGCGCGGTCCGCGCGGGAGGAGGCCACCGGGACCGGCACCGTGCAGACCTTCCACCTGCCGATCGTTCCCCGCCGCTCTGCCATGGTCGCGAAGACTCTGGCGCTGCACACCTCGATGGACAGGCCCGCCGCCGACCCGCTCTCGGCTGCCACCGACGTGATCGCTCGTGCCCCGGCCTTCCCCGGCCTGCTCTCCGCCCACAGGGCGGCCTGGCAGCGCGTCTGGGAGCAGGGCGAGTTGCGCGTGCCAGGGGAGGCGGGCCGCATCCTGCGGCTGCACGTGTTCCACGTGCTGCAGACACTGTCCCCGCACACGGCGGACCTCGACGTGGGCGTGCCCGCGCGGGGACTGCACGGTGAGGCGTACCGGGGGCACGTCTTCTGGGACGAGCTCTTCGTCCTGCCCTACCTCGACCTTCACTTCCCCGAGGTGGCCCGCGGGCTGCTCATGTACCGGCACCGCCGGCTGCCGGCAGCGCGCGAGGCCGCCCGCCTCGCCGGTCGTCAGGGGGCCATGTATCCGTGGCAGAGCGCGAGTTCGGGTCGGGAGGAGACCCAGGCCCTGCACCTCAACCCGCGATCAGGGCGCTGGTTGGCCGACCACTCGCGACTCCAGCGCCATGTGGGCTCCGCGGTCGCGTACAACGTCTGGCGTCACGCGCAGGCCACCGGCGACCGCGGATTCCTCCACTCCGCCGGGGCGGAGATCCTCCTCGAGGTCGCCCGCTACTGGGCCGGTGCCGCCGACTTCGACCCGGCCCTGGGCCGCTACAGGATCCGCGGGGTCGTGGGACCGGACGAGTACCACGACGCCTATCCCGATGCGACGATCCCGGGCATCGACGACAACGCCTACACCAATGCGACCGCCGCATGGGTGCTCGCCCGCGGCCTCGACCTGCTCGGCGAACTGCCCGACGCCCGCCGCTCGGAACTCTCGGAGCAACTGTCGCTGGACGACGGCGAACTCGGCCGTTGGGAAGACGTCTCCCGCCGCTTGTACGTGCCGTTCCACCAGGGCGTGGTCAGCCAGTTCGAGGGATATGGCGACCTCGCCGAGCTCGACTGGGAGGCCTACCGGGCTCGATACGGCGACATCCGCAGACTCGACCGGATCCTGGAGGCCGAGGGCGACACGGTCAACCGCTACCAGGCGTCGAAACAGGCCGACACCCTCATGCTCGGCTACCTCTTCCGCACCGAGGAGTTGTCCGACCTTTTCGGCCGGCTCGGCTATGCGCTGGACGACGAGGTGTGGCGTGCGACGGTCTCGTACTACCTGCAGCGCACCAGCCACGGCTCGACTCTCAGCAGTCTCGTACACGGCTGGGTCCTGGCCCGGCAGAAGGGCCCCGAGGCGTGGCGGTACTGCGAGGAAGCCCTGCTCGCCGACGTGGCCGACGTTCAGGGCGGCACGACCGGGGAGGGCATCCATCTCGGTGCGATGGCCGGCACGATCGACCTCGTCGAACGCGGGATCACCGGCCTGGAAACGGGCCCGGAAGGGCTTCGGGTGGCTCCGGTGTCCCTGGCGGAGATCCCACGGTTCGCCTTCACCCTGTGCGTCGGCCCGCATCGAGGGGTGCGCCTGCGGGTACTTCCCGGGCGGCTGGCCATCCGGGTCCCCGCGTCGCCCGCGGGTCCGCTCGCCGTCGTCCTCCCCGGTGAACGGACGGTCACCGTCGCACCCGGACAGGAGCGTTGGTTCCGTCTGTGAGGAGGGTTCTGCGGTGAATCACCGGGCGAGATCGTGCGGAGTCCGGGTGGGGGACGTGAGGCGTGTGTCGTCCTCGTGGAAGGTCAGCTGGTCCACGACCGCGACCACGCCGTCCACCCGCTCGGCGAGTCCCATGAGCGTCAGGGCCTGGCTGCGCCGCCGGACCCGACCGGCGAGCGTCACCACACCGTCGAGTACGTGCACGTCCACCGCGTCCCCGGGCAGGTCCATGCCGTCCGTGAGGACGTCCTCGCGGATGCGGCGCCGGATCTCCGCGTCCGGGCGGAGGTAGACGCAGAGCAGGTCACGGCGGGTCACGATGCCCACCAGTCGCTCCTCCACGTCGACCACGGGCAGGCGCTCGACTCCGCGACGCACCATCAGCCGCGCCGCGTCAGCCACCGACTCCTCGGCGTGGACCGTGACGGCCGGCCCGGTCATCAGTTCCCGTGCGGTCAGCTCGTGGCGGGCCAGTAGGTCGCTCTCGGAGACGACCCCGACGACATGGTCGTCCTCGTCCAGCACGGGGACCCCGCTGATGTCGTGCTCGGCGAGCAGTTTCGCGATCTCCCTGAACGACATCGCGGGGACGGCGGAGATCACGTTGCTGGTCATGAGACCGCCGATCTTCATGTGCTTCATCGCGGCGCCTCCTGTCGGCGTCCGAAAGGTGTCCTGCCCCGTGCAACCAGCCTCCGACGCACGCCGAGCGTCGGCGAGGGCCGAACGGTCCCGGGGCGGGACCGAACGGGCACGTCACTGCCCCTCGGTGCTCAGACCGGCCAGGGTGGGGACCCTTTGGTCCCGCCATTGGCCCCAGCGGCCCTCCGGCTGCCCGGCGCCGGCTGCCAGGGTGGAATCAAGCCCCTCGGACCGTGGGAGGAGGAACCATGGACGGAACCACACCCCGTCCCGGCCTCGGCAGGGTCGTCGTCGGCGTCGACGGATCACCGCCCGCACGCACAGCGGCGATGTGGGCAGCGGCGGAGGCAGCCCTGCGGGGCAGCACGCTCTGCCTCGTCCATGCGGCGGACACGACCGCGCCGGCCCCGTTTCTGCCCCGGGCGGAGATCGTCAGTAGCCTGCAGGCGGGGCGGGAACTGCTCGACGGGACCGCCGAGGCGGTCACGGCGCGCCACCCCGAGCTGACCGTCGTCACCGAACTCGCCGAGGGCGCTGCCCCCGGCAGTCTGCGACGAGCCGCCGCTCTCACCGGCACGATCGTCGTCGGACACCGCGGCCTCGGCGGATTCTCCTCGCTGCTGCTCGGGTCGGTCGGCCTCGAGGTCGCGGCCGCCGCGACCACGCCCGTGTTCGTCGTGCGCGGGGCCGCAAAGCCCGCCGAGGGGGGCGTCGTCCTGGCGGCGGTCCGGGACGAGGCCGACATGGGCTGTGCCCGTGCGGCGGCTCGTGAGGCCCTGTTGCGCAAGGCGCCTCTACGACTCCTGCACATCTGGGGTGTGGGGCTTTCCGGCGGATCACGGGCTGTGCTGCGCAACGGTGGCGAGGACATCGCTCGCGATCACGTGCGCGCGCTGTCCTCGGTGTCGGACAGGGTCCGGGAGGAGTTCCCGGAACTGACCGTGCACGCCGACGGCCAGAAGAGCCACAGTGTGCCCGGAGCTCTCGTCGAGGCATCGCGCCACGCCGACCTGCTCGTGGCCGGAGGCCGACGGTCGCCCGGCTATCTCGGGCCCACCATCGGACGGACCACGCTCGGCCTGCTGCAGCATGCCCTCTGCCCCGTGGAGCTCATCCCTCGGCAAGGGCCCGGACACGGGAGCACGTCATGACACGCACCACGGCCCGATTCGACATCGCGGTCGGTATCGACCCGGTCAGGAACTGGCACCTGGCCCTTGCCTGGGCGGTGGACGAGGCTCACCTGCGGGGCGTGGGACTGGGCCTGGTGGTCGCCGTACCACCGCGGCACGACCCTCAGCACGTCGACGGCACCCCCCGTCAGCCGGCACAGCGGCAGGCCGGCACGGAAGCACTGGGTACCGCGCTCGCCTGGGCGCACGCCCGGCAGCCGGCCGTCAAGGCCGACGCCTCCCTCCTCGACGGATTCCCGGCAGCGGTTCTCACCGGCCTTTCACAGGAGGCGGGCATGGTCGTGCTGGGCTCCCGGCACCTCAGCCGTACCGAGGAGTTCCTGAGCGCCGGCTCCCTCGTCGTCCCGGTCACAGCGACGGCGCAATGCCCGGTGGTGGTCGTGGGCGACGCGGAACACGTCACGCAGGAGACGCCGTACCTCGTGGTCGGCGTCGACGGCAGCGAGTCCTCACGAGCAGCCCTGGCCTGGGCCGTCGAGGAAGCGGACCTCCGCCGCTGCGCAGTGCGCGCCATCGCCGTGTGGCAGCCACCCGTCTTCTCCCTGCGCAGCGACGACACGCTGTTCCACGCCGAGCGCCGGCTGCTCTCGGAGAGCACCGCGGGCTGGGCGGAGAAGTATCCCGACGTCCGGCTCACCCACGAGGTGCCCACGGGTTCCCCCGTAGAGACGCTCGCGGACGCAGCCGAGCACGCCCTTGCCGTCGTCGTCGGCCGCAGGGGCCGGGGTGGATACTCCGGGATGCGGGTCGGCTCCGTCGTCCGCGGGCTGCTGCACCGTGCCCACTGCCCGGTGATCACCGTCCCTGCCGGGTGAGCGCGTGCGGCGCGACGGCGCCGTCTTACCTCCCGGCGGCCGCGATCGTCCCAGGTGACGTCCTTCTGGTCGGTGAGGGGGCACTCGGGGGCGTCCTGGCGGCCGGCCCGCGTCCTGCGCCGCCTTCCACCCGGGGGACCCGACAGGAACGGGTGGCTCATCGCGGCTACGGTGACAGTGCGCGCTCCAGGTGCGGCTCGTGCGCTCGATGCAGCCGGAGGTTCGGATGAGTCGTGAGGGCTCGGAGCCCGCGGAGAACAGACGTCCGCGGCTGCGACTCGACGAGCTCCTCGACGAAGTCCAGGTGCGCATCGACGAGGTGCGTGGCACCAGGGACCGGCTCAACGGGCTGCTCGAAGCCGTCATGTCCGTGGGCCGCGAACTCGACCTGCCGCAGGTGCTGCGCGGCATCGTGGAGGCGGCGGTGACCCTCGTGGACGCCGAGTACGGAGCCCTGGGCGTCATCGGCGACGACAACAGACTCTCCGAGTTCCTCCCCATCGGCATCGGCGACGACCTACGAGAACAGATCGGCGACCTGCCGTCCGGACACGGCCTCCTCGGCGAACTGATCCGCAACCCCCAGCCACTCCGCCTCTCCGAGCTGTCCCAGCACCCCGCCTCCTACGGATTCCCGCCCCACCACCCGCCGATGCACTCTTTCCTCGGCGTCCCCATCCGGGTCCGCGACGAGGTCTTCGGCAACCTCTACCTCACCGAGAAGCGGGGAGCGGCGGACTTCGACGCCGAGGACGAGGCCGTCGTGACGACCCTGGCCGTCGCGGCCGGCATCGCCATCGAGAACGCCCGCCTCTACGAGGAGGGCAGGCTCAGGCAGCGCTGGCTGGCCGCGAACTCCGACCTGACCAGCGCCCTCCTGTCCGGCGCGGAGGAGTCCCAGGTCCTCGACGGGATGCTGGAGCAGGCGGTGGACATCGCGGGCGCCGACATGGGGGTCTTCTACCTGGTGGGTACGGGCGGTGAACTTACGGGCTCGCTGGCCTGCGGCGACGGGGCCGAAGCGCACCGGGGCGTCGTCCTTCCGAGCAGCGAGGGCACCCTGGCTGCCGCCGCCCTCGCACAGGAGGGCCTGGTCACGGTCGTCGATGTCGAGAACGAGCCGCGCATCACGGTGCAGCCCGAACGGTGGAACGGGTTCGGACCGGCGGTGGCCGTCACGGTCGGCACCAAGGAGCGACTCAGCGGGGTGCTGATCCTCTCGCGGCGCCACGGGCGGCCTCCCTTCACGGCCGCCGAGGTCACGGCCCTCCCCGGATTCGTGGGGCAGGCGGCACTGGCGCTCGAACTGGCCGACCGCCGTCGTGACGCCGAGCAGGTGAGCCTTCTGGAGGACCGTGACCGGATCGCCCGGGACCTGCACGATCTGGCGATCCAGCGCCTGTTCGCCACCGGTATGACGCTGCAGAGCGCCCGGCGCTTCGTCGAGCACCCGGAGGCCGTGGACCGACTGAACCGGGCCATCGACGACCTCGACGCCACCATCAAGATCATCCGATCGACCATCTTCGGCCTCCGGGAACACGACGCCCCCGGAGCCACACTGAAACTGCGAAGTCGTGTCGTCAAAGCGCTCGACTCGGCCACGTCGACACTCGGATTCGCCCCGGCGCTGCGCATGGAAGGCCTGATCGACACCGACGTGCCACCGGAAGCCGCCGAAGAGGTGCTCGCCGTCCTCGGGGAAGCGCTCACCAACGTGGCACGGCACGCCCGAGCCCGAAGGGCGGACGTGTCGGTGGTGGCCGACGAGGGCGTGCTGGCGGTGACGGTGAGCGACGACGGTGTCGGCATGCCGCACGGCGGCAGCCGCAGCGGACTGCGGAACCTGTCCGAACGGGCCGAGCGGCTGGGCGGCACCCTGTCGGTCCACGCGCGGGCGGAGCCGGGCAGCGGCACCGTCCTCGAGTGGCGGATCCCGCTCCCGGCCGAGCGGGAGTGAGGGCCGCGTGGGAGCCGCGTGAGAGCCGCTACGTCTCCTCGGCGTCGTGCTCGTGGACCTGAGCGGCGATGACGGCCGCCTGCACACGCCGTTCGACGCCGAGCTTGCCGAGCAGCCGTGAGATGTGGTTCTTGACGGTCTTCTCCGACAGATAGAGCCGTTTGGCGATCTGCCGGTTGGTCAGCCCCTCGCCGATGAGATCGAGCACCGACCGCTCCCGCTCCGACAGCACCGCGAGCCGCTTGTCCTCCGGCGGCTTCGTCTCCTCGGGGTCGCGCAGCGAGTGCATCAGCCGGGCGGTGGTGGCCGGATCGAGCATCGACTGGCCGGTGGCCACGGTCCGCACCGCCGACACCAGATCCGACCCCTTGATCTGCTTCAGGACGTACCCGGCCGCGCCCGCCATGATCGCGTCGAGCAGGGCGTCCTCGTCGTCGAACGACGTCAGCATCAGACAGGCCAGCTCGGGCATCCGGGAGCGGAGTTCCCGGCAGACGGAGATTCCGTCGCCGTCGGGCAGCCTCACGTCGAGAACCGCCACGTCCGGCCGCAGCGCAGGGCCTCGGACCAGCGCCTGCTCGACCGTCGCCGCCTCCCCGACCACGTCCATGTCGGGCTCGTTGTCGATCAGGTCACGAAGGCCCCGGCGGACGACCTCGTGGTCGTCGACGAGGAAGACTCGCGTCGGTGCGGCGGCTGTCGGCAGATCGGTCATGACGACCCCTGTGGCTGCTCGGGTACTGACGGCCCCGCCCCTCTAGAGGATTGTCCGTCATCGAACGCCTCACGGGGCAGAACCGAGATCCATCCGGACGCCGACGACCCCCTCCACCGCCCGCACCGCCCCGGCGAGGAGCGGCACCGGCGACCGGCCGGATAGCGCACCCCGGATCCACCCTGTCGGCACTCACGGGCAGGCGGCATTCCCCTGCGGGTCGGTCAAGCGACCTGGAGGGCCGCACCCCACGCCCTCGCGCGATCCCGTTCGCCGGCGCGCAGGGGGCCATCGGTCTCTTCGATGATGAATCCCTCCGGTTCCGCAACGAGCTCATAGCCATGGCCGCGCAGCCGACGTGCGATGCCGCCGGCGGCGGCGCCCGCCAGGCGCATGTCCGCCCTGGTGTCGAAGGCAGCGGCGGCACGGGTGCCGGTGTGGGCCTTCGGGAGCGTGTCGTGGAACCAGTCCCGGACGCCGGGGCCCTCGGCGCCCTCCTCGGGGGTGAAGGGACGCTCTTCCTTCTCGGCCTCTTGCTTCTCGGTCTTCAGCCCCATCTTCCGGCTCATCCTGGTGGTCATGCCCCGCAGGTGGGTCGGCCCACCGACGACCAGCAGGTCGGTGGGGCCGATGCGCTCCGGCAGCGCGTCGACCACTGCAACGCACTCGACCTCTGCGTCCGGGTGCGTCTCCTTCACACCCTCTCCGATCGCGTCAGCGATCTCGCGCGTGTTGCCGAACAGGCTCTCGTACACGATCACAGCACGCATGACGACTCATCTCCTCAGGTGCTTCCTTCTCCGGTCTCCGCCGCCGCTTCGATCGCCCGCAGCGCTCAGCAGCACGATGCCGACGCCACCAGTCTGGTCTACAGGACAGGCATCTCGCTGGGGTCGAACGGTCCCCAGTCGCATCGCCGACGTCTCAGCCCGCTCACGGCGGCGACGGCCTCCCCCTGCCTGGCTCAGCCATACATGGTGCGGCGAGCGCCAACTCGGACCATGTGGGAGGGGATCGGGCTGCAGCATGGCCGGCGGGGCGTCCCCTCGAGGGAGACCATGGTCGCAACGACCTCGGCGTCCTGGGTGAGGCGGCGCAGGGCGGACGGCCAAAGGCGTTCGTCTCCCGGCGGGTCGCCATCTCGAACGAGCAGGCATGATCGGCGCGTCAGCCTTTCGCGGAGGTGGGGAAGTGCCATGCCGATCACAAACCAGCAGGTAGCGGGACACGCGTTCCTGCAGCAGATGTACGCCGACTCGTACTTCCCTGATCACGTGGTCGGCCAGGGTGAGGCGATCCTGTTGCGGCTGTGCGAGCGCATCGAGGCCGAACAGCCGTCGGACCTGGAGAGCTTGTATGCGCTCACCCAGGCTGCGACGGAGGAGTTCAACCTGCTGGACGGGGAGTTCGTAGCGGCCGGGAGTGAGATCGAGACGGTCGCGCGGGAGTGGATCTGTGAAGAGTTCTGCTTCGTCGCGTCGGCATACGGGTTCACGGAGGCGGATGCGGAGGAGTTGGCCGCCGGCCGGGACTGGTGAACGGGGAGGGTGGGCCACCTCCGGGTAAGGGCATCTGCCGGCCGGTACGGGTGGGCGCCGTTGCCGGCGCGGAGGGTGCAGTCTTCCTCGGGATGCCGGGAGTGCGGACGGGTCGTACGGTCAGCGGTGACACCACGACAGGACGTTGGTGGTCTGGTGGGTGGCCCTCGTGTTCCTTCGCACGTGCGCGGGGGCCGCTCAACTCGGCTGTGGTCGCCCCGATGACGTGGATTCCCGCTGTGCGGTGGTGGGGTGACCGTCGATGTCGCTACGTCCCGCTCGCGCGATGACTGTGAATTTGAAGGCCACCACCCGTACTGGGTGGTGGTCTTCGTCGTTCGGGCGACTCTGCGTGCTCGCGCTCGAATCCGGACGCAGGTCCGGCATGCTCGCTTCCCGCTGGGGTGACCCTGGACCGGGCCAGGGCCCGCTGAGCCGGCCGTCGGAAACAGTGACTCCGGGTAGCCGCACCGTTGCGACCGGTGGGAGACCGGACAGATCCGGCAGCGAGTAGTCCGCTTCCCGTCCACCGCTGCGCCCACCGAGCCCCCATGCCCGGCTTCGGGCTACCCACTCCGGTTCGATGACGGAGGGCACCACAAGATCATCCAGGGTCCGGCCGTGCGACCACACCGGCCGGTCGGGACTCGATCTCGGGATCATTGACCGAAACGCTCACGCCCCCGCACGGCCGTCCGAGCTGCATTCCGTCGGTTCTTCGCGAAGACTCAGAAGATGGGTGACCTCTCACACAGAAGGTCCACGTTCGGGCTGCCTGGCAGCGGGAGGTGCAACTGTCACGGAACGTGTCGGCAAGAGCCCCTTTGAACGGCGGAAGGGACTGGTGTGAAGCCCGTGGGGCCGAGCATTGATTTCAAGGCGTTGTTCGCGGCCACGCCCAGTCCGTATCTGGTACTGGAGCCGGACCTGGTGATCGTCGACGTCAACGACGCGTACCTGCGCGCCACCGGCCGGACCAGGGAGGACCTGGTCGGCCAGTACATTTTTGACGCCTTCCCGGACAATCCGGCGGATGCGACCGCGGACGGGGTGCGGAATCTGGGCGCTTCGCTGCACCGGGCCCTGCGGTCGAAGCAGCCGGACACGATGGCGGTGCAGAAGTACGACATCCCTGTCGCCTCCCGGCCGGGGGTGTTCGAGGAACGGTGGTGGTCGCCGATCAACACCCCCGTCCTCGGGCCGGACGGACAGGTGGCGTGGATCATCCACCGGGTGGAGGACGTGACCGAGTTCGTCCGCTCCCGGCCGGCCCCCCCGGCAGGCGGACTTCTGGGAAGACGGGAGGTGATGGAGGCCGAGCTGTACGCGCGGGCGCGGGAGCTGCAGCGGCTGAACGAGGAACTGCGCCACGCGCATGCCCGGGAGCGCCAGGTCGCCGTGGCCTTGCAGGAGGCCATGCTCCACTCTCCCGACCTGGAGGGGCATCGGAACGTCGCGGTGCGCTACCTTCCCGCGGTCGGGTCGCTGAACGTGTGCGGCGACTGGTACGACGTCGTGGATCTGCCCGACGACTCGTTCGGCGTCGCGGTCGGTGACGTCGTCGGCCACGGCCTGGAGGCCGCCGCCGTCATGGGCATGCTCCGCAGCGCGCTGAGCGCCGCCGTCCGGGCCCTTCATGAGCCCGCCAGATCGCTGGAGGTCCTCGGCCTCTACGCCCGGTCAGTCGAAGGCGCACTTGCCACCAGCGCGGTCCAAGCCGTGATCGACACACGCCACCAGCGGATCGCCTACAGCAGCGCCGGCCACCACCCGCCCGTCCTGGTGCATCCCGACGGCACCCACGACCTACTGGACCAGGCCACAGACCCCCCGCTGGGCGTCCGCCCCGAACACGTCCCCCGCCCTCAGTCCACCCAGCCCTACACCCCTGGTGACATCCTCGTCCTGTACACGGACGGGCTCATCGAACGCCGCGGCGAGGACATCGACGTCAGCCTGCGCCGGCTCACCGACGCCCTCGCCCGCTATGCCCGGATGGGCCCCGACCGACTCGCCGACGCCCTGTTGGCCCACCTCGGCGTGGCCGGCGGCGCCCGGGACGACATCGCCCTGATCGTCGTGCGCCTGTGAAGACCCGCTCAGGCTGACCGACCACGTCACCGAGCACACGTGAGGGCCGCCCAGCGTGTGCCGGGCGGCCCTCGACGTGCATTTCAGGGTGTCCGCTTGCCGTGCCTGCGACGTGCGTCGACACAGGCAGGCATGCGAAGGTCAGGCAGGGGTGATGTTCTCCGCCTGCGGGCCCTTCTGGCCCTGGGTGATGTCGAACGTGACGGTCTGCCCCTCCTGGAGCTCGCGGAAGCCCGAGGCGTTGATCGCGGAGTAGTGGGCGAAGACGTCCGGACCGCCACCGTCCTGGGCGATGAACCCGAAGCCCTTCTCCGCGTTGAACCACTTCACAGTGCCCGTAGCCATAACCATGCCTTCCAGTCGAAGAACGCCTCCCACGCACGTGGGAGGCGGAGGTGATCGCCCTGGTTCCTGCGGCACAGCACAGCAAAACACCCACACCTAAGGCGTGGGTAATGGGAACTCCGAACCACGACAGCTTGCGTAGACGTTACATGCCCGCACGCCCAGTCACCATGTGGCGGGTCCGTCGGCCGGCTGGTGGGCCGCAGTGCGATGTGACGGTGTGTAAGTGGGCTGCCCAGGGGCGGTGTGGCTTGATCGTCGGGTTGGTCCCGCACAGGGGCCGGAGCATCAACCGGCGTCCGTGGCGCTCCCCGGGTGCCGCGGCCTTTGGTTCAATCCGCGACATCACGCGGCGACTCGTTGATCACGGCTTGATACGCGCCCTGGAGCCGCTCACCTCACGAGCGCCGATTCCGCGTCCTAAGGTGGTGCCATGCCTGACACGTCTCCCCGCGTCACGACCGGAGCCGTGGCCAGACGTCTTGGGGTCTCGCCCACGACGCTCAGGTCCTGGGACCGGCGGTACGGGATGGGGCCGGCGGCCCGGGACGCTGGGCGTCATCGGCGGTGGACTGCGGCGGACATCGCGATGCTGGAGGACATGTGCCGGCTGACGACCTCCGGAGTGCCGCCTTCGGAGGCTGCGAGTGTGGCGTTGTCACGGGCGGGACGGTCTTCGGCAGCCGGTGCCGAAGGGCCGTCCTCTGTCGGGTCGCGGTCCGTTCACGGTCCGGGCTCGGGCAACGGACTGCCGCTCGGCGACGTCCGGCACGAGTTCCGGGGGCTGGCCCGGGCCGCGGTCCGGCTGGACAGCCCGACCATGGACGAGTTGCTGGCCGACCTGATGGCCGCCCACGGGCTCGTGACCGCATGGGAAGAGGTCATGGCGCCGACCCTGCACGCCGTGGGCCGCAAGTGGGAGTCCTCCGACGACCGCTACGTCGAGGTGGAGCACCTGCTCTCCTGGCACATCTCCACCGCCTTGCGCCGGTTCACCGGCGACGCCCCTGCGCCGCCACGGCAGGCGCCGCCCGTGCTGATGGCCTGTGTGCCCGACGAGCAGCACACCCTGCCCCTGGAGGCACTTGCCGCGGGCTTGGCCGAGCGCGGACTGCCGACCCGCATGCTGGGGGCCGCGGTCCCGGCCGAGGCACTTGCAGCGGCCGTGCGGCGGGTGGGCCCGTCCGCCGTGGTGCTGTGGTCGCAGTCCCGCTCCACCGCCAGCCGCACCCTGGCCCGCCACGTCGTGGACACCGGCTTCGGCATCAAGGGCGCGCGGACTCATCCCCTGGTGGTGCTGGCCGGCCCGGGCTGGGGTAACCGCGCCCTGGCGGCGGGCGTGACCCGCCCCGGAGGTCTGCGCGAGGCGCTGGAGGCACTGGCTCGGCACTGCGCTGCCGTGTCCGCTCCGTTGACCACACCGGCCCACGCGACCGGTGGCTGACCGGCGACCGTGCGTCATCGGGTCGCCGCCCGGTCGGGGTCCCCGCGTGGTGGCCGGGGCAGGAAGCCGCTGGTACGGGCTCTGTACGCGGCGTAGCCGGGGCGGTCGGCCATATGGGCCTCCAGGAGCCGCTTGCCGCTTCCCCACACGAGCAGTCCGGTCATCACCAAGGGGGACACGAGGGTGAGGGCAGCGGTCTGCCAGGTCGCGCAGGCCGTCAGGTAGAGGCCCCACCAGACGAGGAAGTCGCCGAAGTAGTTGGGGTGCCGGGTCCACGCCCACAGGCCCCGGTCCATGATGCGCCCCCGGTTGGCGGGGTCGGACTTGAAGCGCGCCAGCTGGTGGTCGCCCGCCGCCTCGAAGCCCACGCCCACGGCCCACACGGCGAGCCCCAGCACCAGCGCGACGTCGACGCCGCGGGGCAGGTACGCCGCGGCCTGCACGGGCAGCGAGACGAGCCACACCAGTGCGCCCTGGAGCAGGTAGACCTTGCGCAGCGCGTACCAGGCCGGGCTGCCAGGGGCGCGAGCGAGCATCCGGGCGTAGCGGGGGTCCTCGCCGTGGCCGCGGGCGCGTCGGGCGATGTGGACCGCAAGCCGCAGGCCCCACACGCACGTGGCCAGCGTGACCGCGAGCCTGCGGACCTCGTCCCCGTGACCCGCGGAGAGGAACCAGGTGGCGAGGGCGACGGCGACGAACGCGAGGCCCCAGGCGACGTCGACGATCCGGTGGACGCGCATACGGAGGGCGATCGCGAAGGCGCCCAGCATCACCGCGAGGGCCGCTCCGGCCGAGGCGGCCAGGTTGACCGCGAACGCGTCCCACGTCATCGAGGACCCTCGGGTGCGGCGGCGTCGGCGACCAGGCGGAGCTGGCGCACGTCGAGGTACCCGGAACGGAACCCCGCCTCGGAGTAGGCCAGGTACAGCTCCCACATGCGCCGGAACACCCGGTCGAAGCCGAGGGCCGCGACGGCGTCGGACTGCCCGAGGAAGTTCTCGCGCCAGAGCCGGAGGGTCTCGGCGTAGTGGCCGCCGTAGCCGGTGTCGTCGGTGATGCGCAGCCCGGCCGCCGTGCTCTCCCGAGCGAGGGCCTCCCGTGAGGGGATGAGCCCGCCGGGGAAGACGTACTTGCTGATCCAGGTGTGCGTGCGGGCCGTGGCCAGCATCCGCGCATGCGACATGGTGATGGCCTGGAGGGCCACGATGCCGCCGGGCGCCAGCAGCCGGCGCAGCGCGGTGAAGTAGGCCGACCAGTACTCGGCGCCGACCGCCTCGATCATCTCCACGCTCACGATCGCGTCGAACCGGCCCTCCACCCGTCGGTAGTCGCGCAGCTCGACGGTCACGCGGTCGGACACCCCGGCGGCGGCGATCCGCCGTACGGCCAGGTCGCGCTGCTCCTCGGAGAGGGTGACCGTCAGGACGTGCGCGCCCCGGTTCGCGGCGCGGATCGCGAGTTCGCCCCAGCCGGTGCCGATTTCCAGCAGGCGGGTTCCGGGGCCGACGGCGGCCAGGTCGAGAAGCCGGTCGATCTTGCGGTGCTGGGCGGCGGTGAGGTCGTCCGCCCGGGCGGGCAGCGTGGTGAAGACGGCCGACGAGTAGGTCAGGCCGGGGTCGAGGAAGAGAGCGAACAGGTCGTTCGACAGGTCGTAGTGGCGCCGGATGTTGACCCGTGCCCCGCCGAGGGTGTTGCGGTCGAGCGCGGGGCGCCGGTGCGACCAGGCACCGCGGAGGCGGCGCAGGGGCGCGGGAACGAGATCGTCGGCGTGGCGGGCGAGGGCGGTGAGGACCGCGACGAGGTCGTCGGCGTCCCACTCGCCGGCCATGTACGACTCGCCGAAGCCGATCAGTCCGTCCGCGCCGATCCGGCGGTGGAACGCGGCCGGATCGTGAAGGTGCAACGTCGGGGCCCGGCCGTGACCTTCGGCCGGCGCGGGGAAGAGCCCGGTGTGAGCGCCGGTGCTTCGTATCCGCAACGGGGTTCTGGCGAGGGCATGTTCGACGATCCGCCGGGCGACGGCGGTACGCAGGGCCGAGGCGCGCGGGAGGCGGGCGACGTCGGGCCACCGCACCGGATCGACGGACCACGGGGCGCCGTGAGGGCCGGCGGCCGCCGGGCCGGCCGATGGCGGGGAGACGGTCACAGCATGCCCTCTCGGGTCGGAGGTGCAGGGCGTGGGTGGACGGGAAGTCCCTTGAAGTACAGGCGGATTCCGTGCCACCGGATGCCGAGGCTGACGGCGAGGGTGGACCACGGGTGCCCCAGTGCGACCCGGAGCAGTGTGCCCGCCCGGGCCGGGCGGCGCCTGCCGCGGACGGTGGCGGTCAGCGGGCGGCTGCCGTCGTCCCGCCGCAGCTGCACCGTGAGGTCGAGCACGTCGCCGGGCACGGGCAGACGCATCCGGTAGGAGCCTTCGACGCCGAAGAACGGTGAGACGTAGAACTCCTTGGCGACGTCGGCCCTCCCGTGCCCGTCCGGGCGGAGCAGGTAGCAGTGGCGGCCCCCATAGGTGTTGTGGACCTCGGCCACCACACAGACCGGGCGGCCGGCCGGATCGTGGCACCAGTACAGGGTCAGCGGGTTGAACACATGGCCGAACACTCGGGCGTGGGCGAGCATCAGAACCCGCCCGCCGGCGTCCGTCACGCCGCGGGCGGCGAGGAAGGCGTCCAGTCCGGCCCGGATGGTGGGGGCGCCGCCGCCGAAGTGGTCGCGGGCGTCGAAGCGGGCGAGCGGGCGCAGGACGGGCGGCAGCCGCGGCAGGTCGTCGAGGTCGAGCAGCCAGAGGTAGGTCCGGTGGCGCAGCGCGTGGTGCACCGGCCGGACGCGTACGTGGACGACCTCGCAGGTGTAGAGCGAAGGCGCGGCGGGTGGCGGAACGACGCTCACCAGTTCACCCCCAGGGACCGGGCCGCCTCGACCCCGGAGCGGCAGCCGTCCTCGTGGAACCCCCAGCCGTGGTACGCCCCGGCGAACGCGGTCACGGAGGAGGAGAGTCGGGGGAGTTCGCGCTGCGCGGCCACGGAGCGGAGGGTGTGGACCGGATGCTCGTACACCATGCGCGCGAGGACCGTGCTGTCGTCGACGCGTGCGTCGGGGTTGAGCGTGACGATGTGCGACCGGTCCGAGGCGAGCTGTTGGAGGCGGTTCATGTCGTAGCTGACCTGTACCGCTCGGGGCCGTGCCGTGCAGTCCGGGAGCCGGTAGTTCCAGCTGGCGCGGGCGTGCGGCGAGGCGGGGAGCACGGACGTGTCCCGGTGCAGGACCGTGGGGTTGCGGGAGTACGTGAACGCTCCCAGGACCCTGCGTTCGTCCGGGGTCGGGTCGGCGAGGACGCGCAGGGCCTGGTCGGCGTGGACGGCGATCACGACGGCCGCGTGCTCGGTGGTCTCGCCGTCGTCGGTGGTCACGCAGGCGTGGTCAGCGCCCCGCGTGACCGCGCGCACGGGGGTGGCCGTGCGGACCTCGGAGAGCCGCTTGGCGACCCTGTCCACATAGGCGGAGGAACCGCCGGTGACCGTCTTCCACCGGGGGGAACCGGTCACGGACAGCAGCCCGTGGTGGTCGAGAAACCGGAAGAGATAGGCCGCGGGGTGTTCCAGCGCTGTGTCCGGGGCGCAGGACCACACCGCGGAGACCAGCGGAACGGCGAAGTGCCCCACGAAGTACGGGGTGAAGCCCTCGCGTTCCAGGAAGGCGCCGAAGGTGAGGGTGTCGTCGCCGGAGGCGAGCAGCCGGCGGGCCGTTCGGTGGAAGCGCGGGACGGCGGCGAGCATGCGCAGGTGGCGGCCGCGGCGGAGGTTGCCTCCGCCGAACAGACCACGCGGGCCGCGGGCGCCCGCGTACTCCAGGCCGCAGCCGTCGCAGCGGACGGACATGCTCATCTCGGCGTCCTGACCGGTGACGCCCAGTTCCCGGAACAGCCGCAGCAGTTGCGGGTACGTGCGCTCGTTGTGGACGATGAAACCGGTGTCCACGGCGAGGGTCCCGCCCCCGCGCGCCGGGAGCTCATGGGTGTGGGCGTGGCCGCCGAGCCGGTCGTCCGCCTCGTACAGCACCACGTCGTACCTGTGTGACAGGACGTAGGCGGCGGTCAGGCCCGCCACTCCCGCTCCCACGACACCGATGCTGCGCCGATTCATGAGTTCCCCCTGCAGGCAGCCGTGCGAAGAACTTCGAGGGAGCCGGTGGCCGGAGTCGCGGGAGCCAGGTGCAGGCGCATACTCCGCAGTCCTCGCCGGCAGTGGGTTTTGACCGTGCCCAGCGGCAGGCCGGTCCGCTGGGCGATCTGCATCTGCGTCAGGTCGCCGAAGTACGCGAGCGCCAGGACCTCACGCTGCACGCGGGGCAGACGCCCCAACTCGCTCGTGACCACGACCCGGTCGAGAAGACGGTCGGGATCGCCGCCTGCGGCCGGGAGCGGCCGCAGGCCGGCCGCCGCGGCCGCAGCCAGCTCGAGCCTGCGGGTACGGTCGGACAGCGCATCAGCGATCTTGTAGCGGGCGATGCCGACCAGCCATGCCCCGACGGAACCCCGGTCCGGACGGTATCCGCCGCGCCCCCGCCAGGCCGCGAGGAACACCTGCTGAGTGACGTCCTCGGCCTCCGACGGATCCCCGATCGTCCGGCTGGCCAGGCAGTACACGAGCCTGCCCCAGCGCCGGTAGGCCAGCTCCAGACAGCGCTCGTCCCCGTCGGCCAGCCCGACGCCGATCTCGGCATCCGTCGGCTCCGCGATGCCGCGACCCGCGCCGGAATCGTCTTCGGGCGCGCCTCGGGGAGACGGTTCTCGGAGTCGAACCGGACGCGTGTCGGTCATGACCAACCCTCCCTCGGGGCCCGGGCACTGCATGCCGGGCCGGGAGCGGGCGCGCCGCCTTCAGTCGGACGGATCGCCACCGGACTTCCTGCGTCCGGCCCCCTCAGCGTGCGTTCCGCGGTGTCGGCGATTCAAGTCGCACCGTTTCTGCATCGAATCACATGTCACTCGCGACCCCGGGCATGCCGGAACCGCTCCAGGCCTTCGGCGAGGGTCACGATGGGGTCGGGGTAGTCGCCGGCCGCCCGTTCCAGACCGGTGAGCCTCCACGGCTCGTGTACGAACGGCGTTTTCAGGTCGGCGAGTTCGGGGACCCAGCGGCGGATGTAATCGCCGTCGGGGTCGTATCTGCGGGCTTGCAGTACGGGGTTGAGGACACGGTTGGGCCGCGTGTCGGTGCCCGTGCCGGCGACCCACTGCCAATTGAGCTGGTTGTTGGCGACGTCCGCGTCGACGAGCAGGTCGAGAAAGTGGCGGGCCCCCTCCCGCCAGTCGATGTACAGCGTCTTGGTCAGGAATGAGGCGGCGATCAGCCGGCCGCGGTTGTGCATCCAGCCTTCGTGGGTGAGCTGGCGCATGGCCGCATCGACCACGGGGTAGCCGGTGCGGCCCTCCTTCCAGGCCCGCAGGTCCGCGTCGGCCCTCTCGCCCTGCCTCCAACGGTCGTGCCGCGGGCGATAGTCCGCCCATGACGCGGCCGGGCGGGCGTCGAGTACCTGATGGTGGAAGTCCCGCCAGCACAGCTGCCGAACGAACGCCTCGGCGCCCGTGCCGCCCCGCGCCGAGGCGCGGTACACGGCCTCGCCGGGGGACACGGCGCCGAAGTGCAGGTACGGGGAGAGGCGGGAAGTGGCGTCCTGGGCGAGGTCGTCGTGCGCAGCCTCGTAGGCGTCGGCGCGGCGGGACAGCCAGGAGCCGAGCCGGCGTCGTCCCTCCCGTTCACCGCCGACCGCCAACCCCTCGGCGACGGAGCGGACGGCCGTACGCGCGGGGATGTCCTCGGACCCCACAGAGTCGGGAACGGACACGCCACGTGGGGCGGTCAGCGGAGCACGCAGCGGCCTCTGCGCCCACCGCCGGTGGTACGGGGTGAACACGGCGAAGTGGTCGGAGCCGGCGGGCGTGATCTCGCCGGGCGGCACCACGGTGCCCACCCCGTCGTGGACGTACAGGCGGCGTCCGTCGGCCTCCAGGGCGTTGCGCAGCCTGCGCTCCCGGTCGTGCGCGAAGGCGCTGTGTCCCGCCGCCAGGTGTACCTCGTCCGCGTCGGTCTCCCGGACCACGGAGCACACCTCCGCCACGGTGTCGCCGTGCCGTACGACGAGACGGCCACCCCGTTCGCGCAGGGCGGCGTCGAGGTCGGTCAGGCAGTCGGCGAGGAACGCGAGCCGGTTCGGGGCGGCGAAGCCGGCCCGGTCGACGGCGGGGTCCCGTACGAACAGCGGGACCACCTCCGGCGCCGACCGGAGCGCCGCCCGCAGCGGCGGATGGTCGTGGACGCGTAGGTCGGAGGTGAACAGGACGACGGAGACAGTCATGGAACCACTCCCGGGGAATCGGCGGCTGGGAAGCCGAGGGGCCGGAGCCCGACGCTCCGGTACCTCCCCTTCGGCGACACGGACCGTCACGGATGCGTTCCCCGCCCGGCGTCAGCCGTTCCGGCGACCTTCCGGGGGGACCGTGCGGGGGTGCGCCGGCCGCTCGTCAGGGGCGGTCAGCTGTGCCGCGGTTCCCGCGATCCTGCGGGCCATGCCGCCGAACACGACGGCGTGGAACGGTGCGACGCTCCACCAGTACAGGTGTCCGGCCAGGCCGTGGGGGTGGAACACGGCCCGCTGCCGGTAGCGTGCCCGGCCGTGCCCGTCCGGCTCCGCGCGCATCTCCAGCCAGGCCAGTCCGGGCAGCCGCATCTCGGCGCGCAGCCGGAGCAGGGTTCCCCGCTCGATCTCCTCCACCCGCCAGAAGTCCAGGGCGTCCCCGACGCGCAGCCGGGCCGCGTCGCGGCGGCCGCGGCGCAGCCCCACCCCGCCCACCAGCCGGTCGAACCAGCCGCGCACGGACCAGGCGAGGGGGAAGGAGTACCAGCCGTTCTCCCCGCCGACGCCCTCGATCACCCGCCACAGGATGTCGGGACCGGCCGGCACGTCCTGCTCGCGTTCGTCGGTGTAGAGGCTGCCGCCGGCCCAGTCGGGGTCGGTGGGCAGCGGGTCGCTGGGTGCGCCGGGCAGCGACGCCGAGGACCAGCGGGTGGTCACCCGGGCGTCCCGCACGCGCTGAAGGGCCAGCGAGAGGGCCCGGTCGAAGGGGATGGGCGTTCCCGGCGGGTCGGGCACGTGCGCGGCGATGTCGTGCTCCGCGCACACGACCTCGTAGCGCAGGGACTCGGCCAGCGGGCGGGCCAGCGAGGCGGGCACAGGGGTGACGAGGCCGATCCAGTGGCTGGACAGGCGCGGGGTGAGCATGGGCACGGGCAGGATCAGGCGGCGGGGCAGGCGGGCGACGGCCGCGTACCGCTCCATCATCTCGCGGTAGGTGAGTACGTCGGGTCCGCCGATGTCGAACGTCCGGTTGACGTCCGCGGGCATGCGGGCGCTGCCGACGAGGTAGCGCAGGACGTCGCGGACGGCGATCGGCTGGACCCGGGTCCCGACCCAGCTGGGGGTCACCATGACGGGCAGGCGTTCGGTGAGGTAGCGGAGCATCTCGAAGGACGCCGAGCCGGAGCCGATCACCACGGCCGCGCGCAGCACGGTGGTGGGCACGCCCGAGTCGAGCAGGATGCGGCCCACCTCGGCGCGGGAGCGCAGGTGGGGGGAGAGTTCCTCGTCCGGGACGCCGGCCGGGGTGAGGCCGCCGAGGTAGACGATCCGGCGCACCCCGGCGGCGCGGGCCTCCGCCGCGAAGGTGAGGGCGGCGAGCCGGTCCGCCTTCTCGAAGTCCCGTCCCGAACTCATCGAGTGCACCAGGTAGTAGGCCACGTGCACATCGCGCAGGGCAGGGCGCAGACTGCCGGCGTCGGTGACGTCCCCGCGGACCACTTCGACACGGTCCGCCCAGGGGTGATCGCGCAGATGGGCGGGGGTGCGGGCCAGGCAGCGGACGGTGAACCCGGCGTCGAGCAGTTCGGGTACGAGCCTGCCGCCGATGTAGCCGCCCGCGCCGGTGACCAGGCACCGTTCGCCGGTGGGCGGGGTGAGTCTGCCAGGAGGCATGGGAGTGCTCCGAACGTGTCAGGAAGGCCGTCAGGCGGGACAGGCGGCCCTCAGGTGCGCACCGATACGTTCACTCTTCTGTCCGCGGGCCGGTGACGGATGCGGGTCGGGAAGCGTGGGTGCGGACGGTCGGCACGCGGGTCATCCACCCGAGATGTTCTACCGCAGGCCAGCGGCGAAGGCGCCTTGACCTTGCCGCGACGTCAGGGTCTTCACTGAAGGCGACCCGGCCCGGCACGTCACCGACCGTCGGGACGGTCCTTCTGGAGAGGACAACGAGAACGCCCGCGCCCGCCACGCGTCAGTGGCGGATGGGGCGAACCATTTGCCCCGCCGGCCGACGGCGACGGCAGCGCGGTCAGGTCCTGCTGTTGAGGAAGCCGACGACCAGGGCGGTCCACCATCCGGCCTGGGAGACGGCGGCCATGGCGCCGCCGACGAGCAGCGCCCCTGGCGCGAGTCTCGTGCGGTCGGACGTTGCTCATCGAGTCCGTGGCCACCTGTGACGAGATCGTCAGCGGCATCGTCGCCGACGCCGAGAAGATCATCGGTCGGCTCGCCGACCTCCGCGGCTGAAGCGACCGACGAACGGAAGTACGCGACCCATGACCTGGACCACCCTCAGCCACCACATCGACGACGGCGTTCTCACCGTCACCCTCGACCGGCCGGAGCACCTCAACGCCTTCACCCCGACGATGGCCGGGGAACTGGAGCGGACGTTCACCGAGGTCAACGACAACGACGACGTGCGGGCCGTCATCGTCACCGGCGCGGGCCACAGGGCCTTCTGCGGGGGCATGGACCTCAGCGCGGACGGCAACGTGTTCGGACTCGACGAGTCGCGCACGCCGACGCTCGCCGACATGACCGATCTGCACAGCCCCGAAGTCAGCCGGGTCCGGGACACCGGAGGCCGGGTCACCTTGGCGATCCACGCCTGCCGCAAGCCCGTGATCGCCGCGATCAACGGCGTCGCGGTCGGGATCGGCGCGACCATGACCCTGGCCATGGAGGCCCGCCTGATGTCCACGAACGCGCGGTTCGGCCTCGTCTTCGGGCGCCTCGGCATCACCCCCGAAGCCGCCTCGACCTGGTTCCTGCCCCGCCTGGTCGGCATGCCCCGGTCGCTGGACCTGCTGTACTCCGCCGAGATCCTCGACGCGGAGGCCGCGCAGGCCGTGGGCCTCGCGACCGAACTCCACGCCCCCGACGAGCTCTTGAAGCGAGCCCGCGAGCTGGCGGACCGCTGGACACTGGGCGGGTCGCCCGTGTCGACGGCGCTCATCCGGCAGATGACGTACCGTCATGCGTCCCTGGACGCACCCGAGGACGCACACCGGGTGGAATCCCTCGCCATGTTCTACACGAGCGTCGGCGACGGCTCCGAGGGAGTGGCGGCCTTCCGCGAGAAGCGGTCCCCGGACTTCACCCGGCGAGCCTCCGCCATGCCGCCGTTCTACGACGAATGGACCGCCTCCTCCTGACGAGCGGGTAGCAGCGGTTGCCGAGGTCACGGATAAGGGTTCGTCCTCGGGCAACGACGTCTCTACCCTGAGTCGGAGCGGGGGTGCGCGCGTTCCCGCAGGTTGTGGTGCCGTGGCAGAGCGGCCCATTGCGATCGACGTGGGCGAGGTTCCGCTCACGCCGACTGACGGAGACGGGGCGGACCTGCTCCCATCTGTCCGCGGGTTCGAATCCCGCCGGCACCGCAGCCGACCTGAGCCCGGCCCAAGGCACGAACCACCGCGTCGTGCCAGGTCCATTGAAGTGGGGCCAGAGCCGTGGATCTCGGCCTGCTCGGACCACGCAGTGACCTGGTGCCTCTTCTCAGTCGGGCAGGTCGCCGTTGCCGCCGAGGTTGGCGACCATGCGCCGAAGGACGTTGATCGTGGTGACGAAGTCGGCCGAGGAGATGCCCTCGTGCGTCTGGTGATGCACGCGCAGGTTGCGTTCCCTGGCCCGGATGCGACCGGCCTCTCCGGCCTCGGTCAACGTCATGGCCCCTGAGTCCTCCGTCAGCCATCCTCGGGCGACGAGGTCGTCGAAGACGCCGGCGAAGTCGATCCCGAGGTCCTCATACTTGGCCAGTCGCTCGATCAATGCGGCGCGGGTCCATCTGCCCGGCTCGCCGGCAACGTGGTTGAGCGTCCACCAGTGCGGCTGCGTGAGGCCCTCCACCCCCAGCTGCGCACGGAGGGCGCCGACCACCTGCCGGTACGCCTCGCCGCTCCACGCGCCGATGGGCTGGGCCGCCAGCTGCTCCTGCGAGTACTCCTTGAGCGTCACGTTCACGCACCTCCCGTAAGCGATCTCCAGAACACGATCACCGTAGAACCTCAAGTTGCCTTGAGGTCAAGGAGCTTCCGAAGAGCGGCGCACACACCTTCACCGGGCCAAGGTCTGGGTGACACGCCACAGACGGCGGGGCAGGTCGCCCTCTTCGAAGGCGTGGACATCGTTCAGGTTCCAGCCGTCGGCGAGGGTGTCCACGAGGCCGCGGGGGAAGAAGTGGACCGCGAAGCCGCCGTGCTCGTAGACGTCGTCGCCGTGGGAGACGCCTGCGCCGTAGTGGGCGTCGCCGGTGTGGCGGACGGTGTAGACGAAGGTGCCGCCCGACCGCAGCACCCGGCTGATCTCGCTCACGAGTGAGTGGATCTCCTTGGTGGACAGGGCCATGCACAGCAGCATGTGTGCGAACACGGCGTCCACGGAGCCGTCCGGGAGCGGCAGCGGCTCACGAACGTCGTGCACGACGGCCGTCATCCGCTCTTCGACACCCTGTTCGCGGGCCGCAGCCCGGAGCTGTTCCAGGCCGACGGGGCTGAAGTCGGTGGCCCGGACGGTGAAGCCTTCACGAGCGAAGTACAGGGCGTCGCGGCCGTGACCGGCCCCCAGCTCCAGTACGTCCCTCGCGCCGGCCGCGCGGAACACCGAGGCGGCGTACACGGCCGGCGCGGAGGGAGCCTCGCCGTACATGCCGGGGTGGGCGCTGTAGGTGCTCTGCCAGTGCGCCCATTGCGCGTCCGCCAACTCGTCGTGGTCTTCAGCCATGTTGGTTCCCTTCTGGCGGTCTTCGCTGCCTAGAGGTGCCGCCGGGTCATCCTTGACGACGTCCTGCGTCCGAACACTACGAGGAGGCTGCGCCATGGCCGGCGATTGGCGAACGGATCGAATCGGGGCCGCTCTGCGGGGTGAGAACCCCACGGTGCTACGACGGCTCGAGTCCGGCTTCGCGGTGATCGGCGACGTCCAGTTCCTTCCGGGCTATTCGGTGCTCCTCGTGGACGAACCCGGTGTTCAACGGCTGTCCGATCTGCGGAATGCCGAGCGGCTGGCCTTCCTGTCCGACATGGACCGGCTCGGCGAAGCGGTCGAGCGGGCCTGTCGACGCCTGGACGCCGGCTTCCGCCGGGTCAATCTGGAGATCCTCGGCAACACCGACCCGTTCCTGCACGCCCACGTCTGGCCGCGGTTCGACTGGGAGCCGGCCGAGCTTGTGGGCAAGCCTGTGTGGCTGTATCCGCCTGATCGGTGGAGTGACGAGCGGTTCCGGCTCGGCCCGCGCCATGACGAACTGCGAGTTGCGATCAGCAGCGAACTGGACCGGTTGCGCCCGACGGCGTGAGGATGTGGGCCGGTCGTGCGGTGTGTGCCGGCCGTCGCCTCGTCCAGGGGGTGACTGGTTTCCTTCCGGTCAGTCCTCGAAGACGAGGTCTTCGGAGGGGTGGGTCATCCGCACCTTGCTGTCGATGACCTCGACGACCGCGTCGAGGCCGGTGGTGAACTGGCCGGTGGACAGGATCCAGAACTTGTCCTGGGCCTGGTCCAGGAACGCGGGGAACCCGCTCAGGTCCGGGTCGCCGAGGTTGATGTAGTCGACCAAGCGCCGGAACAGCTTCGGCAGGATCACCGCGCCGGTGTCCTCGGCGAGATCGGACATCCCGGTGACGGTCGCCCCGCTGAGGGTGACGTCGTCGGGCCACAGCCCCTTCGCGGGCGTGGCCGCCTGCGCCTGATGGACCGCGGCCGTCAGTTCGGTGCGCAGCTCGGCGAAGAGGCTGCGGTAGTAGGTGGGATACGCCAGGCCGACAGCGAGGAGGTGGTGGTTGACGGTGGTCCTCAGCAGCGGCTCGTCGACGAAGACCTCCGTCCCGCTCGGGCCCTGGGGTGTGCCCCGGCCGGCCAGGGCGATGCAGCGGTGATCCTGGGCCGCGCCGCGGGTGAGGATCCATCCGGGAACGGTGGCGGGCGTGGCGGCGGTGACCTTCTCCTTCGCGTCCCGCGTCACGCTGGTGAAGCCGAGCCAGCGCAGCAGTTCGTCCTGAGCGGCGTGGCCGTGGGCCAGCGGCTGGTGGACCTCCGGGCCGGTCCGGGAGTAGTGGGTCTCCAACGTGTCGATGGCTTCCAGCCGCAGCCTGGCTCTGCCGGACATGTTGTGTTCGACCTTGTGGATCCCGCCGACGAGATCCCATTCGGTCGAGTCGTCGGGCGTGAAATGGACGGTGTCTCCGTCCGGACGGGCGTCGATGACGTGGTACGAGCCCTTGATCAGCAGCATCGGCATGGCGACATGACTCCATCGGGGGCGAAGCGGGTTCGTGCACCGCTGCGGACATCACTCGACGTCACGATAAGTCCTATCGTCTTAACTGAATGTGATGACCCGCCAGTGTCGGCGGCGCAGTTGCGAATCCCCTGGAGGCGCCGTTCGAGATCGTGGCACCATGTGTGGCATGACGAACAACCGAAAGGTCCATGCCGCGTAGACGGCCAGGACGCATCCGGGACGGAATCCCGGACCGGCGACAGTCGCCGTGCTCAAGGCCGGCCATCGACCGTCTCTCGCCGCGTGCGCTGTCCGAGATCGTTCGCCTTGAACGCACGCGGAACTACCTCCAACCGGGGGACACCGCCGCGGCGTTGCGCCTGTGGAAGGACTACGTCCACCGCCCCGAGCGCGAGCTCTGGCACGACGACGAGTTCGGCAACGTGCACTGGTACTGCTGCGGCAACCCTCTCGAAGGCCGTGCCCTGCTCGACGGCGTGATCCGAGCGATGTCACCTCGCGGAGCCCGCGAGCTCCGCAAGATCGTCGAAGAGCTCGACGCCTTCATGGGCCCGCCCTGCCCGGCCGTAGACCGTCGGGGATAGGGGGCAAGCCAAGGCCGCCAGCGCCTCGGCCGGCGCTTCGACGGACCGGACCGGCCGAGAGGCGCTCGCCCTTGGCTTCGGCGGGCTCAGGTGAGGGCGGCGGCCAGCAGGGCGAAGGCGGCGATGATGACGGCGACGCGGACGTAGTGGTAGCGGTCCCAGCGGTTCATCTG